>NZ_JBIVOI010000001.1:0-569192 GCF_044754045.1 Neobacillus sp. NPDC093182
GATACTCGCACTACCTGTCAGCTATACATTTCCGCCACAACGGCATGTTAGGGACTTTCACCCATAAGAGCGATGCGCTGCCAAGCGCACATAAAAAAACGGAAGAGAGGATCTTCCGTTTTCATCATGCTGGTTTAGCCGGCAGAAGGATATTAAAAGTTGTTCCTTTATTTGGTTCACTTTCAACGAACACTTTTCCATTATGATTTTCAATAATTTTAAAACTTACCATTAATCCTAGACCGTTTCCATTTTTCTTCGTTGTATAGAAAGGTTCACCCAGCTGTTTTAGTTTTTCTTTTGGTATTCCGACGCCTGTGTCCTGAATCGATATTTGAACATTGTTATCATGAATCATGGTTTTGACATGTAATTCGCCGCCATTTGGCATCGCTTCGAAACCATTCTTAATAAAGTTCAAAAACACCTGCTTTAAGCGATTTTCATCACACTCAATCTGGATAATGTCATGAGGGCAATCAAATGAAAGCTTCACATGCTTCTTCCTAGCTTCAAATTCAAGCAGTGATACTACGTTTTTAATCACTGGAACGACATTCTTTTCTTCTAATTCCACCATCTTCGGCTTTGCCAATACCATGAAATCTTCCACAATGGTATTGACCCGTTCAATTTCGTCGAGAATGATATTCATAAATTCTAAGCGTTCAGGGTCCTTTTCATCTAATGTAAGGAACTCTGCATATCCTTTCATAGATGTAAGCGGATTGCGGATTTCATGCGCCACTCCCGCTGCTAGTTGACCTACTGCTGCCAGCTTATCCTGGCGATGGAGAACTTCTTCTGATTTTTTACGTTCTGTAATATCATTACGAATCGCTACATATTGGTATGGCTTCCCATTTTCATTTAAGAAAGGAACAATGGTTGTATCTACCCAATAGTAGGTTCCATCCTTTGCTTTATTTCTAATTTCACCTTTCCAAACCTTGCCTTCACCAATCGTTTTCCATAGATCTTTAAAAAATAGTTTGGAATGATGACCAGAATTTAATATGTTATGATCTTTTCCAATAATCTCTTCCCGGCTGTACTTTGAGATCTCACAGAATTTATCATTTACGCTTGTAATCATTCCTCTGGCGTCAGTAAATGCCACAATAGTCGATTGGTCAAGCGCAAAACGAATGTCTGTATTATCTTTTATTGATTCTGTTAAATGTTCTTCTGCTCTTTTTCGGTCAGAAATATCGGTTCGAATGGCAACATATTGATATGGCTTTCCATTTTCATTAAAAAAAGGAACAATGGTTGTATCAACCCAATATAGTGTTCCATCTTTAGCACGGTTACATATTTCGCCTTTCCAAACATCTCCCTGACCAATCGTCCGCCAGAGTTCTTTGAAAAACTCCTTAGAATGCACGCCAGAATTTAATATCCTGTGATCCTCACCAAGTAATTCATCACGACTGTATTTCGATATTTCGCAGAACTTATCATTTACGCTCGTAATTTTTCCCTTATGATCGGTAATCGCAATGATGGAAGATTGGTCGAGCGCGAATGTGATATCCCGTGTTTCTTTAATAGATTCCAACAGTGCCTTTTCCGCTTTCTTTCGATCCGTTATATCAGAACGAATAGCGACATATTGTACCGGATTACCTTTTTTGTCTAAGAATGGGACGATGGTAGTATCTACCCAATAAATCGAACCATCTTTTGCTTTATTTCTAATTTCTCCCCGCCATATCTTGCCGGATTGAATCGTTGACCACAATTCCTGAAAAAACTCTTTTGAATGATATCCTGAATTTAGCAGGCGATGGTTCTTTCCGATAATTTCTTCCTTACTATACTTAGAGATTTCTTCAAACTTATCATTCACAAATACAATCGTTCCTACAGGATCTGTAATGGCCACAATTGTCGAAGCATCTAACGCCGCTTTGATATCCTTCAAGTTCGTATCGGATTCGGCAAGCTGCTTACTAATCAATGTACTCGAGGCTATTAATCCGCTAATAATTAAAACTGTCACAAACAATACTAAATATATTAAAAATGCCTCTTCATTGATTGATCCATTCACTGTATTTTTTGTTGAAATTATCGTTGAAGCTCTTTTTAAAAGAAAATGCCCTTCTGCAATTGCACATGAAATAATTAGAGCGCTAATTGGTTTTAACCAAGTTTGACTACCTTTTGAGAACGTTTCTGAAGAAAAAAGTATCCATAAAGAAAATAAAAAAGATCCAAATATCAATAGCCCGGAAAATACAAAAAGCGGAACATTGTAATCAATCGTCAGGTTCATTGCGTATATACTTATTATATGAATAGCAAAAACGGCTGTGGTTAAAAACAAACTTCCAAAAAATAAATGAATGGATTTAATTTCTTTCCTAAATAAAGGAATGAAAGCCATTCCTGAAAAGGCAATCCCTATAAAGATAGACAAAATCGTCAGGGGTATTTGGTAGCTAGATAAGCGATTAAAATCAGCAGCGATTAAGCCGACGAAATTCATTACCCATATCCCAACCCCCATTGCTAAAGAACCGCCAAGAAATAAAAACCTTTTATTATTCTTTGAATTCTTTATCAAAGTAAACATATCTAAACCTGTATATGATGCCATGATGGTTAACCCGATGGCGATAACAATTAAAAATGGATGAAATTCCCCCGATACTGTATCCATTTACAGCATCCCCCCTATGAACTAAACTCTTTCTACTCTGATTGTAAAGTAAACAATTCCGGCCGGGAAGTGTTTTTGTTCATAAAATTGTCGAATTTATATTATTTTAACCAAATATTCAACATACATAATATGAACCCTGCCTGCACAAAATGAAAAGGCAGGTTAAATGTATCAATTTTCAAAAAAAATAAAATATTTTTCAAAAAGGACTACACAAATTTGTTTTTTTTGATTATACTGTACTACAACAGATGAAATGTTTATAAACTGTATTAAAAAAGGAGGAGGATTTTACAATGTTAATGAATCCAGTTGAATTTTTCCGCACTTTGCCAAAAAAGGAATGTCCAGAATGCGGGCAGCATATGGAAGAACAAGCAGAAAGCTACTTAATGGAATGTGACCGCTGTTTAGCAAAAAGAGAAGAATAATTAGAAAAAATTTTTAAACGCACTGTACTACAACAAATAAAAAGGTAATAAACTGTATTAAAAAAGAGGAGGTTTTACCAATGTTAATGAGTCCAGTTGAATTTTTCCGCACTTTACCCAAAAAGGAATGCCCACAATGCGGGCAGCACATGGAAGAACAAGCAGAAAGCTACTTAATGGAATGCGATCGCTGTCTAGCTAGTAAAGACGAATAGGTACAGTAACGATACTCCCCAGACTGGGGAGTTTTTTTGTTCAAAAATAAGGAAGGAATAAACCCGATGGAGAAAGCAAAAGCTTAAAAAAGGAGGTGTTTGTAATGGGAAAGGAATCTAGTTCATCCAAGAAGAAGCAAACATCCATACATGGAGGTATTTATCCTTCAGAAAAATATGTTCCAGGTGAGTCAGTTGATCAACACAAGGAACTTCAGGACGCAAATATCATGATAACCGGTGATGAAATTCGCCAGCAGAATGAAAATTTGTAATGAAGGATGGTAAATGGATATGGATATTGTTGATATTTCTAGTGCTAAGCCTGGAGACGAAGTGTTTGTGATCTATCGAAATCCACATGTACCAACTGTTGCGAATATCAAACCTGCAGAAATTGTCGCTCACCCGAAGGATCCCAATGCACTTGCATTATTCCTAAACGAGACCTTTCATGTAATTGAAGATGATGATGCGCTCTTTCCTACTTCTGAATCAGCACAAAAGGCATTTGAGGGTCATTTCTTTGATTTTGGAGATGAATAAAAGACTGTCATTTATTTTGACAGTCTTTTTGAATACTTTCTTCTTTATATTTTCGGAAGCTCTCTAATTTCTGCAGCCATTTCGTTACCACACATTGGGCAAAGCAAGTCGTCCGTTACAAAATCCTTTCTCATCCAGCCGATACAAGCATTATCCATACAAGAATAGATTTCAGTTTCAAGCATAATTACTTCAACTTCTTCATCCTTAGCCCTTTTACCATAAAAAATGGGAACCGCCTCCTTTTTTTATAGTATGTACCAAAAATGTCCTTTTCATTGCTAAAAAAACAATCTTTACCATAAACAATATAAGGAAGGAATAAAATCTATATGAAAACGAACGAAAAAAAACTAACTGTAGTTGGAACGGATATTGAAGAAGTAAAGAGATTAAATAACCAGTCAGGCTTAAGTTATAATCAAGTGAAACAGCTGCTTGCAGAAAAATATGCAAATAAAAGGTAGCCTTCCGATTCGGAAGGCTTACTCTTTAGTTATCGCTATGTTCAATAATGATTTCACCATCATGCCTTTTGGATAGTATTTTACTTTTCTTCCGGTTTTCTTTCGACTCAAAAATGATATCAAAATCATAATCATCGGGGTAAAGTTCCTCAGCAGCGATATATAGTTTAATTCTTTTGTGATTAATGGCTATTTTTTCCCCTTTTACTTGCACAATATAGTTTCCTAGCTGGTCAGGACCGCTATAAACAATCCCGAATTCATTTGTCGGTGAAATCCTCACATTGTCCCCTTGACTGTATTCAGTTATATTTCCGTCAGGATTAACAACAGCTTTTTTTCTATTTTTGTATTTATTAACAATGACTTGTTTTTCTAATTCCTTCTGTTTCCAAATATCAGTTTCTATATTGTCATAGGTTTTCATTTCTTTATACGTGATTTGATGTGCTCTCTCAATGATTTTCGGATGAATTCCTAGCTTTAAGGCGATGGCAAACGCTTGACTCTCTCCTCCTCTGCCTATATTTAGCCGATAGGTGGGGCTGAGTGTCTCAATATCGAATTCCATTGATCCATTAATAAATCCCGGATGTCCTTCCGCAAACTCTTTTATTTCACTATAATGGGTCGTAGCTAATAGCACTGCTCCTTTATGATATAGCTGTTCTAATATCGCGGTTGCAAGACCCATTCCTTCCCCTGGATCGGTTCCAGAACCAAGCTCATCAAGAAGAACCAAACTCTGGTCATTGGTATCCTTGAGGATTTCAATGATGTTAACGATCCGTGAGCTAAACGTGCTTAGATTCTCAGTTATACTTTGACCGTCCCCAATATCCACTAAGATACGCTGAAATATACTTAGGTTACTTTCTTCGGAAGCAGGGATATGGAGTCCGCACTGTACCATGAGTGTCAATAATCCTACCGTTTTAATACTTACTGTTTTACCACCTGTATTTGGACCCGTTATGACGAGTGCACTTTTTCCCTCCATCATCTCTAATGATAATGGTACGGCTTTATCACCTAGGAGCGGGTGCTTTGCCTGCATTAACTTTATCTGCTTCTCATCATTAACCTTAACCTTAGCGCCATTAATGGACCTGCTATATTTCGCCTTTGCAAACAAAAAATCATAATGGACCATTGTTTCGATAGCTATACGAATTTGCTGCTCTTTCTCTTCAACGAGCCCCGTTAAGTAAGTTAGAACCTTTTGGACTTCAACATCCTCATCTGCTAGCAGCCACGTTAATTGTTCTTGATAAACAGCAATTTCTTCGGGTTCAATAAATAAGGTTGAACCTGAAGCAGAAGTATCTAACACAGCCCCTTTAATTTTATTTCGGTATTCCTTCTTAATAGGAATAACATATCTTCCATCTCTTTGGCTGACAACATTCTCTTGTAAATAGGTTTTATATTTGTTGGAGCGAATAAGCTGCATGGTTTTTTCTTTTAGCCGATCCTCATGAATAGTGATCTGTTTTCTTATCTTCAATAACTCTTTGGAAGCATAATCATCTACCCTGCCATTCCGGATACAACGTATAATTTCCTCTGCAAGGTCTGGCAGCTCCTCAATTGCTGCGACGTATGATGAAACTCTTGGTGCATAGTATTCTTTATCCTTCATAAACCGGCGCATTTTCCCACAACAATCTAAAAAATCATACAGCTTGGATAATTGATCAGGACGCAGCGCAGTCCCTTTGTTTAATTTTGATAAGATTTGCTCCATCCCGCCCAGTCCATGGACTGGAACACTTGAGCTCTTCTTGAGTATTTCAACTGCCTCAGAAACTTCATCTAACCATGCTTCAATTTGCTTCAGATGTGTAGACGGAGCTAGATTATAGATTTTTTCTTTTCCTTCATTTGTTAAAGCAAATTCGGCTATTTTCTGTTTAATTTCTTGTACTTCCAATACCTTAAATGTATGTGTATTCAATGATTTCCCTCCAAAATAAAAATAAAAATAGCCGCAATGAACAATGTCATTGCGGCTAAGCTAAATAAAACGAGTATTTTGCCCCGTTTTTATATACAGTATTTATCCATAAAAAAACTGTCTACAGGATTGTACACAGCAGCACGGAAAAAATCTTGTATGCTTGGTATGCCCATTGTTCTTAACTTCATTCCAATACCATACTCAAATAAACCTTCATTCATACTAAAAAATGAACAAGGCTGCAAAGGAATGAAAATATCCAATTGATTGGATTAGTTAAGAACGACACCTAACATACAACATACTCCCTTTATAAGAAAATATTGATTCTTTTTAAAGAATACAATAATCAGAAATAAATGTCAAAATGAATTAATGATTCGCCAATATTTTTATTAGTGGCTGTGTTAAACTAGGCTGTTGATTTGCGCTCCAGGCGCTATGCTTTCCGCGGGCTCGCCCGTGAGCCTCCTCGGTCGTACCGACCTGCGGGGTCTCACTCAGCTCGTTCATCCCGCAGGAGTCAAGCGCCTTACGCTCCAATCAACAGGTTCCAAAATCATCAGTCTACTTTAACACAGCCTTATTATATGTAAAACGTCAAAAATGTTTAACAATATCGACGTTAATTTGGCTATTTCTTTACTTTTTTTACTCTTATGATTAGATTAGGCCAAATAATGAGAACAGGTGGGAGATATGACTAAGGATACTCAAACAGAGAACCTTCTTACCAATGAATTAATTGAACTTTTACATGCTGCCGGTAGAATCATTGAAGTAAAAAAAGGATCTTTTCTGTTTCAAGAAGGACAGGCTGCTTCTGAAATGTACCTTATCCTTTCTGGACGGATACAAATATCAAAAATGAATGCAGAAGGCCAAGAACTATATTTACGCTTATGTTCTGAGCATGACATAGTTGGGGAGTTAACCCTCTTTACCGAAGACCCGCGTTATGTTTTCAATGCCAGAGTGATGGAAGACAGTCATGTCGCGGGTATTCAATTAGACTTCCTCGAAAAGGCTTTATTTCAAAACAGCAATCTTGGCTACCAGTTTATTAAGTGGATGAACGACCATATTAGAAGGACAATGACTAAATTCAGAGATTTAGTGCTTTATGGAAAAAAAGGCGCTCTCTATTCTACATTAATTCGACTTTCAAACAGCTATGGTTTGAACAAAGAGGATGGAATACATCTCACCGTGCCTATCACTACTCAGGATTTAGCTCATTTCTGTGGAACTGCCAGGGAAATCGTCAGCCGAATGCTAACTGAGTTGAAAAAGAAAAAGATTATTTCAATTCACCATAAAAAAATCATCATTCATAATCTCGATTATCTTAAACGTGAAAATGATTGTGAAAACTGCCCTGTATCCCATTGTACGATTGACTAGATGGTGCCTTGACAACAAAATGCAATTTTGTTCACGAAATATCCACATCTTTTTATAAAAAAATTCTTTATCTTTATTGGTAGGGGGGAGAAACATGAAAAAAATCTATTTAATCTGTAGTTTGGCATTGTTCTTATTGATTACTGCTGGAATCTCTTATTTTCTCATTCGAGATGCAAGTGCAAAAGTACCAGCTAATATCGCTTTAATGAACCAAAATGGAGAAACTCGCAATTTTGGAGAAGATAAAAAACTAAAACTTGTCGAATTTATCTATACCAATTGTCCAGATATTTGCCCCACTACTACTCAAAAGATGGTGCAATTAAAGAGTGATTTAGAAAAAAGCAATGTTTTCGGTAAAGAAATTCAGTTTGTTACGATTACCATTGACCCTTACCGAGACACACCGGAAGTGTTACAAAAATATATGAATGCTTTTGAAATTACTAATTCCGACAATTGGATTTTCCTAACGGGTGACCAGGAAAATATCAAAGCTGATCAAAAAAAGATTAGGGAAGTTGCAGAATCACTGCAGTTTCAATATAAAGACCCTGGTAATGGTCAATTTGTTCATACATCCTTTACCTATTTAATCGATGAAAACAATAAATATGTTTCTAAGTTCCCAATGGGAGAAGAGTTTGATAAACAGGAAGTCTATGAAGAGATTATGGATGAAATCGAATAAGAGAAAATAAAAAAAGCGGTTAGTCCTTGGGATTAATCGCTTTTTAATACCTATTTTAATTCACGGATGAGGGAAACTTTTTTATTTGCTGTAGAGATAATAGGTAGTTAGACTTTGGTTTTGTTAAACTTGCTTTTATTCCGGCCTGTTTTAACTTATTAACAAGATCAGTAAGCTGCTTTTTCGACATACTTCTCACCTACTTTATTCCTTCACTTCTTCTTTAAATAATTCTACAACAAAAATATGAATAAAGTGTGAAAACTAGGAAAAAAAATTAGAAAAATTTTCTGCAATATTTTTTAATATTTCCCATTAAACACTTTCATTCAACAAAGAATTCGCTCTTCACCCATTTTAATGGTATAATTAGTAGATATTTTGCTGTTGGAGGATATTATAAAATGATAACTGTAAGTAACGTAAGTTTAAGATATGGTGACCGAAAGTTATTCGAAGATGTAAATATAAAATTTACTCCTGGGAATTGCTATGGTCTAATTGGTGCAAACGGCGCTGGAAAATCAACATTTTTAAAAATACTTTCTGGAGAAATTGAATCACAAACCGGAACGGTTCAACTTGGTCCAAATGAACGGATGGCAGTATTAAAACAGAACCACTTTGAATACGAGGAACATGAAGTTTTAAAGACCGTTATTATGGGTCATGCAAGACTTTTTCAAGTAATGCAAGAAAAAGACGCCATTTACATGAAGGAAAACTTCACAGATGAAGATGGTATGAAAGCTGCTGAGCTTGAAGGTGAGTTTGCGGAATTAAATGGATGGGAAGCGGAGCCAGAAGCAGCGATTCTTTTAAAAGGTCTTGGTATTGGTGAAGACTTACATTATAAGAAAATGGCTGAATTAACCGGTTCTGAAAAAGTAAAGGTCCTTCTTGCACAGGCTCTCTTTGGCAGACCTGACGTTTTACTTCTCGATGAGCCGACGAACCACTTAGATATTAAGGCGATACAATGGTTAGAAGAGTTCCTGATCAACTTTGAAAATACAGTCATTGTCGTATCCCATGACCGTCATTTCTTAAATAAAGTTTGTACCCATATCGCTGATTTAGACTTCGGTAAAATTCAAATTTATGTAGGTAACTATGATTTTTGGTATGAGTCTAGTCAATTAGCTACACGACTAACTTCTGATGCTAACAAAAAGAAGGAAGAAAAAATTAAAGAGCTACAGGCTTTTATTGCTCGATTTAGTGCGAATGCTTCTAAGTCAAAGCAGGCTACTTCTCGTAAAAAGTTACTAGACAAAATTACACTAGACGACATTCGCCCTTCTTCCCGTCGATATCCATTCGTTGGGTTTACACCAGAACGAGAAATCGGCAATGACTTGTTAAGGGTTGAAGGTTTAACAAAAACGATTGATGGGGTCAAAGTACTCGATAATATCAGCTTTTTCATGAACAAGGGTGACAAAATTGCTCTTGTTGGGACAAATGAAGTAGCCAAGACTACCCTTTTCAAAATATTAATGGGTGAAATGGAAGCTGACAGCGGTACCTTCAAATGGGGTATTACTACGTCTCAAGCTTATTTCCCTAAGGATAACTCCGAGTATTTTGAAAACAGCGATTTAAATCTGGTTGACTGGCTTCGTCAATTCTCTCCAAAAGATGAAAGTGAGAGTTTCTTACGAGGATTCTTAGGAAGAATGCTGTTTTCTGGTGAAGAGGTACTTAAGAAATCAAGTGTTCTTTCAGGAGGAGAAAAAGTTCGTTGTATGCTTTCAAAAATGATGTTAAACGGAGCTAACGTATTACTTCTTGATGAGCCAACAAACCATCTTGATTTGGAATCCATTACGGCATTAAATAATGGTTTAATAAACTTTAAAGGGTCACTTATTTTCTCTTCACATGACCATCAATTTATTCAGACCATCGCTAACCGGATTTTTGAAATAACTCCAAGTGGATTAGTTGATAAGCAAATGACTTATGATGAATATCTTGAAAATAGTGAAGTTCAAAAGCAAGTTGCGGAGATGTACAATAAGTAAAATATTGAAGCGGACACAACTCGTGTCCGCTTTTTTTCTTTCTAAATTGGTCTGTTGATTGGTGCTCCATGCACTTCGCTTTCCGCGGGCGGTCTGGGGAGCCTCCTCGGCGCTTAAGCGCCTGCGGGGTCTCCCCTGCCCCGTCCTCCCGCAGGACATTGAATTACTTCCTTGAATCTGCCCACGCACGAAGAAAATGCGATAGCATTTTCGAGGAGTCTTCGTGCCTTCCGCACCAATCAACAGAGTGCCAAAAATTAATTCTTTCAATAACACAGATTTTCTTCCTAGTCTTTCTTCTGTTTTCTGCGTGATGAAGAGGCTTCTCTTGCACCTGTTTCTGTTGTTGTAGTTCCTTGGCCTTCTACTTGTGGTGACGCTAAGCCAATGGTGGATGGATCCTTTTTACGCTTTCCCATGATTACACCTCCTTTTTTAGTTTTTGAAGATTATCGTGACTTATACAGAATAATTCACTGGAACTTTGGCATGATAATCTACAGGAGGAGGTGTTTTGTATGGCAAGAATTGGAGTAGAAGAATCACTCACAGATGTTCTAGAAGCATTAAGGGAAAAAGGTCATGATGTAGTGCAGCTTAGACAGGAATCAGATGCACAAAATTGCGATTGCTGTGTGGTAACTGGTTTAGACTCAAATGTTATGGGAATGCAGGATACCTTTACAAAAGGTTCGGTTATTGAAGCGAATGGGATGAGCGCAGAAGAAGTGTGTCAGCAGGTAGAAAGCAGACTTCAATAGGTTCAAACAACATAGGACAATGATAGATCATACTTAAAACTGCCGCCCAGGCAGTTTTTTTCTTATTCCATACTTTTAGGAAGAATATACATTCGTTATAATAGATAAAAGAAACTTTGATAGATTTTGAGAGGAAGTATTGAATGAAGAACCCTATTCTTGTTGGTATGGTCATCTGTCTGTTATTTGCCCTATCGGCATGTTCACCAAAAGAATCTAAACAGACTGAACCTGTAGAACTAACCATTTCTGCTGCAGCCAGCCTTAATGAAGCACTAATCGAAATAAAAGAGAATTTTGAAAACGAAAATCCGCAGATGAAAATTTTATATAATATTGGTGGTTCTGGTGCATTGAAACAACAGATACTCCAGGGAGCACCGGTTGATCTTTTCCTCTCGGCTGCACATGACCCCTTTAATGAATTAACTCAAAAAGGATTAATTGATAAAAAAACTCAGGTTGATTTATTAAGGAATCAACTAGTTTTGGTCACCAACAAAGACAATCCTGCAAGCATAAACGGATTTTCTGATCTGAAGAGTAACCAAATCAATAAAATTGCCATTGGCATACCAGAATCTGTTCCAGCAGGGAAATACGCAAAACAAACACTCGAAAATCTGGGGCTTTGGGACACCCTCGAACCAATCGTTATTCAAACGAAGGATGTCCGTCAGGCTCTAACATATGTAGAAACTGGAAATGTTGATGCGGGTATTGTTTATATGACAGATGCCTATGTATCTGATAAAGTAAAAGTCGTGGCAGCTGCAGATGAACAAACGCATGATGCTATTATCTATCCTGCAGGCATAATAAAATCGTCAGCTAATAAACATGAGGCTGAATCATTTCTTTCATACTTACAAGGGAAAACAGCAAAAACTATTTTCGAAAAATATGGCTTTATTGTATTGGATTGATGATTATGTTTACTAGCGATTTTTGGTATCCCCTAAGATTCTCTCTTGAAGTAGCAGCAATATCGGTTATAGTTGTGAGTATTTTGGGGATTTTTTTTGCGAGACTATTATATAACAAGAAATTTAAAGGAAGGATGCTACTAGAAACTTTCCTCATGCTCCCTATTGTTCTCCCGCCCACGGTTATTGGTTTTTTATTGATCTACTTTTTTGGAAGAAATAGCCCAATTGGTGCTTTTATTGAGGACTTTTTTCAACATTCCCTCATGTTTACTCCTTTGGCAGCAATCATCGCATCGACTACGGTTGCTTTTCCACTTATGTACCAAGCAGTAAAGTTAGGTTTTCAATCCGTCGATAGAGATATTGAAGATGCGGCCGGTGTCGATGGCGGCAGCAGAATGAAGGTATTCTTATTCGTTTCCCTGCCACTGACGCTTCCATCGATTATATCCGGAATGATTATGAGCTTTGCTCGGGCGCTCGGTGAGTTCGGGGCAACTTTAATGTTTGCTGGGAATATACCAGGAAAAACACAAACGGCGCCAACAGCGATATATGTTGCAATGGAATCTGGTAATATGAAATTAGCTTGGTCCTTTGTTCTATCAATGGTGATGATTTCTTTCCTAATGTTATTAATTTCAAATATCATTCAAAAAAAGCCATGAAGAGGGATTCTCTTCGTGGCTTTTTGCGGCTTATTGTTTTTTCACATGTCTTTTTTTAACTCCAATAAATAATCCTGCAAGTGCAAATACGATCATTCCGTAAAAGATATTAATACCGTTCTGCTCACTAGAAAGCAGCTTTTCCTTTTTTACCACCTTAATTGGCTTCGGTTCTTTTACTTCAAGTTGTATAGATTGTGAGACTTGACCATTGTTTACTACTTCAAGCACTCCTTGCTCTGTAATGACTTCTTCAGAATTATCGACGTGCTCGGTAATGACAATATCATTTTTAGGGTAAAATTCTTTTTTATTTAGGGCAAATAACTCGTTTTGTCTAATAATACGGTGCGTAAAGCTAGAAAAACCGTATTCAATCAGCTTTTTAGTGTCGTTATACGAAGCCTTGCTGCTATCCGCTTTTAAAACAATCGCGGTCAGGTTTATATTTTTATTCTCTGCTGTTGTTGCCAATGTATGCTTTGATTCATTTACGAAACCTGTTTTTCCGCCTGTTATGCCTTCTACAGGAATTTCACCTTTTAACAGGCGATGATGAGTGAGCAGTTTCGTTTCCCACGATTCACTGCTCCATCCTAGCTCTTTTGTTCCAAAAATCTCTGTAAAAATGGGGTTCTGTTTTGCATAATTCGTTATTAAGGCTAAATCTAATGCCGTTGTATAGTGATTTTCATTAAACAATCCATTGGGATTCGAAAAATGGGTATCACTGACACCGATCTTCTCGGCTAAATACTTATTTATATTGTCGGTAAACTGTTCAACCGAACCATCTAAATGTTCGGCAATGGCTACGGCCGCGTCATTCCCTGAGTTAATCAGCATTCCTTGGATCAGCTTTTTTAATGGCACCCTTTCCCCTTCTACTAAATAAACCCTAGTCCCTTCTTCCTTTACCGCCCTTGCACTTACTGTGACCACATCATCTACCTTTCCCTTTTCGATTGCATAAATGGCTGTAGCAATTTTCGTCAAACTAGCAGGGTATAATCTTTCATCACTATTTTTACTATATAAAATGGCACCTGTTTCTGAATCTACTAGTACAGCAGCTTCACTTTTTATCTCTAGTGGCGGATTTTCTGCTGCGTATGCGTTAACTTCGTTCGATAAGATAAGCATCAAGATCATAAAAAATGAAACTAATTTTGACAATTTCCAACATCCTTACTTTTCATTTATCATCTGATTTTATCAAAATATTTTAGAATGTAAATATTTATAGGAGAATTGTTATTCAACCGAAAAGAGTTTGGCGTTATTCTGAAATAATTGCAGCTAAACTCAACTAAATGACAAAGAAAACTAGCAATAGAAAAAATTTTAAAAAAGAGACAAGTTTCCCTCCCTTCTCTGCATAAACATGAAATAGGACAAATTATTGGGGGGTTAATAATGAAATTTTTAGTATTAAAGAAAGATACACTAGTTTTCATTTTAGTAACAGCTTTCCTGCTCGTAACCATTTCTGCTTGGTTTTTGCTAAAAGCAGGAGATACTACCGTGTTTAATCAAACCGCGAATGAAGATATTAGAGAAATTCATATGGTCACAGTAGAGTTTAACAGTAAAACGAAAGACGGAAAGGAAATTGAAGTATACCGATGGGATCCAGGTACTATTCAACTGGACGCTGGAGAAAAGGTGAATTTATACATTAGTGGTGTTAACGGGGAAGAGCACCCATTCTATATTGAAGGTACCGACATCAAGGGTACAGTCAAAAAAGGTGAAGAAACAATGGTCCCTCTTCAAATTGATAAAGAGGGTACCTATCGTTTAATTTGTGAAGTCCATGGTGACAGAGACCATAATGGCCCAATGATAGCTGACATCATCGTCGATTAAAAGCAGGAGTTTTCTCTCCTGCTTTTTTAATTGTAATTGGGTATCTGTTTCATAGGTTTACACTATAAACACGTTGGTATTAGTGTTTTTTTCTTATATAACAGTTTTCGTTTTTATGCAAATAATTATAGTACAGTTTATACATAAGCCTCATGCCAATTATCATTTCGGAAATTTAAAACCTTGATAAATCAACCATTAAATAAGATTCACAATATGTTAACAATATACGTAACTTCATCCACAAAAAATCTGTTACACTTTAGTTAAGAAATAACAGCAACACTGTTATATTAAATTTCATACAAACTTACGAGGTGAAATAATAATGGACCAATGGAAAGGTTTTATTAAAGGTACTTGGGCAAAAGAAGTTAACGTACGTGATTTCATACTAAAAAACTATAATCAATACGAAGGTGACGATAGCTTCCTTGCTGGAGCAACTGACGCAACAAACAAGCTTTGGGAACAAGTAATGGAACTAACAAAACAGGAACGTGAAAAAGGCGGAGTCCTAGACATGGATACAGAAACTGTATCTACGATTACTTCTCACACTCCTGGTTACCTTAATGAAGAACTTGAAAAAGTGGTTGGTGTTCAAACTGACAAGCCCTTTAATCGTTCTATGCAGCCTTTTGGCGGCATCCGGATGGCTAAAGCAGCATTAGAATCTTATGGATACGAGCTAAATCCAGAAATCGAAAGATTCTTTACAGAGTTCCGAAAAACTCACAATCAAGGGGTTTTCGACGCTTATACAGATGAAATGATGTTAGCACGTAAAGCAGCGATTATTACCGGACTTCCTGATGCTTACGGCCGTGGCCGTATTATCGGTGACTATCGTCGTGTAGCACTATATGGTGTAGATTTCTTAATTAAGGAAAAACAAAAAGATCAAAAAAATACAAGCAAAGTAATGACAGAAGACAATATGCGTCTTCGTGAAGAAATTGCAGAGCAAATCCGCGCTTTGAAAGAGTTAAAAGAAATGGCCAGCAGTCACGGCTTTGATATTTCGCAGCCTGCAACAACTGCACAAGAAGCATTCCAATGGCTGTATTTTGGTTACTTAGCAGCAATTAAAGAGCAAAACGGCGCTGCCATGAGTCTTGGACGTGTATCTACTTTCTTAGATATTTATGTAGAAAGAGACCTTCAAAATGGCACTTTAACAGAAGTAGAAGCACAAGAATTAGTTGACCATTTTGTTATGAAGCTTCGTTTAGTAAAATTTGCTCGTACACCAGATTATAATGAATTATTCTCAGGTGATCCAACTTGGGTAACAGAGTCAATTGGCGGTATGGCTCAAGATGGCCGTTCACTTGTAACAAAGAACTCATTCCGTTTCCTTCATACATTAGATAACTTAGGTCCAGCTCCGGAACCAAACTTAACGGTTTTATGGTCACCACAGCTGCCTGAAAACTTTAAAAAATATTGTGCTAAAATGTCAATCAAAACGAGCTCTATCCAATATGAAAATGACGATATTATGCGTCCTGAGTATGGCGATGATTACGGAATTGCCTGCTGTGTATCCGCAATGGAAATCGGTAAACAAATGCAGTTCTTCGGTGCTCGTGCGAACTTGGCAAAAGCTCTTCTCTACTCCATTAACGGGGGTATGGATGAAAAGTTAAAAATTCAAGTAGGTCCACAATATCAGCCAATTACTTCAGACGTATTAAATTATGAAGAAGTAATGCAAAAGTTTGATCAAATGATGGAATGGCTTGCAGGGCTTTATATTAACACCTTGAATGTTATTCACTATATGCATGATAAGTATAGCTATGAAAGAATTGAAATGGCCTTACACGACTCTCAAATCTTACGTACAATGGCAACAGGCATCGCAGGATTAAGCGTAGTTGCTGACTCATTAAGTGCCATTAAATATGGTGAAGTAAAGGTAATTCGCGATGAAAACGGTCTTGCCGTTGATTTTGAAACAACCGGCGACTACCCTAAATACGGAAATAATGATGATCGTGTTGACAGCATTGCGGTTGAAATCGTTGAAACATTTATGAAAAAATTACGTAAGCACCAAACCTACCGTAATTCGGTTCATACTATGTCAATCTTGACGATTACATCGAACGTTGTTTATGGTAAGAAGACCGGTAACACACCAGATGGACGTCGTGCCGGCGAACCATTTGCACCAGGTGCAAACCCAATGCATGGCCGTGATACAAAAGGTACACTTGCTTCCTTATCTTCTGTTGCTAAACTTCCATACAGCTCAGCAATGGATGGAATTTCAAATACTTTCTCTATCGTTCCAAAAGCACTAGGTAAAGAAGAGGAAAGTCAGGTTCGTAACTTAGTTTCTATCTTAGACGGATATGCATTAAAAACCGGTCACCATCTGAATGTTAACGTATTTAATAAAGAAACATTAATGGATGCGATGGAACATCCTGAACTATATCCACAATTAACCATTCGTGTATCTGGATATGCGGTTAACTTTATCAAATTAACAAAAGAACAGCAGTTAGACGTTATTAACCGGACTTTCCACGAATCACTGTAAATTAGATTGTGGGACTCCTGTCTAAGGAGCTACTGCTTTAAAAATAAAGGGGGATCATCATCATGAACGGAAATATTCATTCTATTGAAACATTAGGAACAGTCGACGGACCAGGCATACGATATGTTGTATTTACACAAGGCTGCCTATTACGCTGCCAGTTTTGCCATAACGCTGATACGTGGGAAATCGGCAGCGGCAAACATATGACCGTTTCCGAAATCATAGATGATCTCATGTCCTACCTTCCCTTCATCCAATCTTCTGGTGGAGGAATCACTGTTAGCGGCGGTGAACCACTTCTGCAAGTACCGTTCCTTACTGAATTGTTTAAGGAATGTAAAAAGAAAGGAATTCATACGACCATTGATTCTTCTGGAGGCTGCTTCTCACACTCTAAACTGTTTATTGAACAGCTAGAAGAGTTATTACAATATACGGACTTAATTTTACTCGATTTAAAGCATGTTAATCGTAAAAAACACATTCAACTAACCGGAATGGCAAATGACCATATTCTTGAATTTGCCAAGTTTTTATCTGACAGTAAAGTACCAGTTTGGGTACGCCATGTCCTCGTGCCTACTGTTTCAGATGATCCAGAGGATCTTCAAAAGCTTGGAGAATTTATAGGAACACTGAAAAATGTACAAAAGATTGAAATACTTCCTTATCATAAGCTCGGTGTTTATAAATGGGAAGCACTTGGATTAGAATATCCATTAAAGCATGTAGAACCACCGACTGAAGAGAAAGTCCAATTTGGTTATGAAATGATCACTGCACACTGGGACAAACAGTAATTGAAAATAGAATGCTGCTCTACGCTAGAGCAGCATTTTTTGATTTTTTGAATAAATTGATTCTTGGCCCCTTCTCCTTTATACTCAATTCTATAGCAATAAAAGCGAGGTGATTATTTTTGTACCAACTGCTCATAGATTTTACAGATGCAAATGCGTTAGAAACACTTTATTTAAGCCTTTACTTTGGAGTCATTCTTAAATTACTTTGGGCATGGAATGTGGAATATTGCTTTATGGGTGCCATAAGTGAACCTGCACATACAAAAATCAATCACCCACTGTTTCTTTATAAGAAGAAGTGTAGTTTAAACAGAAATATTATTTTAAACCGCATTTTTAACTATATTCGTAGAAAAGAATGTTCACAGGATGATACAGAAGAACCTATTTCCTCCTTCCTATTTAAACTAATAACCATATAAACATTCTTAGGAGGAAATATGAAAAACAAAACATCTTTACCGGTTGTACTACTTTTAGCATTGACCACTTTATTACTCTCAGCCTGTTCAGCAGCAGACGGAAAAGGAGATGGATTCTTCCATACCTATTTTGTTGAACCATTTATTGTTTCAATACATTTTTTAGCTGAGTTTTTCAACGGAAACTATGGATTATCTATCATTCTTGTTACCTTAATCATTAGACTCGTATTAATGCCATTTATGCTTAAGCAATATAAAAATCAAATGGACATGAAAGAGAAAATGGATGTCATGAAGCCAGAGATGGAAGCCATCCAAAAGAAAGTCAAGGAAGAGAAGGATCCAAAAAAGAAACAAGAGCTGCAACAGGAATTAATGGGGCTTTACCAGAAGCATGGGGTAAATCCATTGAATATGGGCTGTTTACCACTTCTAATTCAAATGCCAATCCTAACGGGTTTTTATTACGCCATTCGTGGTTCTGAAGAGATTGCCACCCACCGTTTCTTATGGTTTAGTCTGGGACACCCAGATATCATTATTACCATTATTGCGGGTGTAATCTATTATTTCCAATTTAAAGTTTCGCAGTCAAGCATGCCTGCTGCTCAGCAGCAGCAAATGAAATTCATGGGACTCTTGTCTCCGCTTATGATTGTCATGTTTTCGATAACTGCACCAGCAGCACTGCCGCTATATTGGGCTGTCGGCGGTACGTTTTTAATTCTGCAAACATGGGTAAGCCGGAAGGTATATCAAAATGGAAAAAACACAGAAATGAAAGCTAGCACCAACCAATAAGCAGATGCAAAGTAAACAAAGCCTGGCATAATGCCTGGCTTTGTTTACTTTTCGCTCAGTTTTGCTTCTAATTCCTTTTTCACCGTATCCCATTCATCTTGAAGGATACTATAGAAAACAGTATCACGAACATATCCGCCCGATATTTTTCGGTCCTTTCGAAGTGTTCCTTCTTTGACTGCTCCTAATCTTTCAATAGCATTTTGGGAACGGAGGTTTCGGGAATCGGTTTTAAGCTGAACTCGCCTAAGGTTCCAGGTTTCAAATGCATGTCTTAGCAGCAGGTATTTACATTCAGTGTTTACTCTTGTTCTCCAAACATCAGGATGATACCATGTAGAGCCGATTTCTAGACTTTTATGTTCTGGTAAAATATCCAAGTATCGAGTACTTCCAATTATACGATTCTCCTGATTGACCACAATAAAGGTATAATCCGTACCCTTTTCTCTCTTTTGGATAGCCGAAGCAATCATCTGCTCCATCTCTTCTTTACTTCTTACAATCGTAGCCATATAGGTCCAAATTTCATCAGGTTTAGCTGCATCCCATAGTCCATCAAGATGTTCAATGCTGATTGGAACTAATCTGACATATTCCCCATTTAACTCAAAAAGCTCATTCCACAACTTCATTCCCTATCACCCCGTTACATAATTAAAAAAGAGACTGGCAGGCATGGCCCATCAGTCTACATTTTGGAAGTATTCTTTGTAAAATCCGCCGACTTTACCAGTATTGTCGATAATATAATAAAACTCTTCTGTTTCATTTTTAACATCATAAATTTTTCCGGCAGTTAATGCGTTATTTACTATGTATTTTTTTGCATCCGTATGAACACATTTTACTTGCTTTATGGTCTCACGCTCACGCCATGTTAAATGAATCATCCTCGCACCGATCCTTTCCGTTAACTATTCCTTAGTATAATCAAAAGCAACACTGTAGTGCAACTAAATTATCATTGAGTCTTTTGACTTATTTTATCTGTTTTTAATATGTCAAATTTGTGAAAAAGGTTCTCAAATGGTTAGAAAACGATTACAATAATAAAAACTGAATATTCAATCCATTATTCCGAGGGAGGCTTGCAAAGTTGAAAATAATGAGTAACGAGCTGTTAGTGGTGACGTATCGGGATGCTTTAAAATCTGGAAAGGAAAAAGAATGGATAAAGATTTTAAAAGATGAAATAAAACGTCGTGGATTGAGGCCATTTAAGAATCAATAAATATGGATATGATTAAGAACCGCCAGCCCCACGGCGGTTTTTTCATGCAAAAAAAAGGCCGGGTTATCCGGCCCTTTACAGTGGCTTAAATTTGACGTTCAAAAACTACCTTGTTTTTTACCATTAGTTTATCTATTTCTGCCATTACCTTTATTCCAGCATCATCAAAATCATCCGCGAAAACATCGATAAAGTTTCCATCATATTCTAGGGTTGCATGATCATAGCGCGGATCATAATAATGTTCGAGTAAAATGCCGATCATCTCTTGATAGTCCTTACTTTCTAAAGATTGGACTAACACTTTTTTCATTTCATTGTCTTTTATTCTTCTTAGAATCTTTTCAATTCCAATCGAGATTTGATCGTGGTACCAAGGCTCATTCTGATAAGGTAAAACGTACTCGTTTACCAGCTGCTTTACCCTTTGCCCTAGAGGGGTGTGGATATAGATATTGATTCCCGTCATTTTTTTATCCATAAGCTCTTCCGGCTGGACAGCTTTCCCAATCCGTTTACTTTCTGCTTCCATAACAAAATAAGTAGAACCTTGTATATCCTGAAGTCCTTTGTATAAAAGAGAATCAAAAGTCTTCTGATTATTACCCTCTCCGAGCCCAATCGTTCCAAAAATGGATCCTCGATGCGCAGCCATTTCTTCAAGATCAAGTGTTGGGTGCCCAAATGCTTTTAATTTCTTCAAAACTTCCGTTTTCCCTACACCAGTCAGGCCATGCAATACAATCGCTTTTTCGGGAACCATCGTGGGGATTTGCTGAAGAATGTATTGCCGATATGCTTTATATCCGCCTGTTAGACGCATCGCATAAATGCCGGCAAATTCTAAAAAGGTTACGACCGCTTTACTTCGCATTCCCCCGCGCCAGCAATGGACGATTAACTCTTCCCCATTTCCCATTGCGGCTTTTATTTGATGAAGCAGACTAGGTATTTTTGGTGAGACAAACTCCATGGCTCTCCATTTGGCCGTGGCTTGTCCTTCATGTTTATAGATGGTTCCAATTTCCTCTCGCTCTTTATCTGTAAATAAAGGAATGTTGATTGCTCCCGGAATTGCACCATCCTTAAACTCAATAGGTGCACGGATATCAATAATGACCGGATGCTTTATCGTTTGTTGTAATTCCTCAACCGTAATTTCCTTCATTTATTAACACCTCTTTTTATCTATCTCAATAACAAACAAAACTTCCAAGAATGGAAGTTTATAAACAAGAAAAGGGATATCCCTAAAATATGATTAAAATGCAATGAAGCTCAGTAAAAGTATAGACTAATTATATAGGAGATATACGAGGGTATCAAGCAGACATTCCTGCCAATTTAAAAGGATCGGGCAACAACCGAAAAAAAATCATTGAAACATTCTTACAAGACTCCTTCGTTATTAAGGGGACCTAGAACTTTATAAGTAATCCCCTTAGCCTTTTATTAGAATTTGTCGACAGCTTGAAATAAAAAGCCTCCAAATATTATTATTTGAAGGCTTTAAAAATATCAGATCTTTACTTTCGTTTACCCACAGTTAAGTTCAAAATGAGTATAAGATTGTGAAGATTATAAGATTGTAATTTAAATTAAAAATTTTATTTTTTGCAGGAAGAAAGTCAGAAAATGTTGTTAATACTGCTTAAGTCTTGAAGATTTCTACTTAAGGCTTTTCTTCAATTTGAACTGGAACATTTACATCATCTAAATTAATGTGGCCCCAACCACCAGTATGCTTATCAACTACTTGAATATATAGGTTTTTACCTTTATACTCTGATGCATCCCAAAAGACACGCCGATAGGATTCACCATTATGACCAGTGGCTTTCATTAGAATTTCATTTGTTTCTGCATTTACAAGTGCAACATAGAGAAGCTGCTCATCTGCCCCTCCGGAGGTTAAGAAATCAATTTGACCATCCCCCCCAAGAGTAAAGTTTTCAGATTTCAATACACCTGTAGCAGAATCACCACCATGATCAGGGTTAAAGCCCCATAAATGGTACCTATTTGGGTCTACCGATGTTGTTGCCTGCCCGAATGGACCACCCCAGCCCCAATCGATTTTATTTGTAACATGGTCATCAGTGAACGTATTTCCTTCCACAATGGTCCAGCCTGACAAATCACCAGTTTGAAAATCATGATTTGTTAATTCACCATGTGGAATTTCTTCATGTTCGGATTCATCCCCATAATACGCTGGGACGACGTTGTCACTATAAGCTGAGCCCATCTCATTTACTTTCATCGATACAATTTTAGCTGTTCCATTTTGACTCCACAGCTCGATTCCTAAAGCGTCCGCTCTCGTTGGATATGCTCTTGTGGTGATGCTTTTTTCGCCATTAGCATAGGCTTCAATCATGGATCTGTCTAAGAAGATATGAAGCTTTATATTTTCCCCGTCTAAAGAAAGGGTTCCGGCGCTGCTTGTTTTAGAGATGTCAGGATCTAAACTCATTTTAGAAGCATCTACACCAAATTGTTCGGATGATTCATCAAAATATAAGTTTACTTCTTCCGATGAATCAGAAGATTGACGTACTTTAATACCATACTTTTCATCCGAATTCGCTTTAATCTCAAGTGTAATTTCTAACATATCACCTTTGATACTCGCTAACCGCTTGTTCGCTTTTGAAATAGTCGAATTTCTAATATTTATAAGTTTTTCACCACGAAGTGACTCAAGTTCCTTAATCGGTTCAACTCCAAGCTCACCATTATCTAATAAAGACAATTCTAACGGTAAACCCGCGTTATGGGCCCATCCAGCATCATAATGCTGCCCATCCGTTCTTCGGTCTTGCGCAATGCTATAGAGAATAGAACGTCCTTGTTCATCAATCATCCCACTGGGTCCTGTAAAATGTTCACCGTAATCAAATAATTTGGGCTCTTCGTGATCCGGAATAAATTTATTGTTTACTTTGTCCCATGAACCAACCCAATGGAATACATATTTTACGTTATGTTCACTATAGCTTTTGAACCAAGGATTGATAAAGAAGGCATACTTTTGTTCACCATTTTCATCTTTTCCAATTGGAAGGAAGACCGGTAATTCCCATACATCACCTGTTTTCGGATAAGCCTTGGAATCTCCAGTAAAGAATGGACCAACATACTCCCAATTTTCCAAATCCTTTGATTTGTAAAGTAATGCTGACCCACCAACATTCTCGATACCGGAACCAACAATTTGATACCAAGTATCTCCGTCCTGCCAAACGAATGGATCACGGAATTGACCATACATCACTTTTCCTTCCTCTGCTGGTAAATCAGGCTGTTGGATTGTGACAGGTTTTTCGAGCATTTCCCATTTCTTGAGCATTGGATCTGTCACATCCACAGGCTTTGCTAAGCCTGTCATTTGATTCGGAGTCTTGCTATCATCTCCTGCGGTAAAAAATAATGCTGGTTCGCCATTTTTATCAAAAGTTGCCGAACCTGACCATACACCGTCTGGTGAAACTCCTGAAGGTGCTAAAGCAACAGGTGCATCTTCCCAATGAACCATGTCATCACTTACAGCGTGACCCCAATGGATTTGGTGCCAATATGGCCCCTGTGGATTATGCTGATAAAAAATATGATATTTTCCATTGAAATAAAATGGAGCATGTGGCTCGTTCATCCAATGACCTGGTGAAAGAAAATGATATTGTGGTCGATAACGATCTCCATCATACACACTTCGATCAAACGATAAATCCGGACTAGGCAATTGACGATTTTCAAAGCTGTCAATTACTTGAGTATAATTCGTTTTAATTTCTTCATCAGATAATGCTTTATTATAGATTTTTAATTCATCGATCATGCCGTTAAACATATTAGCCGTGAACGCGCTTATTACGGCAGCTGTATTGTGTTTACCTATTAAAAGATCGTTTTCAGAGGCGGTGATCGTTGCATTTCGTGGAGTATCCACTTCTCCTGCTAGTTCACCATTTAAAAACAACTTCATCTTTTTCGTGTCTTGATCAAAAGTGGCAACAATATAAGACCATTGATCTTTTTCAAGCACTTTATCTTCTCTGGCCCACACTTCTTTCCATTCTCCGTTTAGACCAGCTTGAAAGGACCATTTACCATGTCGGCCCATTCCTAAAATAAAGCCTTCCCCGCGTGCTTTGTTATGCTGATTAACGATAGCAGAAAGCTGACCTAAATCTCCCCATTCATAGGAACGAGGTGCTACCCAAGCTTCGATTGTAATGGCATCACTAGGCTGGGCAGATTTTTTTACAGCCTGCTTCATATAGGTAGAATACCCATCAAATAAAAGCGCATTATTGACCACCCCTTTCCTCCAAAGAGGATCGGTAGAAGGCTTATACTCTGCATCATTAAAGACATATTCAACCTTTAAATTCTCATTTTTGACTGTATCAAGAGCGGTATTCCCTTCTTTTTCGTCAAATTTCAAATGACTTAGAATTCCACGGCTTTTCACTTGAAAATCATCGAGGTTTAAATGGCCAAATCCTCCAGGATGTTGGTCAACTACTTTAATAAAGACCTGTTCCCCTAAATAGTCTGCCGC
Organism: Neobacillus sp. NPDC093182; assembly: GCF_044754045.1. Taxonomy (NCBI): domain Bacteria; kingdom Bacillati; phylum Bacillota; class Bacilli; order Caryophanales; family Bacillaceae; genus Neobacillus; species Neobacillus sp. NPDC093182. The sequence goes on from NZ_JBIVOI010000001.1 coordinate 25,030, forward strand.
ATTCCAAGTAACACGATTGTAAGCCTCAGATTCCGGTCCTGTCGCCTTAAATAACTCCTTACCATCCGAAGCACGGACGAGCGCAACATATAAGTCGTATTTTGTTCCGCCATCCATTTCATCTCCTCCTCCTAAAAGGAACGAGATTTCTCCATTACCCGATAAAGTAAAGGTGTTGGATGTTAGGCTTCCCGTTCTTCTATCCGTTTCTTCTGGGACGTCACCATGAAAGCCCCATAAATGATAATTTCCTTTATGTCCAAACGGAATTTGAGTGTCCCAATAGGTTAATTGATCAGTAACAGTTCCATCAAATGCATTTCCTTCCGCTGACCATCCTGTTAGATCTCCAGTTTCAAATCCTGGGTTTATTAGGTCGTCTGGAACTCTCTCATCTACATTGTAGACATGAAAATCATCGACATTAATATGGCCAAATCCTCCGGAGTGATAGTCGACAACTTTGATATAAAGAGCTTCACCAATATACTCTGAGGCATCCCAAGTTATTCTGCGATATTTTTCGGTATTTGCCCCCGTTGCCTTCATTAGTTCCTTGCCGGTGGCTGCATGAACAAGGGAAACATACAATGTATTAAGATCCTGTCCTCCGCCGACTAAGAAGTCAATGACCCCATTCCCCCCAAGGACAAAAGGAGATGACTTCATCATTCCTGTTCGTAAATCAGACTTGTCGTCGTTAGTCGCTCCTCGGAACCCCCACGCATGATAAGTACCATGGTGCTCAAACGGACCACCCCAAAATTCAGTAATATTAGAGACTGGTGCTCTAAACGCGGAGCCTGTAACGGTCCATCCGGATAAATCACCCGTTTCGAAATCAGGATTTTCGATTGTATTGGATAGGTTACCGACATCTACATCTTCTACATACCTAGTAAAATTTGCTTCTTTCAACGGATAATAGGAGAGCGAATTTATCGTTACTTCTCCGTCTTTTGCATATAACTCTATATTTTTACTGGATTCGCTTGGGAAGATTTGATTGGTAAATACGGTTGTACCCTCTTCAGCAAATACCTCGACAGATGAGCGGTCAACGAGAAGTTTCATATTCAAGATCCCATCTTTTACGGACAAGTTCGTCTGCTGGACAGAAGGGAAGCCTGGATGAAAATCTGTCTTACCTGACTGTCTTCGGTCTACAGCCAATTTGCCTTCTGCGATATTATAGGAAATCGTCGTAGCTTCATTGTCGCTTTTACGCACATGAAATCCTAATTCTTTTGCTGTTGTTTCATTAAGATTAAATTCCGCCTCAATCTCAAACATTTCAGCTTGAATATCATTTAATAGATTTTCAGAAGTGAATTTTTTATTCTCAATCTTTACTTCATTCGCTGTATCTCGTAAACTCGTTAATTCTTCGATTGGCTGTTGTTTTAAAAAGATCCCTTCCTCTTTCTGGACTAACGATAGCTCACGAGGAATGGTGGCAGAACCACGCCAGGTTGAAGTTGGAATTTGTCCAGCATATTGAGCAGGATTATTCATCCACCCAAGCCATATCCGGCGACCATCTTCTGGTTGGTTAACGGTATTGCTCCATGTTACAGCCGCGTAAAAATCAGCTCCGAAGTCTGCCCACTTTAATTCTTCCGTGGTTTCACCAGGAGTAAATGTAGTTCCATTAAAATCTCCAACATAGTAGTGCATACCGGTTCCACCAGTTGGTGTGGGATTAATACTTACTGTTAAAACCCATTTTGAGCCGGTTTGGTTTCGATTAGCGTCATATACTGGCAGCTCGAATAAATCCGGACATTCCCAAAGTCCTTGTTCCGCTGCTTTTGGATCGGAAAATTCACTTACTTTTTTCCAATCTAATAGATTACTAGATGAATAGAAATCAATTCGTTTCCCGCTCGTTATGACAAAGATCCATTGCTTGCTTTGCTCATGCCAAAAAACCTTTGGATCACGGAAAACACCTGACCCCCCACTGCTTGCCTTAAGATCATTAGGCATTGTTAGAACTGGATTTTGAGAAAGTGTTGTCCAAGTTCTGCCATTGTCCACACTATAAGTAGCGCTTACATGTTGGTTATCACCGCCAAGTTCACTTGTATAAAGTGCTACCATTGGTGGATTTTCTTTTGTCCCCAAACCAGAGGTATTTTGATAATCCACTACAGCACTGCCTGACCAAGCAAAACCATTTTCATCTGGATAGATCGCAATTGGGTAATGCTCCCAGTTTACTAAATCCTTACTAATGGCATGCCCCCAATACATCGGACCCCAAACTTTATCAGTGGGATTATGCTGATAAAATAAATGATATTCTCCGTTATAATATACCATTCCATTTGGATCATTCATCCAGTTTTTTATTGGTGAAAAATGATATCCTGGGCGATAGTTTTCGTTATTTTCCACCGGAAGTGTAGCAGCTTTAACACTTGTAAAATACGGTATAAACGATTGAATCGTCAATATAACAATAATAAACACATGGAGAAGTCTGTTCCCCTTTATGATTTGATACATGCCATCACCTTTTTTAGGAAAATTTTCATTACGTTTTGCTCTTTCCTGCTGTGCTGAGTATCACAAATCACGGTTAGATTTCTTCAGGTCAAGGATCTGATTAAACCATATTTGGCATAGGTAATAAACCGCGTAGGCTGTGAAACTACCGATGAATAAAATCGTAACTGGATAAAAATAGATTAGAGTGAAACACACTCCTACAATGACCAATAAAAGAATCGTTAAGACTGGATTCATAAGTGAGAAGAAAAAGGCATTCCGAATAATGAGTTTCCAGTTTAGTTGAAAATGGACCATAATCGGAAAAAGATAAATGGATAACGAACAGAACAACAAAATGCCAATAACTAAGATGATATAAAGAATAAGTTGAATAATCGAGGATTCTGGCTGAATGAGACGATAATCAAATAACAAGAAAATGCCGATCACAGTCCAAAGGACCGAAAGGATTGAACTTTGTTTAAAATTTTCCTTTAACATTACAAAGAAATGTTTAAACAAACCGTCCGTCTCGTTTTGAAAGATTCGTTTTCGAACAACACCAAACAAGGCTGCAGTAGCTGGGAAAAAGGTAATTAAGGGAAGCGAAGTAATGAACCATAAGAAATTTAATAGAACTAAGTCTACAACTGTATTCAATGTCTGAAATAATCTGCTATTAAAAATTTTCATTCTAGTATCCCCCAATTACCATTTCTCTTAATTACCGCCAAATTGATTTTAAAATATATAACTCTAACGAATGTAACTTAACTTCACCATTTTTCACAAAGAGTTCCATTTGTTTATTTTCTTCGTTTGGAAAGATTAGGTCGGTGATTACGGACTCTCCGTCATTTCCAAATAATTCTATTGAAGACCGATCAACAAAAATATGAAATTTTATCATTTTTTGAGATATAAGATTGCTATCATGTTTTCCTGCGAAGGAATCGTGGAAAGATGCCTCACCTGATTTTGTTCGATCTACAAAGAAACTTTTATTTTTAACATCATACCCAATGATCGTTTCTTCCTTGCTATTCTTACAAACCTTGAACCCAAATTCCGTTGCAGACCCTATTTGAAACTCCGCAATGATTTCGAATGTATTACTATTAACGTTGGATAGAAGATTTCCACCAGGTTTTACTGCTTCGTTTCGTAATGATACATTTTCAACCCGAAGACCTTGTAATTCACGAATCGGGCTTTGTACAAGACGAATACCTTCTTCAGTGGTCTTTAGTTCAAGGACTCTAGGAATCGTCATCGCACTTCGCCATTCTTTTGTGGGGGTTACATTTGCATAGCGCCAGTTACTCATCCAGCCAATATAAATCCTTCTCCCGTCTTCGGCTGGAACATCAGACCAACTAACTCCCGCATAATTATCACGCCCATGGTCAATCCATAATACGGTTTCAGGTGAGTTTTCATTTACAAACGAATGACCATCAAAATTACCAATAAAATATTGCGTTCTAGAGCCTTCCTGTAAGCTAGGATCATCACCTATACTGACAAATAACACCCACTTTTTCTGATTATCATCACCATCAACAGGTAGTTGAAATAGGTCGGGACACTCCCATACACCATCATGTGATCCATGTCCTTCACCAAACTCACTGGCAAACTCCCATGAAGTTAAATTTTTTGAAGTATAAATTCTAATGGTTTGGCCAGCTGCTAATACCATTACCCAACGATTGGTGTCACGGTGCCAGAACACCTTTGGATCACGAAAGTCTATTATAATTTCCTCTTGAAGAACAGGGTTTCCCACATATTTCGTCCATGTACGTCCATTATCTTTGCTAAAGGCAATACTCTGACGTTGTCTTGGACGATTAGAATCTGGATAAGTATCTGCATGTGTAAAGATTGCTACTAATCCTGATTTCCCATCAAAGAAGCCACTAGTGTCATTCCAATCGACGACGGCACTGCCAGAAAATATCATTCCATGCTCATCCGGTGCCAAACCGATTGGAAGGTGTTCCCAATGAACAAGATCTTTACTTACAGCATGTCCCCAATGCATTGGACCCCATGTAGTTCCATTTGGATGATATTGATAAAATAGATGATATTCTCCATTATAGAACACCATCCCATTTGGATCATTCATCCAATTACTCTCAGGTGAGAAGTGATATTGTGGACGATATTTTTCGAGATAATTCTGTTTTTCTATGACATTATTCATATAATTTCGTTCTTCCTTTCATTAATAGTCATTCCAAAATGAATAACTATTATTCTTTTTCAAAAAATCAACCAGTTGTTCCCTTGAAGGAATACTCGGGATTCCACCTTTCCCTTCTGTTGTAAGTGCTCCCATTGCATTTGCAAACGTAGCCATTTCTTCAAAATCAGCATGATTTAATAAATCTAAAGATTTATTCATAGTAAGTAGTTTATATAAGGCACCCCCAACGAAGGCATCTCCTGCTCCCGTTGTATCCACTACATTTGCTTTAAATCCTTCTTTGTTGCCATAAACATGCTTATTTCTATAAAAGCAGCCATTAGCTCCTAAGGTCACAAAGATCATAGATGTACCATATTGTTCCTGTAAAATATCTGTCCCTTTTAGCACATCACGATAACCTGTCAAAAATTCGAGTTCTTCCTCAGACAGTTTCACGATGTCTGCATACTCAAATCCCTTTTTTATTTGCTGCTTTGCCTCTTCAAGAGATTTCCATAACGGTATACGCAAATTAGGGTCATACGAAATCAATACTTTATGTTTTTTTGCAAATTCTAACGCAGTAATAGTTGCTGTCGCTGACGGCTCATTTGTTAATGATAATGAGCCAAAATGAAAAATCCGAGATTGTTTTATCGTCTCCTCATTGATTTCATTTTTATCCAGCAAAATATCCGCTCCAGGATTTCGGTAAAAACTAAAAGATCGGTCACCTTTCTCGTCTAAATGAACAAAGGCTAAGGTTGTATTTACCGTTTCAGAGAATAAGAGATTACTAGTATCAATGTTTTGTTCCTGCAGAACAGCCTTCAAAAAGTGACCAAATTGGTCATTGCCTACTTTCCCGATAAACGCCGTTTTCATATTTAATCGGGAGAGTACAACCAATACATTGGCTGGTGCTCCTCCAGGATTTGTTTCAAATAAGATATTTCCCTGATCAGAATGGCCTGTAGGTGTGAAATCAATTAATAATTCTCCTAAAGCCGTAACATCATACATATCTATCATCCTTTTTCTGCTTATCGAAAAGAAAAGCCAGACGGGTAGGAAGTCTGGCTATATAAGAATTATTGTTTGTTATAACGATCCAAGCCTTTTTGGTAAACATCCATTAATTTTTCAAGTCCCATATCGTTTAATTGCTTAACATACGCATCCCATTCTTTCTCAATTCCACCCTCTATCAACCATTGAGCTTCTTTTTGCTTCACAAATGTTTTGATTTCTGGCTCAATCGTGTTAATAATTTCAAGTTCCTCAGGGGTAAAGAAGATAGATGGATAGTTTTCTTGGACCATATGTGGTCTGTAATACTCATCTAGAATTGCTAATCTTTCTTTTGCTCTTGGCTCCATGTCTACCACACTGCCAAAGTGATCTTTCAAGACAACAAATGGACCACCTGGGGCAACCTTTTGACGCAATTCACCCATTGCAACGCCGGCAGGAAGCTCTTTATTTACTAACATACCATTTGCATCTTCCTCATAAATTTCACCGATTGGACCCCAGTTAATTTGAGCAGACATTTTTGGTTCATACAATTCATCCACCCAACGCATAGTTAGCTCAGGGTTTTTGTTCGCTGACGTAATAACGAAGGCATCTCTACCATACTCAGAATAATTTGAACGACCGATGACAATCTTGCCATCTTTACCCTTTAAAGGTGGTAAAACAACGTAATCTTTCACTCGATCTGTTCCCACTACTTCAGTATTTTCCCACCAGATGAAAGAGCCTAACGTTGGATCTTCTGTCTTCCCTTTTGCAAAAATTTGTTCCGTTTTTTGCGTTGCTACTTCAGGGTCAATTAAACCTTCTTTCACCCAGCCATTATAATAATTGATCGCTTCTTTAAATTCTGGCTGTACTGCTGCATAGATTACTTTTCCATCTCTCACGACGCGATGATCTGCTTCAAAAGATGAATCTGGCAAGCCAAATAATCCAATTAGGTCTCCCTCGTTACCGCACCAGCCGTTATACCAGAAAGTTAAACCAATTTCGTCTTGCTTTCCGTTACCGTTCGGATCCTTTTCTTTAAATGCTTTTAACACATCATGGTATTCTTCCAATGTTGTTGGCATTGCAAGACCAAGTTTATCTAACCAAACTTTATTAATAAACATAATGTTAGGCATTCCAACTAAATCCATTTCTTCCGCACGTGGTAAGGAATAAATATGTCCATCTGGTGCGGTTACAACTTTTTTCAAATCCGGTCTTTGCTCGAATAGCTTCTTTAAATTAGGTGCATATTTGTCGATTAAATCTTCTAGGGGTATAATAGTACCATTCTGACCATACTGTATGAGATCATGATCACTAAATCCTGACGCATAGAACGCATCTGGCAGGTCGCCACTTGCCAGCATTAAATTTTTCTTTTCTTGATATCCATCTCCAGGGATATTATTCCATTTAATCTTAACGTTCGTTGCTTCTTGAAGTTGATCAAAAATGACCATTTCTGAATAATCAGGTGCTAAGGCTGCCTTTGGTGAAACAATGTTTAACGTAACTTGCTTGTCAACAATCGGTAAACCTGTTTTATTAAAGGCAACCTTTTCTGCTTTTTTTGAGCCAGCTGACTCATTGTTAGTACATCCTGTTAAAGCGAGCGAAGCAGTTAAGCCCAGAACCAAAGCCATTGATATTTTCTTCTTGTTCTTCACCATTCTCTTCTTCATCGATTTAAGCATTTTGTTTCCCCCTCAATTTTATAAATTTTTTATTAACCTTTAATTCCGCCAATCATAACACCTTTAACAAAATACTTTTGGACAAAAGGATATACGATTAAGAGCGGAACAGAAGCAACAATAATTACACCATATTTAATCAATTCAGAAACTCTTTGTTTCGCTGCTAACGAATCTAGATCACTAATCATCATGGTTGATGCCTGATTTTGAATTAAGATATTTCGTAATATTAACTGCAGCGGATATAAGTTTTCATTATTCAAGTAGATTAGTGCATCAAAATAGGAATTCCAGTGGCCAACTGCATAGAATAACACCATTACGGCAACAATCGGTTTGGATAGTGGTAGGACAATCTTCGCGAAAAATTTCGCATCGGAGCATCCGTCCATTTTTGCCGCTTCTAATAGTTCATTTGGAATGCTTGTCTCAAAATAGGTTTTGGCTACAATCACATTCCAAACGGCTACTGCCTTTGGTAATATCAACGCCCACATGGTATTCAGCAAGCCTAAATTTTTTACTACTAAATAAGTAGGAATTAATCCTCCTGAGAAAAACATCGTCATCAGAAATAAGAACATGAACACGTTTCTTCCATATAAATCTTTTCGAGATAAGGCGTAAGCAGCCATTAAAGTGAATGCTACATTTACGAACGTACCAACAACCGTATAGATAATTGAGTTCTTATAACCGAGCCAAATCTTACTGTCTCTGAATATCCGTTCGTATCCTTCGAAAGTGATTTCCTTCGGCAGCAACCATACCTTCCCTTCGTAAATCATATTAGGATCACTAAAGGAGGCAATGACGATAAAATACAAAGGATACACTACCAATATTAAGATCATCGCGGTTAAGAAAACATTGATGATATCAAAGACCCTGTCTTCCTTCGATCTTCTAGTAATCTTCTTATTCTTCAAAGCTAGTAAACTCATAATCGTTGCACCCCCTTACCATAATCCTGTCCCTGATAATTTTTTCGCGAACTTATTTACCGCTATTAATAAAATTAAGTTTATCACTGCATTAAATAATCCTACTGCAGCAGCGAAGCTATATTGTGCTTGTTGTAACCCCATTTTGTATACATACGTTGGAATGATTTCTGCAGATGGCTGGTTCATAGGTGTTTGTAAAAGGTAGGCCTTCTCAAAGCCGATATTCATAATGCCGCCCACAGACAGGATTAATAAAATGACGGCCGTTGGCATAATGGCTGGTATATCAACATGAAAGATTCGCTGCCATTTATTTGCTCCATCCATTACTGCTGCTTCATGTAGTTCGGGGCTGACCCCTGCAAGTGCAGCCAGGTAAATAATCGCGGCCCATCCTGTTTCCTGCCAGACTCCGGATGCTATGTATAATGGTTTAAACCATTCTGGTTTTGCCATAAACGATATCGGATCTCCGCCAAATAACAGAATAATATTATTAATCAAACCGTTATTCGAAAAGAAAACAAAGATCATTCCTGCTAACACTACTACCGAGATAAAATGTGGTGCATATACGACCGTTTGAACAAAACGTTTGTATTTCTCGCTTCTAATTTGATTTAACATAAGTGCAAGGAATATCGGTAGCGGAAAACCAACGATTAATTGGACCACACTAAGTCCGAGTGTATTTTTAATCAGTGTCCAAAATTGAAAGGATTCAAAAAACCTTTCAAAATGTTTAAATCCTACCCACGGACTTCCCATAATCCCTTTTGTGGCTACAAAATCTTTAAATGCAATTAGAATGCCATACATTGGGAGGTAATGAAAAACAATAAAATAAATTAATGCGGGTAATAGAAATAAGTAGAGCTGGTAATTACTAAAAATCTTTTTAAACTTTAATCCTCTTTTTACTTTGGCATGTGAATCGATAACAGAATTTGCCTTCCTTGCCATTTCCATATCCTAGCCTCACTTTCACGTTTATTTTGTTATTTCTGCGCCTCTTATCATTTTTTGAAACGTTTCCAAATTGATATAAAAAAATTTGGTCTGTAATGTTATTCGCACATTTTATAAAAAGTACCCGCTCAATCTACAATCCTTACAAATTGAAACGTTTCCATTAAAGACCAAAATATAAAACCCTACGTCGTTTCTCCTCTTCTATACATGACAGGGATTCGATAAATCTCTTGCTCTAACAATTCACCCTCAATCTTTCTTAAGAGTAGTTTTACAGACATCCTTGCCATTTCTTCGACTGGCTGTCGAATCGTTGATAAAATAGGACGAAACAGTTTATTATCTTGAATACCATCATATCCGATTACTTTAACATCCTCTGGAGTTCGTAATCCATATAGCTTAGCTTTATCAATATATTTAGCAGCAAGTATATCAGTATTAGCAAATATTCCATTTACGTTCTGGTGGTGAGGCAGATTAAAGAAATTTTCAAAGAATGAATCGTCTTCATATACTTCATCATGTTCCTCATAGGTACTAAATTCGATCCCTTGTATCTTTGCCTCATCAATAAAACCTGACTTTCTTAGTAAAACTTCACTATAAGCTGAACTGGTTACTCCTAAGTAAGCTACTTTTGTAGCCCCTGCCTTCACTAGCTCCTGTAAAGCAATTCGACCGCCTGTATAGTTATCAGAAGTGACGCAAGTGATTTTTTTTCCCAAATGCCGGTCCAAGCTAATAATCGGAATATCTGTACTGACACTATCTTCTATATCATTATAGGTAATCCCTATAATACCGGCTACTTTATTCTGATTGAGCATATCTAAATAATAAAGCTCCTTGTCAGGCCTGCCACCACTATTGCAAAGCATCAATTTATAGCCTTCCCGATCCAGCTCATCTTCAATATAATAGGCAAGTTCCGAGAAAAATGGATGCCATATACTCGGAAGTAATAATGCAACCATTGTTGATTTTTGCATTTTAAAGTTTCTTGCTACTTCGTTTGGAATATAATTTAATTGTTTGATTGCTACATTTACTTTCTCACGTGTTTCGGACTTTACGGCTGGATGATTGTTGATGACTCGTGAAACAGTGCCAACTCCAACTCCCGCTAGTTCCGCAACATCTTTAATACTTGGCACTACCATACCTCCAGTAATAAAGTGATTTATTATTCTTATTTTGGAAACGTTTCACCATTTCCATAAACCTATAATATCACCATATTGGAAACGTTTCAACGTTTTTTTTTCAGAAAAATAAAATAAATTCCTTTTTATGATAGGATGTATTTTTTTAAAGCCTCTGCAACACCGTCCTGATCATTAGATAGTGTGATATCATCCGCAATTTCTTTAACTTGTATTGGTGCATTTCCCATAGCAATGCCAAGTCCAGCGAATTCAATCATATTAATATCATTATAGTTGTCGCCTATAGAAATAATCTCACTTCTTTGGATACCAAATTCTTTGCACAAAAATTCAATGCCAGAGGTCTTGGATGCGTGATTGGGCATAATTTCTAAATATGTAGATTTTGAGGGATAAATATTTAAATGAGTAGAAAGATATTTTTTCAGTTCTACATCCAATTTTTGTATTCTGTTATAATCAGCCATACATAAAATTTTATTTGCTCCCGTATTTTCTTGCTCCCATATTGAAAATAAATTTCTAAAATCAGTGATATTCGGAGTAATTTTTGTTATTTCACTCTCTTGTTTGGCCCATTCATCAAATTCTTCTATAAACCACTCATCATCCTTGTATAAACTAATATGGATGCCCAATTTTTTAACTATGGTATATACCATCTTAACCTTTGAAACAGGTATTGTAATGTTCAACTGCTGGTCACCATGATTCCAAATAAGAGCACCATTGTAACAAATAATCGGCTGTACAATATTTAGTTCTTTCTGTATAAACAGAATTCCTTTAGGCATTCTTGCCGAAACTAAGATGACCGGAATTTGTTTTTCATTTACGACTTTACGAATGACTTGTTTTGTGTGTTCCGTAATCTCATGCCTCGAATTCAATAAAGTTCCATCAATATCTAAACACACCATTTTGAACGTTTTCAAAAGAAAACCTCCTTGTTACTAACAGAATACGTTTAATCGGAAATTAATTCCCATGTTTACAAATACTTTATCATTAATCAATTCTCGGGTAATTTTTCAACTCTTTTTCTCATATCATAAAATCGCATCTTACATGTGAATCTCTCTCGTTTAGTTGAAATTTTAAGCCAGAAGGAGGCTCTTCTGGCTTTGTGTGTTTGAAGTTAATCTAAGTTATGTTCTGCTGCGTAATCTATCAAGTAATACGGCAATAACGATAACTATTCCTTTTACAACTTGTTGCCAGTAAAAATCAACGTTAAGCAAAGTCATTCCATTTGTTAATACAGCTACAATTAAAACCCCAATAATCGTACCTTGTATACGGCCACGTCCACCTACAAAACTAGTGCCCCCCAGAACAACAGCTGCTATCGCGTCCAGCTCAAATGCTATGCCTACCATGGGCTGCCCTGAAAACAAACGTCCTGCCATAACAACACCACTTATACCTGCAAGTAAGCCACTTATGGAATAAACATGGATCAATGTGCGATTAACCTTTATTCCTGTAAGATGCGCTGCTTCCTCATTACCACCAATCGCATAAACATGTCGTCCGAACATTGTGTATTTCAAAACGATGAACATTATGATATAAACAATTAACATGACATAAATAGGGGTAGGTATCCCAAGAATTTTACCTGCTCCGATGAACTTGAATTGCTCTGATGCCAAAACGACAGGATATCCCCCCGTTATAACATAGGCGAAACCTCTCAGGTAGGTCATACTACCAAGTGTCACGATAAAAGATGGCAGTTTGGGGACAGCAGTTAAAAAACCATTTATGGCCCCTGCTACATATCCAACTGCTGCACCTGCTAACATAGCCGCAACTGTAGGAATTCCAGCGTTTGAAAGTAATACAGAGATGACACCTGCCAACGCTAAGGTTGAGCCTACCGACAAATCAATGCCGCCTGTTAATATAACGAGGGTCATCCCAGCTGCTAGGATGGCAGTAATCGAGCTTTGCTTCAATACGTTCAAGATATTACTTGAATCCATAAAATTTGGTGCAAAAACCATCATAATGAGTATCAATAAAGCAAGAATGATTAACATGCCTAGCTGATTAAAAATCTTTTTTGAACGATCCTTGAACGAAACTACAATTGGACTAGACGTTTGTATGTTTGTATTCATCATTTAACCTCTCCAGTAGCATAGTACATAATTTTTTCTTGTGTCGCTTCATCACGAGACAATTCAGCTCTAAGTTTCCCCTCATGCATGACTAAAATCCGATCACTTACTCCTAGAACTTCGGGTAATTCAGACGAAATCATTAATACCGCAAGCCCTTGATCGGCTAGTTTACTGATAATTTTATGAATTTCTGTCTTCGCTCCTATGTCTACACCACGTGTCGGTTCGTCGAGGAGCAGCACTCTAGGACCGATAGATAGCCATTTAGCAATGACAACCTTTTGTTGATTCCCACCGCTAAGGCCCATTATGTTTTGTTCCTTTGAGGCCGTTCTTACACCTAATTCTTCAATATATCGGTCCGCATCCTGATTCATTTTCTTATACTGCAACAATTTAAATTTCCGATACGTTGGTAATTGTGCCATCAGAATATTTTCTTTTACAGATAAATTCGGTAATAACCCCTGCTCCTTCCTACTCTCAGGAACATGGGCAATGCCAAGTTTCATGGCTTCAATGGGACTTTTTATATGGACCTGCTGGCCATTCATGATGATTTGACCATTTGACAAATCGGATAAGCCAAAGATGGTTCTTATAAGCTCCGTCCTTCCGGCACCGACAAGGCCTGCTAAACCTACAATTTCACCAGGGTATAGTTTCAACGATATATCTTTCACAAACTTTTTGTCAGAGACACCTTTCAACTCAAGCACTGGTTTCCGTTCCTCAGGCCTAACCATACTATTGATTTTTTCTCTTACAAACAGCTCATTTAACTCTCTTCCTACCATAAGCCTTACTAAGTTCTTGGGATTTGTTTCTGATATCGGACCACTAGTAACCCACTGCCCGTCTCTAAGGACAGTAAAGCGATTTGAAATTTTAAATATTTCATCCATTCGATGTGAAATATATACGATCGCTACGCCTTTTCGCCTTAATTCTTCAATAATACCAAATAGCTTTTCTATTTCTTTATCCGTAAGGGAGGCTGTAGGTTCATCCATAATTAAAATCTCAGAGTTAAGGGATAAGGCACGGGCAATCTCAACCATTTGTTGTTGTGCTACACTTAGGGTAGATACATCCGCTCGAGGATCTAAAGTTGATCCGATTGATTTTAAAACATGCCCCGCCTTTTCATAGATTTCATTCCACTTGATTAGGCCAAACCTATTTTTCCTAAAGGTTGTACCCATCATAATATTCTCGCCAATGGACAAATTGGGTGATAGGCTTATCTCTTGGTGAATAACACTAATTCCCTTATTTCTAGCCTCCATTGGATTATTCCAATGCACTTCTTGACCTTTATATACAATCATGCCAGCATCAGGCTGATACACACCTGCCATGATCTTCATTAAGGTAGATTTCCCTGCACCATTCTCTCCCATTAGTGCATGAACTTCCCCTTTATAAAGTTCTATATTAACGTTTTGTAACACCTTAACACCGGAAAATTGTTTGTTTACTGCCTTCATACTCATGATAGGTGATCGTGTTTGTGATTGACGATTGGTATGTTCCTGTATTTGAGATACTGCCATTTATTCCACTCCCTAGGTCACTTTTTATGTGTTTTTTCTAGGATGTAAATATAGTGCTCTAGAAAGAGCACTATATATTAATACACCACTAAGGGGTATGGATTACCATCCCTTATAGGAATCAACATTTTCCTGAGTGATAAATTCAGTTGGAATAAGAACCTCTGACTCGACTTTCTCTCCATCAATGATTTTTAATGCCAAAGCGACACCATCGATCACCATCTGGTTAGGGAATTGTGCGGAAGTACCCGCAAAGCTTCCACCTTTTTTCAAAGCATCCACCGCTGCAGGTGCGCCGTCCACACTTACCACGAAGAATTCATCTTGTCTGCCTGCTTGTTCTTGAGCAATTTGTACTCCGGTAGCTTCTTCATCATTGATGGTAAAAACGGCATTGATTTCTTTATTTGCAGTAAGGATACCTTCCATTACCGTTAGTGCCTTTTCACGGTTTCCTTCACCGTTTTGTTTTGCAACAACCTTAATGTCTGGATATTTGCTAATCACTTCGTTAAAACCTTTTATTCGGTCTGTTACTGCAGAAACGGGAGGACCATCAATAATTACAATGTTACCCTTTCCATCAAGTTGCTTCACAAGGTACTCTGCCGCTAATCTACCTGCTTGAACGTTATCAGACATAACGACTGTGTCAATGCCACCCTCTGCAAAACCATCAAGAGCCACAACCGGAATGCCTGCTGATTTTGCTTGAGCAACCGCACCTGCGATACCAGCAGAATCAAATGGGCTCAACAAGATTAAATCAACTTTCTTTGTAATGAAATCTTCGATTTGTGCTGTTTGTTTCGCGAGGTCATGATCCGCACTTACCGTGATGACTTCCGCATCATACTTAGAAGCCACTTCTTTAGCACCTTTAGACATCGCTACGAAGAACGGATTACCTAATGTTGGAACAGTTAATCCAATTTTAAGTTTTTTATCAGTATCGTTATTTTTATCTTTATTATCAGAACCGGAAACGTTTTCATTATTGCCACATGCACTTAATAAGAATAAAGTGACAATTACTAGTACAATGCTAAAAATTTTTATATTTTTCATAGTGTGCAAACCCCCGAATAATAGTTAGTAAAAGATTTTTAAATAAGTCAATCCTTGTAAAAAAATCAGTTATGCTCTACTATGAAAATGAGTGCTAAAATTTCATTGATTTTAGTCAAACTCAAGCAAAGGTGTGATTTAGGGCTAAATTCCATTTGGTCGTGGGAGCCTGAATCGCATCTTTTTTTGTAAATTTTTTCTCATTTTCATACCTTACGTAAGAGCTGTTCCTACCCTTATCTTTATAGGCCTCACCTCCTAAACTTCAAACAAACCCCTTTAAACCGTTTTCATTTCCAAGCACTTTCATTTATCTTGGTAGTTTACTAGGCCACCATGATTAGACAATATGAACCGTAATACCCGCTTCATTAATGCGATTAACTACCGTATTAGGTGCTGCACTATCGGTTATTAAATAATTTATGTCATGAATATCCGCAAACTTTGCAAAACTTACCTGGCCTATTTTGGTATGGTCGGTGATGAGAATTACCTTTTTCCCGCAAGCGATCATCTTCTTTTTTGTTGCTGC
Source organism: Neobacillus sp. NPDC093182 (assembly GCF_044754045.1). Classification (NCBI taxonomy): domain Bacteria; kingdom Bacillati; phylum Bacillota; class Bacilli; order Caryophanales; family Bacillaceae; genus Neobacillus; species Neobacillus sp. NPDC093182. The sequence continues at coordinate 40,834 of NZ_JBIVOI010000001.1, forward strand.
CTCAGTTAAATTTGGGGTGGTTAAACCATTTTCAACATCAACACCATTCGTAGCAATAAAGGTTTTGTCTACACGGATTTGATCAAAACAAATCTCAGCTAAAGGACCGACTAACGCTAGAGTTTCAGAGCGTAGACTTCCTCCACATAAAACTACTTCTATTCCTGGTACATCCTTTAACTCGTTGGCACAGAGGATTGAATTCGTTACAACCCGTAGGCTTGAAAAGTTTCGTAGTTCTTGAGAAAGATAATAAGTAGTAGTACCAGAATCAAGTAAAATGCTTTCTCCGTTTTCAATAAACTTAGCAGCTTCCTTTGCTATAGCCTTTTTCTCTTCCTGAAAAGTCACTTCTTTCTCATTGTAAGTCGGTTCAAACGTCACACTTTGGAAAAGGACAGCACCACCATGTGTTCTTTTTAACAATTGGGCTTCCTCTAGTTCCTTTAGGTCCCTGCGAATGGTTGATTCAGACAAATTAAAGTAGCGGCTTAATTCTTGCACATCCACTCTAGAATTTTTGTTAAGTAAATCTAAAATGGCAGATTTCCTTTCTATACCGTACACAAAATCAATTCCCTCGTATTTTTTTAGAATGTAATGATTATTTTAGATGATTTATTTGAATGAATTTGCTTAATTATGCTCACTTTTGATTATATGTGTATTTTTTTCAAAATACAATATAAATTTGGAAAATTCACAAAAAGTTAAAGTGTATTTTCACAATTTGAGTGACATTAGATTTTGTAACAGGATAATTGAAATACATCATAGATATAGCTTTATTAATTCCGAAGCTGGAGAGCCCCAACTAAACGTTTTATCAAATATCTATTAAATTTGTATTACCACCATAGATTTTGTGTCAAAGATTATAGAATCATGTATAAAGGCAAATGAAAAATCCTCCCCTGAGTAAGGAGAGGATAATGAAAATAGACTCCTCGTATAGGAGCCCAGTTATTCGATGATTGTAATCATTTTCGACATCATATGTAACCAAATGATTTTTGGCCAACCGGCTTAATAAAGCTTGATACATTTCAATACTTAATGGCAGCTTGAACGGTAGTGGTACCAATCGCAACAGTACCTTCTATTTTTTTATGACTATTTCTGCCATAAAAAAGCTGATTCCTTACCTTATTTTAAAGAATCAGCTTTTTATTTTAATACAGATTCGCTACCTCATTCTTATCTTTTTTAGTCCTTTGCTGTCTTTTATAAACGAATTTAGATAGGCTGATACTACTTTCATATAAGAGTAATAAAGGTATAACCACCAGGATATCTGAAAGAAAGTCTGGAGGCGTAATCAAAATTGAAACGAAGATTAACAGAAAGTATGCATATTTCCTAACTTTTTGCAAACGGTATGGATTTAAAATACCTAAACTTGTTAAAAACATAATGACAACGGGAAGTTCAAACAGAAATCCAAAAGGCAAAGTCATGTGTAGCAAAAATTGGAAATATTTCTCCGTTGTAAAGAAGGTAGTAAACATATCATTTGATAGCGACATTAAAAAATTTAGTACAAGAGGAAATAGAATAAAGTAACCAAAACTAATTCCTAATATGAATAGAATAAATAGGCCTGGAATATAAGCGATGGTAACTCTGCGTTCTTTTGGTGTTAACGCTGGATTTACATACAACCAAGCTTGGTACGCAGCAACTGGTATAGTAGCTGTAATAGCAACAACACTTGCAATCATTAAATAAACGAGTAAGATATCACTCGGTCCTAACAGAGCCAGCTTAAATGGCAAGTCTTTAACTAACACATGATAAATATCTTGGACATATATAAATGCTAGGACTAAAGACAGCAGAAAGGCAACTAAAGTGATAATAATGCGTTTACGTAATTCCTCCAAGTGCTGAACTAAAAGCATGTTTTGATTTTCCAACCTAATCACTCCATGGAAAAGAAGATGTAAGACAGAACCTACATCTCCTATTATTATTTGGTTAGTTATTCTTTCTTATTAGATGTTTCTGAATTTGAGTTATCTGTTACAAGATCTCTGGTAGACTTTTTAAATTCTCTTAATGTTGAGCCAAATGCTCTTCCTATTTCAGGTAACTTAGAAGGACCGAAAATAATAAGGGCGATGGTTAAAATTAGTATTAATCCTGGTACTCCAATATTTTGAAGCATAATATTTCCTCCTAATTTTTCAAATGATTTTTTTAGACGCTTATATCATTTTTAGAATAGCTTCAGCAAAAAACTTGTTTAAATCAATATTCTTACCGAGTTTTTTTATACTTTTCTTTACTTTCTTTTCTCTTCGATTAGACCTTGAGTAGAGTTTTTTTAATTCTTTTAATGTTGAACCCGCTGCTTTACCGTTCTAGGGGAATTTTGTGGTCTTAACAAGATTAATGATATAGCTATAATAAGGACAGCACATTTAGATCCAATGATTTAAATGTGCTCCTTAAAATTTAACAAAAAATGCAGTAAAGTACATGATTTAAAGTCCAATTGCGAATCCAGAAAGATTTCCATAAGACAGAGGGTTCCTTATGACTTTAATGATCTTGAATGAGCATTTTTGTAATGACATAAATGACTTGTAAGATCGCCCCCCGCTCCTTAAGGTAATTCAACAAAATGAATGAATGTGCCCTCGCTTTTTGTGAGTGGCCTAAAAAAGAACGAATCGTTGTCGTACCCCAAATGGAGTTATAGCAGAGCAATAAATTACCAAACGATTGTTGTATTCGAATTAGCTTTATCTACATCAAGCGATGACGCAGAATGAACAATACGCGTATCCACGCATGAACCATTGACTACAACTTTGCGATTCGAAGACCTACCATAAATCTTGGTATTAGTCACCCAGTTTCCATTACCACCCATAATTAAGATACGAGTGTGAGTTTCTGGTTGATCAGAATTGATAGATGATGCAGTGATATGATTATCATTTCCATCAACATGAATCAGTCCATAAAGACCATCACGCCCAATAGGGTCCTGTAACCAGTTACCCGAAGATCTGAGCGCTTGCACTTTTCCAGAAAACAAATTTCCATCTCCTTTAATAATAACAGCACCAGTATAGTAGCTTTGGATATTATTTCCTGTAAACGTACAATTTTGGGCTCCTTTAGCTTCTAAACATACATGTCCATCAGGATAGATGTTGTTACCTACTATATTTGCCCAGTTAGGATTTTCTAAATATATACTTCTTCCTCCCGGTTGTGCTCCAAAGTAGTTATTGGCTACTAATAATTGCTGAGAAGAACCGAGCGAATGAAGTCCATCATGAACTTCTGAAATCCAACAGCCTCTTACTGTGAATGCGTCAGCTCCTACTGATCGTAAACCCATACCTACGGCGATTATTGAAACACCAATAATACGAACTGCATCATTATCATGTTCGATATTAACAGCAATTTGACCTTTACCTGTTCCACGACCTTGAATCAAAAAGTTTTCCAGTTGAATCGAAGATACTCGTGGTGCTCCAACACGTTTTTCAGAAACAATACCTGTTTGACAGTTTGTACCTAATATAAGTTTACTTCCTCCACCTGGATGATTTAGACCTGGTTGTTCTTCGTTGTCGACATGCGAACGTGTACCCGCATTAACGCCTCTGATTGTCACATAAGAGCGATTAATTTTAATTGGAGAATGAATCCACATTTCTCCTGCTGGTAATTCAATGACTCCTCCAGATGGAGGCATATTATTAATAAGATTATTAATAATTGGTGCGTTGTCAAAATTGGGGGTATTTAACTGTGCTCCATAATCTACTGGGTAATAGATCGTTTCGTTGGCAGCGCTTACTTTTGTTGCCTTAAAAGGAAAACCGCTTAAAAATGCTAATAACCCAACAGATAATCCTACTACAATGTTCCGTCGTTCTTTTGAATATGGCATTTGAATAGATTTATTTGTTTCCATATTACCCCTCCTAAGGAATTTACGTATCGTCAAAACTTTTATAAGAAATAGGCAATAAAATACCTTGATAGAGGGCTTTACAAGCAAAAAAAATTGCCCCCCTGAAATCTAAGGATAATTTAGGTTACCAAACACCCAACAACCTTAGAAAAGGAAGTGACAATTTGTACCCTCAAATTATGACCAATTTATTAACTTATATAAACTTTCAAGAACAAATATTTCGAACATTACTTACTTTATTGATAGGTAAAAGTATGTTTGACAAGCCAACAGAACAGCCAGTGAATAAACCCTATCGAAAACTTCAGGAGATGATCTCCCAATCATTAAAGTTCCAGAAAAGCTTGATTATCAAATTCTTATCACTGAGTACATAAAGAAGAACGGGAAACCACTTATACCTGTTCAAAGACGTAAGAATGCTAAAGTTTCCGTACCTAAATCCATGAACTGTCCAAAGTGTGGTGCTCCATCGGATTACCTTTATGCAATAATGGGGACAAAGGGCAGTATCAATGCAAGGTATGTTCCTGCCTTTTCAGCGATACGAATCGTTTTTCAAAGGAGGCCATTCTTAAGTATCCTCATTGTTCCAAGACTCTCGAGAAGTTCAAAGAAGGAAAAGATTTTCATGTGTTGAAGTGCAAAAATGATGACTGTCCCTGCTATCAAAAGAAACTAAATGGGATGTCTTCTAAAGAGAGGGACGGTTTAAAAAGAACCCTCAGACATTTAAAATAAGATTCATTTTCCGACGGTTCACATTGACTTCCAGCCTTATCCAAGGACTCACCTGAGATGTCAGTAGTTGATTTATCTAAGATTTATGCTTCACCCCATTCATTAGAATTGATACTAACCTATCATGTAAACTATGGTCTTTCTGCCCGTGAGACAGCTGCCAATATGCAGGATGTTAACGGTGCTCTCATTTCTCACCAGAAGATATTGAACTATGAAAATAGTGTTGCACTTTTGCTTAAGCCTTACGTGGATCACTATCCTTATGAACTTTTTGACCAATTTTGTGGTGATGAAACTTACATTCGAGTGAACGGACGCAGGCATTATTTATTTTCCTTTTTTGACGCTGTGAAAAAGATTATCCTTTCCTATCCGGTGTCAGCAAATCGTGATACGATGTCTGCCATTCGTTCGATAGATGAAGTCTTACTGAAGATGAAACGTTTCCAGAGAACATTACATTCGTCGTTGACGGAAATCCAATCTATCTTCTAGCCCAACACTTCTTCGCTCAACAAGACATTTCATTTGATGTGAAGCAAGTAATTAGTCTTACAAATGAAGACCCAGTCTCAAAGGAATACAGACCTCTAATACAGATGACCGAAAGACTCAATCGAACATTTAAAAGCAATTATCGCTCGACTCATGGGTTTGGATCAGAAAAAGGGTCCTTTTCTTTTGCCACTTTGTTTGTGGCCTACTTTAATTTTTTACGGTCACATGCATCCCTTGAAGGAAAAGTACCCGTAATAAACCCCCAATTACAAGGGCTTCCTACCATGCCAGCACGTTGGACAAAGCTTATAGAGTTAGCCCAACAATGGATGATCGAGCAACGGGTAGTCTAACTTTTTGTTTAGCAGAGCCCTTGAACTAAATTAGCAATCGTGTCAGCGAACTCTAAACAAACCGAACTTGCCAGTGGTTTAAAATGGAAAAAACAAGGGCTTATTTGGCATGTCTTCTATTTTGTTCCTTTCGCCCTTGATATCCTTCTGGTAAACCATTGGCGTGTTTGTCAAGAGCGATGCGTAGGATCACCACCTAAATAGTGGATAAGTTCTTGATACTATAGAACTTTTGACCCTAGCGGAATTTAATTAATAAAAACGATACTCATAGCAAGACAAATATTGAAGAATGTGAATGTTAACGCTTACAAATCCGTTACTGTATCACCTCCCTTAAGACGTTCTATTATGAGTCATTTTCCTTAAAGATGTGGGTGAATCATTTTGATTAATCTTCTTGATAGGAACTTCTTTTTGTTAGCGGTTTCAAAGATGTGGTAAGTAGAAATAGTGATTTTTCGTGGTTTAATACTCTGTTAAAACTGATTAAATTTGCTTGAATTTGGATGTTCTTGATTGAATTTGATTATATTATGCTTCTCGATAACTGTCAATATATTTGAGGAATTGAGTAAATTATATTAATAATGTTAAAGGTTAACTCTTCTCCCTATTTACAACTAATTACTTTTTATAATTCCCTTTGCGTTTTTAAACTTATTAAACTTTAATTCTGTCGTTTTCAAAAAACATTTTATAAAAAACTTATTTTTGTGAATCTCAATGTAAAGGTAAAAATTTTTAATAGAATGTTAAGTTTCGGGATTTCGACACGACGAATAGGAGAAGGTTGATAGTTACCTGTTCTCAGAATTTCCCGAAGGGAATCCCAGTTTTCATAGAGATGTCGTCGTAGGAATTTTACGGACATTCCATCTATGCCGTGACTTCCTTTGTTCTGCTATATCCGTTTTAGGGCAGTTAAGAGATTTTCCCGTGACAAGATTCGTTCCATTAACATAATGTTATTCCTTTCTACGTGAACGAAGGTTCTGTTTATGCCGGCTCTTGCCCCACCCTCCTAAAGTCCCCAGCGGATTCAGCGCTTCCTCCCTTAGGTAAGTCCTTTCGGATTGTCTGTGTTCAATGCAATTACCGAATGCGCAGTTTTATTCTTTCTTAATAGTTCAGTCCTTCCCATTCTTTCTCGAGTTAGAATGGTACTATGACCTCTGCTGACTTCTGATTGTTCAGCTATCCATTACTGGATAGGTTACCAAGTGTACTTGGCATATCAATTAGACCTCCCCGTGTAAGAGTACAGTCTTTCCCTCCATCTAACTGCTTCATTTACTCTGTACCACCTTCGGCAGTAAGGACTTTGCTTTGTACTGCAAGCTCATCCAATGGTACCTAGCCTTATATGAAGTTCGTGTTCCTCAGACCGGAGGTTTGCCGTTCGCTTCCTTCAGATTCCGCGTCACCACGGACACCCTTGCGTTAAGCTAACCATCACTATTGTCTTCATGGTTCGGGACTTTCACTCTAGAGACTGCACCCAAGCCGGGCGCACAGTAAAAAATCCACTCGCAATGGAGTGGATTTCTATTCTTAAATGATGTTTTTTTCAGGTTTGAGTACTGACATAAAGCTTTCAAGACTATCTAAATCATTTTTATTGAATAAGTCGACAATCTTACTGCCAACAATAACTCCATCACAATGGGGGATTAGGTCATTAATTTGTTTTTCGTTTGAGATACCAAATCCGGCGACAACTGGAATAGGGCTAATTTCCTTTACTGTCTTTAAAAATCCGACTACTTCTTGATCAAATTCATTTCTTGTTCCGGTTATTCCTTTTACCGTAACGGTGTATAAAAAGCCGTTACCTCGATTCGATATTTCTTTTATTCTCTCTTTGGGAGATGTCAACGTAACAAGTCGAATTAATTCAATCCCCCTATCCTCAAGCTCTGCTGCTAGAAGTTCTTCTTCTTCCATCGGAAGGTCTGGAATAATACAGCCATCGACTCCGGCATTTGCGATATCTTGTGCAAATGCAGAAATACCATATGAATAGATAGGATTTAAGTATGTCATAAGTACGATAGGGATGGACACTACTTCCCTTGCTTTTGTAAGTTCTGCAATAATTCCCCTTAGAGTCGTTCCATTTTGAAGTGCTCTAATACCGGCTTGTTGAATGGTTGGACCATCTGCTACAGGGTCTGAAAAAGGAACACCTACCTCAATCAAGGTGGCACCGAATTTTTCTAACGTGAGCAGATGCTCTGTTAGGTTATTAAGTCCCCCATCTCCACCCATAATATAGGGAATAAAAGCCTTCCGCTCTTGGTCTTTTAACACCTTAAAACTTTGTTCAATTCTATTCATTATGCTCTCTCCCTTTCTAACCTTTCTTTAACAGCTGTTACATCCTTGTCACCACGACCGGACAAGCAGACTACGATATGCTCGGTTTCCTTCATTTCAGCAGCAAGTTTAACAGCAAAGCTTACAGCATGAGCACTTTCAAGAGCAGGGATGATCCCTTCTAATTTTGATAAAAGCTGGAATGAATCCAGTGCCTCACTATCCGTAATAGAGCGGTATTGCGCTCTGCCGCTGTCTTTTAAGTAACTATGTTCTGGACCTACACCAGGATAATCAAGACCAGCTGAAATAGAATGTGCCTCGATAATTTGTCCATCGTCATCTTGTAGTAAGTACATTAATGCTCCATGAAGGACACCCGGTCTTCCTTTTGTGAGTGAAGCAGCATGAAAATCCGTGTCTGTCCCCTGTCCCGCAGCCTCTACACCATAAAGACTGACTTCTTTATCCTCTATAAACGGATGGAACATTCCAATGGCATTGCTGCCGCCGCCTATACAGGCCACAACCGCTTCTGGAAGCTTGCCTTCAAGTGCCGTGAACTGCTTTTTTGTTTCCTTGCCAATCACACTTTGAAAATCTCTTACCATTACCGGAAATGGGTGAGGTCCCATAACAGAACCCAAGAGGTAATGTGTATCCTCAACATGTTCAACCCAATACCTTAATGCTTCATTAACAGCGTCTTTTAATGTTGCGCTGCCTGAGGTGACACTGACAACCTTAGCGCCGAGCAGCTCCATACGAAAGACATTTAATGCCTGTCTCTTGATGTCTTCTTCCCCCATAAAAATAATACATTCTAGATTTAATAAGGCACACACGGTTGCAGTCGCAACACCATGCTGGCCAGCACCGGTTTCGGCAACAATTTTCCTTTTACCCATGCGTATAGCCAGTAAAGCCTGACCGATTGCATTGTTGATTTTGTGTGCACCTGTATGGTTAAGATCTTCTCTTTTAAGATATATTTGAGCACCACCCGCGTATTTCGTAAGATTTTTCGCATGATAAAGCGGTGTTTCTCTTCCTACATATTCTGTTAAGTAACCATCAATTTCTGCTTGGAAACTTGGGTCCTCTTTTGCGATTTGGTAGGCTTCATCCAGCTCAAGAACAGCCTTCATAAGTGTTTCCGGCACGAATCTTCCCCCGTAAATTCCAAATTGCCCTTTTTCATTCGGCAGTGTATATGACTTCATTTCTTGTTCCTCCTGTATGGCTCCCTTTAGCCTTATTAATAAATGATTGGATTTTATCAAGGTCCTTTTTCCCTTCGGTTTCCACACCGCTGCTGACATCGACCATATGCGGGTTAATCAGGCTTATCGCTTCTTCAACGTTATCTTCATGCAGTCCTCCTGCAAGAATCACCCTTTTATTCTTAAATTCGTTTGCAGAAATACAGGTCCAATCAAACGCCATTCCGTTGCCTCCCCTGTATTTGCCTTTTGGGCCATCAAGCAAAACGTATTCACAAGAGTATTCTTCCATTCTCTTTAAACTCTGGTCGCCGTGAATGCTTATTGATTTTATAATTGGGTATGTTATGGAATCGCAAAAGTCAGGAGTTTCATCACCATGTAATTGAACATGGGTGAGACCGACACTTGAAGCAATTTCCTCTATCATCTCTTTACCTTCGTTCACGAACACCCCTACTTTTAACACCTCTTTTGGTAAATGGGCGATGATTTCTTTTGCTTTTTCTAGTGAAATCTTGCGCTTGCTTTCTGCAAAAACAAAACCAAGTGCATCCGCTCCATAATCAATCGCGGCTAATGCTGTAGTAAGGTCGGTAATCCCGCAAATTTTCACTTTCATTTTAAGGTACCTCCTGCCAGTGGCAGCATAAAATCTTGGAAGGCTTTTGGCAGGTCTGGACTTTTCATCAGTGCTTCCCCAACTAAAATTCCATTAGCGCCTGCGTTTCGTACACGCTCCACATCTTCCTTTTTGTGTATTCCGCTTTCACTAATCAGAAAGGCACCTGCGTCCTTGATGGACTTCGCCAACGTTTCTGTTGCCTCCAGAGAAACAGTAAAGGTCTTCAAATCACGATTATTTACCCCTATTAATTGGGCTCCTAATGTAAGCGCCTTTTCCAATTCAGCTTGATTATGAACCTCTACTAATACCTCTAAATCAAGACCTCTTGCATATTGATACAGATTTCTTAGTGTAATCTCATCTAATGCAGCCACGATCAGCAGGATGATATCTGCACCATTCTTTGCCGCCATATCAATTTGACTTGTATCAATCATAAAATCCTTACAGAGGATTGGTAGATTTACCACTTCTCTAACAGCTCTTAAATCTGAAAAAGAACCTTTAAAGAAAGTTGTGTCAGTTAGCACTGAAATAGCGGAAGCTCCTGCCTGCTCATATCGAACTGCCTGTTCTGCCGGTTCTACTCCGTTGTTAATAATTCCTTTTGACGGAGATGCCCGCTTAAATTCAGAAATAATGGCAATTTCTTCGGCTTCCTGTAATTTTTTGATAAGAGATCTTTTAGGTTTTGATTGTATGTTCAGCTGATTTTCTTCTCTAAGTTTTTGGACCTCTTTTCGTTTCTCCTGAATGATACGGTCTAATATGGTTTCCACTTTATATCGCCTCTCTTTGAGCTTTTCGAGTCACTTCAATTAAACGATGTAATTTTTCATAGGCGGCTCCTGAGTCAATAACTTCCCTGGCAATATTAATTCCTTCAGAAATGGTTTCTGCTTTTCCACTTGTATAAATTCCTATTCCAGCATTTAATAGGACTGTATCTCGACAGGCACCCTTTTCTCCTGAAAGGACATTCTTAAGAATGATTGCATTTTCTTTGGAATCCCCGCCCTTAATGGCGCTGTTATCATATTGCGGCAGCCCTACTTCTCCCGGTACAAAGCTTTGACTGGAGATTACACCGTCTTCTAGAAGTGTTAGATGGTTCTCTCCCTGAAGTGATGCCTCATCCATAAATCCTGCACCGTTTATAACAACGGCACGTTTGCGGCCTAGATTTTGCAGTACCTCTGCAAAAACAGGGAGTAAGTCCCTTCGATAGACACCGAGTAACTGATAATCCAAATCAATCGGATTGGTTAGAGGACCGATAAAATTGAAAATGGTTGGGATTTTCAGTTGTCTTCGAACCATCATGACCTTTTTAAGTTTTGGATGTACATGGGGTGCGAACAGGAAAGCAATACCAAGTTCATCGAGAATTTCTTCTGTTACATCTACAGGTAAATTTAAGTTGATCCCTAAATACTCCAGCACATCTGCACTTCCGGTTTTGCTTGATATACTTCGGTTTCCATGTTTTGCAACAGGGATGCCAGCACCTGCAATCACAAAGGCGGAAGTCGTACTAATATTAAAACTCGATGAGCCATCCCCGCCCGTACCGCAATTATCTAGAACATTCGGAAACTTCTTACGAAAAGGAAGGGTGTTCTCTTTGAGTCCTTTCACAATGCCAGTAATTTCTTCTACTGTTTCCCCTTTGGATTTTAAACCCATTAAAAAGGCAGCAATTTCACTTTCAGATACCTCTTCACCTAATAGTAAGTCCATTGCCTCTTTCATTTGAGGCTCAGTGAAAGATTCACCTTCAGCTAACTGGAGTAAAAAATTCTTCATTTTTCTTCTTCCCTTCTATTTCAGATAAAAAGTTTTGGAGCATTTGCTTTCCAGATGGTGTGCCAATCGATTCGGGATGAAACTGTAAACCGAATACTGGATAATAACGGTGCTTGAGTGCCATTATTTCTTGATCATCAAGTGAATGGGCAGCACATTCCAATTCGGGTGAAAGCTTCTCCTTATCCACAACCAAAGAGTGATAGCGCATCACTTCTAACGGAGACGTCAAATAAGTAAAAATTCCATTACCATTATGTGTGATTTGTGATGTTTTTCCATGCTTTATAAAATTGGCTCTCCTTATTTCACTGCCAAATGCAGCCCCGATTGCTTGATGACCTAAACAAATACCCAATATTGGAATGTCTTGATATAACTTTTGAATGACCTCAATACAAATTCCCGCATCCTCTGGTTTCCCAGGACCTGGAGAAAGGATAATGGCCTTAGGATTCATTTCCTTTATTTGCTCAATGGTAAGTTGATTATTTCTAATGACCGTTACGCTTTCTCCTAATTCCCCTAAATATTGATAAAGATTGAAGGTAAAAGAGTCGTAATTATCTATTAATAAAATCATTGTTCACCCTCCAAAAAGGCTTTTAATTTATTTATCGTTTCTTCATACTCTGACTCAGGATTAGAGTCGTGTACAATCCCTGCGCCTGCCTGAATATAGGCAGTTCCCTCTTTCAAAATCATCGTCCGAATCGCTAGGGCAAAATCAATATTTCCGTTGGCGGATAAATAACCAATTGCTCCGGAATAAAGTCCCCTTTTTGATTTCTCCAATTTATTAATAATTTCCATCGCCCTGATTTTCGGTGCCCCTGAAACAGTCCCCGCAGGAAGACATGCTCCCAAAGCGTCAAGATTGCTATGGTCTGTTGTTAACGTACCACTTACCTCCGATACAAGATGGATGACATGACGGAACTTTTCAACCTGCATATATTTATCCACCGTTACAGAGCCAAATTCACAAACCCTACCTAAATCATTTCGACCGAGGTCAACGAGCATTTTATGCTCTGCCAATTCCTTTTCGTCACTCTTCAATTCTTTTTCAATTAAAAGATCTTCCTCATTTGTTTTCCCTCGTTTTTTTGTACCTGCGATTGGATTTGCAAACACCTGAGTTCCTCTAGTCTTGATAAGACTTTCCGGTGAAGAACCGATTACCGTATATCCATTGAAATCAATATAAAACATATATGGTGTTGGGTTATGAGCACGGTGCTTGCGATAGAGTGATAAGGGCGATCCTTGGAAAGACGACTTCATTCGTCTTGACAGTACCACCTGAAAAATATCACCCGCTTTTATATGCTCCTTTGCAATTTCTACATTTTCGATAAATTGTTCCTTTGATGTTTCTGACTCAAAGCCTGAAAATTTAAATGGTGTGTCATCTTGATAGATGGCAGGCTGCTTCAATTCTTCTATCCTTTGCTCCATCCTCTTTTCAAGTGAATCTCTTTCGCTTCCTTTCGAAAGTGAGGTACTGCAAATCGTAATTTTTTCTTCAAGGTGATCAAAAACAATAACTTCCTCATAAAACATTAAGTGGACATCCGGCATATTCAGTCCATTGGGAAACTCTTCCCCAATTACTTCAAATTGACGGATAATGTCATAACCTACATACCCGACTGCTCCGCCAATAAATGGGAAAGGTGCTTCATCCACCTGCGGCAGCAATGTTTTAATAATTTCTAATGGATTTCCTTGTAAAACCTCTTGTTCGCCATTTCGATATACTATTTGATTAGAGTCCCCTCTGGATATTAGCTCAAACGCAGGGTCTGAACCAATGAAAGAATAACGCCCAGAGTCATGGTACTTATGTGAACTTTCTAATAAGAATTTTTTGTCTCCGCTGATCTTCTGCAAAATAGAGATGGGTGTGAATGTATCCCCTTTTAATTCTTTTAAGAAAAAGCCATTTTTTGTTTTCATGTATTTGCATCCTTTCGTAATAAATAAAAAAAATCGTCCTCTATATACATAAAAAGTCTTTATGCATATAGAGGACGATTCTTATAACCGTGGTGCCACCTCCATTTGAAGCTGCGATCTGCAGCTTCCTCTTTCAGATACTGGACGATATAAACGTCCGATATCCTATCCTTTTAACGGTGGAACTCCGTGCGGCCCTACTTATGTTCAGGCAGCCTCTCACAAGTCCATTCCACAAATCCATTCTTACCGGGCTCTCACCTTCCCCAGCTCTCTGAAAAGAATTAAATAAGTGTACTCCTCTTGATCAACGATTTCTTTTTATAAAATTAAAAACAAAAAGGGCCCTCCATCCAAAAAGGACGGAAGACCCGTGGTGCCACCTTCATTAGCCAAAAATCAGCTCACTTTACCGATATCGAAGCAATTATTTGCTTGAATATCTGCCCCTTGTAACGATGAGGTTTTCGCCAAAGCCTACTGACCCTATAGGAGGTTCGGTTTGGAGGCTCCGAAGTCCATTCACTAATACGTCTACACTGACTTGCACCAGCCGTCAGCTCTCTAAAGAATTCGTAAAAGTTACTACTCTTCATCATTGCCCTTCATTTATTGATTTTTATATTAAACCATTTTAAACCTTACTGTCAACATTAATTTTTAGAAAATTCAATTTTAGGATATTCCATTTAAAGGATTGTTGTTTGATAGTTATTTTGAAATAAAGATGTCAATATTAACGTTAGCACATCATAATGAAGGCGGGATAGTAGAGAAATGGATCATATTGAACGATTATGCCCGAGTTCAGAGGCTGTGAGAAATAAATCCTCTTCAGCTGAAAAAAAGAAAAAACCAGGGGAACTATCCAAGCAAAAGTGGGCAATACTCTCACTTTCATCCATTCCGTTAGTGATGACCTTAGGTAATTCCATGTTAATACCAGTTCTGCCCTCAATGGAAAAAGAATTAGCCATCACAGCATTCCAAACGAGTATGATTATAACGGTTTATTCCGTCGTTGCGATTTTCTTAATCCCTGTTGCCGGGTATTTATCAGATCATATTGGAAGAAAAAAAGTAATTATTCCAAGTCTTATTATAGCAGGAATAGGCGGTTTAATTTCAGGATGGGCCGCTTGGAAGTTGGAAAACGCCTATTGGGTCATATTAGCCGGACGCGCCCTCCAAGGTGTGGGAGCAGCCGGAGCTATGCCAATTGTACTCCCATTGGTTGGCGACATGTTCAAAAATGAAGATGATGTAAGCAGTTGTCTAGGTTTAATTGAAACCTCTAATACATTTGGCAAGGTTCTGAGCCCGATTTTAGGTTCCTTGCTGGCAGGATTTATTTGGTTTTTACCTTTCTTTTCATTCCCAGTCTTTTGTACCATTTCGGTCATCATGGTAATGTTTTTAGTAAAGAGTCCAAAGACTCGAAAAACACCAATTCCATTCAAACAATTTTTTACAAATGTAAAGAAAACCTTTACTGAAAAAGGGAAATGGTTATACGCTATCTTTTTTATTGGCGGAATCTTGATGTTAGTTCTATTTGGTATACTTTTTTACCTTTCGGAAATATTCGAAACCAAATATGGAATTAAAGATCTGAAAAAAGGTTTATTTTTAGCATTGCCGCTTGGAGCACTTTGTTTGGCCTCCTTTATAGCAGGAAAAGCGATCAAAAAAAATAAGGTCCTAATGAAATGGCTCACCTTCGGTGGAATTATTGCAGCTGCTGTATCTATCCTCGCTCTTTGGTTTTCGATTAAGCTCTGGTTCATGCTCACTATGTTTTTAATAGCCGGAGTTGGCATCGGAATCGGTCTTCCATGTTTAGATGCCTTAATCACTGAAGGAATTGAAAAGGAAGAGCGTGGAACGATTTCTTCGATTTACAGTTCGATGAGATTTATCGGAGTTGCAGCCGGCCCTCCGATTATTGCCTTGTTAATGAAACAAGCAACTCACTGGATCTTTATAACACTTAGTGGACTCAGTATCATTGCAGCTTTTGTTGCTTTGATCGCTATAAAGCCTGGAGCTAAAAGTCAGAACTAAAAACGAGCGCTGGGACTTTCCCAGCGCTCTTCATCTTTCCCTAACCATTATGTGTGAGGCTTTTCTTTCTTAGCCTTTTTATTTTGTGGAGTCATTTCATTTGAGAACTCTGAGTTCGTTAAGCTTTTTGCGGTCTGCAGTCCAGATTTTGTTTTTATATTCCGTTTTGTCAACATTCTCACCACCCATGCTCAAGATGGCTTTAATTTAACCAAATGGAGTTATATCATACGGTAAAAATTTTTAATATGGACTAAGCCAGTCTGGATCACGATTGGCACAGACATGACATTTCTCTGTTTCTTTCCCAAAGGTGTAAAAGCTATGTCCACAGTCTTTACAAGTGTTAGAATGTACAGGTTCAAATTGTTCTTTTTTCCTTTTAATATCTGGATTTATTTCAATCGCATTTTCAGAACAAACATCGGTACAAGAAGTACAATTTACACACTTTCCATTTTCAATTACAAGTTTGTTATCCTTAATTTGAAATACGTCCTCCGGACAGAGTGAAAAGCATGCCTGACAGAGTGTGCATTGATTCTTATCCATTTTAACAGAGTAAAATTGAAAGTCAGGAAAATATTTAGTTATCTTCCAGTCATCCTGCTCCATTTGCCAGGATGCAGGAGCCATCCTTTTAGTAAGGCGTTTTCCTTCCTTTTGAAAAGAACCAAAGAAAGCTCTTCGTGAAAGCACCTCATCTCTAACCTTGCCGAAAACCGCAATGGGACTTTCATTGAGTAATTGTAAATGTTCATTTGCATTAGCTAATACTGCTTCCCATTCATGGTTTAATGGATAGGCAGCTTGAATCGATGTCATTCCTCTTTTTTTATAAATGAGCAATTCTTTTAATGAAGGTGTGCAGCTTTCATCAAAGACTAAGCTTCCTTTTTCGAAATAACGGTTACTCGCAATGCCCTCAATGGCAGATAACGGACAAGCAATCATACATTCCCCACATAATGTACACTTATTTGTATCAATGAGTATGACATCCTTTATTTCAATAGCGTTGTGTTCACAGTTTTCTACACAGTAAGTGCAAGTTGATTTCCGGTTCCGTACTCTTAAACATTTAGTGGTAACGTTCATTTCTTCATGTAAGCTCTCAAGCCAATTTACGAGGATTTACATCTTTTCACCAACTTATTTTCGGTTTCTTTAAATTAACCTAGCGTCGCGATGAGGTGTAAACACGATGTTCGGTTTCGTTATCGTCGGGCTGGGCATTCCTTTTATTTGTCTGATATCTCCGAATTTTTTTCGAAGTTCTTCTATTGGTCCAAATTCAATAGCTCCTAATGGACATGTTGCAACACAGACGGGGTCTTCCCCCTTTTCCTGAAGGTCCATACAGAAATTACATTTGTTCGATTTAAAGGTCTCTTTGTTGTACTGTGGTCCGCCATATGGACAAGCCTTGACACATAGTTGAGCACCAGCACAAATCTCCTGATCAATGGTAACGACTCCATTATCATTATTCTTAGTAATCGCACCTGTAGGACAGCTTAATAGACAAGCAGGCTGTTCACAATGATTACAGGCAATTGAAAAATAATATGATTTCACGTTATGGACAACTCCGCCATTTGGCTGCTGCACATAGGCTCCCTCTTCTTTCGTGTAAACCCTGCGAAAGTTGATCCCTACTTCTGTATTGTTTTTATCTTTACAAGCGACACTGCAAGCCTTACAGCCTTGACAGATACTTTGATTGATATAAAATCCTATTTGTCCCAAAATAATCCCTCCTTAAGCTTTTTTCACTTCAACAAGGTTTGTTAATTGCGGATTTGATTTTGCTAGAGGAGTCGGCCGCTGGGATGTTAACACGTTTACCGATCCCCTTTGGTCTATGCCTGTTTTGTCAGGTGTATACCATGCACCTTGTGGAATACCAGCCACTCCCGGAGTGATACGAGTTGTTACCTTCACATCAATATACAAGCTTCCCCGCTCATTACATACTTGAACTCTATCTCCATCCTTGATTCCACGCTTCTCGGCGTCTTTAGGATTTAACCACATTTCTTGCTTCGCTGCTTCCTCAAGCCACGGCATGTTATCATAAGTGGAATGACATCTTCGCTTATAATGCCAGCTAATGAGCTGTAATGGGTACTTCTCAATTAATGGATCTTCCGGGCCTTCCCATGAAGATATATATTTAGCAATCGCTGGTATCTCTTCATGCTGATTCATATCCCAAAGTGTTTTAGAGAATAATTCAATTTTTCCTGAAGGTGTTTCAAAAGGATTATTTTCTAGGTCATCAATTTGCGCTTTGAAGCCCACAAGCGGTTCATCAAATTTAAAATGGTGAACACCTTTTTCCCTGAACTCTTCAAATGTAGGGAAGTTTGGATCTAGCTCCTCACGTGTTCTCTTAACACTTTCTTTTACCAGATCGAGTATCGTCCTGCCCTCAGTAAATTGTTCCTTAACCCCTAATTTATCTGCTACATCTGCAAATACATCATATTCATTTCGACATTCATAAAGCGGATCAATCGTTTTATCACCAAAAACGACGTAATCACCAAAACACCAAGGCACCCCTATATCGTATCTTTCAAAAAAGGTTGTGCCAGGAAGAACAATATCTGCATATTTAGCACTTGGGGTCAAAAAAAGATCACTGACACAGATAAATTCTACTTTGCTTTCATCCTCTAATAAACTTGTTGTTTTATTAATATCAGCGTGCTGGTTAACCAGCATATTCCCTGCCATATTAAAAATCATTTTAATATTCGTTGTTAATTTATCTGTTCCTTGAAGACCGTCTGCTGCTGTCATCTCCGTGCCTTGTTCCACAGCCTTTGTCCAGAGAAAACAAGGAATAGAAGCCTTTACTGGATTTTCTACTTTAAATGGATAAACAATATCAGCCCGGCTCCAGTACCCTGTTCCAGCTGCCCAGCCCCCAAGTTTGCCTACATTCCCTGTAATACAAGCAAGCTGTGCACCACCGCGCATAAATTGTTCACCATATGCCTGCCTTTGTGCGGCCCAGCCTTGAATAAGTGCTGCTGGCTTTATCGTTGCATAATTTCTTGCGATTTCACGGATTTTTTCAGCAGGCACGCCGCATATTTTTTCTGCCCATTCTGGTGTTTTCACTACTCCATCTTTTTCACCTAACAGATAGCTTTTCACTGACTCTTCTTTTGCGATTCCTTCAGGCATATGGTCGCCATCAAACCCTATACAGTACTTATCAAGGAATGCTTGATTATGTAATTTTTCAGTTACTATCACATAGCCCATTGCGTCCATCATCGCGTTATCAGTTGTTGGTTTAATTGGGATCCACTCATCAGCAAATGCAATAGCGGTATCCGTATATCGAGGGTCAATTAGAATAATTTTTGCTCCGTTTTTCTTTGCCTGCATTAAATAATCACGATATGGAGTCGAGAAAATCATTTCTGAAGGATTTTGTCCCCAAAGAATAATGTACTTAGAATGTAATAAGGAATCAAAGCTGCTTCCTGAATTGTTCGTGCCATAGGTATAGGGTGTTGCCACATTTCCTGCCCCGGAACTATAGTCATTCCGGTAATTTAAGTAGCCTCCAGTTAGTGCTAATACCTTTCGCGCACTATTTCTGCCGCTATGCAGCCCCCAGCTTTGTCCAGAAGCGTAATTGACATATCTTGATTCCGGACCATATGTATCACCAATTCGTTTAATCTCAGAGGCAATCGTATCTATTGCTTCTTCCCATGAGATTCTTTCAAATTTGCCTTCGCCCCGCTTTCCTATCCGTTTCATCGGATACTTAAGACGGTCAGGGTGATAAAGCAGATTACGATAATTTCGTCCACGGACACACGCTCGAAGTGCAGGAATGCTTGGATCACCGCTTTCCTGAGTGTCGGTTGCTACACGTACCACTACACCGTCCTTTACATATGCCTTTATTACACAGCGGCCTCCACAATTATTGATACTGCAGGTCGAAACAACCTTATCCCACTCACTGGCACTTGCAACGTTTTCTTCTTCTTGTTTGTCGAGCAATAATTTTGTTCCTACGCCTCCAGCGATAACTGGGACACCTATTGCCCCCGACCATTTTAAAAATTTCCTGCGCTGCATTTTATTAGCCAATAAGCTCCTTACAGGATTATCTTTAGACATTGATAATTGCCTCCTTTTTCTTTGATTGTGAAAATATTCACAAGTAAGAAATGCAGTTTTCACCTAATTCTTTCACGTACTCCTATAACTCAATTTTACTTTATAGTTATTAAATAAATATTAAATTTCACATCGTTCACACTTATTTCATAATAATCATCCATATTTTGATAACAATTTGAGGTCGAATAGTGTCATTTGTTTCTTGTTAATCCCGAAATATGTATATAATAAAAAAGAAAATATTTTGCAAAGGATGATTTCATTGAATATAACTGGTCATACAGTTGAAAAACTTGTAGATCCATTTGGATTATTATCGGGCGACCGCTATGAATTTTTTCTTGAAATAGAAGTAGAGGAAGAGGATGAACTTTTCTCTGAAAAAGGTGTTGGAATTAAGGTACTGTTAATAATAGATGAAAAGGGACCTAGAATTTCCCATTATCATCTTTATGAAAGAGGCACAGAAAAGGTTTTAGACTTTGCTCTTGAAGAAGACGAGGAATTAACCGTGTTTAATTATTGTAAGGAAAACATTAATTCATAAGAAAAAGCAGAGGAATTACCCCCTGCTTTTTCTTATGGTTATTACATAAAGTTTTTACTATGATTATGAATGACCTGTAATTCTTTAGAGGTAAGGCTCATTTCACTTTTGCATATTGGACAGAGGGGCACTTCAGTGCTCTTAAAATTGTCA
Source organism: Neobacillus sp. NPDC093182 (assembly GCF_044754045.1). Lineage (NCBI taxonomy): Bacteria > Bacillati > Bacillota > Bacilli > Caryophanales > Bacillaceae > Neobacillus > Neobacillus sp. NPDC093182. The sequence continues at coordinate 61,232 of NZ_JBIVOI010000001.1, forward strand.
CGAATCCAGCATTTACAATTATCTGAATTACATTCCCAAATTTTAGTTTCTTCAAGCTTTACTTCTTCATCATTTCTTCTACCAAACGCCAAAATGATCACCCCTTGTACTTTTTGCAAGACTGTTTGACACTTTGATTAAGATAAATATAACATCTTTATAAAGATAAAAAGGTGATGCCTTATCATTGCACCACCTTTTTATTTTTCATGAATTAAGCTTTAACTACGTTAGCAGCTTGTGGTCCACGAGCACCTTCAACGATTTCAAAAGATACTGATTGACCTTCTTCTAAAGATTTGAAGCCTTCTGTTTGGATAGCAGAGAAGTGTACGAATACGTCTTGACCGCCATCAGCTTCAATAAATCCAAATCCTTTTTCTGCATTAAACCATTTTACTTTACCGTTATTCATCAATAGAACCCCCAAAGATTTGTTCACTTTAAGCACATAACCATTTAAAAAATCAAAAAGTCGTAATGCACTGGGTAATAGACATCACCCACACATCGTGCAGTTACGACTACTTTAAACCAATAAATATTTACACGAACTTAAAAGCGTACCTTAATTATACCCTTTATAAGTCTAAAAGTCAATTAAATTTACAGTATAGCATACTAGCAAGCCACTAACTATAAAAAAACAACAGGATATTTATTTTTTTTCATACTCCCCTTTTAAAAAGACTTCCATAAAGTTTTCGACAAACTTTTGGATGTCAGCTTCCATAGCGATGAAATCTATAGTTTCTGGGGGCTCCGAATCGGGTTTTGGACGAAAATCAGCGATACTCTTCCCTTTTGCATTTCCAAATTCCTCTACCCTTACTCTTCGCGGTATATATTTGAAAATATCAGGATTGGTTATTGCCATTAAGGGGACAACATCATGAATGGGAGCACCTTTAATACCGGGAACATTTTTTTGATAGGCTTTAAAATAATAATCAAATGTCGGTTTTAGTAATGACCTAAAAGGTGTTGGACTGTTTTCTGTAAGAATTTCGACTACATCCGGCGTTATGATGGCTCTATTCGTAATATTCAATGGATAAAGATAAACATTATGCGCCTTTTCCATAACGATTCTTGCGGCAATGGAATCTGAAAAAAAGTTAGCTTCCGCTTCTGCAGTTATATTTCCTGGAACGAGAAATGCACCACCCATAATATAAAAAGCTGTTACATCCTTTAAAGCATTGTCACCGTATAGGATGAACATAAGTGCAAGCTCTGTTAATCTTCCAACATTTACGATGATAAGGCTGCCCTTATATTGATTAATGATTTCAAGGATTTTGTTAAAGTCATGAACCTCTACATTTTGAAAAGAATCAGGCGGCCTTATTGGTCCCAACCCCTCTGGTCCATGAATTTCCGGATAATACTGAACAGGTTCTCCCGATAACGGACCCGCTGCCCCAGCAATGATGGGAATATCCTCTCTTCCACCTAAATCAACTAAATAAGCCGAGTTCTTAACAGATTGTTCTTTTGGTGTATTCCCGTATCCACTAACAATAGCAACAAGGTTAATATTTGGGTTTAATAGTGCATACATGATTGCAAAAGAATCATCAACCCCAGGATCTGCAAACAAAAGCACATTATAAGCCATTGCCTCTCCCCCGCACATCTTCATTTTTCTTCATTCTTTCATCATAATATGTAAGAACTTGGATTCAAAGTACTATTACCTTTAAGGCGAAAGTCTCAAAAAACCGACTCGAGATTTTCGAATCGGTTTTTTACTTATGCTTCTTTTTTTACTTTTGGTGCTGCTTTTTTCCTTGGAGCTGCAGGCTTTTTGGCTATTGTTTCTTTTTTCGGTGCCGTTTCCCTTTTTATAGCTGTTTCCTTTTTTATTGCTGGTTCTTTTCTTACAGCACCTTCACTTCTAGGCTTAGTCCTATCAATGGAAGCCTGTAGTGCAGCCATTAAATCGGTAACGTTTGAAGGTGTCTCTTTAGCTGTTGGGGTGACAGTTTCTTGTCCGGTTCGTTTTGCTTCGATTAATTCTAATAATGCTGTACGGTATTCATCTGTATATTTTTCAGGTTCAAATTCGGTTGTTAATTGATCAATTAACATAATTGCTGTATCTAATTCTTTATCGGTGACCTTATCATCCGCTGGGACATTGGGAACGTCTCCCGCACGGCGGACTTCGTCTGGAAAATGAATCGTCTCCATAACCAGTGTATTTTCATACACACGAATGACAGCCATTTGCTCTTTTGACCGAATAATAATTTTTGCAATTCCAACCTTTTGTGACTCCTGAAGAGCTTTTCGAAGCAAGGAATATGCCTTCCCGCCACCTTCATTAGGGGACATATAATAACTTCGGTCAAAGTAGATAGGATCTATTTCTTCCATTTTGACAAAATCAATAATCTCTACAGCTTTTTCTTCGTTCTCCTTCCGAAGCTTTTCGAGATCTTCCTGGTCAAGCACCACGAATTTCCCTTTTGTATATTCGTATGCTTTAACAATGTCTTCAGGTTTTACTTCCTGTTCACATACAGTGCAAATCTTTTCATATTTAATCGGTGCATGGCATTTATTATGCAAAGTCCGAAGCTTAATGTCTTTATCCTCAGTGGCCGTGTGAAGCTTGATTGGAATATTTACAAGCCCAAAACTAATACTGCCTTTCCACATTGTATGCATGATGTAATTCTCCAATCTTTTTACTATTATTGTGGGTTTTCCTTTTAAAGAAATTCCTAAAAACATTTGGTAAAGGATGAATCATCGTGGTTTGAAACAAAATAAAGGAAAAAGAGAGGAAATAAATTAATGAAACCGATGCTGCCAACGCTAACCTTTGACCTAACACTTCAACCTGATTGGCTGTACGAGGTTAAATATGATGGATTTCGGGCGATTTTGGATTGGGATGATAACGGGATTACTCTAACCAGCAGGAATGATAAGCCGTTGCTGCCACAATTCCCAGAAATAAAAGAATTTCTCGAGCCTCTAGAGAAATTATTTCAACCTTTTCTTCCTCTTCGACTCGATGGAGAGCTGGTTTTACTTGAAAATCCTTATAAGGCCAATTTCTCTGCCATTCAGGTCCGCGGGAGGACAAAAGCTGCTAAAAAAATTGCTGAACAAGCTGCTAAAGCTCCTTGTCGGCTAATGGTTTTTGATATCCTGGTCCTGGCAGGCAAACCCCTGCATTCGAGTACATTTGACGAACGAAAGGCGAGGCTGATCGAACTATTTAAGCAGCTTGATTTTCCACTGGAAGCAGACCCCTACAGCGAGAATTTGCTGCAGCTAGTTGAGGCCCATAAGGATTTTTCAAGATTATGGGAAAACGTCGTTCTTCATGATGGTGAAGGGATTATTGCAAAACAGAAAAATAGCCTTTGGGAAGAAGGAAAGAGATCCTTACAATGGTTAAAATACAAGAACTGGAAATATGTCTCCTGCTTTATTACAGCATTCGAAAAGACGAATGGGTACTTTTATGTGGGAGTGTATAAAGATGGAAATACTCAGGGCATTGGTCAAGTGTTATTTGGCTTTAAACCGGATGAAAAGCAAGCTCTTCAAAGTACGATCAAGCAGAATATGGTTAGTGAAGACAATCAATTTATCTACGTTGAGCCTGCTATTTGTTTGGAGATTAAATATTTAGAGCTTTACGATAATCAGCTGCGCGAACCACATTTTCACCGCTTTCGTTTTGATTTAAAACCTATGGAATGTACATACGAACAATTTATCTTTAAGCAAAAAAATTTACCCGAGGATTTGGATATTACCCACCCCGATAAGCCGCTTTGGAAAAACCATGACATTCAAAAGGCAGATTTCATTCTATATTTAAGGGAAGTATCACCTTATATGCTGCCTTTTTTAGAAAATAGGATTTTAACAGTCATTCGTTATCCGCATGGAATGTTCGGAGAGCCTTTTTATCAAAAAAATTGCCCAGACTATGCACCCGATTTTGTAAAGACACATGTATCCGAAGGAATTGATTATATCGTTTGTAACAACCTAAAAACACTCATTTGGCTCGGAAATCAGCTTGCAATTGAATACCATATACCATTTCAAACGATTCACAGTAAGGGAGCGAGTGAAATTGTCTTTGATTTAGACCCTCCATCTAAGGAAGAATTTCACTTAGCGGTAAAAGCTGCATTGTTAATTAAAGAGGTTCTTGATCAATTAAATCTAATTGGATTTATTAAAACGTCTGGTAATAAAGGATTACAAGTTTATTTGCCTTTGCCTGAGGACGTATTTTCCTTTGAAGATACACGTTTATTCACAAGCTTCATTGCAGATTATTTGATTTCGAAGGATCCAGACTCGTTCACAACGGAACGAATGAAAAAGAACCGCGGCAACAGGCTTTACGTTGACTATGTTCAGCATAGTGAAGGAAAAACGATTGTAGCACCCTATTCCATGAGAGGAAATGATCATGCTGGTGTAGCCACTCCACTATATTGGGAAGAAGTGGATTATTCTCTAAATCCCGTCGATTTTAACATGGAAAATGCATTACATCGAATTAGAAAACAAGGTGACCCGTTTAAAAATTATTTTCAAACCAAATCGATTCAGGCCTTTGGACCGGTGTTGGAAGTGTTAAAGGCTAAGAAATAGTTAAGGTCACATAGAATCTCTCTATGTGACCTTAAAATTTAAATATTACAATCCAGCTTTCTGAAGATACTCTTGAGCGTCTGCCTGCAGTTTCTCATAGGTTGTCTGCTCGGTAAATTCTTCTTTCAAACTCACAGAAAAGGTTACACGTTCAAGGTCAGCATTAACCTGTGCTTGGTACATATACGTTGCATTACCGATTAAATCAATGCTGTAGTTTTCATCGTTTTCATGTACTACACATTGCACTCTGCCGCCATTATTATACACATTAATAATTTCTTCAACGCTATTCAGTCCTTGCAGGCATGTCACTAATGAGGAGGCTGACATGGCTGTTCCGCAGGCATTTGTGAAGCCAACCCCGCGTTCAAACGTGTTTACGTAAATGCTTCCCTCTACCAAAGAATTAACAAAGCTGACGTTCACGCCGTCAGGGAATAACTCATTTGGATTATTTACCTTCTCGCTAATCTCTTTTTGAACCCCGGATTTTAATTGTTCCTTATTTACTATCGAGATTAAATGCGGATTCGGAACCGCAAGCGCAGAAAATGTTAACTCCTGTGAAAGCTCTGGAATTTTCTTATTTAGTAAATTGGGTTGATTTATTTTCAATGGCAGGTCTTCCAAAAAGAATGAAACCGGTGAAATTTCAACTTGGTAGGTTGTCACATTTGGATGGATATCCTGTTGTTTACTCACCTTTAGATCAGCCTTCATGGTTTCAATAATCGCTTCATTTAGCCCCTTCATTTCACAAACATATCGAGCCACTAACCGCAGACCGTTACCACACATTGAAGCTTCTGAACCGTCCGTATTAAAAACCCGCATTCTTCCATCAGCATGATTACTATTCATGATAAAAAGAATACCGTCTGCCCCTAAATCGGAATTTCTATCACATAACAATGTAGCAATTTTCGCTCTTTCATCTTCTGAAAAGGAATAAGAATTCGTTATTTCATCAATTAAGAGAAAATCATTTCCTGATCCATGACCTTTAATTAATTCAATTTGCACTACCAAAACCTCCGCGTTTTTTTAACTTATTCTATCAAATATTCACGGAGAATGACACTTCCTTATCTCTCAATAAAATATTCATTGATCAAAAAAGACATCGTTAAAAGCTTGTCCTTTTCAGATAGGTTTTCAAATAGCGTAAGTACTGGTGTATTAGGCTCAGGAAATCGACCGCTCCATTCAAGAGGCATCCATCCTCGTCTCAGCCGTCCTACCTGCTGCCTCGACTGATTTAAGACACATTCATCCATAAAATATTTAGAACCTTCTACCGAGCCAATAAATTTACCTGACTCATCCATCATTTCTTTCTTGGTTTTCAACCATGTTAATCTCTCTTTTTCATAACAGCCTAAATATTTCTTGTTTTGATCATAGACTGCAATCATTAATGGTGTTGATTTTTTTATTCTATAAAATCCAACAGCCCCACCGTGGTTATCATAGAGTGCATATATTCTTGGTTTTCTAAAAATGCCCTTTTGTCGATATCTTTTAATCATTCCTGCCTGGTGTCCATCAGGAAAGAAGAGATGTACACTAGATTCTTGCTGGTTCATATAAACAACAACGAGGTGTCTCGCTGAAAATATATTTTCATAATAGCTGGTCGATTGAGGCATATTTCGATCAATTGTAATAGCTTGTTTCATTCTAAAGAGATAGATTTGAAAGCTAATAAAGCTGTAAATAACAAAAGGTATTGTTAGTAACATAATTTGATTGTTTTGGAAAAAATATAAATTTCCTACACCGATTATGATAGCGGGAACGAGCGCAGCTATGCTTCCATTTAAGGTAATATTGGCACTGTCACGGTAAAATTCATGTATTTTCATCCTGAAAACTCCTTATCTGCCCCTCTTATCTATATTCTATTAAACGTGGGACAAAAAAATGATAGGAGTTTTTCTGTGTATCCTCTTAAAATTTATTAGAAAAAAAGAAGCCGAATTACTGGCCTCTTCATTTCGAATTCTCTATTTTCATGCCAGAACAGCTAATTAAGCGGCAAGCTCTTTTTTCTTAAACAGGAACACACTTAACCATAAAAGGACAACAATGAGCAAGAGCGTTGTTAAACTTGCAGGCAGTGTATCATCAGGAAGATCCCCCGCTATAAGCAAAGCACTTGCATAACTAGTTAATTGCGAAGGGCTCCATTCTAGTAAGTGAGAAAATGCACTGCTTAGGATACTTACTACGAGAGCGAGTGCCAATGAGATAAATCCTGCCATTCCGGTCGACAAAAGAGCAGCACTAAAAAATACTGTAACCGTTAAAATAACCGTCAGCCATAATCCATACAAAACGAATGATTGGAAAAATTCTCCGATAGGCACCCAATCAAATAACTGCCCCGTATAATACCAGGTTGATATGTACCCTATAAATAAAGAAATCCACACAAGTAAAAGACTACCCGCCCATTTAGAAGTAACATAGGAAAAATAAGAAACCGGCTTTACAAGGATCATCGCTGCTACTCCATTTTTTCTTTCTCCCGCAATGATACCCATTGTGCCAAGAATAATGACTAACACCCCGATAGTCGAGTATTGGCTAAGACCCGAAGCTAATACAGCCCCTGCTGTTGGTTTTGGTATTTCAAAAATCGCTCCATCCGGCAGATTGCCAAATGATTTGACGATTTGCGGTAAATAATAACTTGTTAATGGTTCTGAAACACCTAATAAGATAAAGGTAATTGGAACCCAAATCCATTTGAAATTTCTCCACATTTCAAGAATCTCTTTTTGAAAAAGCGTCAACCATTGGCTCATTTCCCCACCACCTTCATAAATATATCTTCAAGGGTCATACTGCTTAGTTCAAATTTATCCAATTGCCAGTCGTTTTCCGAAATTAGTTTTAATAACTCTTTCCTCGCCAGCTCCACATTTGTCACAAACATACTTATCCTATTTCCCTCTGCCAAAATGGATCTTGTTAAAGGATGATTTTTAAGCACACTCTCTATTTCCTCCGTTTTCTTACGGAAAATCAAGTCTATCTTTGCCTGCTGGTGCCGTTCACGCAAATCATCCATTGTTCCGGATTCCACAATTTCTCCATTATGTAAAAATAGGATTTCATCACAAACTTCCTCTGCGTCATTCAAAATATGAGTGGAGAACAGAATCGTGGTCTCCTTTTTCAATCCTTCGAGGAGCTCCAATACTTCTCTTCTGCCAAATGGATCTAATGCAGACACAGGCTCATCCAACATGACAAGCTGCGGACGATGAATAATCGCCTGTGCAATACCGAGCCTTTGCTTCATTCCGCCAGAGTATTTCCCTACTCTCCTATTCCTTGCATCACTTATCCCAACCAGCTCCAGGAGCTCTAAGGAACGTTCCTTGGCCTCCTTACTTGTTAATCCACCAAGCTTACCGACATATTGAAGAAATTCCAATCCTGACATCCAGTCATAAAATACAGGGAACTGAGGCAGGTAGCCAATTAAGTGGCGAATATCTCCATCCTTTTTAGCGTCGCTAAAAGAAATAGACCCCGCAGTTGGTTTCATTAACCCTGAAAGCATCCGGAGTGTCGTTGTTTTACCTGCTCCGTTGGGACCCAAAAGGGCAATACACTTGCCCTTTTCAAGCACAAAATCCAGCCCCTTAATCACTTCATTACCTTGAAAACTCTTCTTTAACCCTTTAATTTGGATGAGAGACATTAATCATTTCTCCTTCCAATTACAAAATATAAAATTGGTCCAATAATGTTTACAAACACAATTATAAACACCCAAAGCAACTTCGGGCCATTTGTCTTTTCGATTCTGAATAAGTCCACGAATGATACGATTAATAAGATAAGCTGGATAAAAAATAATGGCGCTATCAATCCCCAGTTCATTCCTTTTAATAATTCCATGCTATTGCCCCCTTGGTTTTTTATTTATATATTGATATGACGTTTGAACTACAAAAACGTTCAAAACCCAGCAAAAAATTATTTTGCTGGGCTGGCCGGTCTATTTTTATTAATTTATAACTCTAAAAATTAATGGGAATCGATATTCATTTCCTTCGTACGCCTTAACTGCTGCAATGATTGTAAATACCAGGGCCATAATACCCAAAATCCATAATAAGAAAATGCCTACAAAAAGGAAAATTAAAATGCCGCTTATTACGGAATAAACTGTGTATGAAATGAAAAAGTTAAAATATTCTCTTCCATGATAATTAATAAATGATGACTCATCCTTCTTTAGTAACCAAATAACTAGAGGACCTATAATCGGAAAAAATAGACTAACAACATAGAGAATGGCCGCAAGCATTCTTTCTTCGCTTTTTATCATTTATGATTCCCCCAACGGAAAATTTTTTCTATCTTTCCCTAATACTTACGCTGCCATCAGTAAAAGGTTTCATCATTTTTTTGAAAAATCATTTATTTTCCACTATCAACTCAATCCTCCAGTTGATAAAATAGTAAAAATAATATTACCAGCGTGTAGAAAGGTTTAATGTTCATGAAAATACTTTTAAAAAATGCAACAGTTTATCCCATTACATCTGAACCACTAAAAAACAGTGATGTTCTAATTAATAATGGAAAAATCATAAAAGTTGGAAAAAATCTTCCGACCGATTCGACCGTTAAAATCATGGAATGTAATCAACTCTATCTTTTACCAGGCTTTATTGATGTTCATACCCATTTAGGTCTATATGATGAAGGAACTGGCTGGGCTGGAAATGACGCAAATGAGACCGCAGAAGCAATGACTCCTCATATTAGAGCCATAGACGGCGTCTATCCTTTAGATCCTGCCTTTTCCGATGCCATTAAAAGTGGAATCACCACCGCTCATGTCATGCCTGGAAGTGCGAATGTTATTGGCGGCACCACATCTGTGATCAAAACAACCGGGAAAAATGTAAATAAAATGATCGTCCAGGAAATTGCAGGTCTAAAGCTTGCATTAGGAGAAAATCCAAAAAGAATTCATAGCCAGGGGAATAATGACTCGATAACACGAATGGGCATTATGGGAATGCTGCGGGAAGCGTTCTATAAAGCAATCCATACGGATGACCCAGATAATCTAAGAGTAGCACCACTGGTTATGGCTTTAAAGAGGGAAATCCCAGTTAGAATTCACGCTCATCGTGCAGATGATATTATTACTGCATTGCGTCTCGCTGAAGAATTCAACCTAGATTTAAGAATTGAGCATTGTACCGAAGGACATTTAATTGCCAGTGAGTTTTCTGGCATGAATTTAAAAGTATCCGTTGGTCCTACATTAACAAGAAGATCAAAAATTGAACTTAAAAATAAAACCTGGAAAACCTATCAAGAGCTCACAAACAATGGTGTCGAAGTATCGATTACAACCGATCATCCCTATACACCTATTCAGTATTTGAATATATGTGCGGGGATTGCAGTTCGAGAAGGTCTTTCGGAGCAAAAAGCATTAGAAGGGATCACCATTTTACCCGCGAGAAATCTAAAGTTAGACCACCAATTAGGAAGCATTGAAGAAGGAAAAGATGCAGACTTAGTTCTATGGAGTCACCATCCTTTTCATTATTTAGCAAAACCAAAATGGACGATGATTAGTGGTGAAATCGTTTTCTCAGAACAGTAGAAATATGTTGAAATTTGCCAATAAATAAACTCGAAAAAACAACAAAAAACCTATTTATTTTTTTTATTTTTTCTAGTATGATACTCTAAGTGAAACCGAAAAAGGCCTAAAAATCTGGGGGTAAATCACATTATTTTTGCAGCAAAAAAAATGATATAGGGAAGGCAAATGGTGCGCCACCAGTAATACCTGGTTCTAGTGGGTTCGATTCCCACCCCGAAATTTTTTAGTTTATCTGAATAAAAAATTTCGTGGGTGGGCCGCTTCTTTAGACATGGGATCGGATTGCCCAAATGGAGGGAAATTCAATGCTTAAGAAACGAGATCTTCATGACAGCCATGTATTATTTGAACTGATGTCGCACCCAGATGTCTTCCCTTTTGTGCGTCAAAAATGTTCTTCTTATGAAGAATTCATCTTTATGACGAAACAAACAATTGAGGCTGAAGAGCGCGGTGAATTAATTTCGCGGACAATCCTTGATGAATGGGGTGCCCCTATCGGGACCATTAACCTTTTTGATATCGAAGATAATGCAGGATTTTTAGGTACATGGCTTGGGAAGCCATATCATGGGAAAGGTTATAACGCCCCTGCGAAGGATGCCTTTTTCCAAGAAGTTTTTTATACCTTAGGAATAGAAACCATCTTTATGAGGATTCGTAAAGTAAATATTAGGTCTATTAAGGCTGCAGAAAAACTCCCTTACGTTGTTAAGGCAAATGAAACGAGAAAATCACTTTACGACCAGTTGAATGCTGATGGTGATGTGTATGATTTATATGAAATACCTAAAGATCAATATTCCTTCTACCTCATGCGCAATAATGGTTCTGTACAAGAAGAACCATCACATTTGTTAGAAGCATAAAAGCAACCGGCTTTAGCCGATTGCTTTTTTCGTTATAAAGAGAATTACATTAATCCGTTATGTTTGGTTCCGTTGCGGAATTAACCTCACTAATACCCATATGGAGCAAAAATTCTTCTAGTTCCTCGTTCGTTAATGTTTCAAAACGACCATCATGAAAAAATACTTGAGTTTGATTGGGATTAATACGATTCATGTTAAAACTCATTTTATTTTGCTCCTTTCATAGATGTGTTACATCTATTATCCACAAAAGGAACTTATATCATTCCAAAAAATAGAATAGTTCAAAAAATTGTAAAAGGAACATTATTTTGACTGACCTTTTTGAGAATAAACTTTTCCGAGGACATCCATTCCTCCAGTGACAGGAATGATACTTCCAGTTATAAAGTCAGACTTTTCGTCAACAAGAAAGGAAATGACTCGCGAAATATCCTCCCCTGTTCCCTGTCTTCCAACTGGCACGCTTTCACTAAGGATCGCTTCCCCGATACCTTTCTCCTTCCAAGGAGATATGATATCCCCAGGGCAAACCATATTAGCCGTTATACCGTTTGCTGCTTCTTCGATTGCAATGGTTCTTGTCAGTGATGCCAGCCCTGTTTTTGCTGCAGCAAAAGCTGAACGGTAAACCCATCCAGGAGTGGTTTCCACTCTTTCAAATCCCATTGTGATGATTCTCCCCCATCGCCTCTCTCTCATAATAGGAATAATGGCTTTCGATAAATAAAAAACGGCATTTAAATTCCCATTGATCATATAATTCCATTCATCGAACGAGTATTCCGTCAGTTTCTTTCTTTCACGTACATAGGGTCCTGCATTATGAATGACAACATCGATGGAGGTAAATTCCGAAATAACTGTTTCAACAATTCTTGTACAATTTGCCTGAATGGCAACATCTCCTTGAATACAAATAATATCACTCCCGAATTTCTCTTCAAGCTCTTTTGAAAGAAGTATTGCTTCTTGGTTACTGTTTCGATAGTTAATAGCCAACTGATAGCCTTGTTTTGCAAGCTGGCAGGCAGTTTTTTTTCCTAAACCAGTAGCTCCTCCAGTAATTAGAGCGGTTTTTTTCTTCACGAGCCATAACCTCACAATAATGTTTTCTAAAACTATATGTTTGGAAGGCTTGATTATATTTTCAAATTTCTAGTTATTTATAACGCCAGCACCCTATGCTGCATAGTATAAGGTATCAATGCCCAGTGTGCTGAAAGGTGGGGAGTCTATGTTCCCGTTTAATTTTTTTCCTTTTAATAAAGATATGAAGAATAAGCTTCAGCAAATGAAACCTGATGAAATCGACCAATTTATCAAAGGAATTTTGGGAAATGTCATGCCTGCTCAATCCGGAAGCACCATGAATTCTCATGAATTCGTCAATCATTTTCGCCCCCAGCCCTCTCAGCAGGCAAATTCATTAAACGCTGCATCCTTTGAAACGCATGATTCTGTTTTTGTCAGGATCCCAATTAAGGATGAATCACTCCTTAAAGATTTGCGGATCTATCATACTGCAAACCAGTTGATGGTCGAAAACGTACCCGAGCGAGATGATAAACATTCCATCACGCTTCCAGCAATGGTAAAAAAGAAAGGCTCATCTGCAAAATTTAGAGACGGAATACTCGAGATCAAATTAATAAAATCACATGACATTCAATATTCCCAGATTGATGTGTCAGAAATATAAAAAGGAAAAGACAGTATATAATCCCTCAGCTGTCTTTTCCTTTTGGCTGTGTTAAACTGGGCTGTTGATTTGCGCTCCAGGCGCTACGCTTTCCGCGGGCTCGCCCGTGAGCCTCCTCGGTCGTCCCGACCTGCGGGGTCTCACTCAGCTCGTTCATCCCGCAGGAGTCGAGCCCCTTCCGCTCCAATCAACAGGTTCCAAAATCAACAGTATCCATTAACACAGCATTCTTTTTAATGCCCTTCCATATTCATATCATTCTTCGATTCACTTGGATCTTCTGGTTCACTAGGTGTTCCAACAACGAATACTTTTTTAGGCATGTTATGCATGTCTCTAGCGGTAACGTGAGAAATAATGTAATAAGTCCCTTCTTGCTGAAATGATTTTTCTAAACGATAGATTCCATCTGTGGTATGTTCCACCTTGATTTTTTCGTGCTTTTCATCTTTGGAACGCCAAATTTCAAAGGTCACCTCATCGGCGTCTTCAACATTTTCAGCTCCTTGGGTTACCTTTGCTTCAAAAACCATGGGTTCATTGACATTTCCTTTTTCAGGGTTAACCGTCAAATCCACCTCTACAAAATCAGGCAGCTCATCAGCCTTTTTCTCTTTATTATTGCATGCACTGATGCTCAATACAGATACAATGATAAGAATTAGAAATAAGTACTTTCTCATCTTTATCCCTCCTTTATTATTTGCTCCATAGCACCATTATGCAATTGTATGAGTGCTATCTTTGCTTCATTTGAGATTGTTGACCGTGTGATTCTGTTAATAGCAGAATAATATTTCTCGAACTTATTTTTACGAATTCTCGGATGGGAATTTTCATCGAGCAGTTCTCTTTTCACTGCTTCCTTTAGTGTGACTTCACTGCTTCTATCACTGGCAGCAAGCAAACGATTATTCCAAATCATGCGATATTCAGCTAATAATTCATCATAATTGAAGTCTCTACTCGTCATACACAGCCACCTCCATATATCCTCAATTGCATTGTTACATACTTTCTAACATTATTGCAAAAAATAAATATAATAATATTGTGAAAGGAGATAATCATGTCAACACCTTATAAATGTCCAAATTGTAAAACCAATCGAAGCCGTTTCAATATAATCCAACAAGTTTCTCAATCTGTAAAACTAGACCCCCAATCCGGTGAGGTCGTCAGAGAATACAGCGAAAACGATTTAGAACCCTTTCATCTTCCTTATAACGGACCAGATTATCGAATTCAATGTGCCTCCTGCGGGTTAATTGAGGACGAGAGGACGTTCATTAAATTTGGCCAGCAGGCTTAACATGAAAAAACACCTTTTCTTATTCGAAGTAAAGGTGTTTTTTCATGTTATTTTAAATCATTTTCTTTTAAGAACGATACAGAATCTATCTTCCAGGCTTCCATCGTGGAAAACCGCATTAAATGGATTTCTCCCCTATAGTGGAGCCTTCCTCTATTTTTTATAAACCAGTCAATTTCCACAGGTACATCCATGCTTATTTCCTGTCTTAAATCTTCGGCAGGTAATATCGGCATCCTTGTTATTCTGACGTTCTCAATTTTGCCTAGTACTGGCTTCCAATTAATTTTTTGCGCGCTGATTAACTTAGAAATATACACATCCTGCTGCTTTAAACCAGCGATATATGCTTCAACTGTTTCATATGGCGAGGCCATACTTAAGTACTCTTCGAGTTTTCCAGACGCCTTAAATATCATTAACATATGTGAAAGGTCCATCGCATTTGTTCGATGGGTGGTACTTCCGTAGAAGTGGATACAAAAATGCCCCGGAAAGTTATTTTTTAAAGCCCCAGCGCCATGCGGCATACCGTGCATAGATCCCGCAATCCATTGGTCCTTTCTAATCACGATAATGGCCCGCCGTTTCCAGCTCCATTTTCCACCGTAGATTTTTTTCATAACTTTTGTATCCTTCTGAGTCAATGGCTGTACATCGGCATGATGACTTCCCGCACGTCTTTGAACTTTAAACTTCTTGCCGGTTTCAATATCCAGGACGGTAAACTTTGAATACTTTGGCAAAACTTTATTGACTTCTTCCCATGGAAGCATTTCAATTTTGTAACTAACATTTGTGGCAGCATGAATCCCTTGACTATATAGGAGGAAAAGAATTACCATCACAAAAACTGTTTTACTCTTCATCTAATCCCCCTTTTAATGTTAAAAATAACTACATTAAAAGAATTACCTGAAGAAGAAATGTTCATTCATTATTCTTATTGGATATTGAAGGCATTTTCAAGTCTTTTGAGTTTCTCTTCAAGCTCTAACCATCGAATATTTTCACCTATGAACACTAAATTTAATGGTAAATTCATTTCTTCCTTCATAAAAAAAGGCATTCCATAAGAGTATTGAAAGAGATATGGTTTTGATGAAGGGTCAAATTTCAGATATCCTTTGACTCGATAAATCCTCTCTGGTAAATCCTTCAAAAATTCTTCGAATCCTGTGTGACTTATTGGCCCTTGAAATTGATAAACGAAGGTAGTTAAATTTAAGGCTGATTTAGAGAATGATGAACTCGTTTTTTTATCAAATGATAAAGTAAGTTTTCTCAATTCATCAATTGAAACCTGTGAAAAAGTGGTTAATAAACAACGTGCCGCTGAATTTATTCCCTGAATTTCAAAAATAATTTTCGCCTGCTCAGATTCTGACAGTTCATCCATTTTATTAATCAGAATGAAATCTGCATGTCTGACCTGCTCAAGCAGTAACTGTTGAAGCTGAGGTCCTAACGCCTTCCGATCCCTCCATCTTAATCCATCTACTGTCGTTACAATGCCTTTTATCGTAAATTGATCGGCAAATAATGGTGAAAGAATGGCGTCTAGAACTTCAACTGGGTGTGCGGCACCCGTTGTTTCGATATAAATGACTTCTGGTTTTTCATTTATTAATAAGCCCTGCAGCTGCGCTTCAAGTTTGTCCTGAATTGAACAGCAGATACAGCCTCCTAACAGTTCTTTCAAAGCGATATCCTCATCTCGAGCGACTTCAGAATCAATCGAGACCTTCCCCAGCTCATTCATCATGACAGCCGTTTTTCTGCCTAATAAACGCTCATTCTCAAGTAATCGCTTCAAAAGAGTCGTTTTCCCGCTTCCCAAAAAACCTGATAATATATAAACTTCAGTGTTGTGCATACTGCTTACCTCTTTTTCATCTGATATTACTTTTATTATATCTGAAATTGGGCTAACAACTAGATACAAACCGCTTATAATAATAGTAAAAAGAATATTCAGAAAGGACTATTCCTCATGATCTATGAGTATGTCTACCCAAAAAGTCTGCTGCATTTCATTAAGAACCCTTCACATGAATCGTTAAAGGACCTGCTGCTTCACAATACGGGAGAAACGGATTTTCTAGACTTTAAAACCAAATGGACAGAATTTTCTAAGATGGCAAAACATGTTCTGGCTATCGCAAATTCGGGTGGAGGCTGCATTATAGTCGGCGTCAGTCAAAATGATGAGGGTGCTATTGCTTTAACTGGCATAAACGAAGATGACTTCTTAGATAAAGCAGATATTGACAACAAACTGGCCAATTTACTGCCAAAATACTTAAAATACCGGACAGAAGATTTTCATTATAATAAGGATCAACCAGCCTTGAGTAATAAACGGTTCCAGGTACTCATTATTGAATATGATCCAAAATATGTTCCCTATACTTCGGTTGTTCAACGAAACGAGCTCCGTTATGGCGCCATTTATGTCCGACAAGGAACAAAATCACTAGAGGCAACCAATGACAAGCTCGTTGAAATCATACTTCGCAAAGTACAGTCTGGAGGTTCTGGCGTGAATGAATATACCCTAAAAGAGCACCTTGACCAGTTAAAGGAACTATATGAAGAGATGGCCTCACAAAAAGATAGCGAATATGGTCAATTTATTGCAGAATTGATAGAACGTAAAAAAGAAAGAATTCGGCAATTATTAGATGTCCTTCCCGATAATTGAGAAGTAAGAGAAAGAATCATTCGCCTTTTGTTTTGGTTAATATAACTCTTGTTCGTCTTCCAACATTTAATTTACCTTTTCTAACTCACCTCTTTGATTAACCGCCACTATGTTTATTTGTTCAATTGAAGTAACAGGGTCTATCACCACAGATAATCCTAAATCCATTAATTTTCCTTTACCAATGTCAGTAGTGACACTCTTTAAAGTCTCATTAACGATTTGCGGAGCTAAAGTAAGTATTTTTTCTGGAGATATTTCATTGATGATTTCTTGTTTTAAGGCCATAAATATCGGAGATAATTCGTTTGAGGAAATAGGATTCAGCTTTAGCTGCTCCAAATACCATACAAAATCCTCGCCCTTTAGTGTTTGGGCTTCACCAGCTAAATGCCCTTCTTTGGTCATTTCAATACCATTTGGTGCAAGCAAATCGATGACAGTACCTATACTATTCGAATCAAAGAGGACACAATAATCAATATCTACTTGATATTTTTCTTTTACCGCACTTTTCAGCTCGTCGATTTCAGCTTCATGTTCAATCATTGGAAGCAAGATCGTCCCATATTCGATTTTTTTGTTAGCTTTATCATATTTTAAAAGCATTCCTGGTTCTGTATTGGATGAAAGTGGTTCTGTCCTCTTTTCCATAATAAGATAGGTTTCAACCTTCACTTCACCTTTTGATGAGTCCTTTAATTTTTCTAGGATGGGGATACTCTTTTTTCCTTCCCCGTCATTTTCTGTACCACTCTGAAAAAAAGACTTTAACGGACCAAATCCGAAAAACGATAGGACGATTACGGCAATGATTAATTTTTTCATATTTAAAGTTCACCTAATTTCCGTTTATTTCATCTCCATTGTCGGAAAAACAGGCAAAGATTATACTTTCTTCACACAAAAAAGCCTGAACCAAACGGTCCAGACCTCTCCATTATTTCATTTCCTCTTTTAGCACTTCCACTGCCTTTTGAAGCTGCGTATCATTTGTTTCAATCATCTCTCTCAGTTTTTCCATTAATTTAATAGTGGAATCCCCTTTTAATACTCCATCAGCCGGCAAATTATTAGCGGTTTGGAAACTGCTTACAGCCGCTTGGGTTTTTTCATCAAAGAATCCATCTTCACGACCTGGATCAAAACCGATTGCCTTAAGCATTTTCTGTGCTGATTCAACCTCAGTTGAAGAGCTGGATAGCTTCAGCTCTTTATCCGGGTTAATAATTGGTAATGATGCGTATTCCGGAAGCGGAACTTCGAAATCTGGCTTAATACCCTTTTTATGAATCCAATTACCATTTGGCGTCAGCCATTTAGCCGTTGTAAATTTGATATTTGATTTATCAGGGAAATCCTTGGCCGTTTGAACGGTTCCTTTCCCAAAGGAGATTTCACCTACAAGCTTTACTCCTGCAGATTCACTTACTGCACCAGCAAGAATTTCTGAAGCGCTGGCACTGCCTTTATCAATTAATACCACTAATGGGAATTCAGGATTTCCATCATTTTGTGAAGGGTACTCCTCCGTTTTTCCATTACGGTCTTCTACTTTTAATATCAACTTCCCTTTTGGAACAAACATACTTGAAATACTGATGGCTTCATCTAATAATCCACCCGGATTTTGGCGCAGATCCAAGACTAACCCTTTCATACCTTCTTTCTGAAGTTCATTTAACTTGGCTGTCAGGTCCTTAGATGTATTCGTAGAGAAACTAGTAATTTGAACCTTAGCAATACCGTCTCCAACCATCTCGCCATAAACCGTTTCAATCGGAATATCATCACGAATAATCGGAACCTTTACCGGTGCGTCTGTTCCTGGCCGTTGAATCGTCAGCTCAACCTTTGTCCCTTTTTTACCACGAATGATCATTACTGCTTCTGTTGATGTCATTCCCTGCAGACTTTTCCCGTCAACTGCTGTAATGGTATCATTCGGTTTTAACCCTGCTTTTTCTGCAGGTGATCCTTTGATAGGGGAAACAATAGTAATATGTCCATCTTTCTCTTGGATTTCAGCACCTATGCCTTGGAAAGATGAATTGATAGAGCTATGAAAGTTTTCTGCTTCCTCCACGCTCATATAGTCTGTATAAGGATCATCTAAGGCCTTTACCATACCATCAATAGCCCCATTGATCAGTTTTTTCTGGTCAAGTTCCTCAAAATAACCGCTCTTAAGCGTATCATAAGCAGTGTAAAGTTTTTCAAATTCTGATCTTTCCGTACCTACTGTAATGACTTTTTCATCTCCAAACGATAAAGCAAATGTAGTTATTCCGGTAGATAGTAATACAAGGAAAAATAGAATCAATATAAAATGGAATTTCTTAATGTGCACATATCCAGTTTTTTTGTCTGTTATTTGTTCTTGTTCATGTTGTTCTTGTTCAACATTTTGTTCATCCAAAGCCTTCACCACTTTCATTGTTGAAAAAATAATATGTAAAACTAGCCCTTAAAGATTAGAATAACATCTTTTATTAAAAAATAACAAAGAAATGTTATTCCTAGGCTATGAATAAATGTGCCTGTTGATTTCCACTCCAGGCACTTCGCTTTCCGCGGGCGGTCCGGGGAGCCTCCCGCAGGAGTCTTCGTGCCTTCCGCTCCAATCAACAGGGTGCAAATACCACGGTCTGTTTTCAAAACCTTTTAATAAAAAACAGGCACATCCTGCTTTAGGCGTGCCGTTTGTATTTTTACATTTTCTTTACTTCATTAAAATACTCCTCTAGTGTCCAATTATGCTCGTACATAATGGTTGCGGGTTTGATTCCGACATAGCGAAAATGCCACGGTTCATACATATAGTTAGTGATGTCGATTTTCTCTTTCGGATATCTTAAAATAAACCCAAAGCGATGGGCGTTATCCTTCAGCCATTTTCCTTCTGTTGTGTCAGCGAAGGCTTCATTTAGATAAAATTTATTTGATTTGCTGGAAATATCCATTGCCAGCCCTGATTGATGCTCACTTGCACCCGGAATTGCTACTGCCTCGGCAGCTTTTTCTATTCCAACTCTATTTACTTCAGCTTCAAATAACGTTTTTTGCCGGCTATATGAACGGTAACCTGAAATGGCATACAGTTCAATTCCATTATTTGCAGCAGCAGTGAACATTTTCTCTAATGCTTCAGCGGCTTCTTTTCTCATTAAACTTTTTTCTATTTCCACCTCACCAAATGAAAATGTTACATCTGGTCTTACAAGGTCTTCTGGAGTGTAATCTTCAGGCAAGTAAAATTCTTTGTTAACCAATGCCATGACATTGGTAGAGTTTTGAATCACATTTTTACCGTCTACTTCTTTTATATCATTGAAAAATATTGATTCCAAACTAAGTGGATCATCATTAGGAGTTACATCTTCTTGTGACTGCTGATTTTTACCGGAGTCATCTGCAGTAAACGGAAGCTTATTTAGAAGTGAATTAATTTCACTGCAGCCGCTGATTAAAATAGTTGAGATACCAATCGTTAATAACGTTTTCCAACCCATATTTTCACCTGTCTATCTTTCATCGTCCTTTTTGCACTATATCTATTTTTACCAAAAAGGTCAATAAGAAAACCTCTTTCAAGCATTGAAAGAGGTCGTTTTTCCTATTCTTTTGTGGCAGCTTCTAATGCAACTTCAATCATATCGTTAAATGTTAGTTGTCTCTCTTCAGCAGTTGTTTCTTCACCTGTTAAAATATGATCACTTACAGTTAAAACTGATAACGCTCTGCGGTTAAATTTAGCGGCTAGCGTATATAATGCTGTTGTTTCCATCTCAATAGCAAGAATCTGATACTTAGCCCATTTTTCAAGTTCAGCATTGTCATTATAAAAAGAGTCTGCTGTGAAAATGTTCCCTACTTTTAAATTTAAACCTTTTTCCACTCCTGCATCATAGGCCTTTCTGAGTAGATCAAAGTTAGCACACGGAGCAAAATCGACGCCTCCAAAGGTCAAACGATTCATGTTGGAATCCGTTGAACTTGTCATCGCTAAAATAACGTCGCGAACTTTTACATCCTTTTGAATCGCACCACAAGTGCCGACACGGATCAAATTTTGAACATTGTAGCTGTTCATTAATTCATTCACATATATGGAGATAGAGGGAACTCCCATTCCTGTTCCTTGAACAGAAATTCTTTTCCCTTTATACGTACCAGTAAAACCAAACATATTTCTTACTTCGTTATAGCATTTCGCATCCTCTAAGAAGGTTTCTGCAATATATTTAGCCCTAAGCGGGTCTCCTGGCAGTAATACCGTTTCTGCAATTTCATTTTCCTTCGCACCAATATGTACACTCATAAAAAAATCCTCCAATCATTTAAGTGAAGTCATTTCCTCACACTTGTCAATATATCATAACCATTTTCGATTGAAAAACCTTTGATTGAAATGGTCATGATTTTTTTTATTTGTGGGAAGCTATTCTTAGATTATCCAAAGGAGGGACATTACATTATGGGAAAGAAGCATAGAGCACAAACGAATCGCCCAAAGAAAAATAATCACATTCCACCCGAGGCAATCATAGCAGAACATGAAGCACACGCAAAAGAAAATAGTGCTGCTGGCGGAAGAAAGAGCAGAGGTTAATTCACAAAACAAACCTAAGGAATTGCTCCTTAGGTTTTCATTTATCTTATAAGAATTCGATTTATAGACTGCCAGCCGCCGGGCTTTAATTGATAATAATGCTGTCCGCCGCGACCTTCATCAATTAAAACGATATCTCCAGTAGTTAGAAATCTTCCCTTATAATTCGATGGTATTCGATCGGTAACATTAAAGAGACTAAATGTTTCCTCCAAACAACTATCATGGTTACCTGCACGTATGAAGGTACGATAAACTTGTTTATACCCTTTGTATTCTCTGTACTTTGGAGTTTGAAAGATTGTCACATCATATTGAATATTAGCTCTTCTGGTTATCGCCTTGATCATCTTATCCCCTCCAATCATTAAAATAATTGTCATTACTTTAATAATTAGAGATGAACATAGGAGAATCCTTCAGAGAATTTCTTTTTTTTTTGTCGACGATTAAGAAAATCTCTGAATAACGCTTTGAATTTGCTGTTGAAGGTTTGGAATATCAGCAGATGTTACCGTAATTCTTACATTGGTTTCATCTAGACCTGCTGCTTCTGCAAATAATCCTCCCAATCCACGTGCACGACGATCAACCTGTAAAAGTAATTCGATTGCACCACTTCCCGATGGCCGCATTACTACTTCAAGCTCATCTAATCTACCACGGAAAGGTCCGGAGGTTGGTACATATTCAAATTCCTGTACAAATGGCAGGCGGCCGCGTACTTTGTATGAAGCTTCTTCACAATCTGCTTCACGCAAACGGAATCCAAGACCGTCCACTGCATTAAAGATTGCATTCATTAATTGATTCGGTACAACTTGAATATAGTCTTTATCACCAGGATCCACTGCGTTTTTAATATCTAAGCCTGTTGTAACCCAGATTTTAGACCTTCCAATGGACAGCGGCGTGTCTAGTGGAAGCTGAAAGGAAAAAGGAATTTCCTTTCTTTCATTTTTTCCAATTGTAAATGGACTGGTAATTCGGAAACGATCAATAGTAGCTGTGACATTATACTTTTTATCATCTGACTCTTTCAAATAGGTAGTATTTAATGATAAATATATATCATCTACCTGCTGGTCTACCTTTCCACCTCTGATTTCTACTACACCGTTAACCGTCTCCCCTGGCGTATACGTATCCCTCTCTAGCTTTGTGTCAACCGTAGCAGAACCTATTCCTACACTAGCAAATACCTTGTCAAAAAAAGACATTCTCATTTCCTCCTATTTTTCAATTAATGTATTTATATCTGACCTTACTTGTGCGCAGCTCTCATAGCAGTCTTCTATTTGTAAAAGCTTGCTTATGATACGCTTTGCCTGATGTGATATCTCCAATTCTTCTTCCCAGCTGCTTTCTTTCTTCTTTTTTGGAAAGGAATGGTTAGAGTATAATAAAAACAGCAAAAAATGACCAAGACCATAAAAGTCTGCCTGCGGATTTACCTCTTTTCGTAAATTCCGTTTTGTTTTTTTGTTTATACCACAGTCTTGATCACATTGCCGAGCAAGCCCTAAATCGATAAGGACAATCTCAGAACCATTTGCAATTACATTAGGAATCCGTATATCTCTGTGAATAAGCTGCTGTTCATGTAAATAGTTTATGAGCGCTAGAACATCATTGGCGATTTTAAAAGCCTCTTGTTCAGAATACTTATGGCCATCTTGAAAGATTAGCTGTTCAAAATTCTTTCCTTCAATATACTCCATCGTATAAAACGGAATACCTTTGTAACTGCCATCCTCGAAATACTGTGGAAACCCACGGTGCTTGATGGATTGAAGCAGCTTTTTTTCAATCTCAAATCCACTTTTGCCAGACATCGTGATTCTTTTATGGATACGTAACGCTTTTAACACTTTCTTTTGTTGTGACAATTGATCAAATACTAAGTAACTATTTCCGTAGCTTCCCACACCAAGATGGTCAATCACCTGGTAGCGGTGAGCGATGATTTCATTTTGAAGAAATCGGCTTTCTATTATGTTAGCCGCAAATAAGGTCAGTCTTTTAAACATATAAGTTTCTAACTGCTGAAAAAGCTCGAAAAGAAACTGCCGCTTTTATGCTTCTTTTTGTAGTGTTTATGGCCTAAGTGTTTATGTTTGTTGTGGTTCATTTTTTTCCAGGCATTACTTGAATGTGAATATTTTTGATGATGAGATTTGCTTCCTAGAATTGACTTTAAAATCTTTTTTAGCATCATCATTCCTCCTCAGCCTTGTTGTATGTAATACGGTAGAGAAATAGGAAAGTTTCACCCATTAAAGAAAATAATAAAAAAAATTTTCGCAAACAAAAAGCGAGCAGGTTCAAATGCTCGTCTTTCGTTACTTCTTATTATAAAGATGAATAAAGCATCGTGATATTTTACCTATTCATCTTCTACTTCTTCGTCGATAATACTTTTCTCGATGAGATACTCGAAGGTGATATCAGCGATTTCTTCCAATTCTTCTTCCGTAGGAACGTATCCTCTTTTCACCAGCTCATGAAAGAAAAATTCAGCAATCTCTTCCGTATCAATAAATACTTCAATTTCTCTCATAGCATCGCCCCCTTTTTACAGAATGTATGATGAATTCTGCTCATTCATGCTATTTACTTCTAGAAGAATCGGTAAATATTCTGCAGCTTAAACATAGAGAGCAAAATAAAAGATTAAATATGTCTTTTTTTCTTAGGACAAGCATAGGATGAATAAAAAGAACGATTATGAGGTGATAGTATGTCAAATCTACAAGCAAAATTTGAAGCTATTATTGAAGACGTCAATCAGGAGGATGGATTGATCATCACTGCCTATGAGAAGATTTTAGACGGTCTATTTTTTCTAATAAAATGGGGCGGGATTCCTTTGGTCATTTTCTTATTCGTCTCCATATCAAGCTGGTAGAAGCTAGACATGGCTTTTACCATCGTCATTTACGACACTTTTTAATTTTCTAAGAATGACACGCATAACTTGATAATACTCTTGGTCGTTGAACATGGTATATAGAATTTTGTAATCATTAAAAATATCTAATAAATTATCGATTAGCTGTTTTTTTTCCTTTTTTCGTTCGATTTCTTCAAGTTCTGCTTTTCTGACGATGTTTTTTTGTGTCTTAGAAATTGCGACCTGCTGCTTCTCTTCATTATTTACTAAGTAAAGAAGCCCTAACTTTTGAATAAACGTGTCCGCACTTTCAGCGTCAGCCACGAGTGTCATTTCTTCTTCACCCGCTTCTAGCCATTCCCCATCACTAATCCTTGAAAGTTCGTAGATTACATCTTCCCATGCATCTTCTTTGTAGCGCCAAATTTCTGTTCGAAACCCGACAATCTTAAACAAATCGGAGCCATAACCAGCGACCTGAACTAAATCTCCGAAAAAGAATTTGTATTCGATATCTATTTGTTCCTGTTCCACCAAAGTCCCTTCATATTCTGAAAGAAGCTGAAGTCCTGATTCAACAAAAAGACCATCACTTTTATTCACTTCGTATACATAATTTCCATCAATCAACTTGACATCTGTTACCTTGCCAACTGTACCATACATCGTTATCACGACCGTATCACCGACCTTATACTTCGGTATATTCCTTCTTTTCATATCCTCCATCCTCTCAATGATGAGTCGTGAATTTTGATTACAATAGTATATGCACACTTTGATGTATCGCGCACAATGGAGAAAAAGAAAAATCGCCTCTTTTTGCAGAGGCGATTTTCACTTATGTGATTAACTTTCTCACTTTTAGGGGTATGACCCCATGATGGCTTATTCCCCAGAGAAAAACTCCATTGGAACAGTTACTAATTCTGGAATAAAAATTAATAAGAATAAGATAACGATTTCGACAATCAGGAACGGGGTGATGGCCCTAATCAAACGTTCCATACTTATTTTACCTGCACCAACCGCAACATTTAGAACGGTTCCAACTGGTGGAGTTAGAAGTCCAATAACATTGTTCAATACAAATAATAGACCAAAATAGACTGGATCGATTCCTGCTGCTTCGACAACAGGCATTAACACTGGTGTTAAAATCAAGATGGTTGGATTTACGTCCATGGCCATACCGACCAATATAATAATGATATTAATCACGATTAAAAGAAGCAACGGTCGATCAATGAACGGGCTTAAAATCTCAGAAATTTCTTGTGGTACATTCCCTACTGCCATCAACCATGCAGATACCATCGCAGCCGCTGCTAACAACATAATAACACTTGATGTTTTCGCAGAACTAATTAAGCTCTCCATGACATCTTTTGGCTTCAGATCCCGATAGATAAACATACCGATGACCAAAGCGTATACAACAGCAACCACACCGGCCTCTGTAGGAGTAAAAATCCCACCTCTAAGACCAATTAATATACCAACAGGCATTAAAATCGCCCAAACCGCATCCAAACAAGCCTTCGCCATTTCTTTAAAACTAGCACGCGGCAGCGGTTTTACCTTGTCCTTACGTGCAACCCAAGCCCAAACAAGACATAGAGCAATGGCAATATATATCGAAGGAGCAATTCCTGCAATAAATAAATCCGTTACAGATACTCCTGCTGTTACCCCAAAGACAATCATTGGAACAGATGGAGGCATAATCGGCGACACAATGTTACCGCTTGCAATCAAAGCCGTCGAACGGCCGCGGTCATATCCAGCTTGTGACATCATTGGGATTAAGATGGCTCCTAATGCCGCAGTCGAAGCAACAGCCGATCCTACTAAACTAGCAAATAATAAAATGGCTAAAATAGAAACATATCCTAACCCGCCGCGAATATGCCCAACCATAGCAGTGGCAGCACGAACAATTCTTAGCGTTAGTCCGCCACGGTTCATTAAATCACCGGCTAAAATAAAGAATGGAATCGCCATTAAGGAAAAGCTATCGGCTCCAACAAACAAATTTTGTGCAATAATCTGCGTATCAAAATCCCCTAGGAAAAACATCATGAAGACACCGCTTAATAGCAGTGCAAAGGCAATTGGCATCCCTAAAGCCATTGCACCAATCAGACTTACTAAAAATACTCCCATTGTCATTGCCCATTCCCCCTTAGATGCTCATTTTTTTTTCAGAGTTGGTTTTATTGTCACTGTTAACCTGGTCAACAATATCATCCTCTTCCGATTCATGCAGAGTAACAAGTTGATCAATTTTATTTGGATCTTTAATCACCTTAACGATGTTCGCAATACAGTTAATTCCAATACACACAGCAGTCACAATCATAATGCTGAAAAGAACGGATAATGGAATTCCCGTTGCAGCAGCTCTTGCTTCCACACTCTGAACGACCATCGAATAAGTTCCTTGAACAAGCATACCCATGACAACAAGAATTAAAGCTTGATTGAGAAAATAGGCACCAATCTTTCCTTTATGCGGCAAACGTCGGACAACAATATCCATTCCTAAATGAGAATTGGATCGCATCGCTCCAATGGCACCAATAAAGGTAATAAACACAAACAAATAACGAGCAAGTTCTTCTGACCACACGAGCCCTGAATTAAATCCAGCACGTAAAATGACATTTAGAAATACGAATCCAACCATCAACGCCATCATGATGCCCAATAAATAATCTACATTTTTGAAAAGCTTATCTAAAATATTAGACATTTTCCTTCCCCCCTTGTTCGAAAACAAATTCTCCTACTCAACTGCCTGAATTCGTTTAATCAAATCTTTTGCCCAATCATATTTTTCATAAAGCACTTCATACACTGGCTCCATCGCCTTCACCAATTGCTCTCTGTCCTCTTCCGTTGGAACAACATAAGTTAAGCCTTCTTCCTCGAGGAACTTTCGATCTGCTTCGAGACTTTCTTCATATAAATCCCAGCTTTTATCCGATGTTGCATCCGCGATCTCTTGGAAAATTGCCTTTTCTTCCTTCGTCAACGTCTCCCAAAATTCATTGGACATCAACAATTCAATTGAGGATACCATATGGTTCGACTCATAAATATGATCTTGAACGTTATACCAGCCTTCTTGTCTAACCGTGGAAATTGGGTTGTCCTGGCCATCAACCACATTTTGTTCTAATGCAGTAAACACTTCCCCAAAATCCATAATTTGTGGATTTGCTCCGAGAGACTGTGCAACCTGAACGTGAATCGGGTTATTTGGCATTCTCAATTTAAGTCCTTTAAAATCTTCTACAGAGTTAATCGGTTTGCTAGAACTAAAAACACGTGCACCATTTGGATGCCATGATAAAAATTTAAGAGACTCCTGTGATTCTAAATTATCTGCAATATACTCTCCGACTTCTCCTTGATATACTTTTCTCGCATGCGCAACATCTCTAAAAATAAATGGAAAGTCAGGGGTCGACATCATTGGAACTTCACTCCACATAACAGTACCAACCGCTGTAACTTCCACGATACCGCTGCGAGTAAAATCATATAATTGCTTTTCTCCACCTATCTGACCAGAATGATAGATTTCCACATTAAATTTTCCATTTGTCTTTTTTTCAATTTCTGGTTCAAATACCTCCAACAATGCAACACTCACTGGATGTGTAGGTGCAAATGGTGTCCCCACTTTCACTAAAGTACTTTTGCTTGCCCCAGCAGCATTCGAACTACATCCTGATAGCGCAACCATTCCTGTCAATAGTGCAACCCCTAATAAACCCTTTACGAATTTCTTTTTCATTCCTTATTCCCCCCATCGCCTAACTCTGTTTAAAGCGCTGTCAATTCCACTCAAATAAAAAACATATTTTTTGAATTTTCTATCTTCTTTATCGAGAGCAGAATATAGGGGTTGACCCCTATATTCCAATATTTCAAATACCTATACCCCTGAATAGGCCATAAACCCGCCATCGACAGGAACGGTAATCCCTGTTACAAACCCTGAACATGACTCATCAACAAGCCAGATCAATGTTCCAAGAAGATCTTCAGGTTTTCCAAATCGTTTCATAGGTGTATGCGTAATAATTTTGTTTGATCGTGATGTAAGTGATCCATCTTCATTCAATAATAGATTACGATTTTGCTTCGTTAAGAAAAAGCCTGGTGAAATACTATTCACACGTAAGCCTGTTTCAGCAAAGTGGACAGCCATCCACATCGTGAAATTGTTGATGGCACTTTTGGCTGCACTATAAGCAGGTACCTTTGTCATCGGTGAATACGAACTCATAGATGAGATATTGATAATCGATGGAGCATCTTGTTCCAATAGTGCTTCCCCAAACACTTGGCTTGCTAGAAATGTCCCTGTAAAATTGCTCGCAAAAACCTGTGAAAAACCTGCTTCATCAAGATCAAAAAAGGTTTTGCCTCCCACTTTTTCTCCAAAGGTTTCATTTGCAGTAATGGCATCAGGATGGTTTCCACCGGCACCATTTATTAAAATATCAATTCTGCCAAATTGTTCAATGATTTCATCTCTTGCCTTTTCTAATGAGGAACGATCAAGGACATTCGCTGCTAACGCAATGACACTCCCGCCATTAGAGCGGATTTCTTCCGCGATTGTTTCCCCTTTTTCAACCGTACGATTTAAGATGGCGACTTTTACTCCGTGTCTTGAAAGTTCTCGGCACATTTCTGAACATAAAACACCACTTCCACCAGTGACAACTGCCACTCTTCCATTTAGCTGTTCATGTATAGGTAACATTACACGTTCTCCTTTCTCATTTTTAAATAGGCATCCCATAGACCGTTCAAATACATAATTCCAAGTGCTCGATCGTACAATCCATATCCCGGACGGCAATCTTCCTCCCATATATGCCGACCATGGTCAGGTCTTACATACCCCTCGTAATCTTGCTCAGCAAGCTCTTTGACCACTCCTGCAAGGTCAACCGAACCATCTGCAGTAAAGTGAGACGTTTCAATGAAATCACCATTATCAAATATTTTCACGTTGCGAAGGTGAGAAAATGGACAATACTTAGCATATTCCTTTGCAAGGGCCACCATATCATTTTTCGGGTTTGAACCTAAGGAACCTGTGCAAAAGGTAATTCCGTTTGCAGGAGAATTAGAAATGGATATTAGTTTTTTCAAACTTTCTCCCCCTGTCATAATACGCGGGAGCCCAAATAAGCTCCAAGGCGGATCATCCGGATGGATCGCCATTTTAATGTCACACTCTTCACATACAGGGAGAATTTCTAATAAGAAATAACGGAGGTTGTCCCAGAGTTTTTCTTCATCAATCTCTTTATACCCCTCAAACAATTCTTGAGTTGCTGCTAATTTTTCAGGTTCCCACCCAGCTAACGTCATTTTCGAAGAAGCACTCGTAAAGGTTTCGATTAACTCGTTCGGACCAAGAGTATCAAGCTTTGCTTTCTCATAAAATAGTGCTGTTGAACCATCTGGAAGCGGGTGAAATAAATCAGTACGGATCCAGTCAAAAACAGGCATAAAATTATAACAAATCACTTTTACGTTAAACTCACTTAAATTTCGAATGGTTTGTTTGTAATTTTCAATATAATAATCACGCTCTTGATTACCAAGCTTGATTGATTCATGGATATTTACACTCTCAACTACATCCGCATGAAAACCATATGATTGGATATAGTCGACTTCTTCTCGAATTTCATCAATCGTCCAAACTTCACCAACCTGTTTTTTATGTAACGCCCAAACAATTCCCTTTACATTTGGGATTTGTCTTATTTGTTCAAGTGACACGGTATCATTATCCCTGCCATACCAACGGAATGTCATATTCATAAAAAGGACACCTACTTTTTTAAATTAACTCTTTTGAAAAATCTACTCAAAAACGATAAGCGCTTTTCTTACAATGTCTGGATTTTTCTCTACAAAGGTAAAAGCTTCTTGTACATCACTTAACGCAAATTTATGAGTAATCAAGCCATTTTCCTTAAGTTTGTTTTCATTTAATAACGAAACAACTTTCTTAAATTGATATGTTTGAAGGCGGGACCCAACAATGGTTAATTCCTTCTTTGTGATTGGTAATTGTGGAATTTGCGATGGGCGCTCATCAAAACCAAGAACAACAACGGTACCTGCAACAGATGCGACTTTCAAACTCAACTCAAAAGTAGCTGGTAAACATACGGCATCAATGACAACGTTTGCACCTTCACCTTTTGTAAACTCCATTATTTTCTCTTCAATGGATTCGCTTCCGACATTAATCACAAAATCAGCGCCATTTTCTTTCGCAAAAGCAAGTCGTTCTTCTTTTAAATCAGACATGATGACTGTTGCTCCTGCAAGCTTCGCCAATTTCAAGACACAAATACCGATCGGTCCTGAACCCTGTATGAAAACAGTATCCCCATCTTCCACATTACCGCGCCATACAGCTTGAGCACCAATGGTATAAGGCTCGGCCAACACAATTTCATCCCAGTCCAGTGATGGATCAACAGCATGAAGCTGATTTTCAGGAAGAACAATAAACTCACGCATTCCTCCATCCTCATGAACTCCAAATACAGAAAGTTCGTTACATACATTTGGCCGTCCTTTACGACATGCATAACACTTACCACAATAACGGATTGGCTCTACGACAACATGATCACCCGGTTTTAGATTGGTTACAGCTTCACCAACTGTCACCACTTCTCCCGCCACCTCATGACCAACCACTCGCGGATAGATGGCAAGAGGATTGGTTCCATGGTAAATATGCATGTCAGATCCACAGATTCCTACTCGTTTGATTTTTACAAGTACTTCATTCGGACTGCAAATCGCAGGTTTTTCAACTTCTTCTAAAACAATTTCCATTGGCTTTGGAATACGAACAGCTTTCATTTACAAACACTCCTATTCTACTAATCTTTTGAGGAACAAAGTAAACTGCTGCACAAAGCAGCAAAGGAATTTATATACTGAGAAACCGTACTCTTGGAAACTCCCGCTTTTCTAGCAACATCTTTCATTGTGACTTTTTCAATCAGCATCATTTCAAAACCGATTTAGTAAATCGATTTAGGTAAAGTATAGATGAAAACACTTTCATTAAAAAATAACTTATTTATCTTGGTTATCTACTTGAAATTTTAACCATTATACTAAAATAACGATAGATTACTTTTATTGCTTTTTTGCTTCTTTAAATGCTTGACTGTAGGCACGTGCTGTCTCTTCTAACTGTGCTAGGTACTCCTCATTGATTTCCCGCTTTGTATTCACAAGGTTACTGCCAATCCCCGCCGCAACCGCACCGGCTCTCACAAAATCACCAATGTTTTCAAGATTTACCCCGCCAGTAGGCATTAACGGAATTTGCGGAAGCGGGCCATGGATATCTTTTAAATATTTTGGACCAAAAGCATGCGCTGGAAATACTTTGATTAGATCTGCCCCATTTTCATAGGCAGTTAAAATTTCTGTCGGTGTTAATGCTCCAGGAATACTAAGTACGCCATATCGCTTTGTCAACTTAATCGTTTCTATGTTCACCGTTGGCGAAAAAACAAATCTTGCACCTGCCATAATTGCTGCTCTTGCTGTTTCCGGATCAAGGACAGTTCCTGCCCCAGCAATGACTTCATCTCCAAGTTCAACCGCTAACTTTTCAATCGCGGAAAGAGCTCCAGGTGTTTCAAGCGTAATTTCTAAGGCTGTCACGCCGCCATTTTTTAACGCATTCGCAATTGGGATAATATTTTCTTCGGATGCACCACGAATAACGGCGACAATCCCCGTCTCTTTTATTTGATCTAGTAAAATAATAAAATCACTTTCCTATCGAATTACATCGTTTTCATTTTTAGTTGAAATTTGCTCGATTTCAAATCGGTCTGGCAGGCCTTCGACATATCCCTTGACCATGATTACATGTGCACCTACTGCATTTGCACGTTTAACGGCCTGTTCAATCGATAAGCAGTCTATCATTCCTGAAAGGAACCCTGCTGCAAAGCCATCACCCGCTCCAACTGGATCAACCACGTGTTTGACTGGGAAACCTGATACTTTTCTTGTTTCATTTTCCGTAAAATAAATAGCTCCCTCGCCCCCTATCTTTAACACAACAATGGAGGCACCTAACTGTAAAAAACGTTTTCCTATTTCTTTAGGATCATCGACCCCGAACATAAATTGCCCTTCCTCAATGCCTGGCAAAATAATATCTGCTTGGGAAGCAATTTTCAGCAAGACTTCTCTCGCTAAGCTTTCGACCCATAGTTTTTTACGAAGGTTTGGATCAAAAACGACCTTTACATTTCTCTCTTTTGCTATTTTGATTGCTTCATAGACCGTTCATGGCAGCTCTCGCTTAAAGCAGGAGAAATTCCAGTAATATGGAGATATTTTGCCTGACCAATATACTCTTTATCTAAGTCGTCCTTTGTCATCGTACTTGCCGCAGAACCTTTTCGATAATAATAAACATTGATCGCGCCTTCACGTTTATGTTCTTTAAAATACAACCCCGTTGGAGCTTCATCTGTTAGCTGAACCGTACGAACATCTACCCCTTCACCGCGGATAAACGAAAGCATGCCTTTCCCAAATTCATCATTTCCTACTTTGCTGATCCAGCCTGCCTGATGGCCAAGCCTTGCTAAGCCAATACCTACATTCGACTCCGCACCGCCATACTTCCTCGAAAACTGCTGTACAAACCGCATTGGGCCTTCCGTATCCGGAGTAAACAGCACCATCGTTTCTCCAATTGTTACAACGTCCAACGCTTTAACTCCCACCTTCGCCTATCACTTTTTTCATACACAAAAGACAGCGGATACAAAACTATATAAAATTGATGATCATAAAAATTATGCAATTTTCAATTTTATACTTTTTAGTTTGTTACTTAAAGTAAGTAGGATACTCTTTTCTAAGTTTTTCTTTATCCAAAATAATCATGGTTAAGTGTTCCTTCATCATATTAACAGCAGCTTCCTCCATGTTATTTTTAATGAATTTCACAAGAAGTAAATGCTGTTGATAGATGTTATCCCAATCTAAATTGGTGGCTAGGCGTAACATTCGTAATCGTTTAAAATGAGTGTTCATACTTTGAATCGAATTCCAAATATTGTTTTTATTGCACCCTTCAAATATGGTTTGATGAAATTCTTCATCTAGTTCAAAAAGCTTTTCATAATCTTTTTCCTTTATGGCCTTGTCTTGTCTCATTAAATTCATTTCTAACGAAAATTGCTTTTCCTCCGGAAAGGATTGACAAGCTAACTGAATAACCGCAACCTCTAAATGCTCTCTCATGAATCGTGCTTCTTCCACCAGATTTAAATCAATTAACGAAACGCACGTCCCCTTTTGAGGATAAATATCTAATAATCCATCTTGTGAAAGCTGAATGAAGGATTCTCTAACTGGTGTCCGGCTAACTTTAAATTTCTCCGAGATTTCTTTTTCAGAAATTTTATCGCCTGGTACAAGACGGAATTTTAATATTTCTTCCATAAGAAGAGAATAAATCTGTTCCCTAGTTGTACCCGCTTTCATTTTTGTATCTATAATTTTCAAATAATTTCTCCCCTTACTACCACACTACCATACTAGTATGTCGTTGATTGTAACATATCCATTTTCATTTGAGAAGCCGTTTTTTGAAAAAATTCAAACTATTCCTTTTTCCATCCTATTAAGAATAAAAGTAGAGGTAATTGTCCCCTACTCTCATACAACCTTTAATCACTGTATTCATGAAAAGCACATTGTTAATCTTAGTGACCATATTAGAGCCATTCTATTACAATGGTAACTTCAGCAGCTTCTTTTTTTGTATCATGATCTGCCAGTGTATTAGATGAGAACCAGATTTTTTTAATAAATGTTTTAAGGAAAGTATTACAATCTTCAGGATCAAGAATATCAATACTAACCAAGGTTGCAATGCTTTGTTCTATCGCGCACAATGGAGAAAAAGAAAAATCGCCTCTTTTTGCAGAGGCGATTTATAGGCATTTACATAAATTCAATTAACTTTCCGATAGCACATAAAGCTCCCAGGCTTCATCAAATATAGTCATGGACTCTAGATAATGACCATTAAATTCGAGGTAGGAACTGAGCTCGTGATAGTCTTCAGAGGTTTTTGGAAAGCTATGATCCAAAAAAGCCTCATTTGCAAACACACTGATGGCATCCTTTGGTTCCGGGTGCCGGTATTTCATTAAAAAGTGATAAAATGATTTATTCATACATAGCGCCTTTCTTTCTATCCTGCGACAAAAATTGATTTAACTTAAAGATACTATAACAGAAAAAGATTTGATATAATTTTACCAAATATATATAGAAACAGAGGTACATACATTGGCAAAGAAAAAATTTCAATATTGGTTAATTCAGGTCTTGTTAATTTTAACCATCATTTGGGTTTCAACTAAGATTTCCTTCTTATTTGAACCAATCGGAATCTTTTTTTCAACCATCTTTTTCCCCATTTTGATTACGGGCTTTCTTTATTTTTTACTTAATCCAGTTGTCAATTTTCTACAGCGTCATAAAGTTCCCAGGCTATTAGCCATCATTATCATTTATGTCGTCTTTATACTCCTTTGTGTCCTTGCGATTGGAAATTTAATTCCTGCTATTACAAAACAATTTACCGCACTAGCTAACGAACTTCCAGTATATGCAGACAAAACCATGAAATTTATTGACAGTGTCATGAAATCATCTGAATTTAAATGGATCATGGATGAGCAAAAGGATATTCTTGAGACGGTACAGGAAAGGCTTATAGAATTTGCCAATACCCTGCCAAACACGATTACTGGCAGCATTACGAACATTCTAGGTGTAATCACCAATATTGCGATTATTCTCGTTACAGTCCCTTTTTTATTATTCTATATGTTTAAAGATGGGCACAAGTTCCCTACAGCGATCTCGAAATTTCTTCCTGCAGCATACAGGCAGGAAGGTTTATCGATTCTGAAAGAGACTGGAGAGACACTCTCTGCCTATATTCAGGGACAGGTTACTGTAGCTTTGGCAGTGGGTACACTGGCATTTATCGGGTACCTGATCATTGATTTACCATTTGCACTCGTCATGGCCTTAATCGTAGCATTTACCAACATTATTCCTTATATCGGCCCAATTCTTGGAGGAGCACCAGCAGTAATTGTTGCTTTATTTGATTCACCTACGAAAGCATTATTAGTGGTTGTTGTAATTCTCATCGCGCAGCAGATTGAAGGAAATGTATTATCACCGCTTATTCTTGGAAAGAGCTTAGATACGCACCCAGCAACGATTATCATTATTTTACTGGCTGCCGGAAATTTGGCCGGAGTCCTTGGAATGGTGCTCGCAATCCCATTTTACGCAGTCATGAAAACCATTGTATTAAACCTGGTTAAATTTTTACGAGCAAGAAAAAACGCTGCCAAATCAATTCAAACTGAATGATAAAATAACCCCTATCGGATGATAGGGGTTTTGATTATGAAAAGTCAAAGTAATTTCTCTTCAAAAGTCTAGGAAGGGACATCAACTCTTTATAGCTGATGCTAGTTCCGATTTTCTTTGTATCAATTAGGAATAATTGATCTTCAATTTCCTTTGTTACCTCATCTGTTTGATAAACCATCTTACACTCCTCGCAAACAACCGCCGGCGTTTCGGTAATCTGAATCGCTCTTGTGCCATCTGGAAGCTCCCAATAGACGGTATTCTCTCCTTTTTCGGCCTCCTGACCACACCATTCACATAATAATCCCATATTGATCCCTCTATTCCTCCTGAGGCTGCGTTCCATCAGAATCATTTTTTTCAGCAGCTGCTGGTTTATTTTGTAATGCCTGCAATTTCTTCTCCTTCATTTCATCACGTTTGCTTCGTTTGTCCTTTAGTGTGGAATGATTAGGATTTTGATTGTATTCTTTACGGCGGTCTAGTCTTGTCAGACCCTCTGGAACAAGATTGAAATGCTGGTCATTCATAATCCCTGCAATGCCAATATTTGATCGTTTTTCCTCCATATTCGGATAAACCTCTTTAAAATAGGCTTCTGCTGTTCCAGGCTTATAATTTTCTGGTTCTGGATAGGAGGTAATCACTCCTTCAAAGTTCCTGAGGACAACCTTTTCTGCACTTTGTGAAATTAAATAATTTGGCTGAAGTGAAATTTTCCCGCCGCCGCCAGGACCATCCAAGACAAAGGTTGGCACTGCATAGCCGCTCGTATGACCACGCAATCCTTCGATAATTTCAAGACCCTTGGAAACGGGTGCCCGGAAATGCCCAATCCCTTCGGACAGATCACATTGATAAATATAATAAGGACGAACACGGATTTTAACGAGATCATGCATGAGTTTCTTCATAATCGGAACACTGTCGTTGATTCCGGCAAGGATGACCGATTGGTTCCCGACTGGGACACCTGCATTAGCGAGCATTTCACAAGCCTTTTTCGACTCTTCTGTTATTTCAATTGATGTATTAAAATGAGTATTCAACCAAATTGGATGATATTTTTTTAAAATGTTACAAAGGTTCTCCGTAATCCTCTGCGGAAATACGACAGGCGCTCGCGTTCCAATTCGAATAATTTCTACATGATCAATTTCACGGAGGTTTTTCAAAATATATTCAAGGATATTATCATTAATGAGAAGACCATCTCCGCCAGATATTAATACATCTCGTACTTGCGGCGTTTGACGGATATAGTTAATCGCTGCATCCAGCTGTTTCTTTGGAACGCCCATTCCGATTTGTCCCGAGAAGCGTCTCCTCGTACAATAACGGCAATACATCGAGCATTGATTGGTGACGAGAAACAGAACGCGGTCTGGGTAACGGTGTGTTAATCCCGGAACTGGTGAATCTTCATCCTCATACAAAGGGTCTTCAAGGTCATATTTTGTTTTGTGGATTTCTTTAGAAATCGGAACAGACTGCATCCTTATTGGGCAGCGCGGGTCATCAGGGTTCATTAATGAAGCATAATACGGTGTTATATTCAGTGGAATCGTTTTTGTTGAGATTCTAACTCCCTCTTCTTCATCTGGAGTTAAATTGATCACCTTTTTTAAATCCTCCAGTGTGCGAATGGTATTGGTCAGCTGCCACAGCCAATCATTCCACTGCACTTCCGTTACATCCTTCCATAGCTCTATATCTTTCCAATGCCTATCTGGCTTATATAATGTTTGTTTCATTTGTATTTCCTCCTTACCCTGCTTTACTAAAATATTATGCAAGAATTATGCCAATGCACTTAGTCCGGGTAAGGATGGGTTATTTTGGTTTTCAGTTGAGATTTACAAAAAAACCGCCGAAATTTCGGCAGCTATTCTCGTATCTTTTTGATTTTATATTGTAAGGTTTGTCTTGGAATCTCTAACAGCTTGGCTGCTTGTTTGATATTTCCCGCTGACTGATTGAGTGCTGTGTCGATCAGCTGTTTTTCTAGCTCCTCGACATTTTTCCTTAGAGATAAATGGTTTTCACTATTTTCATTTCCTGCTGCCAGCTGTTTCATCATAATTGGCAGGTCTTTCAGCTGCAGGATTTCGTTATCGCAAACATTCATCATGTATTCAATCGTATGCTTCAGCTCCCTTACATTCCCTGGCCAAGAATGATTTAAAAAGAAAGCTTCCACTTTTTGCTCGGCTCCAAGAATCCGTTTATTCAAAGTCTTATTAAAAAACTCAATAAAATAATGGGTCAAAAATAGGATATCTTCTTTGCGTTCCCTAATAGGCAGCAGCGAGAAGGTAAACACATTTAGACGATAGTAAAGGTCGGAGCGAAGCTTTTGACTTTGAAGCGCTGTATTTGGATGGACATTCATCGCTGCGATGACACGGACATCAACCGAAATGTTTTGTGAGCTTCCGACCCTTCGTACCATGCCATCCTCTAAAACACGCAATAACTTTGCCTGAAGCTCCATCGGCATCGTATGAAGCTCATCGAGAAACAATGTTCCTCCATCTGCCAGTTCAAATAGCCCTTTTCTCTCAACTGCACCTGTGTAGCTGCCCTTTGCGGTACCAAAAAGAATACTTTCAAGCAGTGTTTCTGGGATGGCCGCACAGTTTTGTGCAATGAACGGCCCGTCACCGCGAAGGGATTCTTGATGAACACCTTGCACAAATAATTCCTTTCCTGTACCGCTTTCGCCATATACAAGAATGGGAGAGTCTGATTTTGCCAGCTTTTTAGCTTCGTCCTTCAGGCTCTGGAATATCGGATTAACCGTTTTTAAATCATCTAAGGTATACTTGATGTTTTTCGCTGTTTTTTTCTTATTGTTTTTATTCACACTCTTTTGTAAATCTAGTAGACTTTCTGATAGCTGCTTCAACCGAGTATAATCTTTTGCAATCTCAACCGCACCAATAATTTGCTTATCAACAAAAATAGGAAGTGTGGTATTAATGGTATCAATTCGTGCTCCATGGATGTTTACATAAACCTGTGTCTGATTATAGATAGGTTTACCCGTTTTAATTACCCTGAGCAGCGTACTTGAATTCTCAGTTAAGGAAGGAAAAACATCCAGCAGGTCTTTACCCTGAACTTCCTTCACATTCATTCCATCATGCCTAGCCGCAACCTCATTATAGAAAATGGTTTTCCCTTCTGTATTGACCACATGAATTCCTTCATCGATGGTTTTCAGGATGGCTGAAAGAACTTCCTGCGTTAACGCAGTTAATGGAACCATTGCTTCACCTCCCTTTAAAAGGTGCCGAAAATTCAGCACATATAGCCGAAAAATTAGCAGTTTGCCAGATTTTTTACCCACATATTCATATTCTCCAGCTTGTCATAAATATAGCAGTTATTCATTAGCCGGCCGCGATACTTATAACCGAGCTGGTATAACACCGCATTCATTCCAAAGGATAAACTCCTTGCTATTGAATACGCACAGTATATTCCCTGCTGCTTAAGTTCACCCTCTAACTCGCGGAGGATAATTTTCATTAACCCATATTTTCGGTGTTCCTTTAAGGTTGCACAATCCGTTAATTCGGCATTTTTGTAAAAAGAATTGACTTCAGCAGAAGCCGCACTGACAATTTTCCCCTGATGAAAGAAAACATAATAAACGGTTCCTTCCTTCATGGTCTTTTTCACATAATCCGGGTCATGTAATGGTGTAGGGTATATTTGAAACACTTCGCGGTACAACCCCGAAAGCTCTTCTGCACAAGATTCATCTGCTTTCTTTAATTCATACTCCTTTGGCGGAAAGGGTTTGTCGAAGCTATTGTCTAATTGGTAAATGCTGTGAATCATTCCGTCTTCTGTAATCCAATGGTCATTTTTCTGTCGTTCCACTGTATAATACTTTGAAAAAAAATGGGCATCAGATCCGAGAAAATAACGATCCACTACAGCTTCCGGCTGTAAGCCTTTTTCAAATAGGTGTAAAAAATCTTCTGACCGCGCTTTTATAATTAATTTTTCCGCTTGGTGCCTGCGTGCTAACTCCTCCGCTTTTTCCAGCACTAGTTGAGTATTACCGCGATAATCGTCAATGCGAATTCTTTTATTAAAAGGGTCAAGATAAACTTCTAGAAAGAAATTATCTTCCTTGATATGAATGGTGGAAGCACTTTGATTCATCATTTAGACTCCTTTCCGAAAAGCAGGTGAAAAAAATGCCTGACTGGAAATCAGCCAGACATTTTCTTCTACTTTGTTTTAAAGCTGATCAGCTTTAGTTCAGTCATTTCTTCCACTGCATATTTAATGCCTTCTCGGCCCATTCCGCTCATTTTCACTCCGCCATATGGCATTTGGTCAACTCGGAATGTAGGGATTTCATTTATCATGACACCACCCACCTCAAGTTTTTTTGCTGCTTGAAGTGCTTTATGAATATCATTCGTAAAGATTCCCGCTTGAAGCCCATATTTTGAATCATTCACCAAATTGATCGCTTCATTAAATTCATTGAATGTATTGATATGAACAACAGGTGCAAATACCTCTTCACAACTTACTTTTTCAGTAGATGGAACATTTACGAGAACGGTTGGCTGGAAAATTCCTTCTTCCGCTCTGCCGCCCAGCCTCAATTCAGCGCCATTCTTGACAGCTTCATCAACCCAGCTTTGTGTCCGCTGTACATCTCCACGAGTAATCATCGCTGAAATGTCCGTATCTTCCTCTAATGGATCTCCAGCCTTCAACTTTTGCGTTTCCCGTACGAACTGCTCCACAAAAGTCTCAAATATGTTTTCATGAACAAATATCCTTTGGATGGAAATACAAACCTGCCCTTGATAGGCAAAGGCTCCATTAACAATCCTAGGGATGACTTGATTTAAACCTGCCCCTTCGTCGACAATTAATGCCGAATTTGACCCTAACTCAAGTGTTACCCGTTTTAATCCAGAATTTTCACGGATATAGCGCCCCACTTCAGGACTACCCGTAAAGGTAATCATTTTGATACGGTCATCTTTCATTAGTATATCTCCAATTCTGCGGCCGCTTCCGGTGATGACATTCAGTGCACCAGCGGGAAGCCCTGCAAGGTGAAAGTATTCAGCTATCTTAAAAGCAGATAATGGTGTTTGACTCGCGGGCTTTAGAATCACACTGTTTCCAGCTGCGATGGCTGGACCCACTTTATGTGCAACTAGATTCATAGGGAAATTGAACGGGGTGATCGCTGCTATGACACCTAAGGGTTCCCGGACTGTAAAAGCGAGCCTCCCCTGCCCCCCAGGAGCGGCGTCCATTGGCACGGTTTCACCATGAATTTTTCTCGCTTCATGAGCTGCAAAGGTATAGGTCATAATCGTTCGGTCTACTTCTGTTCTAGCTGCTTTTAGTGGTTTTGCCGCCTCCAACGCGATGATTCTTGCACATTCTTCACGGTCATCCTTAAGAAATTGTACTACTTTTTCTAGTATTTCTGCCCGTTCAAAGGCAGGCAGTTCTGCCATTCTTACTTGAGCTTGTTCGGCGGCGTCGATTGCAGCCTGAACATCCTCATGGCTGGCTATACCTACCTGTGCCAGGCTCTCTAAGTTAAATGGATTTTTCAGCTCCATATAGGAAGAAGCACTTCGATATTCGCCGCCTATCCATAAATCTTTTTTCATCCCAATCCCTCCAAATGAAAGATTCATTTTTTACTATTGTACCAAATTCTGCTAGAGCGAAGGGATTTCCTCTTACTCACTGACTTCACACCACTTTAATAGTGTTAGAGCAATAATCTTGCTTGCTGCAAACATATCCTCCAAAAGAATGTGTTCATTGGCGTCATGTGCCAAGGCAGTTATTCCAGGCCCAAAAACAACCACAGGTGTATTTCCAACATTTGAGAGAATACCACCATCCGTCCCCCACGGGCTTGCTTCAATGACTGGCTTCTCTCCTTTAATTTCTACAAAACTCTCAGATAGTGTCTTCATTAATGGATGATCCACTTCAAGGTTCCCAGGAAGCCATCTTCCCCCAAACCATTCAATCCCAAGTGGATTCTCTTGGAACCATTCATCTTGTTGATTGAGTTCATCCAATACAGCTGCCATTTCCCCTTGAGCGGCCGAAATTGTCTCTTCAGGGGATACACCCATTCTCCCTTCAATTACAGCCAGGTCAGGAACAGATGATGGCCACTCACCGCTATTTATTTTTCCAATGTTAATTGGGATTGGAATTGGAATGCTGTTAAATAGCGGATCCGTGATTTTAATATTCCGATTCTTCTCTAATTGCTGCAGTTTTTGGATCACCAATACAGCTTTTTCGATGGCGCTAATACCTTCATATCTCGTACCTCCGTGTGCTGCCCTGCCTTTTACAGTAATTCTAAACCACATCGAACCCTGCTGCTTCGGAAATATTTTCATTCCCGTTGGTTCCGGGATAATCGCCCCGTCCGCCTGGTAGCCTCTTAGGACGGCAGCAAGCGTACCAGCCCCGCCGCTTTCTTCTTCTATGACACTTTGAAAAATAATATCCCCTTTAAGCTTGATTCCCGTAGCAATAATTGCCTCAATAGCCATAATAAGTGAGGCAGTCCCGCCCTTCATATCTGTGCTTCCGCGGCCATAGAGTTTACCGCACTCAATATGACCGCTAAACGGATCGTGTTCCCAGTTCTTCTCATCACCGACTGGTACCACATCGATATGTCCATTTAGGATGATTGATTTCCCGCCTCCCGTTCCTTTTAAAACAGCAACCACATTTGGATTTCCTTCAAAGCTCTGACGGTCACAGCAGAATGCCTCATGCTCTTTTAAATCCTCCTTGTCAATTTCCCAAATATCAAGATTCAACCCTAACTGCCGGCATTTTTCAATGATGACAGCCTGTGCACTGCTTTCATTTCCTCTTGTACTATTCTCTTGAACTAGTATTTGTAAAAACCGGGTTCCTCTAGCACGATTGTCCTTCAGCCATTGCTTGATTAATTCTTCATGATTATTCAATATTTTCACTCCTTCTTCAGAAGAATGGGTGAGATTAATAGGTTATTTTTCGGATCGTATCACTTACCGTAAAATCACACTC
Organism: Neobacillus sp. NPDC093182; assembly: GCF_044754045.1. Classification (NCBI taxonomy): domain Bacteria; kingdom Bacillati; phylum Bacillota; class Bacilli; order Caryophanales; family Bacillaceae; genus Neobacillus; species Neobacillus sp. NPDC093182. The sequence goes on from NZ_JBIVOI010000001.1 coordinate 104,218, forward strand.
AGTCTTATTGGCGACTATCTGCAAATCGTATGGCGCGAACAATTCTGTTAACAGTAATCCTTCAGGAGCCACCTTGAATACTGCCAATTCTGTTATGATCATATCCACACAAGCAGCAGAGGTTAGCGGTAACGTGCAAGACGTGACAATTTTCGGATTTCCTGCCTTATCACAATGATTCATTAAGACAATTACTTTTCTTGCTTTTTGGGCCAGTTCCATGGCACCGCCCATTCCAGGGACTTTTTTTCCAGGAACAATCCAGTTAGCCAAGTCCCCCTGTGCGCTGACTTGAAGGGAACCCAAAATCGTGATATCCACCCGTCCGCGTCGTATCATCCCAAATGCCACAGCGCTATCACAATAAGAACCACCTGAATTCAAGGTAACCGGAAAGCCGCCGGCATTACATAAATTCTCATCTTCCTTCCCTTTTTCTGGGCTTGGTCCCATTCCTGTAATCCCATTTTCAGCATGGAACATGACCATCATGTTCTTCGGTAAATGGTTGGGAACTAATGAAGGAATTCCAATACCAAGGTTTACCACCATTCCATTACGGATTTCTTCTGCTGCTCTTCTTGCAATAGTATTGCGAAAATCTACTCCCAAGCCCATTTCCAGTTCACTCCCTTCGAAGGAATAATATGGTCGACGAACACACCAGGAGTAATAATCTCATCAGGGTCAAGGCTTCCGAGCGGAACGATTTCCTCTACCTCTGCAATGGTAATATCTCCTGCCATTGCCACAAGTGGATTCGTATTCCGAGCACTTTTGTCATAAATTAAATTTCCATAGGGGTCTGCTTTTTTAGCATAAACGATTGATACTTCTGCGGTTAAAGCTGTTTCAATTAAGTAGTCCTTCCCGTTGAGGAGAAAATGGGGCTTATTTTTTGATACGAGTTCATTGTCCATTCCAATATCACTTAGAATTGCTGGTAGACCGACTCCTCCAGCACGAATCCTTTCTGCTAATATCCCTTGCGGCGAAAATTCTACCTCAAGCCTTCCTTCATGCATGAGTTTACCGGCAATTGGATTGGAACCAATATGCGAGGCAATCACCTTTACTGCCCTTTCCTGACTCACTAGTTTTCCAATGCCGATATGTGGAAATCCAGTATCATTTCCAATTAATGTGATGTCCCGTATCCCTTTTTCGAGGATTCCATCAATCAGTGATGGCGGGGTTCCAACACCGCCAAATCCACCAAACATTAACGTCATTCCGTTATGGAAGAGTTCCAAAACCTTTTCTAAAGTTGTAACTTTTCCAAATGGGTTCTCCATCTAAACACCACCACCCGACTTCATTTGCTTTGAAAAACCTTCAAACGTTTCTGCTAACAGGGAAACTAATTCTTCTATTTCACTTTTCGTAATCGTTAATGGCGGCGAAACGATAATTGAGTCACCATTTACCCCATCAATACCGGCCCCTGCCGGATAAACGAGCAGCCCTTTTTCTTTTGCAAGAGCAATCATGGTTTGGGTGATTTGTGCAATTCGAGGAAAAGGAGTTTTATTGGCGGAATCCTCGACAAATTCAATTCCAAGCAATAAGCCTTTCCCCCTAATATCACCGATAAAGGAATATTGATTTTTTAATGGGAGCAGGAGATTCATTAGGTATTCTCCCTTTGATTCTACCTCACTGACAATCTTGTTTTTTTCTAAATATTCCAGTACGGCAAGAGAAACGGCGCAGGATTGTGGATTTGCACTTAAGGTATGTCCGCTCATCACTACTTTTGTCCCCGCTAAAATGGGCTCAATGACCTTTTCACTTGCAAGTGCCGCTGCTATTGGAGCATAACCTGCACCCATCCCTTTACCTAATGCCACAATATCTGGAATAACTTCATATTGTTCCATTGCAAGCATTGATCCCGTTCGACCAAAACCTGTCATAACCTCATCCGCAATAAAAAGGATGTCATTTTCATCACAGATTTTTTTGATTACTTTAAAATAATCCTTAGGAGCTGCAATAGCACCGCCGGCGGCTCCGATTACTGGTTCTGCGATAAAGGCCGCAATATGCTCCGCACCAATGCGTTTGATTGCATGTTCAAGCTCCTGTGCACAAAGAAATCCACAGGAAGGTGCCTCAAGGCCGTAGGGGCAGCGGTAGCAGTAAGGGGGATTGACTACTGGAAAATCTTCGAGCAGCGGAACAAATCGCGCTCTTCTTCCTGTGTGCCCGGACAAAGAAAGTGCACCTAAAGTGATTCCATGATAGCTGACCCACCTTGATAACACCTTCGTTTTGGTTTGTATGCCTTTTTCCTGCCAATATTGAATGGCCATTTTCATTGCCGTTTCGACCGCTTCAGAACCGCTATTAACAAAGAAGCACCAATTTAGGTCTCCTGGAGTTAGGGATGAAATTTTCTCAGCCAGTTTTTCGGCTGCTTCACTTGTAAATTGAGAGCGGTAAACAAATGATATCTTTTTTGCCTGTTCCTGCATCGCTTCGAGGATTTCGGATACTCCGTGGCCAATATTTGCGGTGACAGCGCCTGAGGCACCATCAAGATATTTCTTTCCTTCCCGATCATACAAATAAACCCCTTTGCCGTAGTCAATCATCGGCAAAGTATCATCGAGTGATGGTTTTATTAGATACGTACGTTCCAACCTGACACCACTTCCCCTTTTAGTTCATTGTATGAGTGAAGATTTTAATACTTTCATCTTATTTATATTGTGAGAAAACTATCTTTTACTTTTCAGGGTAGTTCATATAGAATAACACTTAGATTTACATAAGGATGGATTAAATGAATAAATCGAATAAGCCAGTATCTAAAAAGAGAGTTTTATCAACGATTCAATTAATTGTAATTTTTTACTTATCTGCTTTAATTATTTCGACATTGCTTTTGTTAATACCATGGGCACATCATGAAAATGCATCCATTAGTTTTATTGACGCTTTATTTACGTCTGCTAGTGCTGTCAGTGTAACTGGCCTAAGTGTCATCTCAATAAAAGATACCTTTAATAATTTGGGAATATTTCTGTTGTGTATCATCCTCCAAATAGGTGGATTAGGTGTGATGTCACTGAGTACCTTTCTTTGGATTATGATAGGAAAAAAGGTAGGATTAAAGGAACGCCAGCTGATCATGGTGGACCAAAACCAATCCAACTTATCTGGTTTGGTGCAGCTGGCAAAACGGATTTTCATTACCATCATTTCATTTGAAATTATTGGCGGGATCATTTTAGGTATACGTTTCTTGAAATACTTCGACAGCACCTCAGCTGCTTTTAAACATGGATTTTTTGGTTCCATTAGTGCCACGACAAATGCAGGCTTTGATATTACGGGTGGATCATTAATACCTTTTAGTGATGACTACTTTGTTCAAACGGTAATTATTTTGTTAATGATTATTGGAGCGATTGGATTCCCCGTTATCGTTGAGGTTTATGAATACTTTTTAAGTTTAAAAAGTAAAAGAAGATATCATTTCACTTTATTTACAAAATTAACTACGGCAACATTTGTCATCTTAACCATTGTCGGCGGCATTATTATTTATTTACTCGATAGTTATCATTTTTTTGCCGATAAATCCTGGCATGCTGCCTTCTTCTACTCCCTATTTAATTCTGCCACGACCAAAAGTGCAGGGTTGGCTACGATGGATTTGAATGAATTTACAACGAGCAATCAAATTTTCATGTCGGTATTAATGTTTATCGGCGGTTCTCCGAGCAGCGCCAGCGGTGGGATCAGAACCACTACATTTGCCATTGTTTTACTCGCTATTTTCTTTTATGCAAGGGGAAAAGGGTCAATTAAAGTATTTAGAAGAGAACTGCATACGGAGGATGTGATTAAATCCTTTATCGTGATATCAACTGCGGCCACCCTCTGTTTAGTCTCGATATTAATCCTATCCATTACGGAAAAAGGTACCTTGATCCAGGTGGTGTTTGAAGTAACATCTGCGTTCGGAACAAATGGGTTATCAATGGGCTTGACACCGATATTAACGACATTCGGGAAAATCCTCATTATCTTTTTGATGTTTATCGGAAGATTGGGAATTGTAACTTGCTTGTTGATTTTAAGAGGTAAAGATAATAGCCAGGAGAAAATTCATTATCCAAAAGAAAAAGTTACGATTGGTTAAAGGGGGATTTCGGTCCCCCTTTTGTTATGCGTTTATGGTAATAGTAGTGGTTGTTCCTTTAGCTGAAATCCCTGCATTTGCTCCCATTGGGATAGTGGCAATAGGCTGGGCATGCCCGAAATTAACATTCGCGATTACTGGAATATTTCGAAGTTCTGTTTTTGTGGCGATGACTCTCTTTATCGCGGAATCCGTTACGTTTGAATCCTTCTGAAACCTGCCAATGAGAATTCCTCTTATACTGGCTGCATTAGGCAGCTGAAGCAGTGATTGAAGCACGCGGTCAAAAGAGTGAATATGTGCTTCATTATCCTCTTCGATAAAAAGAATACAATCCTTTAGTGACGGCATGTATTCTGTCCCCTGCAATAGGTGCAGCGTACTTAAATTCCCACCAATCAGTTTCCCTTCTGCTTTGCCTTCATGGATGACCAAATAGTTTTCCTGTTCTATGAAGGTACGTTCCTCCTGATCTAGATACCACTTATCATCACTCCATACAGGTGAAGGATTCACCTCATATGGTGCATCATTGGTTACAGCTTCTAAGAACGATTGAAGCGTATAGTCTATGCCATATTTCACACCAAACGTTGAGAACAACGGTCCCGAATAGGTGATTAAACCTGTTTTTTGATAGATTGCAGCATTTAATGCTGTTATGTCGCTGTAGCCACAAAACACTTTAGGATTTTTTTGGATTAAATCGTAATCTATGTAGTTTAATAACTGGTTTGCATGATAGCCGCCGAGTGCTGTTAAAATCCCTTTCACATTTGGATCTCGGAAGGCTTCGTGTAAATCTTCAATCCTTTGTTCGATCGAAGTCGTGAAGAATTCATCGTGATCCTCCACATGTTTCGCAAACGTGACGGTAAAACCCAGCTGGTTTAACCGCTGAGTCGCGAGTTCCACTTGCTTCCCTTTGATGACCGCCATACTCGTAGATGGCGCAATCACCCTAATTTCATCCCCGGGAGATAATCGATTTGGCAGCATAATATATGTGTCCTCCTTTTTTTAAATAGTTTACTACAAAAATGCGGGATATGGGGACAGCCCGATATATTTGCTTTAACGCGGATAAAAATTAATTATCGCGGATATCTGCTTTCGCACCCCCAAAACAAAAAGAAAACCCGCTATTTTAGCGGGTTTATGCCATAACAACTTCCTTCTTTCGTTCTGTTGTTGCTTTTTTGATGATGTCTCTGGCAATCCAGACACCGCATGCGCTTGCTTGGGCAAGTCCGCGGGTAATTCCTGCGCCGTCGCCGCCAACGTATAAACCACTGATTTCTGATTCAAACTTGTCATTGAGTTTTGGTCTCGCAGAATAGAATTTCGCTTCCACTCCGTAGAACAATGTGTGTTCTGAAGCTAATCCTGGCGTAACTTGATTTAATGCTTCGGTCATCTCAATTAAACTCTTAAGTGTATTATATGGAAGTACTAGACCAAGATCCCCTGGAACCGCCTCTTTTAGTGTCGGTTCTATGAATCCCTCTTTAATTCTTCTTTCTGTTGAACGGCGTCCTTTTAAAATATCTCCATACTTTTGAACGATTAGACCGCCATTTGAAAGAGCATTCGCAAGTCGTGAAACTTCGTGTGCATATTCAGTCGGTTTATCAAAAGGCTCTGAAAATGTATGTGATACAAGCAAAGCGAAATTGGTATTCGGGCTTCCCAGCTTCGGATCCTTGTATGCATGCCCATTGGCAAGCATGATACCTGAATGATTTTCAACGACAACATGGCCTGAAGGATTGCTGCAGAACGTACGCACTCTTGTTCCAACGGATGTATTGAAAACAAATTTTCCTTCATATAAATTCTCATTGATTTCCTGCATAACGATGTCGGACGTTTCCACGCGAACGCCGATATCTACTTGGTTGCTGGTCATTTTTAGACGGCGTGCCTTTAATACTTCAGTCAGCCATTTCGAACCATCACGTCCAGGAGTAATGACAACCTTATCTGCAAAAAGGTCTTTGTCACCTTTCAGTTTGATCCCTTTTACAACATGCCCTTCAGGTGTTTTTTCAGTGATTAAATCCTGTACTTCTGTTTTGAAAGACATCTCAATTTTATCGTTTAAGTATTCAAAGATACTTTTCATAATTTCTAAGTTTTGCTCTGTTCCAAGGTGACGAACTTGAGCACGTAATAATTTTAAACCAGCTGCAAATCCGCGGCGCTCGATATCCTTAACCTTATCTGTTAGTGGATCTGTAATACTGTCGGTTGCACCATGCTTCAAGTTAATTTCATCCACATATTTAATCAAATCGACAACTTGAGAATCTGGGAGATAGTCAGTCATCCATCCGCCAAATTCACTCGTGATATTAAACTTTCCATCAGAGTACGCCCCTGCACCACCGAATCCGCTTGTAATCGAACACGCCGGCAAACATCCTGCATACTCTTTCCTGCCCGCTGCTGGAGGACATTTCTCAATTTTATTTTGTAATATTGGACAATTTCTCCGATAAATATCATGCCCCTTGTCCACTAACAGCACCTTTGCGTTCGGCATTTTTAGTGTAAGTTCATAACAGGTAAAAATCCCCGCTGGGCCTGCACCCACTACTATAACATCATATCTATTTTCCATTGTCCAAAACCTCCAAGACGTATTTGCTTAACCCTTGGTAAATATATCAAAGATATTTCTATCCGTCAACAATAAAAACGAACTATTTATAAATTTAAAACATCATTGTTCGTGTTTTGCTTGTTTTTAGAAAATAACAAAAAAAAAGACTCAGGACTTTTACCTGAGTCTTTTAGGTTCAGCAATAGCTAGCACCGATGATGATTAATAAAATAAACAACACCACAATTAATACGAAAGTGCCATAGCCGAATCCGCATCCACCTACTTGTGCTGGAAAGCCATAACCACAGCAATCTTGACCAAAACCATGACCATATTGTCCGTACATACCTATTCACTCCTTGAGTTTTTGTCTGTTAACACTCTTAATTTATGTAATAGGTACTTGACCTGTCTGTGCATTCGCCTATATTATGAGAATCAATGAAGAAAATGTAGGTGATGAATTTGAAAACTCTCTTGAAGAGCTTTGTTAACGGTATTTTGACCATTGTTCCCATTATTCTTGTAATCTTTGTTATTTACAAAACGTTTCTTTTTCTCGATGGACTGCTCGGAAATACATTAAGACCTTATCTTCAGGAAGATTACATTCCCGGTATCGGTTTGCTAACCACGATTGTATTAATCACCCTGCTAGGCTGGTTATCTACAAAGTTTATAACTGGCAGCATTATTAGACTGATTGATAAATGGCTGGAAAAAATTCCAGTTGTAAAAACAATCTACTCTGTTATAAAAGATACTGTTCAATCCTTTTTAGGTGAGAAGAAGTCTTTTTCAAAGGTGGCTCTTGTTGTCATTCCAGGAACCGAGATGAGGAGTATGGGGTTTATTACTTCCGAAGAGCTGGAGGATTTCTATAGCCCGCTTAAGGATCATGTGGCGGTCTACGTTCCACAAACATTTCAAGTTGCCGGATTTACCTTTTTAATCCCGAAAGAGCAAGTAGAAATTATTGACGTTAAACCCGAAGATGCCATGAAATTTATCCTTTCAGGTGGAATGACCTCCACTTCAAAAGCAAAAGGGAATTAAGAAAAATCCCCTCCAAGTATAAGTGTACCACCGACAATAACTATTGTGGTTTTTTTACACTGTCTACTTAAAGGGGATAATATCAAATCCGCGGCTTTTTAATTTTCGTCAAACAGCTTCTTATAGGCTCCATATCCTTCTTCATCAAGCTGATCTTTCGGAACAAAGCGTAAGGCTGCTGAATTAATGCAATATCTCAGTCCATTTGGACCTGGTCCATCATCGAAGACATGACCTAAATGAGAATCAGCGGTTTTACTTCTTACTTCTGTCCGAACCATAAAATGGCTATAATCTTCTTTTTCTACAACTTCTTCCTCTATAATCGGCTTGGTAAAACTCGGCCAGCCGCAGCCTGCATCGTATTTATCAAGAGAGCTAAATAACGGCTTTCCAGAAACGATATCTACATAAATGCCATCTCTCGTTTCATTCCAATATTCGTTGCGGAATGGAGGCTCTGTTCCGTTATTTTGGGTTACTTCATACTGCATCGGTGATAATTCTTTTTTCAGTTGTTCCTTATTTTTCATTCTTCTCCCCCCAATGTGATTTGATAAATCCTGCTCTCCCAGAGCCTACATGGTATCCTTCATAGTGCACTTTATTTTTCTTATAGTAATGCTGATGGTATTCTTCCGCTGGATAGAAAGGTTTCGCAGGAAGAATTGGCGTTACGATTGGTTTTGTGAAGCGGCCACTCTCCTGTAATGACTTCTTAGATTGTTCCGCGAGCTCTTTCTGTCTTTCATCATGATAAAAAATAGCTGTTTGATACGACTGGCCGCGGTCATAAAATTGACCGCCAGGATCAGTAGGGTCAATTTGCTGCCAATATAGTTCAAGCAGTTTTTCATATGGAAAAATTTCTGGATTAAAGGTAATTTGAACGGCTTCATAATGACCAGTTGACTCCGAACAAACCTGTTCATATGTAGGATTTTCAACATGCCCTCCGGTATATCCAGAAATAACACTAATAATACCCGGCTGCTCATCAAATGGCTTCACCATACACCAAAAACAGCCGCCGGCAAAAGTTGCCAGTTGTTTCGTTTCCTCCACAATTCCCACCCCTTTGGATTTTATTGCTATGACTATGAGTATACCGAATCTTTAACAAGAAATACAATTTGCTGTTTTTCGCCTCAAATAAATTATATCTACGTTAATTTCAATATATCTGCGTCAAATGGAATATATCTCCTTAAATTCAAAAATATCCGTGATTGGCCAATTTCCCAATTAAAAAGCCGAACCACTTCCCGGGTTCGGCTGCAATTCTCTATTTGATTTTCTTTTTTTGCCTTGACTGTTTGGTAATGTTTTTCCACTTTTTCTGTTCTTCGGTTTGCGCACGTTTGTCAGCTTTTCTTTCGATATAGGCGAGTTCTTTTTGGAGCTTGTTGTAGCTGGTTAAACGTCCTGCATCTAAGGTGCCTTCTTCAATGGCCTCTTGAACAGCACAGCCCGGCTCATCCTTATGCTTACAATCCCGGAATTTGCACATTTCACCTAATTCGTCGATATCAGAAAACGTTTCCGTTAAACCATCCGCACTTTCCCAAAGTTGTAATTCTCGCATTCCTGGGGTGTCAATTAACACGCTGCCATTTGGAAGCTGAATCAGTTCACGGTGAGTGGTGGTGTGGCGTCCTTTATCATCACCTTCACGAATTTCCTTGACGGCTTGCTTCTCATCACCCAGGAGCAAATTGGTCAAGGTTGATTTCCCCACCCCTGATGACCCCAATAATGCAATGGTTTTTCCAGGCTGTAAGTAAGCTTCAAGCTTTTCAATTCCGCTCTTTAACTCTGCACTAATCGCGATAACCGGAACACCGCCAAATGCGACCGCTTCGACTTCAGCAAGCTTTTCATCAATATTGTTACATAGGTCCGCCTTACTTAAGACAATAACAGGATTCGCTCCACTTTCCCATGTTAGCAGCAGATAACGTTCGATTCTTCTTAAGTTGAGATCGTCATTTAAAGAGTTTACAAGAAAAACAGTATCAACGTTTGCAGCAACGATTTGCTCTTCAGCTGTTCTCCCAGCCGATTTACGAGAAAATTTACTAAAGCGAGGCATGACTGAATAAATGGTTCCTTTGCCTTCATCAACACGCGGTTTCAAGATCACCCAATCTCCTACAGCAGGGTAATCCTCACGACTTAACGCTTCAAAGTTAAACTTACCAGAAACCTCACAAAGTAAATCTCCATGCTCCGTCCATACACGATACATATGTTTATGTTCCAAGGCCACCCGGCCAATAATCATCTCATTACTTTGTTTTAAAGATTGAAAGTCATTAATTATCTTTTCTGTCAATCCAATTGTATTTAAATTCATCCATCTTCCTCCAAAAATTGTAAAATAAAAAACCATAGGCAACACAGCCCATGGTTTTATTCACGAAGGAAAAATGGGTATAGATTCCCCTAAATGGTGAATCCGCGGGCTGTGCAAGGGATAATGAAATTAACGGCAATTAACGTATTTACATTTAACATTACACTTCACCCGCCTTCCGACTTATTTGTATTAAGTATATGACAACTATATCCATTTGTAAACAAAAAATCCAAATATAGACACCCACCTAAACATGCTTGAATAAATTAATTTGTAAAGAACGAAAGAAAGGAGCAAATGGTATGTCTGGAAATAGAAATCATTCTGATTATCTTCAACGGGCTGCAATGTATGATTTGCTGGCTCACAATTTTAAATACTCTAATCCAAATCTGCACATGCATTACTATCTGAAACATTTAAAATATATGAATAAAGCGATGATCATGCGTAACATCCAACAAAGCCAGGCCGAAGGCAGGGTCCGGTTCCTTCACACCTCACCTGATTCCCCCGATGTTGATATTTATATTAATGGGCAAATGCAAGTGAAACGCCTCCCATTCAGAGTGGCAAGCAACTATTTAGCATTAAAGCCTGGTAAGTATCACATTGATATTTACCCAACAGGAAATTCGGTCGATAGTGTTCTTAACAAGAGAATTACGGTTGAGCCTGGTAAATCATATACACTAGCTGCCATCGATTCTGTGAAAAAAATGCGCCTGCTTCCTTACCTAACTCAACCGGAAGTGCCACCAAACGAATCTAAAATACGTTTCCTGCATTTATCATCCGATACAGGTGTTCTGGATATTGCCGTTAAAGACCGAGATGTTGTCTTTCCAAACGTTTCATACAAACAGGCTACCGACTATTTAGGAATCATGCCGATGACCGTAGATTTAGAGGTGAGAGAGGCTGGAACGAAAAATGTGGTCCTCCCATTGCCAAAAGCACAGTTTCGTCCAAATGAAACCTATACTGTTGTATTGCTAGGTCTTTCAAATGGGGAACCTGCCTTTCAAGCAATGATTTTAAAAGATTAAAAAAAGGTGGTTCACATTATGTGAGCCACCTTATTCAACGGGTACCAGTATCGTAAAAGTAATATCATCTTCTATTAAATCAAATGTTTTTACTTTTATTCTAACATCACTTTTTAACTCTAATTGCTGCATGTTCACGTGGACAATTTTTTCATTAGGATGAATTTCTACACCATTTGGCAGCTTATAATTTTCTTTGATGAATCTCAGTACATAGGCAACAGGTAAATGCAGGCTCCCAACTGAGATTGACTTTTGCTTTAGAACCAAATCACCATTATCTAATGCCTCAGGTTCGAAGGTAAGTTTTAAATCTACTTCTTGACTGAAAAATTGTAAGGTTCCATACAACTCAACTTCATCCTGTAGCTGTACATTATATTTTATGGGGGAATCGGCCGCTTCCTTTTTAATATACTGGTTTATTAATACATTGAGGTCAGCCTTATTGGATTTAACCTCGAAAGAAACATTTTTGTTGTCCGGTAAAGTTTGTTGGATCCTGCCTTTTTCATCTGCCGGTATCATGATTAAAGATAAAAGAATAATAACAATAATGACAATGAATCCTAATAAAAGAAAGAATCCTGTTTTCCATTTATTTTTCATAGAAAGCTAATTCTCCTCTTTGCTGACCATATACGCTTTTTTAACGAGATCAGGTAGTGTTCGTTCTTCTAAAGTTTCGTTTAAACGCTCTGCAATCAATTCATACCCCTTATCGTTTGGATGGAAGTTATCCGTATGCAATAAACTTTCTGCTGGGTTTATAAATAAATCTTCAATCCCAACAAAATAGGCATTTGAATAATTCGAAACAACCCTTTGGCTTGCCTCGTTCCAATTCGAAACGATTTGGTCGAGCTCTTGTATATCAGAAAACCATTGTGAAAAAGGATTGTATACTCCAACCAAAACAATATAGGCTTCGGGATTCACTCGAATAATCGAATTCATGATTTCAATCAAATGGTTAATGTATACTTCTCTTTCCTTTTCAAAAACGGATAGCTGAAGATTCGAGATATTATCCCTTACTACCTTCATAATGTCATTACCGCCAATTGTTAAAATCACCAAATCAGCAGCAGCCAGTGTTTCTTTCATGTCTTCTGTCTGCAGTCTCTTTAATAATTGCGGGGTACGATTACCTTTTACACCGAAGTTATAGAAATCAACTTCCTTAATTCCCTTTTCTTCCTCGAGCAAAGTTCTTAAGTAAGGCAGGTATCCTCCAGTTTTTGTACTATCGCCTACACCTTCTGTTAATGAGTCCCCAGCGGAAATAATCTTTAGTTCCTTTGGGACAAAATCGGCAGGAATCTCTTCGTAAACAACGGCCGAAGCCGTCCGCTCCTTATGCAATTCCAACCGATCGGATTGACTGCAAGAACTTAAGAAAAATGTCGAAAGAATGAGAAGGGTGAAAACTTTTTTCATTCGATTCACCACCTCTTACTAATGATATTATAACAGAACAAAATTAATACAAAACAAGCTAGTACAATATCCTATTCATTTCCAAAAAAATAGACCCGGAAAAAGGTCTATTGTAATGATTTTATATCACTAATCATTTCATCATATGGTACTTCCTCGTACCCATCGTAAATTTTCTTAACCTTTTCATCTGGTCCCACCAAGAAAAAATAAGTCTGATGAATAACCTGGTCACCTTCTTGTGGTTTTTTCACTAAGGTTTTGAATGTTTCTCTCGCATAAGTCTCAATAAATTCCTGTGAATAGCCTGTTAAAAAAGTCCAATTATCATCCTTCAGCCCGAAGTTCTTCGCATATTCTGTTAGTTTTTCAGGTGTATCGACAGTGGGGTCGACACTAAATGATACGAACTCTACATTTTCCAACTTTTCGTCATCGACCAATTTTTGCAGCTTGGTCATATTAGCCGTCATTGGAGGACAAACATCAGCGCAATTAGTGAAAATAAAGTCAGCAACCCATATTTTTCCGTCTAAATTCTTCTTTTCAAATGGTTTATTGTCTTGTGTGACAGCAGTAAAATCATTTACTGGGTAATCGAGCGGATTCTCAATTCCTTTTTGTCCACAAGCAGTCAACATAAACAAACTAATCATTAAAATGAACAAAAATCGTTTTTTCAATATAATCACCCACAGCCTTCTTATCTTGTGATTAGTGTAACAAAGAATCACAAAAGAAGAAAGAAAACAGCTTTTTTAATCCATTGTACCTGTTCTGGAAATCGTATTATTTACTTGAACATCAAATTTAGCATTCTTATATAATTCTTTCCATTCCTTTTGTGAAATGATCTTTCCTCGGACATGAGCCATATACTCATTTCCTATTCCAACTGGGTCCACTTGATTTTTTTGGAAGAATAGCAGGAGTTTTTTAATTTGATTTTCCATCTCTTTATTTACTTTTTTCTCTATAAACTTCATGTTACCTGGTTCACTTAATTCTAAATAATTTGTGGTTTCCAGCAATCTAGAATCCATTTCTACCTCAACTTTAAAACGAAGATTCTTTTTGTCCACTAAGTTTATTTTTGTATTACTGCGCAAAGTATCTAGACTTATAAATAATTTGTTATATACTTCTCCAAAATTCCTACCACCCTGTGTGTTGATTATTTTCGTAAATTCGTCGCGGTCAAATTCTAATTCCTTGGATCCTGTTCGATATTCATCTGTTAACAGTTTTAAATAAAAGAGCTTATCATTACTTAATTTTGCTGCCATTTTGTCATCATTGAATAACGCAACCCCTGAAATCGCTACCTTGTCTTTCTTTACTTTTAATATTGGCAGCACCGGATCCTGTCCGTAATCAAAAAATTTATGATTAAATTCATGAAGGGTCGGAGAGATGAGAAGTTCCCTTTCCACATTTTGTCTAATTAAATTATATAAATAGGTTCCTATATTTACCTTTATTTTCTTCTCGTTCATACTAATGATGGAAACAGCATCCTCATCAGCAATCGTTAAATAAACCATATTCCCAACCGTCGGATCACGATTAAGAGCATTTACGAGCTGAATAATTCCTTTTTCCGCCAATTCCTTACTGTAGATAACACACCTAAGCTGACCCATTTCAAGTCTTTGGTCGGTTGCAAGATTTTCCTCTGCTCTTAAAGTTTGGAGTGTATTCGCGTCTGCTGAAATCAGGTTGGTCATAACTTTGGCCATCGGATCAAATTTTGTTACTGCAACTGTCCCCGTAATCTCATTTTCCTTCTTTAAATCAAATCCAATTGCTGTTATGAGTCCCAATCTTTCCAATTGCTTCGTTTCTACTCCACAGCTTGTTAGTAAAAAGAAAGAACTAACCCCAATCACCATTTGCAGCCATTTACGACGTTTCTGCATGCTTACTCTCCCTCCTTTTAAACCATTTTTTTATGAATACAATAATAGCAAGAAGGACTGGATAGCAAAACGCAAGGTAAAAACCTGCCTTTGCCATTAAATCCGTAATCGTATTCATTTGGTATCTAGACTTAATAAAGAAGGTAGCTGCAAAGGTAACAATGGCAATAATCCAAACACCCCATTTTTGTTTTTTCCTTAAGATTCTAGAAAAACCCTTTGAGGCTGCCCAAAGATAAAAGCACATATTTGGCAAAATAATCAGCATCCAAAAAGAAACAGCTATAAATTCAAACCTTTCCAGGTTAGGTAGTCGAACGATTTTAAACATCGATAAAACCGGCCAGATTGTTTTTTCCAAGCTATTTGAAGCGAAGAATACAATAGAAATGAGCGTTGCAATAGTAAACATAATCGTTGTTAGCATATTCCCAATTTGAACAAATAACATTGCCTTTTGCTTTTCTTTCACAAAGGGATAAACAAACATGATGATTTCAAAACCCATCATGGAAAGTGTTGTACTGTGGGCACCCATTAATAATTGTTTCGTATTCGCATTCATAATTGGAAATAAATGAGTAAAATCACCGAATTGCAAGGGTACAAACATGACTACAGCAAGCCAAATGGTGCCGATAACAGATAGAAATGCAACTCCAACAACAACCCTTATGCCACCATAAACTGCATAAATAACCAACAAAATGAGAACAAGGGAAAGCTGCCAAGTTGGCAGAGTAGGGAATATCCACACTTGAACAATTTCAACGTAGTTCATTAATATGATAAAAAAAGTAAAGGTCATATAAATCATGTAGATAAAATTCAAAGAATGCCCTGCCCATTTTCCGAATACATCAACATGGATACCATATAAATCTGCACTGTCATATTGTTTAAGCATTTGGACCATAAATACCAAAACAACAGAAGTTACGATTCCCGCTAGGAAGACAGAAATCCAAGCGTCATGCTTTGCTTCTAAATAAACAACTCTAGGAAGCCCAGCCAATCCAACTCCAACCTGTACGCCGTGGATAATAAAAACGAGCATAAATGCATTAATCAATAATCCTTCTTTTGGATGTAAATTAATCTTCATTTTGTTCGCTCCTATTCATCTACATCCTTTTTTTGTTTTGCCTGCTTTTTAGGGAAGCGCTCCTGGTCTTCTGTTCGGTTGGTTAAGGGACGAAATGAAAGATATTGCGGTGGCAGCTTGAAAAAACTATATCCAATATCCTTTAATCTAATAGGGTAAACGGGTGTAAGATAAGGACCGCCAATTGTCTCCAATTTGAGTAAATGAATAATAAAAAAGCAAAAAGCAATCATGATTCCAATCCCTCCCCATAAGCCTGCCATTAATATGATTGGGAACCGAATAATTCGTATCGCAGTACCCATTAAATAACTTGGTGTCGTAAAGGATCCTAGAGCACTAAGACCAAGGATGATAATCAAGATATTGCTAGTAAATCCAGCCTCAACTGCTGCTTGCCCAATTACGATACCTCCTACAATACCCATTGTCTGACCCACTTTTGTCGGCAGCCTGGCCCCTGCCTCCCGTAATAATTCGATAACAAATTCGAGTAATAGTGCTTCCAAGACGGGTGGAAAGGGAACTCTCGCCCTTGATTCCCCCAACGACATTAACAATGGGGAGGGAATGACTTCATAGTGATACGTCAAAACAGCCACATAAGCAGGCGTAAGTAATACAGATAAAAAAGTAGCCACTAGCCGCAGCATCCGTAAAAATAAGCCCATGTTCCAACGCATATAAACATCTTCCGTTGATTCGAAAAAGGCGAAAAAGGATGTAGGACCATAGAGTGCATCAGGACTCCTGTCCAATAATACCGCCACTTTTCCTCTGTATAACGCTATTGATACACGATCAGGGAGTTCTGTAGTCATCAACTGCGGAAAAACGGTCCAGCTGTTGCTCTCAATATATTGACCTAGCACCGTAGAACCAGGGACATAATCCAAGGTGAGGTCCTGAACCCTCTGCCTAAACGTGTTTATTATTTCCTCATCAGCAATACCTTTTATATAAACAAGTTTCCCTTTTGTTTTTGACCTTTTACCAACTGTTAAGTCTTCCGTACATAAATCTTCATCCTTAATGTTGTTCCTCAATATATTTAGGTTACCTTGAAGTGATTCCGTAAAAGAAATCTTCGGACCATAAACAAGTGATTCTGTTTCAGCTTTTTCAAGACCACGTACAAGATTGTTACTAACATCTGCTAGGATTCCATAGGGCTGCCCTTCCGCGTAAATATACACTTTTCCTTGGTTAATTCCCTCAACTACTTCACCTAACTGATTAACAGCAGTAATCGAGACCATCGGTAAAACCTTTGCAATCGCTTCACAAGTCCATTCTATTTCCTTATGGTTCATAATCGAACGGATTACGATATCATCGAGCCTTGTAGTATCAATTAAACTTTTCATCAAGCAGAAAATAAGTTTCTCCCCGTCTCTTTCCATTATCCTAAAGACAAGGTCAGAACCAACATTCAATTCGGTTTTAAGCTGCTCTTTTAATTCTTCCAAGTCTAAACTATGAGCTTTTGGCGTTTCTTCGTTTTTTTTCCCTGACAACCATTTGAACATAGGCAACACCTTTTTAATTCAATTTTTTTTAGCATTACCAAAAAAGCTATTTTTACCCAATAGCAAACTATTTTATATCGATTTTTCACCTAGATCCAGGTAAGAAGGTTTATGGAATGGAGAATATATGGTATTATGAATGAGTATTCATTCATAATGCAGAAAATTTTGAAAAAAGATTGTAGTAATGGAGTGGTGTTAAGTTGAGACGAATCGGTCCCATTATGATCATTGAAGGAGCTAATAATAGTAAGGTTCCCTTCTCAAGAAGTTTGTACATTAATAGTAAAGATAAGGTTCTGATTGATACGGGAGCAGATCCAGTTGAACTTCGTGCACTTGACGATCAATACGGAGTTGAATTGGTTGTTAATACCCATTACCATCCTGATCATACACTGCATAACCATTTGTTGCGAAATGCAGAAAAATGGATTAATCCACTTGAATTTGAAACCATTCAATCAATCGAAGGAATTGCCAGAGGGAACGGGGTATACCAGGAATGGGGTACCGAGGGTGTAGAAGCATTGAGGAAGCACCTGCCAAAGGAATGGGTGCAAAACCTCGGAGAGATTTCTGGAACTTATCAATATGAAGAAGAATACAACTTTAGCGGTGTAAAGGTAAACTTTCTACATACACCTGGACACACAAAAGGATACACCTCTCCCTACTTTCCGGAATTAGGTGTAGTTTACGTCGGAGATTTCGATATGACATCGTTTGGACCATGGTACTTCGGAACCGATGGGGATATAGACGAGTTTTTTGCCTCAAGTACACAGCTGCTAGAACTGGATGCCGAAACCTATATCACAGGCCATCAAAAAGGGGTTTTTACTAAACAGGAATTTACAGAGGCAATGGGGAAATTTTTAGCGATTATTGAAAAACGTGATGAAGTCATTGAAAAACATGTTCGAGAG
Source organism: Neobacillus sp. NPDC093182 (assembly GCF_044754045.1). Lineage (NCBI taxonomy): Bacteria > Bacillati > Bacillota > Bacilli > Caryophanales > Bacillaceae > Neobacillus > Neobacillus sp. NPDC093182. The sequence goes on from NZ_JBIVOI010000001.1 coordinate 122,365, forward strand.
GGGATGAACTTCGAAGAACTCACCAACATCGGAATCTTCTATCCGAAAAAAATGCTGGAAGTTCTAATCCTTAGGACATGGGAACGAAGTGGAATTCGCAAACACTTGCAGCGACTTGGGTATAATGTGCAGGGATCTGAAATTCAGTTTGTCAACAAATAAGGATGGAGCTACTGCCCCATCCTTATTTCATTCATAGTAATACATGATGGCAATCGTACCCGGTCCTGTATGAGTACTGATTGTTGGACCTGTATAATCAATAGAAATATCGTTGTAGCCGGTTAATTCAATGATAGAGTCTTTTAATTTTGTGGCCAACTCATGTGCCTCTGCATGAACAACGCCAACACGTTTGACAGTTTTCCCTTTTACATCCTCTACAAATTGTTTGGCGAGCCATTTAACCACTTGTGAATGACTTCGGACCTTTGCAACTGGATTGTATTCGGCACCTTCTAAAGAAGCAATCGGCTTAATATTGAGTAAAGAGCCAATGAATGCCTTCCCCTTCCCAATCCGTCCGCCTTTTACCATATTCTCCAATGTATCGATCATTAAATATAGCTTCGTATTTTCACGGACATGTTCAAGTCGGTCAAGGATTTCCTCTACACTATTTCCCTGCTTCGCCATTTCAGCCGCTTCTCGAACCTGAAACTGGAGTGCCATTGAAATAAACTTAGAGTCCACAACGGTTACCTTCGTATTCGTCATTTGAGCAGCACTTTCAGCAGAGCGAACGGTTCCGCTCATTTTACCTGTCATATGTATGGAAATTACTTCATAGCCCTCTTCCCCAAGTCTGTCGTACACTTCAAGGAAAGTTCCAGCTGATGGCTGGGAGCTTTTCGGTAATTCTTCTAGACTTTTCATCGTTTCCATAAATTCAGCAGGCTGAATTTCTACACGGTCTAAATAGGTTTCTCCATTTATTGTCACGGACAATGGAACGACGACAACACCTAATTGCTCTGCCTGTTCTATTGTCATATCCATCGTTGAATCCGTGACAATCTTAATCTTGCTCATTTACTCACATCCCTAGGATTTACTCCATAGTATTATACCTGTTCCTAATTCTTTAAGATATAAATTCCCCTATTTTCACGAAAATAATTGTGAAAAATAAAAGAACACCGGTTTCCCGATGCTCGTAGGTTATTATGCGTTATTCTTTAATTCTCCTACTTTGAACAATGCTTCATAATCAGGCCACTTCATAACCTTTTTCAAATACTCTTTAAACGAATAGCATTTTTTCGGTTTCTTTACCTGATAAAGCGCATTAATAAAATTTTGTAAACGGACTTGGATCATGAATTTATAAGTGCTGTTTTCCTCCAATACAGGAATATCAATAACTTTAACCTTCTGTCCAACATCATTTTTGAACTCTAGGCTTTTGACTAACAAAATATCAATCCTCTTTTTCACCCGTTTCCCATATTATACACCTAAGAGCACTCGAAAAGTGTCTAAATCTGCATTGATTTAAAAATTTTTAGTAACATTTTTTAATAATTCTTATCTATTAGGAATAAAGAACAGGTTATTGAAACTACAGTTATTAACTTAAAAATATTGTTATTTTACAAAAAAGGACCTCCAGAGAAATGAATCTCTGAAGGTCTTGTATCACTGTTAATTATACATTTGCAAATTCTTCTTCCTCATCCTGCATCTTTTTCATTCGTTTTTTGTAAACAAATTTCGATAAGTTTATAGAGATTTCATAAAGAAGAAGTAATGGTAGAGTTACTACAAAATCCGACATGAAGTCCGGTGGAGTAATGACGATTGCAATTAAGATTAACACAAAGTATGCATATTTACGGATTTTCGAAAGCACGAATGGGTTAATGATTCCTAATGCTGTTAAGAACATAACGACTGCTGGAAGCTCGAACAATACTCCAAACGGAAGTGTCATATTCATAAGAAAGCGGAAATATTTTTCGGCTGTAAAATTGGTTACAAACATGTCTGCACCCATATTGACTAAAAACTCGAGTACCATTGGGAAAATGATGAAGTAACCAAAAGACAGACCAACGATAAATAATATAAACAGTGCTGGAATATATGATAAGGTAATTCTTTTTTCAATAGGTTTAAGTGCCGGCTTTACAAACATCCATAGCTGGCTGGCCAATACTGGGATGGTACCCGCAATCGCAATAACTGTAGCAATCATGAAATAAACCCAGATAATATCGCTCGGTCCGAGTACAATCAATTTAACATCAAGATCTCGAACGATCCAATCGTAGATATCGGTCACATAAATGAATCCAACAATAAAAAAAACAACGAAAGCAACGGCTGAAATAATGATCCGTTTACGCAGCTCATCTAAATGATCAACTAATTGTAATTCTTTATCTTCCATGTATTTCCCCTGCCAATTTCAAAGGTTGAGAATGAATCCTTCTTATAGTAAAAGTTATTTACACCATTTTTATAGTTTAAAAGTCAATTGAAGAAAAAAAGGTGCAAGAAAGAATCTTACACCTTATTTAGTCAATTTTTGTTTTTCATCATCGATGTCCTTCATCACATCATCGGTTAATTCACGAGTTGATTTCTTGAATTCCTTTAATGTTTGTCCGAAGGCGCGGCCAATTTCTGGCAGCTTCTTAGGGCCAAAAATAATGAGGGCTAGTGTTAAAATAAGGATTAATCCTGGTATTCCAATATTTGAGAACATTGATTTACATCCCCTTTAGTTAATTATCTTTCTACTACGATTATAGTATTGATAAACACTTTTGAGTAAAATATACGCAATAATTCATATTAAATTCACATTATCTAAGAAATATTACCTAGATGTGATTTTTAGCATTTATTTCTCTACTATTTACTCTTAACAATTTACCAAGAACCACCCCTGAAGTCAATGTAATTTCCTATTTTAAATTGTAGAAATATTTTGACAATTGGTCATTTAACATTTATAATTTCTTAAAGAGAAACATATACTATTAGAAACTTATAAGGAATGGATGTGATGAAGATGGAATTTTCACTCAGTAGTTTTGATGGAGCCCTGCCAGTTGAAGTAACCATCGATGAAGAGAACGGCAGGTATATGATTCGCAAAAGCGATAGCAGCGGGGAATACTTTAACAGCCCTAATGAATTAATTGAATGGGTGAAAGCACATTTCCATGAGGAAGACTTCTGCCATCCAGATGAATTTAGAGGTATGCTTGATAAATTAGCTGATTATGAATTAAACGGTTCCTATTTTTAGAAGAAGGAAGCATCGCAGCCGATGCTTCCTTTCTTTATGATGCAATGTTCCTGGCTTCACGGTTAGTAATAATGATTTGACGTATTTCTTCTGTTAACTCTTTATAGTCTTTATGGAAATGAACTTTAGGATCCATATGGTGACCAATGGTTACTTTAATATGAGCAGGTTTTATTAACCGTCCATTTTTCTCAAAAACATCCGCGGTCCCTTTAATCGCAATCGGTACAATTTGCACCTCAGCATCTTGTGCCAGCCGGATGCCCCCAACCTTAAAGGGCAGGACAGGTCCTCCCATGCTTCTCTTTCCCTCAGGAAAGATAACAAGCGAATGACCTTCTTTGAGTAATTTAACACCTTCCTGCATGCTGTTAAGTGCTTGTTCACGGTTTTTACGATCAATGAGTATACAGTTAATGGCGTCGAGCCATGAAGAGAGGATCGGCACTTTTTTTACCTCTATTTTTGAAACAAAACCGAATGGTTTATCGATTGTCCCGAGAAGAACGGGAATATCAAAATCACTTTCATGATTTGCAATGAACACAACCGGTCCTTCTGGAATCAAATCCAACCCCTCAACACTTACCTCAGAGCCTGTCAATTTCATAAATGTCTTCGAAAATCGTTTTGGGTATTCATGGGCTATTTTATCACGTTCGTTAACTGGTAAATTACTCGATTTTTTTATTCTTACTAGCTGCGGAATGCTATATAGTAGAAAACCGCTTATATACAAAAAGCATGTGATCAGTCTAAACACTGTTGCCTCCCTTTTGCGTTCTAAAATATTATAAAGCAGGAGAGGAAAAATTGTTTAGGTTAAATGATATTTTTTTAAAAGGCTGTGTTAAACTTGCCTGTTGATTTGTGCTCCAGGTGCTTCGCTTTCCGCGGGCGGTCCGGGGAGCCTCCTCGGCGCTAATGCGCCTGTGGGGTCACCCCCTGCCCCGTCCTCCCGCAGGAGTCTCGCACCCTCCGCACAAATCAACAGGGTTTCAAAATCAATAATATCCTTTAACACAGCCAATAAAAAGACAGCCAAAATTAATGGCTGCCTTTGGTAATGCGATCATAAATTCTATATTCGTACTTATAAGGATTTTTCTCATCTTTTATTCCTTTTTCACAGGAGATAAGCTCCCATTCACGTTCATTGAACTCCGGGAAGTAGGTATCTCCCTCAAACTCTTCGTAAATATGTGTTATGTAAAGACGGTCTGCGAAAACAAACGTTTCTTTAAAAATTTCTGCACCGCCAATTACGAAGATTTCATCATCCTGATTTCGGCAATATTCCACGAATTCCTCCATCGAGTAGAAAATGGTCACATTGCTGCTCTTATAATCAAGTTGACGGGTAATTACGATATTTTCTCTTCCTGGCAGTACCCGACCGATGGATTCATGCGTTTTCCTGCCCATCGCAATCGGGTGCCCCATTGTCGTGCGTTTGAAGAATTTTAAATCCTCCGGCAGATGCCAAGGCAATTCATTATCCTTGCCAATGACTCTGTTTTCATCCATGGCCACAATAAAAGAAATCATACAGAGACCGCTCCTTTAATATGTGGATGGGGGTCATAACCTTCTAAAGTGAAATCTTCAAAGGCAAAGGAGAAAATGTCCTTAACGTTTGGATTAATGTTCATTTTTGGCAATGAACGCAGATCTCGCTCCATTTGCATTTTCACTTGTTCTATATGGTTTTGATAGATATGAACATCACCGAATGAGTGAATAAATTCACCCGGCTCCAAGTCACAAACCTGAGCAATCATCATTGTCAATAATGCGTAAGAGGCAATATTGAATGGAACGCCAAGGAATACATCTGCTGAACGTTGATACAACTGACAAGATAATTTCCCATCGACAACGTAAAATTGGAACAGGCAGTGACATGGTGCTAAAGCCATTTTATCAATCTCCGCTACATTCCATGCATTCACAATAAGTCTTCTAGAGTTTGGATTGTTCTTGATTTGATCAATCAATTCACTAATTTGGTCAACAGTCGTACCATCAGCACCCGTCCATGAACGCCATTGATGTCCGTATACTGGCCCTAGTTCGCCGTTTTCATCAGCCCATTCATTCCAAATCCGCACACCATTTTCCTGCAAATATCGGACATTTGTATCGCCATTTAAAAACCATAGCAATTCATAAATGATCGATTTTAAATGAAGCTTTTTTGTGGTTAATAAAGGAAATCCTTCTTGTAAATTAAATCTCATTTGATAGCCAAAAGTACTGATCGTCCCTGTTCCGGTACGGTCTCCCTTTTCATGACCATTTTTCAAAACATGCTCGCATAGCTCTAAATATTGCTTCAAAACTGACACTCCCTCTGTAAAACATTCATGTTTTTCATTTTACCATAATGAACCGTTTATTGCAGAGTCTGAATGAAGTCATACGTCTGAGGAGCTAGTTTTTTCAATTGTACTTTTGTTTCTTCGTTTAGGTAATACATGGCAAAGGTTTCTGCAAAATACTCCTCTGCATGCAGGATGAAATAAGAGTTTCCTGGAAATAAAATTCCTCTCTCTTCTTCCCAAATCAATTGAAATTCATTATTTTTACTAACATTTTGGAATACTAGTTTATCAATTGAATGAGCCATTTCGTGCAGCTCTAAATTAACAGAACCATGCCCTTTTCCTTTTTCACTATGACCTATTTTCACCAAAACCACCTGCGAGCCGCCAATTCCAGGTACTTCATCCCACGTTGTTTGGGAATTGTAGCCACGTGGAATTTGCCCAGTTAAGTATCGAGCTGTTTGGTTATCTGTTAATTTTCCAGTAAACAGTTTAAGGGTAATGTCTTGATCGTTGATTTTTTCTAAAAGTGCTTCAGGCAAATTTGAAATTCTAGTAATAATACTTGCAGCCGCTTTTTCATTAAAAAGGCTTTTTGGCAACAAAATCATTTCGTTTAATTGTTCGAGATTGATTTCATTATTAATTAATTGATAGAGTTCGGAGTTTCTTGGATAATCACCAAGTTGAATGCTATCAAATGAGGCTTGCGAAGTGGTGATCATCGACAAAAATAATCCAGCAATTATGGAGGAAACAACCCATTTACGCATATTATCACCCTCCTAGTAAAATAGATTCTTTACTAGAATTATAACATGGTAGAATGAGCTGAAAAATTGGTAATTAATTGGTGGAAATCGGGGCATCGCCGATATATTTCAATTAACGCGGATAAATCTCATTTATCGCTGATATAATTTCCAAAGTACCCATTTTATTAAACCAGTCTTATATTTTAGCTTAAAACACAAAGAAAAGCTGCTCAAAAAACGGCAGCTTTTCGAAAAACTCTATACTTGAAGTCCATAATTCCGGCAAAGTGCTGCCAAACCGCCTGAAAATCCGCTGCCGATGGCGTTGAATTTCCATTCACCGTTGTGACGATAAAGCTCACAAATAACCACGGCGGTTTCTACGGAAAAGTCCTCGCCAAGGTCAAAACGGAGAATTTCACGATTGGTTTCTTCATCAAATAAACGGGCGAACGCATTGGAAACCTGTCCAAAGTTTTGGTTCCGTGAATCTGCATCGTGAATCGTTACAGCAATCGCAATCCGATGGACGTGTGCTGGAACCTTGCTGAAATCAATTCTTATTTGCTCATCGTCCCCGTCACCCTCACCGGTGCGATTATCTCCTGTATGCTCCACTCCGCCTGAAGCGTGAACTAAATTATTATAAAAGATAAAATCTAAATCCTGTGTTACCCTGCCATTTGCGTCTGTTAAAAACGCGGAAGCGTCGAGGTCAAAGTCGTGTCCGCCATGGTAGCGGTTCGTATCCCACCCAAGACCAATTATAGCCCTTGTTAATCCAGGATTTGTTTTTGTAAGATCAATTCTTTGTCCTTTAGATAAATTGATGCCCAACTAGATCACCTCTTTAGAACTAAAATTTTAGAAGGAACAAGCATAGCTTGTTCCTGAAGACATTAACTGTATGAACGCACTACTTCACTTAAGCTTGCAGCGGTTGTACCAGTTCCAACTGCAGCGAACTTCCACTCTGTGTTGTGGCGGTAAATTTCTCCAACCACTAATGATGTTTTGCCGCTGTAATCATCTGATAGGTTATAACGAATCATTTCTTGACCATTAGATGGATTTACTACACGAATAAATGCATTGCGGATCATGCCGAAGTGCTGTTTTCTTTTTACACAATCATAAATGTTAACAACAAATACAAGCTTTTGAACGCTTGCTGGAACGCGGCTTAGTTCTACCATTACTTGTTCGTCGTCACCGTCTCCATCACCTGTTAAGTTGTCTCCAGAGTGCTGCACACTGCCGTCTTTGCTTTTCAAATTACCAAAGTAGATAACGTCATTGTTGTTTTGAATTTTATCGTTGTCACCCAGCAAAATAACAGAAGCGTCACAGTCCACATTGGCACCGCCGCCAGCTCCTCCGCCGCCAAACAATCCACCGAAGAGACCGCCGCCTCCGCTCTTACCGCTTTGAACTGGGTCCCAGCCCAAACCTACCATGATTTTAGATAGTCCTGGATTACCTTTTGTTAAATCTACTCTTTGACCTTTTTGTAAACTAATAGCCATAACTTTCACCTCATAAATAAATTTTTATAATTAACAATCAATTAGTATTGTTGTTTCAATTTTTTAAAGTTGTCCTGCAGTTGTTCTAGACGCTTGGTTCCTTCAACGCGAAGGCGCTTATTTTCTTCTTCAATGGCTCTTGTTTCCTGCATACCTTTAATGATAATGTTCCAGGATTCTTCGATGGTCTCGATTTTAATACTTGGACCGCCTGCGAGTCTTGCAATATCTGTGCTTTGTTTCGAAATATTTTGCGCATTCTTCAAAAGCATTTCATTTGTTCGGCGGTCAAGTTCACTCATTGAATCCGCGACAAGCTTTTGTCTTTTTGCTGCAACCGCCTGAATGAGTCCATTCTTAAAGATTGGAATCGTTGTTACAAAAGCGGAATTGATTTTTCCAATAAGTTTTGTATTTCCTCTTTGCAGCAAGCGTATTTGCGGTGCTGTCTGCAGCGCGACCATCTTTGCCATTTCAAGGTCATAAATTCGCTGCTCTAAAGCCTCAATCGCATTTTTCAAAGTATCCAATTGCATGGAAGCAATCTGATCACCTGCAGCAACACGGGCTTCCAGCTGTGGCAGTTGATTATTTTTAAGTTCTTCTACCTTTATTTCGCCGGCAACCACATATTTTTCCAGCGTCATATAATATTGATAATTCTGCTCATACATTTGTTCGAGCATTTTTGTGGAATCAACCATTTCATGCTGATACTTGGATATTTCCACATATACCTTATCAATTTCAGAGCCCATCGTTTGGTATTTTCCAAATACCTTTTCAATCATCTTTTCGCCCTTTTTAAAGAGCTTTCCGAAAAATCCGGGAGAAGTTTTTTGAAAGTCCTTTGGATCGAACTTATCCATTATTTTGGTAAGCTGCTTTAGAAGCTCTCCGGAATCTTCGACCTTCGTGGTGCGCATATTACCTAAGATTTGATCAGAAAAACGGGAGATTTGTACAGCAGGCTCTTTCCCAAACTCTAAGATTTTTATCTGGTCCCGTTCATCAATTGATCTCGCCAGATTTTGAACTTCTGTTTCCTTTCGAAGGGCAAGCTTAATGTCTGAAATCTTTGCTTCACTTAGTGTTTCCTCAGTCATTAAGTTAGCAGATTGATTTTGTGGTAGATTCACTATTTAATCTCCCCTTAAATTTTTTATAATTCCTTGAAAGAACTTTTTTTTCAGTTTGAAAGGTTCTTTATATTCTAATTCAAAAACAACATCCTCAAGCCAGTGCGTATCAAATAAACTATCATGAAGGAAATTTTCAATATCATTATGGCCTGGCGGATTATATACGATAATATCAATACCAAATTGGTTTAAAAGCAGGATAAGGGCAGCGTCTGATCTTGATAGCATACCGCGGCATTCATTGTTATAAATGATTAACTTCGGTACATGCTGTGAATAATCAAATTTCTCCATTAACTGGATGATTTCTTTCGGTGTAAACATCGCCTGACTAAATAAATAGATGCTTACCTCTTCCATGCTTTCCCCTGGTAACGACTTTAAACCCGGCTTTTCACAAATTCGTCGAATGGCATTCGCGATCCCCTTTTGTAATCCAGTTGGTAAGAATGAATACGGCCAATAATGTGCCTGCATCATCATTTCTGGATTCAGCAATCCATCTCTGCCAAGTGCATTTCGGTAGTGAAAACGAAAATCGTTAGAGCTTGACCATGTAAACGGTAATTGGCGAATTAACAGGCTATGTTCGAATTCTGTGAGATTGTGAATTCGCTCCCAATACTCTTTCCGGTTTTTACTCACGCCCTGAATTTTAGCGAACAGGGAAGGAATTTTGACTTGTCCGTTCTCTACTTCAAAGCCTGGCCGAACCATTGCGATTTCTTTTCCGAGTATAAATAATTCATCATAGGTTGTTTTTAAGGTAATAGAAGATGGCGTATACTCCCGTAATTGCCACGGTTTATATAAACCTGAGCCCTCCTGATTGAGAATCGTCTCAATCTCTCTCGAGGCACGATAGGCAACAGTGGTTTGGCGGTTTCTTCTTTCTTTTGGAAAAGGTTCTGCTGGTTGTTTATTTGGGTAATGATGCGTAAAAAATACCGCATCCTGAAATCCAGCTAAAACATCCTTGCCTTCTGGATGAAAGATGACCAAATCGCAGCCAAGCTTCATTAAAAAATAGACAAAATAAGGCTGACTTCGTTTCATATCGCCATACCATAAGAATTTGGGCATTTCCTTTTGCAGGTCAACGGTATCTAATAAAGGATTTAAGTGGTTCATCGACCATTTAATTATGTCGACTAAAACCCTTCTTAGTTCGTGATTCTTTAACCCGTCCTTTTCACGCTGAGTAAATAATTCGAGTGTACTTATCATCGCTTCCCTAATTTTCCGATGAATGGCTGGGATATCTGACTTATACAGCAGCCGCTCACCATCTAGAAAAGCGGTGAATCGATTAATAGAAAGCTTCTGTTCTTGACTGATATTAAGTACCTTTTGAATCGATTGAAAGTGCTGATTATCAATATTTTTATTTAGTGATTCCTCACTTAACAAATGTAAGCGTGTTTCTGAGGAAGACACATACTCAAAAAGCTGATTGTAGTACTCATCACTGTCAATCGAAATTCCAAGGAATTTCGCCAGTACTTGCCCAATCTGAATACTTCCCTGCTCTAGTGAAAATTCTGGCCGTTCTGACAGGGGCATTTTTAGCATATCAAGCCAATTTTCAAAAGAAAGGGATACAGGTCGGACATTCATTTGGTTGTATGGTAAATTCATTCATAATCCCTTCCCTCAAAAAAGCGAAAGATTTTTAGTACGTAACAGTTAAATTATGTAAGGGTATTCTTTACCATCATATCACAGTTAAATAATTGGTTCATTGTTTATACGAAAGTAATCGTAAAATGTTTCATATTAAAGGTAATTTCCTCATTTTTCACCTTTTTCCTTGTCCTTACATATGATTGAGTACTCAGATATAAGTAGGTGACTAAATGAGGTTTATATATAAGCGGCCAAGAATGGAAGATGTTAGCGAGGAATTAAGTATCATTATGGATTTAATGGTCTCGAAAACCTTCGTTATGATCGATTTGTTCTGGTTATGCTTACTTTTTACTCTGTTTCTTTCTCCAGTTCTTGCCAGTGTCAGCATGTCTGTGTTATTTTTTTGCGGTTCGTTTGCTTTGTTCAGTTCCATCTATTTTTATTTCTTTTATCCCTATATAAAAAGCAGTTAGATTTTGAGTGTTAAAGCCTTTAGGAAATGCTGGAGTATTTCTTCACCAGCGGCAACGCCGAGCTGGTTTGTCAGCGTGAAATCAGCTGGTCCCTTCACTTTTAGGAGCTCTCCATGGCTTGGGACGAATCGATAGCGGCAATTCTTTAGAAAATCCCAATCTAAAACAGAATCACCTGCGCCCGCCATTGCTTCCATTCCTTCTCGGTTACAAATATATTCAAGTGCCTTCCCTTTGCTAATGGCAGTTGGAATAAAGTAGAGTTTTCTGCCCTGAAGACTCATTTTCCATCCATAATTGGCTGTAAGCCCACGAATTACTGAGAGTTCTGATGGGGTCGGAAGACAGTTTAATACAAAGTAAAAAAATAGGTTTTCAGCCTGCTTTCTTTCCCCATCCAAGGTAATTCCAGCCCTTTTTAAGGCGGAGAGTAGATCCTCCTCAGGTGCACATCCATTTTTCAATTGAATAATTAAATGTTCCGACCACTCTTTTAAAGGTTCCCCATTATACAAAACATGTGCTCCATTTGTCGTAATCGCGTAAGACAAGGGTATTTCTTTTTCAAAAATCACAAACCGTTTAAATTGTTCTGTTGTTCTCGTTGTAACCGGTATAAACAAGCTGTGCTGGTTAACTTCTCTCAACATGGAAAAAGCAGCTTCCGTCATATACCCAGCCCATTTGCCCTTTATCATTTCAACCGGCTTCAACACAAGATCCGCTGGTATTCCGAATTCCTCGATTGCTCGATCAGAATACATGAGTGTGCGGTCAAGATCCGATGCAGTTATCATTCACTAGTCTCCTTAACTAATTTAATTAAGCCCATACACAAATAATTCATTTCTGGATACGTCACTATTTCTACTCCTTTTTCTTCAGCGAGCATAAGGATATGTCTCACATAAGGGCTTGAAGGATCGCGCATGAGGATTTTCCATGGGATTCTCCGAAGAAGTACTCGAGTGGTTTCGCCGACTCCTGGTTTGATATAATTCGTGCTTCCTATTTCAAATTGAGCTTGGATGGTTCTAACATCCTGCAAACCTGTAAATTCTACATTAATTTCCTCGTGTTCTCTTTGTAAAGCGATTTCCTCTGCTTCTTGACAGATGGCAGAAAATTCACCAGCAATCAATTCAATATATTCATTCGAAACATCACTTGGGAGAAGTTCCAGGTAATACTTTGCTCCGTGAAAATCGTTTTTACCAATATACGTGTCATTTAATACCGTACGGCTTACAAGTCCTGAGACGGTCGAATTTAAGCAGGCACTTGGAATGAGAAAGTCTTCTCTCGTTCCAAAAAGTGTCGTACAATGGCCAGGGTCGGCAATGACCGCAAGTTCATCATCAAGCTGGATTTGATACTTTTTTTCAAACTGTCGGCATGCCTTTGTTAATTCCAGCGAAATGGCTCCTTTTCCGGTCCAGCCATCCACGAACTGAATGTTACCCTTTGGGTGTTTTTTGAGTATATAGTGCAGTGCATTTTCGTCAATACCTCTGTCACGGATAATCGAGACACTATAATGTGGTAAAGAAATGCCGTAGCGGAATTTAATATACCTTTTAACCAGAATTCCAACCGGCGTTCCAGCCCTGGCAAGAGATACGAGGATGGTTTGATTACCCTTATTGCGATAGATTTGCTCAGCCACAATACCAACACATAGTGCCACTTTTAATTTATAATCATTGGCGGTACTCCAAAACAAATCAACATATTGCTCTGGCGGCTGGTATTCTATCGGCAATGATTCACTATAATGCTGACCAGATTGAACTCTCATTTCGCGATTCACGGTTGAGTCTTCAAGCTGAATATTACTCAAATCCTTTAATAGAAAAAGAACATCATCCTCAGAATAGCTTCCCATTTTAGCTGGCTGATTAGTTATCATCGACATTCTTCACCCCTATTACTCTGAGAAAAAGACGATTTTAATCGACTTTAACTGTAATTTTTCCATTTGTTTTAATAATGGCTGAAGATTTTCAGCAGATACTTCTCTCTCAAAGAAAACAAATAATTCATCATATTCACCTGGAGGAATATTGTAAACGAAATGAGCCACATCCTGATCCTCTGGATTAGGAAAACCGATACCGTATCTTGCCCCATACCCTTGGATGTTTTGAATATAGATTGGACTTCTAGTAGTAGATTGATAGAAAACATTTTTACCCATTTCTGCAGCTAACTTCATAGGGATATACATGAACTCCCCGGTCCCTAGACATAGTGTGTTTGAACCCGTTCTGCCTTGTCTCAACACAGAGGCAGCGTCATTTATTTTCTGATGAAGAACAAGATTGTTTTTGCTATCTATTCCAAAGCGGCCAGTTTCCTTGATATAGGGAGTCTTATTGCCAGTGCCGGCAAATTCTTTTTCAAAATAAGCGGATAAAGATACTACTTCCAATGATGTGTTTATTTCTTTGTATGTATCATGCTGCGGTTCTAGTTCTTGAAGCTTATCCATCTCATTTACTTGTACCATACCGCTCATTAAACTTACGACATTTATATTAATCCCTAGTGTTTTTTCTAGCTGTTTAAATTGTTGTTTATTATGTTCCGACCGCCAATCCAAAATAGAGACAACGGTATAGTCTTTTCTAGGAAACTGTGAATGGATCGATTCGATAATATTGATTGCCGTTTTCCCAGTGGTCATTTCATCATCTACCAAAATAATTTCACGCTCATTATCAATCATGTCTATCGGAATATAACAGCGATGAGAAGTAGCATGCGAATGCTCTTCTTCAAAGGTAATACAAGGTGTTAGATGATCCATCTCTTCTCTGGTTGTATGGAAATACTCTGCTTCTTCAAAGCATTCAAAAAAAGCGTGTCCGAGTGATGTAGCTGTCTCTGCAAATCCAATCACAACAGGATTAACAGACTTGGGGATAAAAGAAACGCTTTGAAAATCTGCCTCTTTTTGCCCAAAAGATCTGACCAAACTCTCTGATATTTGGCATTCCAATTTTCTTATACTCTCTGCATATCTAGCTGCAAGTAAAGCAGCAGTTAAAAGACCTTTTTGCGGTTGTATCGGTAAATGTTTTCCAAGAACCTTACTAACAAACAAAAACGACCGTTTTTTATTGATTCTTGCTGCCATTGTAAACAGTTCTTCAAGAGGTAACTGATATGGATTAGCAGTTACTTCAATGTCAACAGTAATTTTGTCAAGAATTGTATACGTATACGTCTTTTTTGATAAGGTCGATATTTGTGTATCCTTCATGCAGCACCCCGTAAAGCTGAGATTTTATGATGGTCTTTTTCGCCCAAAACAAATGAGGCTTTATTTCATTCATCTTATTGGAAAAATCACTTTTCTTAACTCCATTTTTTCCGTTTTCTGCTTCAACAATGGAACAGGCATCAATATATTCCTCGTATGTTACAACGTTTAGTGCCTGCACGGCTTTAATATGAGTAGGATGAATGATGGTTTTCCCCGTTAGCCCGTTAGCAATATCCATTAACACTTCTCTAATTAAACCATCCATATTCTGGTCAATTAATTCTGCCCGCCATTTCAAGCCTTCATCTCCATAACGCTCGCGAAAAGGAGTCTGTCTAAGCTGAGGTTTTAACATCCTTGGTTTAGATGAGAAATACTCCCAGACCGGACCTGAAATCACATAGGGACTTTCTGATCGTTGGAAAACATTGATAATATCTGCAATGCAATCTCGTAAAACAGCAATCTCGTAAACAGTGGTATCCACACTTCTGCGAATTCCATATAATCCACAAAAATCAGTAGCCCCAATGCGAACATTTAATATATTATCCTTATAGCAATCAAGCAGATGTTTTATCGCCATTAATTCTGTCATTCTAGTTTCTTTATGTATTATTTTATCACTTTCAAGAATAGGCATGGCATAAAAAGGCCTTTGGTCTGTGTGGATACTAACTACCTCTGATAATAATTCCCCGCCAGACTCTGCATTAAATTTTGGTAAAACTACTCCCGTTAACAACTGGGTAGCATTTCCTAGTTGTTCCTTGATTCTTTTAAGCTGCTCAATATTCCGAATCCGGATAAACATAAGAGGCAGGTCGTCAATTGTTAAATAATTTTTATTGATTTCACCATATAATTTTAGCAGTTCCTCTACAAGCTGCTCTTCCGCTTTTTCAACCTCAATATCACCAACGGCATCCTCTAGGTCAATGACAAGGGAAGTTAACCCTTCATGCTTTTTTGAAAGGAGATCTTGATGAATATTTGGCCGAGTTGCCGGCATGTATAGAGTTGCCCCAAGTCCATATGATAAAAGCTCCCGATCACTATACTTATTAAAGTCCTTTGGCTTTTGAAAAAATAATCCCTCAAGCTCATTTTCATAAAAATAGGTAAAATGCTTCATTCTAAATGACTCCTTTAATAAAAAAGAATGGGGACTGACTTTCGTCTGCTCCCCATTTTATGTCGTGCGTCGATAATTATGATTCTTTGCCAACTTCTTTCTTCTTGTTCATGTAATGAACAACAAAAGTAGCTCCGAATGTAAGTAAAATGATAATAAAGAAAACTGCGTGTGGTACGTGAATACCGAAAACCGCTACAAACATTTTTGCTGCGATTAAAAGAATTAAGACATAAGCAGATGTTTCAAGCTCCGGGATACGGTCAATTAATTTTAAGAATACTCCTGCAACACCACGCATCATAAGTACCCCAAGTACACCACCGAGTAATAACACCCATACCTGTTCACTAACACCAAATGCTGCAAGCACACTGTCAACGGAGAATGCAATATCCATTAATTCAACGGCAACAACCGTTCCCCAGAATGTTCCAAACAAACGGATAAGAAGACCGTTTTGGTTGATTCCATGCGCTTCTTCCTCTTCGCTTTGTGCTGCTTTACGTTTATCCATGAAATACTTAATAGATAACCAAGCAAGATACCCTGCACCTAAAATCTTTACCCACCAAAGTTTAATTAAGAATACCCCTACTCCAATAGCGATAAAACGGAAAACATAGGCGCCTAATAATCCATAAAAAAGAGCTTTTTTACGCTGATCTGGTGGTAAGTGCTTTACCATAACTGCTAAAACCAGTGCGTTATCAGCGGAAAGTAAACCTTCTAGAATAACCAATGTACCAATTAGTCCCCATGCGACTGGGTCTGTTAGAACCTCAGCCCACATTGACCAGTTAAAAAACTGAGAATACGTATCAATAATTCCTTGCCAAACAGACATAAAAAAAATTCCTCCCGGATGTTATATGTTTTTTGTTCAAAGACCCAGCGCAGGCTGGGTCTTTATTCTAGATGTTATCCTACTGATAATCCAAAGTCTGTTGCAAGAGCTGCTAAGCCGCCTTGGTAGCCGCTTCCAATTGCGCTAAACTTCCATTCGCCGTTATGACGATATAGTTCCCCAACCACAACCGCTGTTTCGATAGAGAAATCTTCTCCTAAATCATAACGGATTAATTCTTCACCAGTTGCTTCATTGAAAATACGTGCATATGCATTAGAAACTTGACCAAAGTTTTGGTTTCTAGCTGCTGCATCATGAATTGTAATCGTAAAAGTAACACGTTGAATGTTAGCAGGAATTGCTGTTAGATTGATGTTTACTTGCTCATCATCACCATCACCTGCACCAGTACGGTTATCTCCATTATGTACAACAGCACCATTTGCACCTTGTGGATTATTGTAAAATACAAAATCTGTTTCGTTTGTAACCTTGCCATTTTCACCTAATAAGAAAACGGATGAATCAAGGTCGAAATCATTACCGCCATCATATTTATTCGTGTCCCAGCCTAAACCAACTACTACATTTGTTAACCCAGGATTTGTTTTTGTTAAATCAACTTTTTGTCCTTTTGATAAACTAATTGCCATTTTTTCATTCCTCCATTTTAGGTAATAGTCTATATACGAGCTTCTCTAGGAAAGGTTTCAATAATTATAATAAAATTTTTACTATTGTTTCGCAAATCCTTAACTCATCCATTTAGGCGGGGTATTTTTATCCCAATAAATAGACCCTAGCTCATGATGGCTTTGAAACCCATCATGATAGGTATGATAATGAAAATTAAACCAGAAACCAGCTTGGGGCGGATTATCTCTTCTCACATGAAAACGAAGAACATCCATATTTGTTTCACTATTTTTGATATTAAAGATTTTTTCTGATTGTCCTTTACCTGGAGTCTCCGTAATAGCTAAATTTAATAAATCCTCAGTAGGAAACTGGGCAGCTGTCTCCTGCAAAGCCTTTTCGATATTTGGCATAATGATCTCCCGAAACTCATTTTCAATTACAGGTTTAATTCTTGTACCGAATTTTTGATAGGATTGCAGCTCTGCCTGTTTAATTAGCTCTTCGAGGAACTTTTCTTTATCTACTACTTCTTCTGTCTCAAAAAAGCTGTTTTCCTGAGCATAGCCTCTTAACAGCGCAGCTTCAATCGTATCTCTCTCTGTAGGTTTCTCTGCATTTACGTTATTTATTAGTTGAGTCGGAGTAATAAGGCCAAATGTTAAGAGTGAAACGAGTACGACAAACGATTTACGAATCCATTTATTCATCTATATTCCCCTTTGTACCTGGAAGAATTCCGATATTTTTTGACTCTTAACAATTATTATACTTCTTTTGCTGTCAAAATGGAAAAATCATTTCTTACAGAATGGTAGAAATTCTTATTTTTCTAGGTACCCAAAGTGAAATTTAGCCGTTTTTCTCCGTAATACATGGAAACCATATTTTTCAAATCGTTTACTTTTATAATGATCCTTTAACATGACTCTATGATTTGTTACTCTCAACGCTTGCTCTATCGTTTCCTCATTTAAATCATCATAAAGAGCAATTTGACCTAACGCCTTTATCCCGTCTGATTCGAGGATAGCCTCATCAAACATCGGGTCAAAATAAACGCAATCGATTGAGTTATCCGGCAAAGACTTTAAATATTCAAGTGCATGACTGTGAACAACCTTTATTCTAGTCATTGCCCTATTCATATCGGAAATTTCCGAATCCCACGTTTTAAGTCCTTCCTCGACCATGAAAGCCAGATACTTTTGACCCTCGGTGCCTGTCACCATCCCCTTATCCCCCACTAAGTAACTGGCTACAATTGAATCGGAGGCAAGACCCAGTGTACAATCGAGAAATGTCATTCCCTGGGTAAGCTGTGCTGCATCGGCAAAGGGGTCATGTTCACCGTTTGCCAGTCGCTTGATTCGAAACATCGCTGAATTTGGATGAAAAAAGAAGGGCTGCTCCGCTCCCAGCGAAAATAGTTCCAGCCTTTCCTTTCCTACAACAATACACTCACTGTTCGTTTCTTTTTGTAAAGTCTGAATCGACTTCTTTCTACGCGGTATGTACGGCACTGCTAATTTATCTGCGAGTTCCATGGCTTTTTCTATCATTTGCTGATTGGTTCGTCCAGCTGTGGTAACAAACATGACACTCAAAAACCTCCAAAAAAAAGGACGTCGAATGACATCCTTTTAGCAATTGGCATCAAATGCAGCCTTTAAATTATCCATAATGGATTCCATTGGCATTCCTTCAATATCATGACGCGGAATAAAGTGAACCACCTTATTTCCCTTCAATAAAGCCATTGATGGTGACGAAGGCTCAATTCCTTCAAAATACTCACGCATTTTCGCTGTTGCTTCCTTATCCTGTCCAGCAAATACGGTTACAAGATGGTCAGGCTTTTTCTCGCTCGTTAATACTGCCTGTGTTGCAGCAGGACGAGCAAGTCCAGCAGCACATCCGCAAACTGAGTTTACAACAACAAGTGTTGTTCCACTTGCATTTTCCATATAGTTTTCTACTTCTTCAGCTGTTGTAAGTTCTTGAAATCCTGTTCTTGTTAACTCCTCACGCATTGGTAAAACCATTTGTCTCATGTATTCTTCGTATGCCATTGACATCATAAAAACCTCACTTTCTATATTTGCAGTGTACTATATCTAATTTACTAAGTGCAATTCCAATTAACTTTCTGTTTTGCGTGCCTCAGTCATTTGCTTCCATACAGAACCTTTTGCAGCCTCGCCGCCTTCGATTCTTTCGATCGCCATCTTAATTTGCATGCTGACCTCAAATTCAGGATCATTTTCGGCTGCCTTTAATGCTGGCAATACCGTTTCATCACCCACTTCATACAAAAACATCGCAGCCCGCCAACGAACTAATTTGCTTGAGTCTTGAAGTGCTTTCGCCATCTCTTCACTTGCTTCAGGGAATCCAAGGTCAGATAAGCAGTCACCCGCAGTCCTGCGAACGGTCACTGTCTTATCCTTTAATGCTTTATATAAATAAGGCAGAACACCTTGGTCCTTAATCATCCCTAAATAAACGGTCGCGAGTCTGCGTATAGATGGCTTATCATCTGCTAATGCTTTTTCTAATATCGGTAAATCTTCTAGCTCAGGATCATCCATTTGCTCAAGCAATTGATAGCGAGTCTGCCAATCCGGATTCTCTAATGATTCGATTGTTACCTTTTTGCGTTCTCGTATGGGCTTTGGTTTAGCAGCGGATTCCTTTATTTGTGCCCTGGATACCAGGTCCTCAAGCCGTTCAGCAGGATAAGCGGCAATTAATTCCTCTACGACTTCTTGACCAATTTCATCGAAATCTCCATAGCGGACGCCTTGTTGATCCCATGTGCGGAGCAGAATATAATTTTCGTCAGGAAGCTGTGCTCGTTCTCTAGCTTTTAAAAAGTATTCAGGCATCCCAAATCGTTTTTCTTTGGTGCCATCTGTCAGCTTAACCTGAAGAGGAATATCCTTAAACATTTGAACCTCAACCTTGATTTCCCCAAAGTGTTCATCTATTTGGCTGGGGCTTTCCGTTGATTGCTCTGATGTTTCCCCAAACGCCTTACGGACTTGCGGCAGCAAATCCTTCCAGTCGTATTTCGCATTGCGTTCAACCGCTAGGAAATCTGCTACATGATAGACACCTTTAATTCCCTCCATTTGAAGGATGTTCTGGATAACACCTGGTGCATTTGCAGCTGTTTCTTTTTTATAATTATGGCTTTTGCCCATGGGCAGTTCTTGGTCTAAGATAATTTTCATTGTATTTGGGCTTGGAGTTGGTTCAATACCCTTAATTTTCATGAAGTTCACCTAATTCTTTAGTTTTTCTACTCACTTTCCGCTAATTCAGCTAAATATTCCCATCTTTCGATTAAATACTCGAGCTTTTCGTTTAATTCTGCTTCTAGTTTCATTAATTCTTGGGCTTTGGTGAAGTCGCTGCCTGTGTTTCCCATTTCTTCGGCAACTTCTTCTAGTCGAGTTTCCGTTTTAGCGATCACTTCGTCTATTTCTTCCCACTCTTTTTTCTCTTTATAGGTCATTCTTTTCTTTTTTTCTTTTTCAGGAGCTTTAGCAGGTGCAGGCGTAGTAGATACCGCCTTTTTCGCTTCGACAGCTGATTCTTTTTCAAGGTACTCGCTATAATTTCCGTAGAATGAATCGATGTGGCCTTCACCACGCAAGACAAGCAGCTGGTCTACAACTTTATCAAGGAAATAACGGTCATGGGATACTGTAATTACCACTCCGGGAAATTCTTCTAAATAATCTTCTAGAACGGTCAATGTCTGGGTATCTAGGTCATTCGTCGGCTCGTCCAGTAAGAGAACATTTGGTGCGGTCATTAATAGCTTCAGCAAGTATAAACGACGCTTTTCTCCTCCGGATAATTTACGAATTGGTGTTCCATGAGAAAATGGCGGGAATAAAAAGCGTTCAAGCATGAGTGCTGCTGATAGAGTTTTACCATCAGACGTCTCCACCACTTCAGCGGTTTCTTTAATGTATTCTATCATCCGCTTGTTTTCGTCCATGTCTTCGCTTTCCTGTGTATAGTAAGCGATTTTTACTGTTTGACCCATGATGAACTCACCTTCATCAAGCGGAAGCTTTTTAGCCAGGATGTTCAACAATGTTGACTTCCCTGCCCCGTTCCTGCCGATAATCCCAAGCCGGTCTCCTGGTTTTACAAGTAACTGAAAGTGATTCAAGATTGTTTTTTCCCCATACCGCTTTGACGCGTCCTTGAGTTCGAATACCTGTTTCCCAAGCCTGCTTCCGTTTAAGGAGATATCTACCTTTTCACCTGTCGGCTTCCCGCCCGAAAGCTTATCTTCTAGTTCATCGAACCTCTGAATCCTCGCTTTCTGCTTGGTTGTTCTCGCTTTTGCACCGCGCCTCATCCACTCAAGCTCACGTCTAAACAGGTTTTGCCTCTTTTCAAATGTAGCAGCCTCATTTTCTTCACGGATCGCCTTTGCTTCTAAAAATGCTGCATAGTTTCCTTTATAGCTATAGAGGTTTCCGCCATCAAGCTCAAACATTCTGTTTGCAACCCGGTCTAAAAAGTAACGGTCATGTGTAACAAGAAGGATAGAGCCGCTATATCGGCTTAAATAATCCTCCAGCCATTTTACAGAGTCAAAGTCTAAGTGGTTCGTAGGCTCGTCGAGTATAAGTAAATCAGGCTCAGCAATAAGGACTTGAGCTAACGCTACACGTTTCTTCTGTCCCCCAGAGAGTTCACCAATTTTCTTCGTGAAATCCTCAATTCCGAGTTTCATTAAAATCGATTTTGCATTTGTACTGGCATCCCATGCATTTAAAGCGTCCATCTGCTTTTGTAATTGGAATAGATCCTCTTGAACCTTCGTATCATCTGGAGATGTATTCAAAAGTAATAATGTTTTTTCATATTCGCGCATTAACCTTAGAATAGGTGCTTCACCATGAAAGACCTGTTCTAGAACTGTTTTAGCTGGATCTAAGTCAGGCTGTTGGTCTAGAAATGCAATCGAGTAATCCTTGCCTGTGATAATTTTTCCATCATCCGGCTGATCCAATCCGGCAATAATTTTTAAAAGTGATGATTTTCCCGTCCCGTTAATGCCAATTAAACCGACCCGCTCTTTTTCGCCGATGGTAATGGAGATGTTATTAAATAACTGCTTTTCTCCATACGTTTTTGTTACATTTTCTACTGTCAGCATTTTCATCGGTCTTGACCATCCCATTCTAGATAGAATTGTTCTAAAAAGTCCACCATCGTTTGATGGCGGCTTTCTGCCATTTCTTTTGCAGTATCTGTGTTCAATAAATCCTTCAACTTTAGCAATTTTTCATAGAAATGATGAATGCTCGTTGATTTCCCTTTGCGGTATTCTTCTAAACTCATTTCCTCTCGCACACTTATGCTGGGGTCGTAAATGGGTTGTCCTTTTTTACCGCCATAAGCAAATGTTCTCGCAATGCCAATCGCACCAATGGCATCCAACCGGTCCGCGTCTTGAACGATTTTTGCTTCAATCGTCTTCAGCTCGGTTTTACTTCCACCTTTATATGAAATAGAATCAATAATTTCCACAATAGCGTTTTGTACCTCTTCAGGCAATGCAATACTTTTAAAAAATGAATTCAGTTTGTTTTTCCCTGCTTCCGCACTTTCATTAAGCTTTTCATCAGGGATGTCATGCAAAAGTGCAGCCATTTCAATAATAAATGGGTCACCGTTTTGTTCTTGTTTGCAAATATGTAATGCTGTCCGTCTGACGCGGTTAACATGGAACCAATCATGTCCTGTTGCGTCTTCACCTAATTGACTACGGACAAACGTATTCGTTTGTTCTATAATTTGATTCTTCATGTAAAACACCTTCCTTCACCCAAGTATTTTAACATGAAAAGCAAACAAAAAATAACCCCGAGAATTCGGAGTTATTTTTTGTTCGCCTGACGGCCGCTCTTTTTCTGGCTTTGAGACTTGGTGTTACCAATTGTATACTCGCCGCCGAGTTCCACATCATTTTTTTGGTCCTGCTTCTCAATCTCTTCACGTGTCAAATTTTTATTTTTCATGGTAATTCCCCCCCTTAACTAAAATGAACTGCCATTTTAGTATGCTCACATGGGGATAAAGTTATTTCAACCCATTATGCCAGCTGATTCCAAGCGTGTTTTCACCTGCGTGGACTCCAATTACCGCACCTAACGGACAGGTAATAACCTTTAACTCAGGATATAGTCTTTCTAATTCGACTTTCCATTCATTTGCATGTTCCTGGTGTAACCCATATAAAATATATACTTCTTTAAATTTATTTTTTTCATAAGAGGATTTAAAGTAGTCTAAAATCCTTTCCTTCGCCTTCTTATCGCTTCTCACTTTTTCTTTTGTGTTAAGGGCGCCTTCATCGATTGATATGATAGGCTTCACGTTAAGCATGCTCCCTAAGAAAAACTGTAAACCGGACATCCTGCCGCTGCGATGAAGCTGCTCCAAGCTTCCAATTAGAACATACGTCTCATTTGTTGTCTTCAATGATTCCAACTGATCCATGACAGATTCAAGGCTATTACCTGCCTCCATTAATTCCATACCTTTTTTTAATAAAGCAGTCATTGGTGCAGTTAGAACGTGGGAATCAAAGGTTCTAACAGGAATATCAACAAGCTTTGCTGCCTGTTCGCTTGAAGAGACGGTACCACTAAGTTTTCCTGATAAAAGAACAGCTGCGACTTGGTCATAATCCTTAGAAAGTTTTTCGTATAATTCCTGGAAAACACCTACAGCAGGCTGTGAAGTTTTTGGCGGTGCCTTAAGTTCTTTTAATCTAGCAAAAAGCTGTGCCGCTGTTAAATCAATTCCGTCTGCAAATTCCTCACCGTCTAATAAAATCGTTAATGGTATTGTATACAAATCAGGATGATTTTTTAATTCTTCATCTAAAAATGCAGTACTGTCTGTTACCCATGCCGTTTTAACCAATGTTATCTCCCCTTAAAATTGGTATGAGGTCCTAATATCTAGTTAAAATAATCGTACCTGGAAATCGTTTTCTTGTAAATATTTATCATGATAAAAAAACCAGCTAAAAAATATAGCCGGTTTCAACCTGTTTAACTAATTTCTTTAAGGTATGATTGTAATTGTTCAATGGAAGTCATTATAAAATGGATCATTTCAACCAAATCATCCATTTGGTCCTCGCTGATCAGTCTGTCGAATTCAATGGAAATACAATTTTGAATCAGTGATGTTGAAGGTGTAATCGTTACAGATTGACTAATCTGTCTGGTTTCCCCCCAAATATCAAGGAAAATCTCTCGTATTTTTTTTAATTGTGCTTCATCTGTTGCACCATAATGAAAAAATTGCAGTTTTATTGTACATCCAGATCGTTTCTGTGACAAAGAGTTTGGCAGTAACTCGGCTGCAAGATTAATCAAATCTGCATGCAATTCCAAATTTGCCGTAACGTTACCTTTGTGAGTTGAAGAGTTTCGAAAGTGAATATCAAAACTCCGGGACATTTTCGCCATATTCACGATATCATTCCGGTCTGTAATAACAATTTCTCCCGCTAAATCTAAATCATATAATGCCCCTTCAATGACTACTTTCATATTATCGAAAGCCGTAGGATCAAACATTCAACTCACCTCAATCTGTTAGAACAGCCCTAATGCCTTGCCCGTTTCATCCACATCCATATTCAATGCTGCAGGTTTTTTCGGTAATCCCGGCATGGTCATAACCTCTCCCGTTAACGCCACGATGAAACCAGCACCAATCGATGGTTTGAACTCTCTTACGTTTACAATAAAGTCCGTTGGTCTTCCTAATTTGGCTGGATCATCAGACAAGGAATATTGCGATTTTGCCATACAGATCGATAAATTAGACCAGCCGAATTTTTCAAAGTCCACTAGCTGCTTCTTCGCTTTAGCTGAGAATTCTACGTCTTTTCCCCCATATACTTTTTGAACAATCGTTCTCACTTTGGTTTCAAGGGAATCTGATACATCATATAAGTACTGAAAGTTATTTTCTGCTTTTTCCATTACAGACAACAATGTTTCTGCAAGCTCAACGCCGCCGGCACCGCCTTTTTCCCAGACCTCAGTTAAAGAAACAGGAACACCCTCGCGCTTGCACCATTCTAGCAATGTCTGAACTTCGAGTTCTGTATCACTGATAAATTTATTGATAGCCACCACTACTGGTAAACCAAAGGCCTTAATTGTTTCGATATGTTTTTGCAGATTCGCAAAGCCCAACGTTAAGGAAGGGATGTTTTCCTTTGCCAAATCCGATTTTGCAACCCCGCCATGCATTTTTAAAGCCCGGATGGTTGCAACGATTACCACTGCTTCTGGTCTAATACCAGCACTTCTAGCTTTGATATGTAAAAACTTTTCTGCTCCTAAATCAGCACCAAAACCGCCTTCTGTAATGACAAAGTCAGCAAGCTTGGCCGCAGTACGGGTGGCAATGACACTATTACAGCCATGCGCAATATTCGCGAATGGCCCGCCATGCACGAGTGCAGGAGTATGTTCGATCGTTTGTACGAGATTAGGCTTAACCGCATCCTTAAGCAATAAAGTAAGTGCCCCTTCAACCCCAAGATCACCCACTGTAACAGGTTCCTTTTTATCATTATAGGCAACAACCATTCGGGCTAACCGCGATTTTAAATCCTTCAAATCTGATGCCAAACATAAAACTGCCATAATTTCTGAGGCAACCGTAATATCAAAACCATCTTCTCGAGGGACTCCTTGAAGCGGTCCGCCAAGACCGATAATAACTTTTCTTAGTGCACGATCATTTAAATCAACCGCACGTTTCCAGACAATCCGCCGCTGGTCAATTTTAAGCTCATTGCCTTGCTGTATATGATTATCCAGTAATGCAGCAAGGGCATTATTTGCTGTCGTTATCGCGTGCAAATCTCCGGTAAAATGCAAATTTATGTCTTCCATCGGCAAAACCTGAGAATAGCCTCCGCCGGTGGCACCGCCTTTTATTCCCATTGTAGGACCCAATGATGGCTCGCGCATCGCAATAATGGCATTCTTGCCAATGCGTTGGAATGCGTCACCAAGACCCACTGTTACGGTTGATTTCCCTTCACCAGCAGGCGTAGGATTGATGGAAGTAACAAGGATGATTTTCCCACTTTCATTTGTTTCAATATTCCTAAGCGCTTCATACGAGATTTTTGCTTTGTATTTTCCGTATAATTCGAGGTCATCTTCCTTTAAACCAATTGATTCAGCAATTTCAACAATTGGCCTCATGGATGATTCTTGTGCAATTTCAATGTCGGACTTAACTGATGTTTTCATTTGCAAAAATAATCCCCCGCATTCACATAGAATTTATAACCACTTTTATTGTATCAAATCATGGTTTTTTTTCGTGTAATATTTTTCACAAAACTTTATTCTTTTCTGAAATTAAGATAATGTTTATAATGTTATTGACCAAATATTAAAAAAATACTATATACTTAACAGATTAGAAATAAGGGGGAGTGCACCATGCCTATTAACATTCCAAAGCTGCTGCCAGCACGAGAAATACTCGAACATGAGAATATATTTGTTATGGACGACGAACGGGCCATCAGCCAAGATATCCGTCCATTAAAACTTCTTATTCTCAATTTAATGCCTGAAAAAGAAAAGGCAGAAACGCAGCTATTAAGGCTATTGGGAAACAGCCCGCTGCAAGTAAATGTCAAATTTTTAAAAACTAATTCCTATGAATCTACACACACAAGCAAACAGCATCTTGAACAATTTTATACTACTTTTTCAGAGGTCAAAAATCAAAAATATGATGGTATGATTATTACAGGTGCGCCTGTTGAGCTGATGGAGTTTGAGCAAGTAAAGTATTGGCAGGAACTTACAGAAATTATGGACTGGACGAAAACCAATGTTACCTCTACCCTGCATATTTGCTGGGGAGCACAGGCCGCACTATTTTATCATTATGGGATTGATAAATTTGAACTGTCACGGAAATGCTCGGGAATATATGAGCACCAGATTTTTGAGCAAAATGATTTACTTCTACGTGGCTTTGACGATCATTTTTATGCTCCCCATTCTCGATATACAGATGTATCGATTGGTGAAATTCATGAGAACCCTGAACTTACGCTGTTAGCAGCGTCTGAGGAGGCGGGCGCCCTGCTTATTGCCTCACGTGATCGAAAACATGTGATGATAACTGGACATTTGGAATACGAATCTGATTCCTTGGCGCAGGAATACAATCGTGATATTAGCAGAGGGCTTGAAATTCATATTCCAGAAAATTATTTTCCTAACAATGATCCAACACAACCGCCCATTAACCGCTGGCGTTCCCATGGACACTTATTCTTTTCAAACTGGCTTAACTACTACGTATACCAAGAAACTCCTTTCAATTGGGAGTAAACAAAGAAGCATCGGACCGATGCTTCTTTTCTTCGTATTTTATTGCTTATTTATGGTTAAATACCTATTCCCTTATCGTTTATTTTTCGTAAATTATAGAAAGAATATCGAGCAAAGGGGGGAAACGTTATGGAAACAGTAGTAGGCCTGCATCGAAACCACTTTGGTAATATTATTAGCTTTGTTACATCCGGAGGCCGGGTCATCTCCTATCAAAAAGCGTTAATGGAAGCAGCAAACGGCGTCATCCAGGGTATTCAAGCAACCGAGGATCACGATGGGAAACTTGTTCTAAACCCTGAGCAGGAACAATCCTTTGACCATTATCCTAATTTATTCTAAAAAAGCACCTGGGGATTCCCAAGTGCTTTTTGCATTTATTCGGCTTCGTTTTGTTTTTGAATTTCTTTTAATGCTTCTATCCTTGATTCATCTTCTTGAAAAAACTGAACGAGGTCAACGATT
The DNA here is from genome assembly GCF_044754045.1 of Neobacillus sp. NPDC093182. NCBI lineage: Bacteria > Bacillati > Bacillota > Bacilli > Caryophanales > Bacillaceae > Neobacillus > Neobacillus sp. NPDC093182. Next base: position 150,263 of record NZ_JBIVOI010000001.1, read on the forward strand.
CTTTCAATCGAATCCCAGCTTAAGTGGTGCTCGATTCCTTCAACATCTTTATATATGTTTTCATCTTTAACTCCGATGATTTTTAAAAATTGTTCCAGCAGATCATGTCTAAATACGAGGCGCTTTCCAATCTTATTCCCTTTCGTGGTTAAGCTGAAGCCTCTGTATTTTTCATAGACAAGGTATTCATCTTTGTCTAGCTTTTGAACCATTTTTGTTACTGAGGAGGGATGAACAGATAATGCCTCTGCAATATCTGAAACTCGGGCGTATCCTTTTTCTTCAATTAACATATATATTTGCTCTATATAATCTTCCATACTCGGTGTTGGCATCCCGTACCTCCAAAAAAATTACTCTCTTAAAAGTTTACTATAGAAAAAAAATAGTGACAAGTTGAATTATGACTTTGTCACAGTTTTGGTATTCTGTTCTTCGAATAAAAACTTAACCCTATTCTCCTGCTCATCTAGAAAAAGCCTTGCATTAAAAGTTTTATCTTTATTTGTAAAACCTTCAATTAACTCCGTTTTCCCTTCAGATAAAAGAAGTTTCACATTCTTTTGGGTAATGTTTTTCCCAAGAATTTTTTTAGATATCGTGAAATTACATTGGTTTTTTTGATAGTTAGAACACCCGTAAAAGCTACCCTTATCGACAATGGAGCCATCACATTTTTTACATTTGCCCAGTTTTGTACCGCCTTTACCCTTTGTCATCTTTTTACTTGGGGTGAAATTTTCGCGTACATTTTCTGAAAAGACCCAATTTGCAGAATGTCCTACTCCTGAAGAGATTAAGTGGTACACCATTTTATTGGTTTGTTCCATGAAATTCTTGGGAGAAGCTGACCCCTCTGATATTTCTTTTAATTTCTGCTCCCATTTGGCTGTCATTTCCGGAGAGGCTAGAATTTCCTGTCCAATTGCTTCAATTAGGATTCTTGCTTTTGCTGTCGCATACACTAGGTTCTTGGTTACATCGATATATTTTCTGTCCTTCAGCATGGTAATAATTCCAGCTCTTGTTGCCTCAGTGCCTAAACCTTCCGTTTTCGACAAGATTTTCTCCATTTCCTTGTCTTCGATGTGCTTCCCTGCTGTCTTCATTAACGTAATTAACTGACCTTCGGTATAGCGTTTTGGAGGCTGGGTTTGGCTTTCTTTTACATCAACCTTTACCGTACGGCCTTGTTCTCCTTTTGCTAATTGCGGAAGAGCCGGTTCATCCTCTTTTTCCTTTTGGTTGATGACCTTCCGCCAGCCTTCTTCGATTTGAACCTTACCTTTTGATTGAAAAACCGCCCGTCCATCTACCAAAGTTGTTACCGTTGTATATTCTGCAATGGCTTTTGGGTAGTGTGCCGCTATTAAACTCGTAACAATGAGATCGTAAAGTTTTTTTTCATCGGGATCAAGCCGGTCTACATTTGGAATTTGTTCCGTAGGAATAATGGCATAGTGGTCGGTAACCTTTTTCTCATTTACATACCGCTTGTTATCGGCAATCGATTCAATTGGCAGTGGAAAAAATTTATCATAACCATTAATATGACTTAATTTAGTCAGAATTTCTGGAAAAGTGGCCGCTTCTTCTTTTGTTACATATCGCGAGTCAGATCGAGGATATGAAACATTCCCTTTTTGGTAGAGTTTTTGCAGCACATCTAACGTCTTCTTCGGTGAAAACTTAAATCGTTTATTCGCTTCAGCCTGAAGAGCTGATAAATTATAAAGTAATGGCGGCAAAAACTCTTTTCTTTCCGATTGTACATCTGATACTTCTGCAGGCTTTTCTCGGCAAAACGCGGCAACCTTCTCAGCCATTTCTTTTGTTTTTACTCGGGTTTCTCCATCATTCTGCCATTTGCCGCTATATTTCTTGCCATCCATGTTAAAATGGGCAATTACTTCCCAGAAGGGTTCAGACTTAAAATTCTCAATCTCTAATTCTCTTTTTACAATGAGAGCCAATGTGGGGGTCTGTACCCTGCCAACTGAAAACACATCAGAAAAGCCTTGTTTTTGCAAAAGCAAGCTATAGAGTCTTGAGGCATTCATTCCAACTACCCAATCAGCGCATGCTCGGGTGTATGCTTCATAATATAGATTTCTAGTATGGTCTTCATCTAATAACTTATTAAAACCTTCACGAATTGAATTTGGTGTTAAAGATGATATCCATAGTCGTTTCATTGGCTTTTTACAACCGGTAATCCGAAGAATATTACGGATAATTAATTCACCCTCACGCCCGGCGTCGCCTGCATGGATAATTTCTGTTACCGCAGGATTATTTACAAGCTTTTGGATAACGGTAAATTGTTTAATTTTATCCTTCGTTACTTCATATTGGAACTGAGCAGGTATCATTGGCAGATTATCTAACGACCATTTCTTCCATCCTGGTTCATAAGCTTCTGGGTTCACCAACTGGCATAAATGCCCAATTGCCCATGTAACGTATGCACCATTTGTAAAAGTTTCGTTTGGAAAAATCTCAATAAAACCATTTTGTTTTTTATTTTTAAATATAGAAGCCAATGTTGAACCTTGGTCTGGCTTTTCCGCAATAATTAATTTCATTATGATTGCTCCTTTTGATAAAGCATCAGCATTCATTTTCCCACTTCATTTGTCTTTTTGTAAAGGATAAAAAAATTACAATTACAAAGTACCCCATTTGTTTAACATATTTATAGTTTTCTTTACAGGTATTGGATTGGTAGATTCAAAAAAGGAGGTGCTCGTGTCACATGGGGGAAATCAGAGGATTTCTTTCAAGCATATCATAGCAGTTATTTTCATAAAAAATTAGATTGCATTTGTCAAAATTTTAACAATTAACATAAAAAGAAGCGGTCATTTCTGACCACCTTTTTGAAACTCATTATTGTATAAGTTTTAAATTTGAATCCTGCATATACCAATTTTCTTCTGGAATAATGTTAGATACGGTTAAAATAAATGATGGAATTCTTTCAACGTCAAAAACGATCGCACCTATCTTCTTTGTAAACATAAGAAAGGCATCACCATGTGAATATGATGATAAATCATTTCCGATTTGAAGCAATGACATCAAGACAACTTGTTTTTCTTCAGCTTCAATGTATATTTGCGGCGAGAATCTTAAAATCCATTCATCTCCCTCAATCGAAAATCGGTACATTACTCCTCACCCTTTATCAACCATTTTTATAAGAATATGAGGCTGATAAAATTTTATGTTCAGATAGATTTATTAATTTTGAATATTGCATGATAATACAATTTATCGGCTAAAAAAGCGCTTACTTTCCTTGACTGCCCAAAAATATTCATGTATATTAAAAGCGTCATGTATCATTAATTGAATAGTATTTATATTATCTTTGTGGTCATGATAATATTTATCTTTGGCACTTTTACAAGGTGTCCTGAAAGGCTTAGGAGGAAATAGTAGATGCAAAACGGTAAAGTAAAATGGTTCAACAATGAAAAAGGTTTCGGTTTTATCGAAGTTGAAGGCGGAGACGATGTATTTGTACACTTCAGCGCGATTACTGGCGAAGGCTTCAAGTCTTTAGAAGAAGGCCAAGAAGTTTCTTTTGAAATCGTTGAAGGAAACCGCGGACCACAAGCTGCTAACGTAGTAAAACTTTAATCATTATAACAACCAAAGGCTGGCGTAAACCGTCAGCCTTTTTTCTATTTCCCTCAGGCCCCCGGCAGGTATATCCACATCAGCCGAGAACTGCTATTCATGTCAGCCTTTTCCCATATTCTTGCAGCTTTTCCCCTACTGTACATTGTGAAATACAAAAACGATGTGCAAACCTCCTGCCGCCTTCTTGTTTAAACTGTTGATGGACAAAGCAGCCATTACAATAGTGAGCCAGCAGGGTTTCAACATGATTAAACAGTTCTTTTCTGCTTGAATTTTTCACGAGTCTAGAAGCACCCCGTTTCTTAAATGATTTGTGTCTTTGCGAATATTTCCTTCCCCTCTAACGCCTGTGTCGCCAATTTATCTGCCTCTTTATTGTCATTTCTTGGAATAGGCGTGTACTTTGGTATAAGAGACAGCGCTTTGATTTTTTCTTCAATCCTATCGAGCCAGGCATTGAGTACGTCTTCATAGCATGGCCATTCTCCCTCCAGTTGCTTTAACACAACCTGCGAGTCCCCTTTGAATTCACATGGCAGATGATGAACCCCTAATTCTTCTAAAATTGTTAATGCATAATAAAAAGCTGCATATTCAGCTTCATTATTTGTTTCCAATTCATCGAATACTTCATTCGCCCTAATGCGATATTTCTTTTTCCCTTGTTTAAAAAAGATTACCACGCCAAGACCAGCAGTGTTGGTTTCCTTTTGAAAACCACCATCAAAATAAACGGTTATTTCATGAGGATCGTCTTCAATTTCAGTGACTAGCTTTTTCAGTTCTTTTAAGATCCACGAGGTACCAACTTCATCATAAAAATAAATATCACTTGCTTTTCCTAGCTTTTCAAGCTCTTCACCAGCTTGTATTGCCAATTCCGTAGATATCCAATCAGAGGTAAATTGTATTTTTTCATTTTTTCCTGTTTTATAATTCCACTCAAGTTTATATTTCATGATTTTCAACCTTCCTTAAAAAATTTCTGAGTTGAAAAGTAAGAATGAATGATTGGCACTTTCTTACAATATGTTTAAACATCTAATCTTAGCATACCCATATCAACAAAGTAGAAATATGAAAAATATATTTCCTGCGTTTTGTGTTAGATTATGATAAACTTTCAATTAATATGAAACTGGAGGGTCTGCTTTGATTGAAGTTTATATCGACGGTGCCAGTGCTGGTAACCCTGGACCAAGCGGTGCTGGAATATTTATTAAAGGGAATGGAACAGCAGAAAAATATTCCATCCCACTCGGCATGTTGTCAAATCATGAAGCAGAATATCATGCTTTTATAAAAGCGTTAGAAATCTGCTTAGAAAAAGGATACGCGCATTCAGTTGTATCCTTTCGAACTGATTCAGAATTAGTCAATAAAGGCGTTGAAAAGGAATTTGTAAAAAACAAATTGTATGCCCCGCTGCTAGAAAAAGCATTACAGCTATCCAAACAATTTGATTTATTTTTTATGAAGTGGATTCCAAGTATCGAAAATAAAACAGCCGATGAATTAGCGCGTCTTGCAATCCGAAAAAATACATTGGAGGAAGAGTAATCTTCATGAGAAAGCCTATTTTTGCTGAGTTCAGCTTACTATTTGTCACATTTATTTGGGGTACAACCTTTGTTCTTGTTCAAAATGCAATTAGTTTGCTCGAACCATTTTCCTTTAATGGAGTCCGCTTTCTGGCCGCAGCAGTCATGCTTTTATTCTGGCTATTCCTCTTTGAACGAAAGCAGCTAGCTTTATTGAATATAAAAATGCTTGCCTCCGGTGTATTTATTGGTTTCTGACTATTCCTTGGCTACGCAACTCAAACGATCGGACTATTATATACTACCACTTCTAAAGCAGGATTTATTACGGGGTTAAGCGTAATTTTCGTCCCACTGTTTTCGATGTTTTTGTTAAAACAGTTTCCAACCAGAAATGCAGTAATTGGAGTTTCGATTGCAGCCATTGGCTTATTTCTGCTTACGATGACAGACGTTTCCTCTTTAAATATTGGAGATGGTTTTGTGTTTATTTGTGCGATTAGCTTTGCTCTTCAAATTATTTTCACGGGAAAATTCTCAAGCAAATATCCAGCCTTATTGTTAACGGTCATTCAAATTTCCACAGTGGCCGTATTATCAATCCTATCCGCCTTTATTTTTTAGGATTGGAGAAAATCACTTAATCCTGAAATTATACTCTCACAAGATGTGATTGTGATTGTGGCTCTAATGATCACCAGTGTGCTGGCTACGGCCCTAGCGTTTTTGATTCAAACGAATTTTCAAAAATACACTACAGCTACAAGAGTGGCATTAATATTCGCAATGGAGCCTGTATTTGCAGCCATTGCCGGTTATTACTGGGCTGATGAACGCTTATCTGTCAGCGCGCTATTTGGCTGCTTGCTTATCTTTGCAGGAATGATTTTTGCAGAGCTTCCTGCCAACAGATTTCCTCTGCTTAGGAAAAACAAGAGCTTTCAAGGGTAAAACAAAAATCCTCCTTTCTAGGGAGGATTTTTGCTTATATTGCCACTAGTTCTCTTTCTTTAACGAACTTTAGGGCCGCATTTCTTGTTTGTATTTTGCTCGAAACAAGGGTTTCTAATAATGACACATAAAAGCTGCCATCAAAGGTTTTCTGGGCTTTTAATGTGATCTCTATTGCGGAATTAATCAATTCATCGGAAGCATTCGTGTATTGTTTTCCGAAATAAATAAAACCGATTGCATCCTCTTGAAATTGAAAACCTTTTCCTTCCAAATAATGCAAGTACTCATCAACTGTCCGCACTGGCTTCTCCATCCCTCTCCAAGCAATCTAAAACCATCTACTATCCGATTTTAACTTAAAATTCGACATTTTTCTACTATTTTTTGTGCATATATGCCCAACCACTCCTACTAATGCCCCAAGGAGTGCACCACCGATTACTTCTTCGGGCTGATGTCCTAACATTTCCTTCAACTTTTTTGGAGCTTCTTGTTCAAATTCTACACTTTCTTCTTTATCTACTTTTTCCATTAAATCATGCATAGAATTCACCTTTAAGGTAAGTTCACCTGTCTGCCGCCGAATACCTTGAGCGTCATACATAACAATCAGCCCGTAAACTAGGGATAGGGCAAAATCAAATGTTGGTAGCCCTCGTTGTAAAGCAATATAGGTGGTTAGTGTAGAAACTCCGGCTGAATGGGAGCTTGGCATTCCACCCGTTTGGAAAAAGAGGTCTGGGCGCCATTCTTTCTTTTTATAGTAATGAATGGGGATCTTTAAGCCCTGTGCTAAAGCAATACTTGATAGGGCTAAATAAACACCTTTGTTCATTTTTATCACCTCTTATCTTTATTGTTTAGAAAGTTGAGTTTTATTATTCCGAGTGGAAATACTAAAAAAATGGGAGGTGAACAGCGGTGAGTAAACACGGTTCAAGAAATCGCGGTGTCAAGGCGCCTGGAGTTAATCCACAAGGCTATGGTCAGGATGCTGAAATGACAGAAGATCCTAAAAGTAAATTAGAAAATGCTGCTAAAAAAAGCAACACTAAATAAAAATGGAAAAGGCTGTCCCATCTATGGGACAGCCTCATGTTTCAGGATTAAAACATTTACCCTTTTATAAAGAAGATGTAATGAATCCAATATTAGCACCAATTAATCTATATATTAAAAAATTTTTTTGTATTGTTTCGAATCTCCGTATTTATATCACGAAAATTCATACCTTTGATTTCCGCTATTTTTTTAAGCGACTCCTTCATCATAAGGGGGTGTGTCCTTTTTCCAGAAAATGGACCTCCGAAAGGCCATGGGCCATCTGTTTCAACCATAATTTGATTAATCGAATAATTTCGAACTAAAGTGACGTTTTCAGGTTCTTCCATGGCAACCTCCGGAGTAACTGAAACAAAGTATCCGTTTGCCAACATTCTCTCGGTTGTCCGCTGATCCCCTTTAAACCAGTGAAAATGAGCCTTAGAAACAGAATGCTTTTCGAGAAGATCACAAACAACTGGGGCATCAGCATAGACTGCATGAAGAGAGATTGGCTTTTCCCATTCTTTCGCTAGATTCACAAATACTTCAAGCAATTCAATATAGCGGCCATAGTCCTTTTTTGTGACTTTATTTTCTGCCCTCATAAAAAATGGCAGCCCTATTTCGCCTACAGCAATCATTTTGTCTTTGTTAATTCTCATCCAGTTTATTAGTTCATCAAGTTCTTTTTCTGTTGGCAGAAGCTGCTCAGGGTGAAAACCAAATGCTGGTTTTACGATAGGAAATTGTTCCGATAAAACTAGATTCCTTTTACAGGAATCCAGATTCATCGAAACTGAAACCAGTGCTTCAATGGTTTCATTCTCCTCAGCTAGCGCGGCAATTTCACTGTCATCATATTGATCTAAATGAATATGTGCGTCTATTAGCTTCCCCATCGTTGTCACTTCCTACGTTTTTTAATGAATAAGTAACAGTCCGCTTCCATTTTAGAAATTTATCATCTAAAAACAAGCTTTCATCCCGCGGGCGTTTGAACGGGACCTCGAATTCCGCTGCCACTTTTGTTGGCTTTGCGGAAATCACAATGATCCTGTCCGATAGAAACAATGCTTCTTCTATCGAATGAGTAACAAACAGCACGGTCCGGCGAAAATCCTCCCAAATCGAAAGAAGCCATTTTTGCATCTCTAATCTTGTTAATTCATCAAGCGCCGAAAAAGGCTCATCAAGACAAATAAGAGATTGGGGGCTGAGAAGGGCGCGTATAAACGCGACGCGCTGCTTCATTCCGCCGGAGAGTTCTTCCGGACGAGCATGAACATAGTCAGCAAGACCGGCTTTATGAAGCATTTCGATCGCTTTATCACGATCCTTTTTACCCTGCAGTTCAGCTCCGAGCAATACATTTTGCAAAACAGTCCGCCAAGGCAGGAGGGAAGACGTTTGCGGCATAAAACTAATCGAGCCGCGTTTCCCAATAATATTATTCCCTTCAAGTTGAATGACGCCTTTATCGGGAGTCATGATCCCGCCAATTAAGTTAAAAATTGTACTTTTTCCACTTCCGGATGGACCTATAATGGTAACAAACTCTTCTTTTTCAATCGAAAAAGATAAATCTGAAAGAACCTCATTTGGTCCAAAACTTTTTACAATGTGATCAACCAGTAAATGACTCACTCCACGCTGCCTCCCTTGCTTTGCCAACGAATGAAATACTTTTCGGCTGCAACTATAACTGCAAAAAATAAGAGACTTAGTACCATGATCGATAGAATGGCAACGAATACCTTGTCTGTCCTAAATGAAGAAGACGCTAAGGTCATATAAACACCAATTCCTTTTTCCGCTCCGAGCCATTCAGAAATGACAGCCCCCATAACACTATAAGTTGCTGAAATTTTTAAGCCCGAAAAAATGGATGGGAGTGCATATGGCCATTCCAGCTTCCAAAACAATTGAGACTTTCCAGCCCCAGCCATCAACATATAATGTTTATGGGAATATGGAACTTGTTTAAAACCGTCTAAAGCTGCCACAGTGATTGGGAAAAAACAGGTAAGGGTAATTACAATTATTTTAGGTAATAATCCAAATCCAAACCATATGACGAGCAGGGGGGCGAGGACAATAATCGGAACATTTTGTGATAAAATAAGTAACGGATACACTGAGTCTCGGATCCAAGGGACCAAATGCAGCAAGACAGCAACAACTAATCCAACAGTAGTCCCTGCCAAAAACCCCTCTACCGCAATTGTCGCTGTTGAGATTAAATCTGGATAGAACGATGTCCAACCTGAAATAATCTCATTCAATATCTTTGTAGGTGCCGGTAAGAGCCAATCTGGTACTTTCGTTATCTTTACAATGATTTCCCATAAAATGAACAAAAGAAGGAGAACCGCAATCGGTCTCCATCCTTTACTAATTAAATAGTTCATCGATATTTTTCCGTCAGGGTTTCTAGCGTAATACCTGCTGGCTGGTAAAGTACTTTAATTTGAGAAATCACATTTTTACTGCCCATTTCCATCATCCGTTCGTTCATTTTTTCAATGATTGAAAACAAATGGGATAACTCGCCTTCCATTGTTGTCTCTAACGGATGGACCTCATATTTAACCCCGGACTCAGCAATCACTCGAATTGCTTCGTCCACATATGGAATTACATCTCCACCATCAGACGGCTTCGGGATAATTTGTATACTGACTAGTGCATTTGCCATAGTAACCTCTCCTATTCAGGTAAGAACTCATTCGTAAAAGCTTTTTTAGCTTCTAATTCTTTTTCTAGTAATCCATTTTCAAACATCCAGGAAGCATAGTTCTCCCAAACCTCAAGCTTTTGTTCACCCCAGCGTGGTGCATCATCCTGGTATTTAGGCGCTAACCATTCTTGACTCTTTTTCACTAGCTCCGGATCTAAATCTGGCGCTGCTTTTAATAAAATATCTGCTGCATCACCTGGGTTTTCGATAGCAAATTCATACCCTTTAGCAGCTGCTTTAACAAAAGCTTTTACCGTGTCAGGGTTTTCTGAAATCATTTTTTCATTTGTTGTTAATACAGGCGTGTAATAATCTAGTTTTTCTGAGTAGTCTGTTAAATATACCATGTTTATTTTCTCACCGCGCAGCTCTGCCTCAACTCCGGTCCACCCATAATATATCCAAGCAAAATCAATATCTTTTTTAACCGCGGTAAAGAAATCCGTGTCTCCAATATTGATAATTTTCACCTTCTCAACATCGGCATTTTCTGTTTTCATTAATGAATCGATTACAGATTTTTCTGCAGGTGATCCCCATCCGCCATATGTTTTACCTGCAAAATCCTTTGGTGTAATAATGTTTTTATCTGCAGGAGAGGCGAATCCAGATGTATTATGCTGAATTACAGCTGCAATTGAGACAAGCGGGACACCTTGAATCCGAGCCTGTGTTACACCTTCTTGATAGCCAACCCCAAATTGTGATTTTCCGGATGCAACTAATTGGTCAGCACCTGCTTCACCCGGCATAATAATATTGACATCAAGGCCTTCTTCTTGAAAATAGCCTTTTTCCTTCGCAGCATATAACCCTGTATGGTTCGTGTTTGGTGTCCAATCTAATACAACCGTAACTTTTTCTAGGTTCTTTTTATTGTCTTGCTCACTTCCCTGTGAATTTTCCTTAGTATTTGTACCACAGCCTGCAATTAACAAGACAGATAGTAACAAACTAAACCATGTCTTCACTCTTATCATCCTCTTTTATGTAATTTGCAGGAAATAGGCTTGGATAACATTTCACGTTTTTCACTTAAAAGGACGTCTTTAAAAATAAAAAAGCGCCCTAGTTTTAAGCATGGGCGCACACTAACAAAGATCGTTTGTTAAATATGTTCCCTCCGCTGGTGTTAACCAGATCAGGTTCAAAGGGTCATTATCTCATGGATAACCTCTCAACCGGCAACACCGGCTCCCCTATTTTTTAGTCAATTTCCTACCATCCTTTATATTATAATTGCATTTTAGCGATTATCCTATTAAAAAGCATTATAAAAAGTTTTTTTCTCCGGAGTCACCAATATATTCTCACCAACGAAATGAAAGCCTATTTATTAATATTTCTCGCGTCTTTCAATAAAGAAATCCCGACGCTTAATAAGTAAATTATATGGAAGGAGGCTGTCCCTAGTTGGGACAGCCTCGGATTTTAGGAAACAAACGATGCTTCAAGCGGCAGCAAGCGCTGCAAGCCGCGAAGTTCCAGTTCATTTAATTTATTTAAAGCTTTTTCTTTCTCAATCTTCAATCCGGCTTCAGTAAGGTTACACGTTACAGGGACGTCACACTTAATTTCCGCAAGCATACGTGATAAGTGGAGCATTTCTAAATCCTGCTCAATTTTTGTTTTATGAGATTTTGAAAGACGATCAAGATTGGATATGATCCCCTCAACATGCTCAAATTCCTTTAAAAGCTTAAGAGCCGTTTTCTCACCAATTCCCTTCACTCCAGGATAGTTGTCACTAGGATCTCCCATTAAAGCTTTTAAATCGATCATTTGGCGCGGTTTGATTCCTTTCTCCTCAAAGAAGGTATCAGGAGTATGAACAAGGTAATTCCCATAGCCTTTTTTCAATAAAATGACCGAAATACTTTCATCCAACAGCTGAAGGATATCTTGGTCACCCGTTAAAATGGAAACATGTGCATGTTCCCTGGCTTGATATGCAATCGTTCCTATGCAATCATCTGCTTCATAGCCCGCCAACCCGATGTTAGGGATGTCAAAGGAGGAAACTACTTCTTTAACTAAATCAAATTGAGGGATTAATTCGACTGGTGCTTCACCGCGATTCCCTTTGTAGGCGTCAAATAATTCAGAGCGAAATGTTTTACTGCCCATATCCCAACAAACTGCTACGTGAGAAGGATTAAAGTACGAAACCGCAGTAAATAAATGTTTTATGAATCCGTGAATTCCATTCGTCGGAATTCCTTTTGAATTTATCATAAACTGACCTGTTACAGCCGTAGCGTAAAATGCACGAAATAACAGCGCCATTCCATCAACTAGCATAAGTGAAGGTTTTTGATTTTCCAAGGTATAGACCTCCTATCGTATAAAAACAATACGGCTAATATTATAACATAAAAACTTACTCTATTTTGTTTTCTTGATAGGAAATCCAGTCGCTAAAACTTCCCAAGTAAAGTTTTACCTTTTCAAAACCTGCTGCCTTTAATGCTAGATAATTGGGTGCAGCCGTAACGCCCGACCCACAGTAAACAATGATTTCGCTTTCAGGATTAATGTCTGTAAAGCGTTGTTTTTGAATGTCTGCAGGCTTATAGTATCCGGCATTTAGACCTTCAAACCATGGCTTATTAATTGCTCCAGGGATTCGTCCGGCTTTTTTATCAATGGGTTCCTCTAAGCCTAAATAGCGTCTTTCTTCTCTCGAATCAATTAAGATTGTATTTGTATCCTGTTCATCCGCCACTGCTCTTACTTCATCTATACTTGCAAGCATGGCGAGATTAATCTCGGGTTTAAAGGTGGTTTTTTTGAAAGCAGGGACATCTGATGTTACCGGGTAATTTCCTTCCCGCCAGCCTTTAAAGCCGCCATCCAAAACAAATACTTTTTCATGTCCGAGATATTGCAGCAGCCACCAAAACCTTGCAGCAAACGCACCTTCACCTTGATCATAGGAGATTACTGTTGTGTTTTCATCAATACCTGCATGTTCAAGTTTATCACTAAACGCTTCGATGTCAGGCATTGGGTGCCGGCCGCCGTGTTCAGCGGCCTCGCCCGATAAATCTCCCTCAAGATCAAAATAGCAAGCACCAGGAATATGAATGTTTTCATATTCCTGTCTGCCTTTTTTAGGGTCGGCTAAAGAAAAAGTGCAGTCCACAATACGGACATTTTGCTCATTTAAGTTTTTTAACAGCCATTCTTTGTCGATTATTAGATTCATAGCCATCCCCCCAATGAATTAAAACTTAGACTCTTCAAGCTTTTGGTAAACTTCTTGTAATTTTTCGATGGATACGCCGCCATCTAAGGCGGTAAGAAGACTTAAATAAAAATCCTCTGCCTGCTGCTCTATTTGGGTGATTAATTGTTCAAATTGGCCGGACACAATACCGGAGTAATATTCAGCTAGTTTTTGACCTTCAGATTTCAGATAATCATCCGCAGGGACATTTAAAACTTGATATAGCTCATCACTCATATGCTTCTTTTCATTTTTTTCAAAAAAGGATTTTGGATTTTTAAAATAAGACAGTGCTTTTGTAAACAGCTGTTTATTTAAATCACTGAAAGCTAGAGGAAACTCAATCTCCTCTTCATGTTTCATCTCAAAAGTTGAAAATGATAAGTCTTTATTTATTTCCTTCATGCTTCGAGTTAGGCCAGTATAATAATCCGCTAAAACTTTTCCAGCAAAAGAGTCTAGTCTAACTGTTGTTGCTCGCAGCTCCTGTGCGAAATCGAAGCCTAGACTTTCCAACAGCTCATCCAAAGCTGATTGTAACGCCTTCTTTAAATTTCTTCCGTCATCTCTTAACAAAGCAGGATTAAAGGATTCTTTAAAAAAGTCACCAAACCGGAGGAATACTCTTTGTTTAATATAGTAAAGAAGTTCTTCACACTCCTGGGTTATTCTTTTTTGTAAACCATCTGGTGTTTGCTTTTCCAGTAAAGTTTTAATCATCGCTTTTTGTTTTTCAATTTCAGTACGTTTTTTGTCCTTAACGGATTGGTCTTCTTTCGAATTCTCAACTAGTTTTCCTACTAATTCATAAACACGATTTAATTCGTTACCTGCTGATGTAAGAGCCATTTCCGTTAAATCATTTGAAATAAAATGATAGAAATCCCCTTCAAAATTCCCCATGCCCGACTTTGCATTTGTGTTTGGTTCTAATTTTTCCTTTAGGGCCAGCAAGCTAGATAATGGATAGAGGTGTGGTTTCCGGATCCCATATTTTATTAATTGCTCCGTTACATATTCCGCAACGGTTTCCTTCTCTTCTTCATTTTCAGCTAAGTCAATCGCATTAATAATAAAGAACATTTTATCGAGCTGGAAGGATTCCTTTACCCGGCCGAGCTGGATTAAAAACTCTCTGTCCGCTTTTGAAAAGGCATGGTTATAATACGTAACGAACAAAATCGCGTCAGAATTCTTAATATAATCAAATGCTACTCCAGTATGTCGGGCATTAATCGAGTCCGCCCCTGGTGTATCAACGAGGGTAATCCCTTTGCGAGTCAATTCACAATCATAGTACAGCTCAATCCATTCAACAAAGCAGGACTTTTCTTCCAGCGCCACGAAATCAGCAAATTCGTTTAAGCCCGTTTCCAAGACTGTTCCGAGCTGCTTTCCATGGAGGAGAAAGCCCTTTTTAAATGCTTGTAAAAATGCATAGTGTGTCTTTTCTGCTATTCCTTCCTGCCCCTTTTCAAGCATGACCTTATCTATCTCTTTTGCAGCGCCTTCTAAGGCAGATGTTTGCAGGTCAAATAATTTTAATGAACGGTTTACGTCCTCGAGCAAGGCGTTTTCTTCCTTAAATTTCACAAGCACCGTGCCATGCTGATATTGATCGGTTACAGGCTTAATTTTATTAATGGCCGCAGTTGTCGGATTAGGCGAAACCGGAAGTACCTTTTCCCCCATAAGTGCATTGGCAAAAGAAGACTTTCCGGCACTGAATGCGCCAAATAAAGCAACAGTAAATCCTTTATGAGCCAATCTGTCAGCTTTGTCTTCTAATTCCTTAGCGAGCTTTTTAAAACCAGGCAGACTGTCAATAAGCTTTGCAGATTGATCTAATCGAGCTACCATGCTCTGTAAATGACTTCTTGCTTTTTCGGTTTCATTTTTCTTAGTTACAATATTTCCCGCCTGGGTTACAGATGGCAGAGGCTTGCTCTTCTCAACGGCTTCTCTCTCCGGAAGTGCCTTCCCATGTACGACTTCAGCCTCTTCCTCCTCCTCTTGATTAAATAGCAAGTGATCGTCACTTATGGTTTCCGTTGATTCATTTAAAAACCTGCTTACGGCAGCTTCTTTTCTTGCTGTTTCTTCTTCAAAATTGTTCTTTTCAGATAGTGCACTAACATATTTTTCAATACTTTTAAACTCTTCTTGAAACATTTCGGTCAATGTTTTTGTCTTTGCTGCTAATACAGGCATGAGCGCAAGTTTAAAATCTAGAACACCCTCGCGTGCTATTCTTTTAATTCCGTTCGCTAAGTCCTCTGTGTAATGAAGCACATATTCACCAGATAAACGGGCTCCCTGCTTAACTGTTTGAACAATTAAGTCGAGCGGAACTTCGATAGAAAAAGATTGTGCTTTATTTTGCAGCTCCTGTTCATCTAAACTATTGTTCTTTAGAATCGCGATTAAATATTCACGCAGGTGCCATTCAAGCTGTGATTTTGTTTTTTCCTGAAGGTCCTGGTACAGCCGCTCCAGCCGTGCATTCTTTTCCTCAAGTGTTTTTTGTTTTGAGAAAAGGAACCCTACCTTAAATTCTGGCTGTGAGGCTTCAAGAAATGCTTCCGCTAATTCTCTTGTTTGAAATGGCATTAAATAAGCATTGTTTAAAATCTTTGCTATTTCATTGTCCATTTCCTTATCTGTTTCCTCGACGCCTTTTTCAAGAGTTTTTAGGTTTGTGCTGAGGGATTGATAGGTTTGTGTTAATTGCTGTTTATCTTCCTCAGGCAGCTCATTTAGCACTTCAAAAATAGGCTGAAGTTCCTCTTCCCGTCTATTTCGTTCTTGATCTAGATGATCTTGTGCTATTTTTTTCAAAGAATGAAAAATGGATTGATGCAGAAGTTGATCCTTATTCTGCAATTTCTGTGCGATAAATGCTTTTAATTCAGTAAATTCATTCAATTTATGGTCTTGGTACTTTAATGAAGTATAAAAGATACGTGCTGGCTTGACTCCCCAAGCAGCAAAAGAATCCGTGACGCTGTCTTGAAATTGAGCGAACGAGAGCTCCTCTTCTTTGTGCTTATCCACCTGGTTAATAACGAGATAAACTTCTTTTCCAGCTTCCGTTAACTCTTTTGTGAATAAAAAGTTCAGCTCTGCTTGAACATGGTTATAATCCATCACGTATAAAACTAAATCTGCCAGGTGAATCGCGGATTCTGTTGCGACCTTATGTGCGTCATCAGCAGAATCGATTCCAGGTGTATCCATAATAACGGTATTAGCAGGCAGCTGGGAATCTGCATGGCTGATTTCGATTTCCTCGATTTGGTCACCGTCCTTGCAGTAATTCTTTACTAATTCATAATCATATGGTGCTAAGTACACCCGCGGCTTCTCATTTTTGAAAAAAACCTTCGCATATTCCTCACCTGATTTTACCTTTACGAGGTTCGCACTGGTGGGAATCGGGCTCGATGGCAGCAAATTCTCGCCGACCACTTTGTTAATCATCGTTGATTTTCCAGCTGAAAAGTGACCGCAAAATGCAATCATAAACTCCCTATTTTGCAGTTTCTTTGCTAACTGCTTTGTTTTTTCTGCGTTTTCCGTATCACCTTGTTCAATAAGATAGTCATATATAGCAAGGATCTTATTTTTGAGTGATAGAATGGTTTCTTGTTTATTAGCCGTTTGCACCATAGTCTTTTTCCCCTTGTTCACAACTTTGTAATATTTTATATTTTATACGATAATTCAAACTTTTCCTATCGTGAAAACTTAAATTGTTAACATAATATTCACGCATTCTTTTTTCTGCTCAGGTACTATTGAATTATTAGATTAAGAAGGAGGTAGAAAATGGTATATAAGGAACGTGTTACTTAGATTCAGAATCAGCTAGGTCAAATAAAAAGAAGCGACACCGAGACAAAAAGAGAAGCTACCCACCAATTTGAGCAGCTCATTAGAAAACAATCTATATTAAATCCAGCAGCTTTTATTTACTAGCTGTTTGCTCATTCGCCCTCAAAAGGTAGCGCTGAATTTTTCCACTTGGTGTTTTAGGAAGGCTATCTATAAATTCAACTTCTCTAGGGTATTGATGTTTAGATAATTTGCTTTTAACAAACAGACTTAATTCATTTGCTAGTTCGTCAGAAGGTTGATAGGTCGGATTTAGGATTACATAGGCTTTAACGATTTCCCCTTTGGTAGGATCTGGTTTTCCAATAACAGCTGCTTCTGAAACTGCAGGGTGCTCGATCAGGCTGCTTTCTACTTCGAAAGGACCAATCCGGTATCCTGCACTCGAAATAATGTCATCCGCGCGACCTTTGAACCAATAGTACCCATCTTCATCCTGGCTCGCGAGGTCTCCTGTTAACAGCCATTTTCCCTTTATTTTTTCTTCTGTTTTCTCAGGATTATTCCAGTATCCTAGGAAAAAATATGGAAATGCAGTTGTATCAACCGCAATTTGTCCCACTTTCCCTTTCTCAACTGGGTTCCCTTCTTCATCGATCAATGCAATATTAAACCCAGGAGACGGCAGACCCATTGATCCTGGTTTTACCTCCATGTCTGTTACATTAAAATTGTCGACAATCATCCCTGTTTCTGTACAGCCATAGTGATCATAAATCTCTCTTCCGAAGGTGTCTTTAAAGAAACGGACCACTTCCGCATTTAACGGCTCACCCGCACTGCTGAACTTTTTCACACGGATGTTATATTTCTTCGCAAGATCATCACCATAGGTCATCATCAATCGATAGGCTGTTGGGGCATACGCAAAGTTCGTGACCTCGTATTTTTCCAATAAGGAATACACCTTTTCAACATTAAAGGAACCTTTATAAACAAGAATTGAAATGCCAAAGCTTAAAGGAACGAAGGTACAATTAATCAGCCCAAATGCCCAACCTAAATCTGCCCCTCCATACATGGTGTCATCGTCCTCGACGCCGATTCCGTAGCGAACGTATGGGTAAGAACTAAGTAAAATTTTATGTGCCCATGCTGCGCCTTTCGGCATTCCAGTCGATCCAGATGTATACTGAATCACGCATGGGTCCATCACGTTTGTTGGTTCCGTTTGATGCTCATCTGAAAAAGAATCAATGAACTCCCAAAAGGTTGATCCATTAGCTGTTAATCCGTCTATCAAAAGAAGTTGACTAGGAACCGATACTTTTTCTAGTTTCAGTCCTTGTTCTTGATTTGTTACTAATATTTTACAATCACAATCTTCTAAGCGGTATTTGATCGCATCATGAGCAAAAGCTGTAAACATAGGGACATAAATGGCCCCTATTTTCCATGTTGCGATTACCGTAATAATTAATTCCATGTCCTTCCCGAGAAGCCCTGCCACTCGGTCCCCTTTCTGTACCCCAACGGACCTAAGTGCATTTGCCATCTTATTCGATTGTTCTTTTAGCCTTTTGTAGGTCCATACATCTGTGTTTCCCTCTGCATCTTCCCAATAAATTGCAATCCGATTCGGGTCTTCCGCCCAGCGATCACAGCATTCATGTCCCATATTAAACTTTTCTTGTACGTTCCAGTCAAAAGTTTTAACAACCTTTTCCCATGAAAAACCATCTAGGAGTTCTTGATAATTCATTTTCCATCACCTCGTATATGTGAGTCTATTTTTTACTTCCCATAAAGATAAAACGCTTTCAATTAAGGGCCAATGAATCTTACAACTACCTAGTCTATGATTATGATTTTTCCATCTTGTTGGTTTGTCCCTACCATACTTCTTCTAAGAGGCTTGTAATCTTTTCCTTTAAATCGTCGGTACCCAAAACAAAGGAATTGTCTTCGCCACGAATATCCGTCAGAATATTTTTTACGACTAAAGGGATACTTTCTTTTGAAACATCAAAATCTCTTAATCGATGTGGGATTTCAAGTTCTTGTATTAGCCCATTAATGAGTGTCGGAGCGATCCTTGCATTATCTGCTACCGTATTAGCCTCTTTACTAAAACCTAATGCTTCTGTAATTTGAGCCTGTTCATTCGTCGTTCTAGCTAAAAGAAACTTCATTACATGTGGCAGCATAATCGCTGAAGTCATTCCATGAGGGATGTCATAGGTTGCCCCTATTTGATGTCCAATACTGTGAGATAATCCTAACTTAATATTGACGACGGAAAATAGGGAGAGCCACGCTCCTACTTGACATTCTAGTCTGGCCTCTAAGTTTGTGGGATCTTTCTTAGATCGTGGTAAGTGCTCATACAACTTTTTTAACGCCTGTAAGGCTAAACTCGTGTTAATTGGATTTGGAACAGGAGTATAGAGAGTCTCAACCGCATGATCGACTGCCCGAATACCTGTTGATATCCAAAGCCAATCTGGGGTTTCCGTTGTGAAAACAGGATCTAAGAAAACGAATTTCGGCGTCATATTTAAATGAGAAAACTTATACTTTACATGGTCCTTCTCATTTGTTGTACCAGCGATGCTCGTAAACTCAGATGCAGAAAGGGTTGTAGGAATCGCGATATGAGGAAGATACTCCGACATAGTCGGAACCTTTTCTTTTCTATTCTCTGAAAAAGGGTATAATTCCTCCTCTGACTGGATGTCCTCAGCTAAAACTAATGAAAGGATTTTAGCCGCATCAATCGGACTCCCCCCACCAATGCTTAAAATAAGTTCAGGGTTAAATTGTCGGATATCTGTTAAATCCTTCAATAGTATGGTCCCAGGTACATGCTGTTTTGAACAGGTTACGTAGGTTTCAATCTGGTTTGCATGAAGGGTATCCAACATCTGGTTATACGCTTTCGTTTTTAACAAGCTATTGGTTGTGACTATTAATAATTTCTTACCATTGAACTTGGTTATTTCATTTACAAGCTGTTCTTCAACGCAATTGATCCCGTAATGGATCCGTTCTACAGGAAGATACTGATAAATCATTCTGGTACCCCTTTCCATTCTTTTGCAATACAAAAAGGAAAAATCACCTCGTAACTCACTAAAAATCAAACAAATGTTCGATTATAATAATATACTAATTATTATAATTTATATATAACTTTCGGAATATTAGGAAAATTGTTAAGAGACGAATCTATTTTATTCATAAAAGTTTACCCATGTTCTGATTGTTAGGGCTCAGAGGACAGAATAAAACCCATAAAAAACAGTGAAGAATGCGAAGGAAACCTCACTGCTGATATAAAATCTCTTGTTGGTTTTAGAACGATCATTTTTATTAAAATGTACTAAAAGCTCTTTCATCTTAAATACCAGCGCCCACACTTGTTTATGAGCACTCCACTGCTTTTTAACTTTCTAAGATATCTATTTACCGTATCGGTTCTGATATTAAAATCCATATTTTTTTGACATTTGCTTAGGATATTTTTGGCGGATAATCCAGGAGAAGTTCGCAGTAAGTCTTTTATGATCTTATCCAATGGAGGCACCTCCTAAATTCTTAAACACGTTTCATATAGGGATTAATGGCTTTATTTACAGAGTATTTCAGGACTTTTTCCAAACTCCTTGAAGGACAAATGCATTAAATTGTGTAGAGATTTCATCAAATGTATACTTGTTGTCTGGTGAATACCAGCGCTGCATATAATTATAGACACCAAAAATGGCAAAAGTTAAAAGTTTTGGATCTAAATCACTACGAAATTCTTCCTTTTTAATTCCCTCAATTATAATTTTTCGAAAAAGGCGATCATATTCATCCCCTACTGTTGCTATTTCTCCCCCGAACTCCGACTTGAACCATTCAATCGATATCCAAACGAATAACTCGCTTTGGTATTTTTCAAAACTTAAAATATGACTTTTTAAGGCTTTTTCTAATTTAATAGAAGGTGAATCAGCTGAATTGACAATCACTTTTAAATTTTCCGTCATTTCACTCAGTGGTCTTTCAACTACAGCATATAATAAATCATCTTTTTTCTCGATATAGTAATATAAGCTGCCTTTGAGCATACCTACTTCATTCGCAATATCCTCCAAAGTAGCCTCTTTATATCCTTTTTCTCGAAAAATCTTTGCTGCTGCATTTACAATTTTATTGAATTTTTCAATCGATTTATTTGTTTTTTTAAAATTTGGTTTTCCCATCATCCTCTTCCCCTCACCCATCCAACTGCTTAAATATTCTATAGTAATATTATACAGTAAAAGTTCCTTTTTAAACAGACGACTGTTTGAAAAACAATCCCCATATTTTTCTACAATAAAGAGGAAAAAAATGATTCCCCTTGGATGGGTAAAGTCATATAGTTGTACTGTGTTTAATCTTAGATAAAAGCTTGATCTTTTCCCTTATCCTGGCTCTTATTGCCTTACTAATTTTGTTATTTTGTATCTATTCCCATTAATATTTGCCTGTTTCAGCTACTTCACATGCCGATAACATCAGATTATTCACTCTCTCAATTAAGTTTGAGAAGCGGTTATCCTTTGTCTGTCCAACCTTCCAACGATAATAAATTTGTTGTAAAGCAACGGCTAATTTAAAATACGTAAAGGCGATATAAAAATTCAGAGGCGGAATATCAAACCCTGTTTGAAGCGCATATCTTTGGATAAAATCGCTTCTCTTAATGAAACCTGGTTCTGTTGTTACAGTTGGGAGGCTCTTTTTGAGATAATCTGGGTCGTTTGGTTCCAACCAATACCCTAACGCTCCTCCTAAGTCAAAGAATGGATCAGCAGTAGTGGCCATTTCCCAATCTAAAATCGCTTCAATCCTTGTAAAATCTTTTGAAAAAAGCATATTGTTTAACTTATAATCATTATGAAGCAAGCTGGTATAACGGGAGGAAGGAATATTCTTCTCCAACCATTTTGCGATTTTATCAAAATACGGAATCTCATCTGTTGTGTATTTGATATAGCGTTGGATCCAACTATTCACCTGTCGATCCAAAAATCCCTCTGGACGACCAAATTGAGCTAAGCCAGCCTTTTCATATTCAACCGTATGCAGTTGCGCCAACGCATCAACCACTGCATTCGATATTTCAATTCGAAGCTCCTTTGTCACGTGAAATCCTGGGGGAAACTGTGCGTCTAATACCACTCCTTGTTTTCTTTCCATCACATAAAATGGAGCACCTAACACCTCTGTATCTTCACAAAAAACATATGGCTTAGGAACAAGAGGGAAAACCGGATGTAGTCTTGTTAATAAGTCTGATTCTCGTTTCATATCATGTGCTTTTGGCGGTAGCGGTCCAGAAGGCGGACGACGCATAACGGCTTCCCACTCCCCACAGCGTAAAAAGTAGGTTAGATTAGATAAACCTGTTGTAAATTGTTCAACCTCGAGCTTTTTATTAGGGAAATCGCTTACGTGTTGAGCCAGATAGTTTCTTAAAGCTTTTCGATCAAAATCTTCTCCTTTTCGTACCGGAATTGTATCATTTTTGTCTATATGACCCATAAGACTCACCTCCAAGAAATAAAAAACTAAACGTTTGTTTGATTTTTATTATAAATGCAGTTAGTAGACATTTCAATATATATATTAAATATTCTGAAAAAATCAAAACTTGGAATAGGTAATTGTATTTGAACAAAGTGATAAAATGGAAAATAACGGAAATATAATCAAAGACTTTTCGGTAAAATTCCTACAGATTTCACTAAAAGGAGGAGAGAAGATTGCTCCCCCCTCCCCCAACATAGTACCCCACGGTTTCTATTTAGTGATCTAGAAAGCTATTAAAGATAGAACCCCCGTTACCTGTGACTTAACAAGGAATGACCGTTGAACCATTAGTCAAATTTTGTTATGACATAGGTTCCTGTATTTGAGAAATTCGCCATATCTTCAAAAATTCGATTTACATCAGATAGAGCAATCTCACCCGAAACCATTTTTCCTGGCTGCAGGTCACCTTGAGCCACAGAAGATAGAAGTTTATCAAAACGATGAACTGGGAGACCTAAAGTCGTATACAAATGAATTCCTTTCATCAGCATCTCATCGATCGGTATCGAAATATAACCAGACTCTGCTTTCGATGTCACCCCGATTTGTAAATGTCTTCCGCCTTTTCTTAGGCTATGAATCGCATTCACACATGTTTGGGCAATCCCGAGGGCATCAACGGATACATCTGCTCCACCTCTTGTTAGTTCTTGGACTGCTTCGATTGGATCATTTTGTTTCCCATTAACGGTATGAATCGCGCCCATTTCTTTTGCTAAACTCAGATTTGATTCATTTATATCAACGCCAATTACATGCGCCCCTAATGAGTTTGCAATGTGAATTGCAGACAACCCAATTCCGCCGCAACCATATACCACAACCGTTTCCCCAGGGCGAACCTTAGCAATATCCACAATTCCATGATAAGAGGTCATGACCCGGCAACCTAGAGCGGCACCATCACGAAAACCAATTTCTTCCGGAAGGTGAACAAGATTTCGATCCGCATGAGGAACAGGAACGTATTCTCCAAATCCGCCAGAATAGGTGAAACCTGGGATATCTGGAGAGTCACATAAATGAACCTGGCCTTTTAAGCAATGAGGACATGAGCCCTCGCTCCCAGAGATTGGTACAATGACGCGGTCTCCTTTTTTGAAGTTCTTCACATCACTGCCTACTTCTTCAATGACACCACATAATTCATGTCCTAACACGTTGGATCCTGATGCAAGTTCTCCAGCCCAAACATGCCAGTCACTTCGGCATACTCCATTCGCTTTTACATTTACAATTACCCCATTTTTATCAATTGTTGGATCCGGGACATTTGTCAAAACCAATTTTCTAGTATCTTCTAAAACAAGTGCTCTCATTTTACATTTCCCCCTCATTCATTATTATTTGGTTAAACGAAAAAGAGATCAGGCCGATCCCTTTTACAATTCAATACATAAGATCAAAACCTAAATGCAGATTTTCAAAGCGAAAAGAGTAGAATTAATCTAAGTTCACCCAAACATTTTTAATTTCTGTATACGCGTCAATCGAAGCTGCACCATTCTCTCTTCCTAGTCCACTTTGTTTATATCCTCCAAATGGCGAACCAGGTTCAGTAATATTGTAAGTATTGATCCATACATTTCCTGTTCTTAATACATGGGCAACCTTATGTGCTTTACGAAGATCGGTTGTACAAATTCCTCCACCTAAACCATAGACTGTATCGTTCGCCTGTTTAATAACCTCGTCAATGTCATTGAACGGCATAGCCCCAACGACTGGACCAAAGATTTCTTCTCTTGCAATCCTCATCTCATTGTGAACATTTGCTAAAACGGTTGGCTTGACGAAATGACCATTTGCCAAATCAGTCTCTGTTGCATCCCCACCAATGACGACTTCGGCTCCTTCTTTTTGTCCAATTTCTAAATAATTCAAGACACGTTTTTTCTGTTTTGCTGAAATAAGAGGTCCTATGACCGTCTCTTTGTCGAAACCGTTTCCAACTTTGTAATTTTTAGAGTAGTCTGCTAGATCGGCCAAGAATCGATCATATATCTTACCTTCAACAAATAACCTTGAGCCAGCAAAGCAAACTTGTCCGGAATTAAAGAAGATGGAATTCGCAGCATTGGCAAGGGCTGTTTCATAGTCAGCATCTGCAAAAATAATATGTGCAGATTTTCCACCTAGTTCAAGGGTAACTTTCTTAATATTTGATGCACTATTTTGGATAATTTGTCTTCCAGTGATCGTTGATCCGGTAAAGGCAATTTTATCTACATCAGTGTGAGAAGCTAGTGCTGAACCCACAGTCGGACCATAACCAGTTACAATGTTCACAACTCCATCAGGGAACCCAGCCTCTTGGACAAGTTCAGCGAACCTTAATAGACTTATAGGCGTTTCTTCAGATGGTTTAACAATGACTGTATTTCCAACTGCAAGAGGAGCTGAAACTTTCATGATGGCATTCATTAATGGTGCATTCCAAGGAACAATACCGGCACAAACCCCAATTGGTTCACGAATTGTATAGTTAAAGATATTACCTGGTGTTGATGAAGGAATGGTTTCTCCTGTAATTTTTGTTGCCCAGCCTGCGTAATAACGGAAATTGTCAGCTGCTGCAGCTGCAAAACCGGAAGTTAATGAAACCGGCTGCCCATAATCAAGTGTATCTAAGTGAGCTAACTCTTCAGCATTTTCTTCAATAAGATCAGCTAGTTTTAAGATCAATCTAGCACGCTCATTTGGTTTCATTTTTGGCCAAGGACCTTCTTCAAATGCTTTTCTAGCTGCTGCAACAGCGCGATCCACATCTTCTTTGTCGCCTTCTGCCGCCGTTGTGATTAATTCCCCAGTGGCAGGATTTCTTATTTCTGTTCGTTTACCCGAAATCGCGTCTACCCATTTGCCACCAATAAACATTTTTAATGGTTTCGAAGTGAATTCTACCGCCTCTCGATTTAACGCAATTAATGTCGTCAATCAATCTTCTCCTCCTTTTTTATTAAATAACATATATAGGAAAATCTAAGAGGTCATTTCATTAAAACTATATTCAAATTATTATGAATAATGGAAGTTAATGACTGTCTTCGCCCAACCAATCCAGCACATTGATGGAGCCAACCCTCAATCATAAATCCTCCAACCATTCCCTTTTTAATGGAATGTCGAATCAGTTCATCACACAAAAGTCTTTTATCAAACTAACAACTGTTTGATTTTATTTTATCAACCTCGGATGCTAAAGTCTATATTTATTTTTATATTATTCCGAATTTTCATACAACTAAACAATTTCTTGTTCATTGTGCAGAAAATACAATTTAGAATTTTCCGAATATTGTGTTGCGTTCTATTTTACTAGCAACTATAATATAAATGAAAACGATTTCGAATTTAGATAGGAGGATTTGAGTATGACATTACAACCAGCGGTAAAGAATCTATTAAATCAGATTAATGCGGCCTTTGAATCGGGTGTACCAAAAATTGAAGAAATGTCCGTGCAAGAAAATCGGGACGGACTCTTAGCTTTTTACAAAGATTTACGTGGTGAAGTGCAAGAGGTTGCCAAAGTTGAAGATGTTCAGATTCCTGTAGATGGATCAGAGATTACGCTTCGTTTATACACTCCTGAAGGACAAGGTCCATTTCCTGTTATCATGTTCTTCCACGGAGGCGGTTGGGTACTAGGGGATCTAGAAATCGTAGATCCAATTTGTCGTTCGCTTGCAAATTCTACCGAATGTTTGGTTGTTTCTGTCGATTACCGTCTTGCTCCTGAGTATAAATTCCCAGTTGGTATTGAGGACTGTTATGCTGCCACAAAATGGGCATCTGAAAACATTGCAAAACATAATGGCGATCCAAGCCGTATCGTCACATGTGGAGATAGCGCTGGCGGTAACTTAGCGGCCGTTATTCCATTAATGGCCAAAGACCGTGGCGGTCCAAATATTGCCTATCAGATTATTCTATATGGAGTAACAGATTTCTCCTTCAGTACAAAATCCTATCTTGAAAATGGCAAAGGTTTCTATTTAGAAACAACTGCGATGCGTTGGTTTGCCGATCAATATTTTAATAATGAAGAAGAGAAGTTAAACCCTTATGCGTCTCCTATCCTTGCAAAGGATGTGTCTGGCCTACCACCTGCTTTAGTTTTCACGTGTGAATATGATGTCCTTCGTGATGAAGGCGAGGCATATGCTAATAGATTAAAAGAAGCTGGTATTCCAGTAGAGGTTGTCAGATATGATGGTCAAATCCACGGTTTTTTCTGGATGCCTGTCCTAATGGATGACGCGAAGGATGCAATGAACAGAATTACAAATGCAATTAAAAAACAATTTTCAGCGTTTGTATAATTACAATTTTTAATATTCGTTCAGTCGAGTCTGTAAAAGATAACTCTTATCTTTTATAGCCTCTTTATATGAAAAGGAGGCGAACCGTTGATAAAAGTACCTACTGTTATGAAGAAAAACAGCCTTAGGCTCGTTTATAAATGCCTCTAGCTTATCTCACTTTAAAACAAATAGCGGAGAATGGGATTGGCCATTCTCCGCTATTTTTATATAAGATTAGATTACCTGCTAAACAACTGCACGTCCACCGTCAATAATATGATTCTGACCCGTTATATAGGGTGAATCATCCGATGCTAGAAAAAGAGCTAGTTTTGCTACTTCCTCAGGCTCCCCAAGTCTGCCAATTGGGACTGTTCAGCAAGAAAATCTAACATCTCGTCAGTAAACCCGTTAAGTAAGGGAGTTTTACATGTCCCTTGGTTTATTGAATTGACACGAATGCCTTTATCGATATATTGCATGGGCAGCCTGTTTTGTTAGCATAACCATTGCTCCCTTACAAACAATATTGGCTGAAGACCCAGGTGTAGCTCTAAAGCCTCCTCTTGATCCTGTGTTTACAATGGAACCGCCGCCGCTTTCAAGCATCATTTTAATTGATTCTTGTAGAACAAGTTGGGCATCTTGAACGTTTACCTAAATACTCTATCCCATTCATCAAGAGGAATTCGTGCAATGGAGTCTCTACTAACGCAGTAATTCCTGCATTGTTACATAGGACATCTAACCTACCTTAAGTTTGACGACATTGTTTAAAGGCGGATGCTACTTGGTTAGGGTCAGATATGTCTGCTTTAAATGTATAAATTCACCATCTACTTCTTCTATTAGCTTTTCAACTGATTCATCGATATCAATAGCAAAGATTCTAGCGCCCTCTTTTGAAAACCCTTTCACCATTGCCCTTCCAAATCCAGAAGCAGCTCCTGTTATAATCGTGACCTTACCATCTAATCTTTTCCCCATAGGAATACTCCTAAAGATAATTTCTTGACTTATCTAAATTTTTTTATGTAATGCACTACAAACAGACAACTGCCAATCCCGGAGCAATCACTTCGCCGGCTGTATTTTTTATATAAACTTCAATTTGGGCTTCACGCTTTTCTTCATTATAAGAGATTATCTTCCCACCAGAATGAAGGGGTTCCCCTACATAAGCAGCTTTTCGATTTGAGTAATCAATAGAAGCTAGATGTCCCTCTTCACCCAGCCATTCATTTATACATTGATTCAGCCAATCACCAAGTAAAGGACCAGGAACAACCAGATCCGGGTAATTTTCCACTTCTGTCGTATAAGGGTAGTCAAAATGAATGCGATGGGCATTAAACAAGACCGCATTATAAAGAAATAATTGTACACTATCAGGCTTGAATTCACGTTGAGGTAACGTATCGCCAACCTTGATCTGTTCTATTTTTGACATAGCTCGCTCCTCTCTTAGTGGCTATTGCGACTAGTTAGCGTAAAATTCTTGTTGTTATTTCCGTTAGTACCTTTTCTCCACTCCCATTTACAACCTCTATTGTGATCTCGTAAAAAATGAGCGGACCTTTGGACCCTTGCTTTTCATAAATATCGGTTAATGTCCGCGTAGCCGTTAACCAATCACCAGGAACAATCGGCTGATGGTATTCAATTTTCAATCCTCCAGCCATGGCTTTTTTTAACGGAAATTCCGGTAAAAGCGGATCAATAGAAACACCGTCAGGACTAAGTTGATCCATCTCGACTACATCCCAAAATAGAGACACATGAAACATCGGCGGAGCTTCATCTCCCTCAAGATATTTCTTCCGTCTTTGTCCGGTTGCGATTGAATACTTTCTTATATCGCGGCGGGTCACAATTTCTTTTCTTGTCTGTGACGATCGGCCAATATTTGCAAGCAATTCATCTGATAATAACTGACTCATACTTTATTCCCCCGTGTATTCTGATATCTTTCTCTTAGCTCACGCTTAAGAATCTTGCTCGTTGGTGATTTAGGGAGGCTATCGACGAATTCAACAGAACGTGGTTTTTGATAAGAAGCTAATTGGTTTTTAGCTGTTTCAATAATTTCTTGCTCTGTCGCTGTCCTTCCTGGCTTCAGAACAACGGCGGCTTTTACTAGCTCCCCCCATTCATCATCAGGGACACCAAAAACGGCCGCTTCAAGAACAGCGTCATGTTGGTAGATGGCGTTCTCAACTTGTGTACTATAGATATTTTCTCCACCCGAAATGATCATGTCTTTCGCGCGATCGACAATAAATACATACCCATCTTCGTCCCATGAAGCGACATCTCCTGTATATAACCAACCATTCTTTAATGTCTTTGCAGTAAGATCAGGTCTTTGCCAATACCCAATCATATTCGCATCCGACTTAACAATGATTTCTCCAGCTGTCTTCCCATCCCTAGGTACAAGATTCCCTTGTGGATTGACGATTTGAACTGAAGTCGTGAACGCCTCTCGACCACAGGAAGATAATCGTTCAGGATGTATTCCCTTGATTGCATTTAAATGGTCCTCCTGGGATAGAAACGTCATGCCCATTCCTTCTGTTTGGCCGTAACCTTGGATTAACGTACAAGGAAAAGCATCAAGAGCAGCTTTTACGACTTTCTTTCCCATTGGTCCGCCGCCGTATTGGATGTTTCGAAGACTGCCAAGATCATAGCTCTCAAAGTTATCAACTGACATCATCCAGTTCAACATGGTTGTAATCCCTAGGAACGCGGACACACGCTCTTGTTGGATGACCTCAAGCGCTAATTTTGCTTCAAAATTGATCAGAACTAATGGACGGCCATGGGCCATATAATTAATCGCAAGAACGATCGGGATGTGGAACATCTGTCCTGTCAGCATATAGACATCCGTAGGAACAATCCGTTCACCAACGGTCTGATTTAGCATGCCAGCATAAAAGCCTTTATGGGAATGGAGGGCTCCTTTAGACTCCCCAGTTGTCCCACCTGTATAGAGAATGAGCATTGGGTCATCATCCCCGACGGTTGCCGATTGCTTCGGTTCTTCAGTAGAAGCAGCCTCAACCAGCCGTTCATAAGAACCATCCCCATCTTCTCCGTACTCTAACCAATGATCGATATCTACAAGATTTTGAAGCTCTTGACGTACTTCATGGAACTCACTTGAACTAACAAGGACAGAAGGTTTCCCATCTGCTAAAATACGGCTTAATTCACCAGTACCTAAACGCCAATTAAGCGGCTGAATAATCAATCCAACACGTGCACACGCATAGTAATTTTCAATATACTCGACACTGTTTTTTGAAATAACCGCAACACGATCACCTTTTTTAAGTCTTAAATCATTCATATACCCATTTGCTAATCGGCGAACCCTTTCATCTAAGGTGCCATAATTCAATCGACGGTCATTTGGTATATCAATTAATGCTGGCCTTGTTGGATCAAGTTTTGCATATTTTGCTGGAATTTGTCCGATATTTACCAAATCCGTTACCTCCTTAACATGATCTGCTTTTTCCCTACCATTCATTAATAGAATAATCGTTTACAAAGCTAGTAACTTATGATTTTTCATATGATAAAAACGGTTTAAAGAGTAACACGTTAGAACGGTAACTCCAAATCTAGATGTCGCTTTGATATCTTCCAGCTCCCACCAACTTTGACAACCTCATCTCGATAAATACCCGTCGTTAAAAGTCTAATGCTTCCATTTTCAACCGCCGTCAATGTTAAGCTTGAAAGGACAGTTGCCGCTTCATCAGCTTCTTTTTCAAAGAATATATTTGATATATTATGGAGTCGTGTGTCCATCTGACCTTCCATTGCACCGGTCATCAACTTCATGATTTCGTTTTGACCTTCAAAAGGACCAATTAAATCTCCATCAGTAATGCGCATTGACATTAACGCTCCCTCTGCAAAACAGTCTGCTAGCATATCAACATTGCGTGAATCATACCCATAAGCCGCCTTATTTAATAATTCATGAATCGCTAATTTATCATTTGACTTCATCCTTATCCACTCCCTTATTAATAGACCACCTAATCTTCCATTAAAAACTAATTTATTTTATAAAACTAAATATTAAAATAACTTATGGTGTATTTCTGTTTCGACAAAGTCTTTAAACAGGAAGCTCAATATCCAAATGCCGTCTACTTATCTTCCAGCTTCCATTTACCTTGACTACTTCATCGCGATAAATGCCGGTTGATAGGAGTCGACAAGTTTCATTATCTGTAGAAAACAAAGTCAAGCTTGATAGCGCGACGGCTACCTCTTCCCCTTCTTCTTCAAAAAAAATATTAGAGATTTGATGCAAACGTTTATCAGTCTGTCGTTTCATTGCACGTTTCATAAAATTTAAAACGGCCTCCTGACCATCATAAGGACCAATCAAATCTCCGCCGCCAACACGTATCGTCATCACCGATTCCTCTGCAAAACATGCTGTAAGCATCTCGACATTGTGCGCATCATACCCATGTGCTGCTTTGTATATTACTTCATGAATCTCTAATTTTTCTTCCGGTTTCATTATTTTGTTCACTCCTTTTCAGACTGAATCTCATAGAGTGCCTCTATTAAGTCCTTAACGCTCCAAACCTCATTTTCGATAGGTTGCGATGATACTCTGCTGCCTTTTTTTCGACTCAATCTGCGCTTCCGCAGAATTATTAATTCCTTTTATGGTAAATATTAAGCCAAGGTTACAATATTACCAATGGACAATATCGCTACCCTTTCTATTGTAAATTCAATCCTTTGCCCACCATTTTCATAACTATAAATTTCACCAAACCTTCTGAATAACCAACTCTTACATTATCTAGTCGAAACCATGCCACCATCTACCGAGATGATTTAAGCCCCCAAGATTACCAACTCCAACCTCGAAGACTCTTTCGACTTCATCACGGTTCGAAATATGACAATGAAGAAAGTGGACAGAACCTGGACCACGCTGACTAGCTTCCTCAGCTACTTTTTTTTTCCCTTCTCATCAAGAACATCTAGTGAAACTACTTGCTCCTTCTTTAGCAAATGCATGTACCGCTGTGGCCCCCAACCCTCGCGCCCCTCCAGTTACAATGATTCGTTTCCCTTTTACCTGCATGATCTTCCTCCTCATGCAGTCTATTTAATAAATATTTGCTTTGATTTATTGATATTGTTGAGGCAACTTTTTTATTGGAATAAAAAGAGACTTAGCCATGGAATATAGATAAGGACAAGCATCCCTACAATCAAACCTACTAAATATGGATTTGCCCCCCTTACAACTACACCCATGTTTTCTTTGAAATGTCCGCTGATCGCATATAAACAAGAGCCAACTGGAGGTGTAATCTGACCGATCATTAATGCCGCAACAGTAATAATCGCAAAGTGAATCGGATCATAACCTAAAGAAATAACGACAGGGTATAAGATCGGGAGCGTAATATATAAAATTGGAATAGCATCTAAGAACATTCCGAAAATAAGGAATAATAATACAATAATTAACATAATGACCCAACCTGCAACATCAATACTTACAGCGAATTCAGTAATCATTTGAGGAACTTGGATATAGGTCATCGCAGTAGCAAATAATTTTGCACCACCTAATAGGATATAGATGATAGAAGTTGTAACCATGGTATAGAGTAAACTCTTCTTGAAGTTATCAAACGTACATTCATTTCTATTAAATAAGAAGCTTATCAGGAGCACATAGACAACAGCAATTGCAGCTGCTTCTGTAGGCGTAAAAATCCCGCCATAAATTCCCCCCAATATCACTACAGGCATAAATAAGGAAGGAATAGCCTCAACAAACGATTTGCCTATTTCCTTAATGCTGCTTCTCTGAGGTCTTTGTTTCTCTTCCTTTAAGCCAACAATAATCGCAACAATGACTAATACAGCAGCTAAAAATAATCCCGGCACAATCCCCGCCATAAAGAGCGCTCCCGGGTCAAGTTGTGTAGATGAAGCAAATAATATCATAAAGATACTTGGCGGAATCATTTGTCCTAACGTTCCTGATGCAGCTAAAACGCCATAACTATTTTCCTTTGAATAGCCCATTTTAATCATTTGAGGAATGGCCATCGATCCAACTGCTACAACGGTAGCGACAGAGGAACCAGAGAGTGCCCCAAAAATGGCAGAAGTAACGACAACAGCAGCAGGCATTCCACCTGGCAAATGTCCGACTAGATTATTGATAAATCGAAACATTTTACCGGCCGGACCCATAAAAGTCATTAAATTTCCTGCAAGCAGGAAGTAAGGTACCGCTAACAAAATCCATGAATCTGTTGCAATGAAATATTGAGAGGCAATACTTTCGACAGGTAACCCCATTTGAACCAATAACCAATATCCTCCGCTTGCTCCTAGCGCTAACCAAATTGGCGCACCTATTACTAAAAGAACAGCAAAGATAATCAAACCTACAGCGAGCATTTCCTTCTCCCCTTTCATTCACTAAGGATTTCCAATTTAAAAGTCAACCCATTTGTTACCTAGGATTTAAGTGCCGTTTGAGCACTGTCAAATTACACGAGCTGATTTGAAGAACCTGTTTCCATTTCAATGGAAGTTTCATCTTCAGTTGTTTTATAGTAACGCAAGATATAAACATCATGAATGATCTGGATGAAAGCGTATAGCGACCCCAAGAGCATCCCAATCGGAATCGCAAGTGCTGGAATAAACATCAACATAATGCCAGATACAGTCATCACATTCAGACTTAATAACGACAACGACCAAATAATACAAGCCCAGCTAAGGTAAACAAATGCAGCAAATAAAAGAATACTAATCAATAAATTATTGATCGATTTACTCTTTCCTTTTAGAAAGCCTTGCAGGATATCCATTTTTAGATGATCACCTTTTTTAATTAGTGGACCAACATATAGAAAAGCACCATATATGATTGCATAACGACAGATCTCTTCGATAATCTGATAGGACATATCTAGTACATAACGTAAAAAGACATTAATAATCGCACCTAAAACACTAATGATTAAACAGACGAGGGCAGCCGCTTCCAAACCTCGATCAAGATGCTTTGTGGCAGAATCAAGTTTCTGTAATTTTTCCATTTACTTTCAACCCCTTTTTAGAAAATCCGAGCTCAATAAACATAAATTGAACTCGGTAACAAATATCCATATGTTTAGCTATATTTACTCAAGTGCCTCTAATAGCTCTGCTCCTCCTTCTACTTGATTAACAAAAACTTCCCTGACTGGTTTAGTTGCTTCTTCCCATTCAGCAATCTCATCTTCTGTAGGATAATAAATTTCCACACCTTGACTCTCTAAATTGGTATAAGCTGTTTGTGCTTCTTCTAATACCGATGCCATAATATGTTTTTCTAAATCCTCTCCCGTTTGAACAAGAATTTCTTGAAGATCTGCAGGGAGCGACTCAAACTTATTAAGTGACATAACCAATGGTGTCACACTATTAAACAATGGAACAACTGAAAATGACTTGACAGGCAACTTAGCTTGAGATGCGTATATTGGCGTTGTTAGCAATCCATCAACGGTCTTTTGCTGTAAAGCTGTAATCACTTCAGCTCCAGCTATGGTCACACTGCTCGCTCCAATCGCTTGTGCCGTTTCCGGTCCAATCATTCCTCCTGGTGTTCTAAGCTTTAAGCCATTCGCGCTTTCCGGTCCAGTAACTAAATTGTCAAGATCCGTCGTATACACAGACCCAAACATGTCAACAAATCCAAAAGATAAAATTTTCAGCCCTTTTTCTTCCATCATTTGGGAAATAATTTGACCACCGTTTTCACTTTTACTAAATGCCATACGATTCTCTAAGAAGACAGCCGGATCTTTTGGATCATAGTCAAAAATAAAAGGGAGTTCATAGAAATTCCAAATCGGATCAAAGCTGGTTAGCACTGGAGACGATGAGTGACTCATGTCAATTTGTCCTTGAAGGATTGCTGGCATTTCTTGATCGACTGGCATCAGCTGACCACTCGGATAGATATCAATCGATAATCGTCCTTCGCTGCGCTTTTGTAGTTCTTCATTAAACCACTCCATAAAGGTATGCATAAACGATGTGGTAGGATAGCCATGTGCAAGCTTCAAAACATATTCCTCTTTTTCGGGTGAATCTGAAGAATTACCTCCTGTAGCATTTTGATTCGATTGAGTTGTGTTTCCGCACGCGGCTATAAATAGAACTAGTAAAAGACACAGAGCTATTCTATACTTTTTCAAACTAATCCCCCCAATTTCATCTCTTATTTTTGAATTTGCTCTAAACTCAGTAACTATTACTCTAATTCAGCTAGTGCTTCTAAAGCTCTTTTCCACCTTCAACTTCTTTTTCAAAAATATCTCTGCCTGACCTTGTTGATTCTTCCACTTAAAAATCTCTATTTCAGTAGGATAGTAGGTTTCTACTTCTTCATTTTCCAAAGTTGTGTAAGCTGTTTTTGCATTATCTATAACCATTTTATTTCCATATTTTTCTGCATTTTTCATATCTGAACAAGCATTTCTTTGAAAGCGATTACAATAGTGAAACTACAGTTGTTTGAAAAAGAATCATTTATCCTCTCACCTTGGAAAGAGTGTACACAGATGAGAGGATTAGGATTTATGAGGTTATTTCGTTGGATCTGGAAATCCGTATACTTTCATTGCATTTTTATAAAGAATTTTTTCTTTTAGGTCTTTTGGAATCCTGGCAAAAGCGGCATGTGGTGCGTCAAATTCCCAATGCGGATAATCACTCGCAAATAGAATTCTGTCTTCCCCTATCATTTTGATAATCTGTACGACATGTTCTTCATCTTCATGACGCTCAGGTTCAATAAACGGTTGTGTACCAAACCACATTTGTTCTCTAATTTGCTGACTTGGCGGACGCTTTACCCAAGGGACTTCTCGTTTCAGATTTCTCCAATGAGTATCCATGGTGTACATCAAGTTTGGTAGATAAGCAAATCCGCCTTCAACGAAGACCATTTTGAGATCTTGGTATTTTTCTAGTACACCGCCAAATACGATGCTATTAATTTGTGCTTGATAGGTTAATCCATTATTTGTTTGCGCTTCAGGATAATAGTTTCCTATAACTGGTCCCTGCCTAAATAGCCCTCCTGGAACCGATACATGGAATGTACAAACAAGTCCATTTCGAATCGCCGCTTCCCATATTGGATGATAGCGTTTATCTCCCCATCCTCCATATGGTGAATGAATCGATAATCCAACTTGAACCATTTGCGGATGACTTCCCACACGATCTATTTCGCGTGCAGCAGCTTCTGGATCTTGTGGGGCGATGATAACAGAACCACGAAGGCTAGGATCCTTAGCTAACCAAGTATCAATTTGCCAATCATTGTAAGCGCTCGCCACTGCTGTTGCCATTTCATGCTGCGCTGAAGCTGCTAACATAAAGCTTGAATCCGGGAAAAGGATTGAGTTCGCATAATTGTATTTATCAGCCACTTGTTCTCTATAGAACTCCAGAGAAGAACAACCAAGGCCCCCTTCAGGAGGAATACTGTCCATGCGATGACCAGCATTAGCCACGATTGCCATAATTGGAATTCCTGGAAATACGCCTTTCCATTTACAATCCGTTAAGAAATCTCTCCAGTAATCACTTAAATATGGATTAAGGTCTTCATAGCTTTTAGGATTTGGATGAACATCGCAATCGATTACAGGAATTACCTTACTATTAACAGCTGATTGTACTTTACTTTTTTCAAGTGTTTTACTCATTTTTTTATCCCCTTTCAACATTTGGCACTTTTTTATGCGCCTTCAATCTTTTTTAAAACAAATAGTAGTTTGATTTGGAAATAATAAAATAACCGGTTGTTTGATTTTATTAATAATTAAGTGCTCTTTTATGTTAGGCGTAAACAATAACCTCGTCATTTTCTATTTTTACATCAAATGTTTTAATTTTTGTGTTCTCAGGGTCATGCATTGAGCACCCAGTTTCTACATCAAAACTCCAATGGTGCCATGGACAATAGATAAACCCACCTGGTTTTTCATAACAGATTTCTTTAATCTCCGTTGTTGCTCTTGCAGCTCCTCTTAAAACTCCCTTTTCAAATTCTGCACCTTGGTGAGGACAAGCATTTCGAACTGCATAAAACTCATCGTCTTTTCGAACAACTAGAATGGACATTCTCCTAACTTGAATCACTTTCTTATCCCCTGGCTGCATCTCATCTTTTTTACAAACTACACTTCTTTCTAAGTTCTTCGCATTTGATTTCAAAGATGATTCCTCCTTTTTTGTTAATATCTTTACTTCCTAGCTATCTGTCCACATTATAATCGCGTTATTTCTCTTAGTCAATTCAAAATATTCATAATATTTAAAAAATGTAATTTATCTCCTCACTTCATACCCAACACGTTCTCGATCCCATGTATCTCCTGTAATTCCTTCCTGACGAAGCTTATACTTCTCCACTCTTTGAGAGGTGTTTTTCGGTAATTCTTTCACAACGCGAATAAAGCGGGGTACCGCAAAGTGAGCCATACGATCTTGACAGAAATCAAGTAACTCCTCTGGTTGGAGCTCCACACCTTCTTGGAGAATCACTACTGCCATCACTTCTTCCTCAGAAAGTTCAGATGGCACACCGATAACCGCTGATTCGAAAATGTTTGGATGATCATTGAGGACTCGTTCGATTTCATAAGACGATATATTTTCCCCTCTTCTCCGGACAACATCTTTCTTTCTGTCGAGAAAATAGAAATAACCGTCTTCATCCATTTTTCCAGTATCCCCTGTATGGAACCACAGATTTCTCCAGGCTTCAACGGTTGCCTCAGGCATGCCATAGTATCCTGAAAAAAGAATATCAGGTTTTTTTGGACGAACGACAATTTCACCCGCAACTCCAGGAGGACATGGATTGTCATTTTCATCATGAATTTCGACCTCATAAACTGGAACAGGGTAGCCACAGGATCCTTTCTTAAATGAAGCAGCTGGGTTATAGAGGACTGTACCTATTTCCGTTGAACCATATACTTCGGATATTTGGACTTGAAATCGAATTTGAAAATCATCATAAATTTCAACCGGTGTTGGTGCCCCAAATGCTTTTTTCACTGGGTTATCTGCGTCATTCAGACGTTCAGGCTGCTTTATAAGCATCGTTAAGAGAGAGCCCATAAAATTGAATGCTGTTACTTTTTCTCTTCTCATAATATCCCAGAACCTAGATGCAGAAAAACGACTATGCATCACGACATCACAACCTACTAATAAAGCTACTAAAATCGACGTATAACGAGCGTTCACATGGAACAATGGAAATGCCGTAAATAACCGATCTTCTGGTCCATACTTCATTAACTCACATGCCGTTTTCGCGACACTAAAAGTCGACGTATGGCTGAGAATTACCCCTTTTGACGGGCCTGTTGTTCCAGACGTGAACAGAATAAGGGCGGTGTCCTTAGGCTCCACTTTTACATCAAGTAATGCATCGCTCGCCTTAGCAAAAAGGTCCGTATAAGAATGATAGTTTAGTTGAGCAGCGATTGCCTCATAATCTTCTCCAACAACGATGACATGGCGAAGATGGGTAAGTTCACTCGAAATTTGATTCACACGTTCTACCCATTGTGAAGACACAACAATGGCTTGACACTCTGCTTTATTAAGAATATACGTCAGAAGGTCTCCTCTAAAAGCAGTATTAATTGGTACTTCAATCACACCAAGGCGGGACAAACCTAACCACGTCGCTAGAAACTCAGGACTATTCGGAAGCATGACCGCACATGTTTGGCCCTTTGACAATCCTAGTGAAGCGATAAAATTTACCACTTTGTTGCCACTTCGATGAAACTGGTCATAGGTCAGATCTTTATCCTCAAAACGAACAAACCGAGCATAGGGTTTTATTTCCGCGCGGTGCTCAACAATCTTTCCAAATGTTTCGGTTCCTTTATACATATTTTTCCACTCCCTTCTGTACATTCAAGGTCTTAACGATGAACTTTGTAGCCTACCAAATCACGATCCCAGGTATCTGGAGTAATTCCTTCCGCACGAAGCTTATATTTCTCAATTCGTTGCGACGGGGTTCTTGGAAACTCCTTTACAAATCTGATATATCGAGGGACAGCGAAATGAGCCATCCTCGGCTGGCAAAAGTCTAATAGCTCTTCTGGCTCTAGCTCTTCACCCTCCCGCAAAATCAAAACCGCAAGTACCTCTTCCTCTGAGAGCTCAGAAGGAACACCGACGAGAGCAGCTTCCTGTACCTTCGGGTGAGTATTAATGACCCGCTCAATTTCGTATGAGGAGATATTCTCCCCTCTTCTACGAATGACATCTTTTTTTCTATCAATAAAGTAGAAATAACCATCATCATCGACACGGCCCCGATCTCCAGTATGGAACCAAAGATTTCGCCACGTTTCAACCGTTGCTTCAGGCATTCCATAGTATCCTGAAAATAATACTCCTGGTTTCTTTGGTCGTACAACAATTTCACCCACTTCTCCAACAGGGCAAGGTTGATCGTTCTCATCATGAATTTCAACTTCATAGACCGAGACAGCCTTTCCGCAGGAGCCTTTACGGAATGATTCAGCACGGTTGACCATCGCTAAACCAACCTCCGTCGATCCGTAAGCTTCCGTAATTTTCAGATTAAAACGTTTTTCAAAGTCTTCGTATATTTCTAAGGGTACAGGGGCCCCTTGGATCATTCGAACCGGATTGTCCCCATCATCATGTCGTTCAGGCTGCTTCATTAGCAACGTCAGTAGCGAGCCCATATACGTAAAGCTGGTAATTTGCTCCGTACGGCAAATATCCCAAAACCTTGATGCAGAAAACTTTTCATGCATGACAACATCACTACCTGAGATTAATGCAGGCAAAATTGTCGCATAACGCGCATTGACATGAAAAAGTGGGAAAACTGTAAATAAATGATCTGTCGGTCCATAATTCATCAACTCGCAACAGGTTGATGCGAGCGCAAAATTTGCTTGATGGCTTAAGATTGCCCTTTTAGATGGCCCCGTCGTACCGGAAGTGAAAAGAATAAGTGATGGATCATTCGGTTTAATCTCAACATCCACCGGCTCGTCACCTGCATTATCCATGAGCTTTTCATAGGAGTGACACATAATTGGACGAGGCAAAGAATGATCATCTTCCCCTACAACAATCACATGATGTAAATGTGTCAGTTCGCTCGAAATTTCTCCTATTCGCTCAACCCATTTGGAGGAAATGACAATTGCTTGACATTCCGCTTTATTCAGGATGTAAGCCAATAGATCTCCACGGTACGCTACATTAATTGGTACCTCGATGACACCAAGCCGGGCAAGGCCGAGCCAGGTGACGAGAAATTCCGGACTATTTGGAAGCATCACTGCACAAAGTTTCCCCTTATAAAGTCCTAATGAAGTCATCACATTTGCTAATTTGTTGCCGTTTTGATGGAACTCACCATAAGTTAGATCACTTTTTGAAAAACGGACAAACCGTGACTCAGGATTCTTGTCAGCACGGTATTCAACAATTTTTCCGAAGGTTTGAATTCCTTTATACACTACGATCCCCCTAACATGACATCTCTACCTAACTGTTGTTTGTTTAATTTATAAACCATTTAAACAAATTGAGATCGTTGTTTATCTCAATCTACTCACAGTGAAGTCGGTTTAAATTTAGGAATCGAAATCTCTTCAGACCAATCCTCAAAAACAACTTCAACCTCCATCCCTATTTCTACGTTTTCAAGCTCACATTGAACTACATTACTCATCATCGTTGGGCCTTCTTCAAGTTCTATTAAGGCAATGACATACGGTGCTTCGGCAAGATACGCTTTCGTAATCGCACGGTGCATAATTGTAAAACTTTTTACTTTTCCTTTGCCTGATGCAGGCACCCACTCCATACGAGGACTAGAGCAATCTGTACACATGATTCTTGGATAAAATTGATGGTGGCCACACTCTTTACATTCCTGAATTAGCAATTCGTGGTTATGGCATCCTTCCCAATATGGGGCTGTTTCTATCGTTGGGCGGGGGAAGAGCTTGCCTGAATGACCCAACATGAGTTTTCACCTCGCATTTTTCGTTATCTAAATTTATTCTGAAATTCTTTTCCTTAGACTCGGTCTCTACCAAGGATGAGTGTCGTGTGACTAGACATGATTCCACCCTGTCCATGGACAAGCCCCACCTCTGCCCCCGGAACTTGGCGCTCCCCAGCCTGATGGCGAAGTTGAAGAACACTTTCAGTCAGGGCAAACATTGAACCTGGATTACCGGGATGACAATGGGACAACAAGCCACCATGGGTGTTCACAGGTAGTTTCCCTCCTAGTTCAATCGCCCCATTTTCAACGAAAGCCCCTCCTTCTCCTTTTTTACAAAAACCGAGATCTTCTAATTCAATCAGGACTGTAGGCGTAAAACAATCATATAGCTGGGCAAAATCCATCTCTTCCGGTCCTAACCCGGCCATTTCATAGGCCCGTTGTCCAGCTTCAACAGCTGCTGAAATGGTAAGGCTGCGTGCCTGGCTAATATGCTCATGACCATGGCCTTCACCAACACCCAGTATGTAAACTGGCTCGTTTGGAAAATCCTTGGCCCTTTCTGCAGAAGTAAGAATAACGGCGGATCCCCCATCTGAGATTAATGAGCAATCCAAAAGATGTAAGGGATCGGCAATCATTCTTGAATTCACCACATCCTCTACCGTTATCGGCTTCCTCATCTGAGCAGTTGGATTTAGACTTGCGTGTTTGCGACAAGCAACGGAAATGGCGGCAAACTGCTCTGCTGTTGTGCCGTATTTTTCCATATGTGCTTTGGCAATCAGAGCATAAAGCGATGGCACGGATGGACCATAAGGTAATTCGAACTGGGCATGGCCGGCAGACACCTGCATACTCATTGCCTGTTCCGGAGATAATCCACTTTTCAGACTATCAGCCATTGTAATCAACACGGTCTTACACATTCCTGATAAAATGGCAGAGGCTGCGTGATGTAGGGCAGAAAAAGTCGTCCCCCCTCCTGTATTTACACCCAGACAAACGCGCGGGAAGATTTGCATGTACTCAGCAATTGCCTCAGCATGATACATGAAAGGTTCAGCAAAAGAATTACATGTGATCAAACCATCAATCTGGTCTTTGCTTATTCCGGCGTCTTCTATTGCACGGAGTCCTGCGTCAACACAGAGCTGTGTTGCGCTCATGTGAGGAACAACACCTACTTCCGTGTCTGCTGCTCCGACAATAGCGACTTTGCCACGTAATGAATCCATTTCTTTTCCCCCTTATGAAGCCAACCAGCAAATTACTCTCTCCAATCAAAGACAGGGTAAATGTCACTTCCATTCACCCTGTCTTGTTTGTTCTATTCATCTAACTTTTACCTTACACTTGTTTTTTCAAAACATCCTTATCCAAGGAAAACTGCTCGTGTATGTTCTGTATCAAGATATTCTTTTACTTTCTGAATCTTTCCGTCTTCCACCACGAATAGGAAATGGTACAAATTATTATAGACACGGCCATTATTTAATTCACAATATGACTCTGTCTCTACGGCAACACGGTTGCCTTCTGCTGTTATCGCAAGAGGAGTTAAACGAATCGCTCCAGTTTTAGTCGTGCTAGCGATTCCTGAATTCATTTCTCTAAATTCCTTCATACCCTTTTCTCCAGAAATCCCCTCAATGTTACCTGCAACCCACCAAGTTGCCGAATCAGACAGGTAGGACATAAATGCATCAATATCCCCTGTAGAGAATGTTTCCATAAAGTTTAGGATTAATTGTTTATTGGTTTCTTCAATTTTACCCATTTTGTAACCACCCCTTTTTAAAAGTCGATAGGATCGATCATGTCCAAGGAAACATATTCATACTACTTAACTTAGCTGAGTCATTCCAATGTGTTGTATGGCCAATTCCTTCTATATAAAGATTAGATTGTTACCTTTTTAGCAGGGGATTTAAAGTAAGGCATTACTTCATCCGCAAAACGTTTCATCGCTCTCATAACTTTGCGGTGTTCCATGTCTCCCATACGGAACCAGCAAGACATGCTGTCAATACCAGATTCCTCAACTACTTCAAGTCGATCAACTGCTCCCTTTGGACCATCTAATAGTGCAACACCGGATTGGTTGAGGGCACCAACATTTAGCGGACCATCGAATTCTTTTGCTACTTCAGCAAAGCGCTCATACGTTTTAGGAGCTTGGGTACCTTTTGCACCAGGGATTAATTCAAGTACCTTATTAAAATAGACTTTCATCTCGTTTTCTACATTCTTAATCGCTTGGTCAGTGTTATCAGCAATATTCATTTGGAGATTCATATGAATCTTAGGGTCAATTCCTTTTTGAAGTAAACGCTCTCTCGTCCGTCTTGTATACTCTAGTACGTCATCCATAACCATAAGGGTCGGTGTTACCATAAATTCCTGTGCATTTTTCTCTACCATAAGATCAAAAGATTCTGGGCTGATACATGCATGATAGAAAGGAATTCTCTTTTGAACAGGTTTTGGAGTTAGTTTTAGATTATCAAAGGAATAGAATTCCCCGTTATAGCTAAATGTGTCATTGCTCCACAAGCCTTGGATAATGTCTACATATTCCCAATACCGTTCTCTCGTTTTTTCTAAACTAATCCCAAGACCTTTTGCCTCCATCGGCTGATAACCACGGCCAGCACCAAACTTTAAACGTCCTTTACTTAAGACATCCACCATCGCATAGTCTTCTGCGACTCGAACGGGATTGTCAAAGTTAAGAATACTAATGCCAATTCCAATATCCATTTTTTCTGTAATTTGTGAAATAGCTGCCGCTGCAACTTGCGGAGAAGGCATACTTCCATATGCACTAAAATGGTGTTCTGCTAGCCATACACTTTCAAAGCCAAGTTCTTCAC
This sequence comes from Neobacillus sp. NPDC093182, assembly GCF_044754045.1. Lineage (NCBI taxonomy): Bacteria > Bacillati > Bacillota > Bacilli > Caryophanales > Bacillaceae > Neobacillus > Neobacillus sp. NPDC093182. The sequence goes on from NZ_JBIVOI010000001.1 coordinate 194,180, forward strand.
CATACTGAATTTGCTCTAGCATTTCACTATAAGCACGATCATAGTTTTCATCATGACACTCGTTTACATAGAAAAGACCCATTTTCATTCTACATACACTCCCTTAATGGTTTTTATATAAATTAATAGAACTACCATTGACATCATACAAACGAAGTATGAAAATTATAACCACAAATCAAACGTTTGTTTTAAAAAAACGTTAAATTTCCTATTTTAACATTTTTCCCGATCCATCACTCCTTCAAGTAATTAAATAGCAATCTATTGGGTATTGCATTAAACACTTAATTCAACACAATAAACTAAATCCTAATAATAGGAAAAGATGAATCATGTTCTTTATTGTTGAAGAGGTTTTTTGATCTGGTAAGAAGTTTATTGCACAACTTTAGGTAACGATTAACCCTCTAAGAAGTTAGGCAAATGAAGTGAGCTGATTCGGTGAGGTGATTTTTCAACTAGTTATTAAGCGCTTACAATCTAATCGTTCATGCTCGTGAGGAAAATTTCCCGTAATCTTGAAGTGGTTTTTTTCTGCCGCATTATAACCAACTTTAAGATTTACTGAGAGTTCTAAAAGGAAAAGAAAACTATAATACAAAACAAACAAACAACCATTTGATTCATATTATAGCTGGTTTACTCTAATTGCGCAAGAATATTCTGAATATTTTTTTAGTTTTTTAACTGTTAATCTTTTTCCATTTTCACATACATTCCAAGCATATCAAGAATGTCTTTATTGTGTTCTCCTAATTTAGGTGCTTGCGAATAAATAGACCCAGGTGTATCCGAAAGTTTGATTGGGATCCCTATTTGTTTTCCGATTAGACCAGGATAATCTTTTATCATTTGGCGATCTTTTATTTGAGGATTATTTTCCATTTCATCAAAAGTTATCACCGGGGACACGCAGGCATTATAATGGTTAAAGATTTCTACCCACTCTACTAATGTCTTACCTTGGATGATTTTACTGATTTCCGTTTTCATTTCATCCTGTATATTTTGAGGTGCATTTAGAGAATCGATTAAATCCTCCCTTTCGATTGCTCGACAAAACTCGCTCCAAAACTTTAACTCTAAAGCACCAACCGCTAAATAACGTTGATCTAGGGTTTCATATACTTCATAACATGCTTTTTGACCCGATAATGGTAATTCTCCTCTGTTCGGAAGGATATTATTTGCTAGATAATTTGGAAGTGTGGTTTGTAACCACGATATAGCTCCATCCATCATCGATATATCGACAAACTGTCCTTTTCCCGTTAGATTCCTCGCCTGCAGTGCCATTAAAATCCCAATTACTGCATTTAAAGATCCCCCACCAATATCGGCAATCTGAACGGCTGGTGGAACTGGTTTTTGATTACGCTCCCCTTGCAGATTTAGTAATCCAGCGTAACTTATATAATTGAGATCATGTCCAGGCAATTTTGCGTAAGGACCAGTTTGACCATAACCCGTAATCGCACAATAGATTAATTTTGAATTAATGCTGCTTAGGGTCTCATAAGCCAACCCCAAACGCTCCATCACACCTGGTCGAAAAGACTCGACCAGTACATCGGCCGTTTTTACAAGTTCTAAAAAGATTTGTTTTCCTTCTTCCGATTTCAGGTCAATCGTAACACTTTTCTTATTTCGATTTAAAGATGAGAAAATGGCGCTGTTTGTTCCAAGTTTTGGCTCATCCCATCTAGCATAATCCCCGACAGTCGGTTCCTCTATCTTAATTACTTCGGCACCAAAATCCGCCAGGTACATGGTACAATAGGGGCCAGGGAGTAAGCGTGACAAATCTAGAACTCTAATCGATTGAAGTGGAGTATTCAAATGGATTCACCCCCTTTGTATATTTTAGTGATTCTATTAAAAACATGTTAATTTTCCTTTACTCCGAAAGCGTACCGCCATCAATATAAAAAGTTTGGCCGGTAATATAATCGGCTGCATCCGTTAGGAGAAACAAGGCAATTTGTGAGATGTCTTTTGGCTCCCCTAACCGCCTTAATGGAATTGCTTTTACGGCACCTTCAAGCCATGCCTCATTTTCTCTTTCCTTAGCATTGATTTCCGTGCCAATTAGTCCTGGAGCAATGGAATTCACGCGGATATTGTAACGTGCCCATTCTGCAGCCAAAGATTTCGTTAAATGAATAACGGCTGCTTTTGAGGCTGTATACGGCGCAATTCGTTTGTATGGTTTCGCACCGCCGACCGAAGAAATATTTATGATTTTCCCCGAATCCTGTTGGATCATGATTTTTGCTGCTTCCTGACAGCAGAAAAACAACCCTTTTATATTTACATCATAAATAAAATCCCATTCATCCTCAGTAACCTCTACTGCATATTTGGTCACATTTGCACCCGCATTATTAACGAGAACATCGAGTCTTCCAAACTCTTCCATTGTCACTTTAAATAAATTTCGAATATCAGATAGTTTCGCTACATCACATGAAACCGTTAGGACTCTTCTTCCTATTTCACGAATTTCACGGGCAACAAGCTCACAACTTTCCCTATTCCTGCTCGCAAGTACTAGATCAGCCCCTGCTGCAGCAAACTCCCGCGCCATTTCTGCCCCAATTCCGCGGCTTCCTCCAGTGATTAACACAACCTTATCACGAATTTCGAGTACCTTTCCCACCTTTTCACCCCCTTATTAATTTTGACTTCTTTTCATAAAGGAAATGATTTATGAAGAATGAGCCTCTGTTAATTCATTACTCATTTTATTTTTGTGTTCCTTTAAAAATCGCTTCGCCACAACCATCCGATGGACTTCATCCGGACCATCATAAATATGTGCCGCCCTCGCTTCACGATAAAATGCTTCAAGTGGTGTGTCCTTCGAATATCCTAAAGATCCATGTACTTGGATTGCCCGACTAATCACATCATTTAGGATTTTTGCTCCATAAAACTTGATTAAGGCAATTTCCTTTCTAGCATCTTCCCCTTGATCCATTTTCCAGGCAGCATGAAGAGTCATCAGTCTACATGCAGAGATTTCAGCTGCTGAATCCGCAATGAAATTTTGGATTGTTTGAAACTCAGCTAAAGGTTTCCCACGCGTTTTTCTTTTATGGGCATAATCAAGCATTAAATCGAAACTGCGGTTCATAACCCCTAACCAGCGCATTGCATGTGTAATACGACCAGGTCCTAATCTCATTTGGGCAAGTTTAAATCCTTCCCCTACCTTACCTAAGATGTTTTCAGAAGGAATCCGACAGTCGTTAAAGTGGATTTCCCAGTGACCACCCTCACTATAATCCCCCATAACACCAATATCCCTTATCAAATCAAAGCCTGGGGTTCCTCGTTCAACAAGAAACATACTTGCACGTTCATGTGGAGCTGCCTCAGGATCCGTAACAGCCATCACAATTGCAAAGGTTGAAAGCGCAGCATTGCTTATAAACCATTTTTTTCCATTTATTACCCACTCATCCCCGTCTCTCACTGCTCGCGTTTGTAATCCGGTTGGGTCGGCACCTGATACATCTGGCTCTGTCATTGCAAAGCAAGAACGAATCTCATCGTTAATAACAGGTTTTAAAAAGCGTTCGATTTGTTCTGGCGAGCCTGCTTTCAATAGAATCTCCGTATTTCCTGTATCAGGAGCAGCTGTACCAAACACTCTAGGGCCAATTGGACTAGAGCCCAATAATTCATTTAATAATCCTAAAAAGACATTCCCTAATCCTAATCCACCAATTGCTTTTGGAAGATGGGCCGCCCATAGATTTTGCTCTTTCACTTTTCGTTGAAGGGGTTTCAGAATTTCATCAGGAAGCCCTACACCAGGAACAATGTATTTCTCAGCTGGATAGACATCCTCTTCCATTATTTTCTTTGCCCTTGCTAATAACTCTTTTTGCTCTTCTGTTGGACTGAAATCATACATATTTGTCTCTCTCCCTACTTGAAATGATTATTTTTTTAAATTTATGATTGAATAAATGAAGCCAATTCTTCATTGAAACGTTCCAGTTCCTCGAGGAATGGGGCGTGGGAACTGTTTTCAAATGCAACCAACTTCGCTCCAGGCACTTCTTTGGCGGAATATTCAGATAAAGAAAACGGTACAACTCCATCTTGAAGGCCATGGAAAAAGGCAACTGGAATCGAAATTTCCTTTAATTGTTCACGTAAATCAATTACACCTAAGTCCGCCATTGTCTTTTCCGTTAACCAGGATTGCTCCATGAAGTTATTAAAGAGCCAATCTTTCATTGGTTGACCTACATCTTGGTGAAAACACCCATCCGCAATGGCACGCGCTACTGCTGGTCGATTTGCTCTCATCGCTGTTAAAGTTGCCTTCACATTTTCTAGTGGAGCCCCAAGATCAAAGCCCTCTGTTGATGTATACCGCGGTACGGCCCCACCTACAGAAACCACCTTTGTTACAGCTTCTCCTCCATAGCGACTGATGTAATCTACTACAATGGTTCCTCCAGCGGACCAGCCAACAAGAGTGGCATCTTTTAAATCTAAACTTTGTATTACTTGATTAAGATCATCTGCTAGTTGCGAAATTTCATAGCCATGTGCAGGTTTATCTGAGTTCCCACATCCTCGGCAATCGATAGTAATGACTCTGTATTGGTCACTAAAATCCACAACCTGTCTTTCCCAAACTTTACGATTCGCTCCCCAACCGTGAACAAACACAATTGGTTTTCCTTGGCCTACATCCTCATAATAATACTGAACCCCTTTTTCTACCTCAACATATGGCATTAAAAAATTCCTCCTTTTCGTTTCATTTTGACCTTTATTTTTATTGGCCCACTCTTTGTTTACGTTGTACCGCTTTAAAATAAGGTAAAACCTCATCAGCATAGCGCTTCATCGCTCTCATTACTTTACGATGTTCCATTCCCCCCATGCGGAACCAACAAGATAAACTGTTAATACCGGCGTCTTCAGCTGCCTCTAGGCGATTAACAGCTTCCTTTGCATCTGCTAATAAAGCAATACCTGATTGATTTAAGCCACCAACATCTACAGGACCTTCCATTTCTTTTGCAACTTCAGCAAATCGTTCATATGTTTCTGGAGCTTGTGTTCCTTTAGCACCTGGGATGATATCCAATACTCGGTTAAAATAAACATTCATTTCTTTTTCTACATTTCTAATCGCTTGATCTGTATTATCAGCAATATTCATTTGCAAGTTTAGATGAACAGAAGGATTGATTCCCTTTTGTTGCAAACGTTCTTTTGCCCGTTTCGTATAAGCAAGAACATCATCCATTACCATGAGGGTTGGTGTGACCATAAACTCTTGAACCTCTTTTTCTACCATTAAATCAAATGACGCAGGACTAATACATGCATGATAAAATGGAATTCTCTTTTGAAGAGGTTTTGGGGTTAATTTTAAATTCTCAAATTGGTAGAACTCTCCTTCATAACTGAAAGTGTCATTAGCCCACAACCCCTGAATAATTTCGACATACTCCCAATACCTTTCCCTTGTTTTTTCCATACTCACGCCAAGACCTTTTGCTTCATGAGGCTGATATCCACGTCCTCCTCCAAATTTCAAGCGGCCTTTACTTAAAATATCAACCATCGCATAGTCTTCGGCAATTCGAACAGGATTGTCAAAATTCAGAATACTGACTCCAATGCCAATATCCATTTTTTTTGTAATTTGCGAGATGGCCGCAGCAGCAACTTGCGGAGAAGGCATACTGCCATATTCATTAAAGTGATGCTCTGCAAGCCAGACACTTTCAAATCCAAGTTCCTCTGCATACTGTATCTGTTCTAACATTTCTGCATAAGCTCTCTCATGATATCCATCATGACATTCGTTTACATAAAATAGACCTGTTTTCATCCGACCATCAACACTCCTTTTTGAATGTTCCTTCTATCAAACGATCAACTAGTTAGTTAGATGACATCAATTTTAGAAATCAACCGTTTGTTTGAATTTATTATAACAAGATTATAAACAGCTTTCAATACTTTTTTAAATTTTCTGAAATATTAAACAAACCTAAGGCAATTATTTTTTCAGCAAGCATTTATTCTAATACAAATAAATTAAATCTGTTTTTGACCGATTTAATATCCTTGTTTATTTGAGAGACCAAGTTAGAAATACTAGGAAAGGAGATTTCATTTCTTAGGTAAAAACATACCTTGACCTCAATATTTTTCCAATATAGATCCTGATCGAAATCCAGGATATGGACCTCATAATGAATGGATTCTCCATTTTCATTAAATGTTGGTCTTGATCCAACATTCATAACGCCAATAAATTCTTGACCTTCAATATAAACCTTCACTCCATAAACCCCTTTAAACAAATCTACAATTTGTTCTTGCGGATTAAGATTGGCGGTAGGAAAACCGATACTTCTGCCAAGTTTCCTTCCATTTATAACCATTGCCTTAAATGAACATATTTCTTGGTCTTTTGTCATTTTAAGTACTTCACTCATTTGTATAATTGGTAAACCATTTACCCTTGAAACCTCTTTAACCTCTATCTTACTTGCTACATCCCCATTTATATTTAAAATTTCTGACATATAGCCAATATGAATATTTGATACCATCTTGGTCAGATCAATAACCGCTTCTGTTAAATCAACACGCTCCACTAAACCTCTGCCTTTACTTATTAAAGGAAAAATATGACCTGGTCTTTTGAAATCATTTGCTTGGACCTCATCAAAAGTTAATGCTTTAATTGTATCCGATCGTTCAAAGCTGGATATTCCAGTTGTTGTGTCTTTAAAATCAATTGAAACAGCGAACGGTTTAGTATCATCCATGTTATCATCCATTTTAGGAATTTCTAATTGTTTAGCTCTTTCCTCGGTAATACAAGCATAAACCAACCCCCTGCCAATTTTTGTCATTAAATTAACTTTCTCCGCATTTACGTACTCCCCTAAACCAACTATGAACCCGATGTGCGTTTTTATATCATCATACATGATTATTAATCCGCCATCTTTAAATTGGCTTAACGGAAGCTTAACCTTCGACAACACACTCATACTCTACCATCCACTTTCTTATTTAGAGTAAATTAATTTATCGTGCATGTAGACAATCTGATGAGAAAGCTCTCCAATCTGTTTCAATAATTCCTGATCTTTTATTTCATTTTGATCATTAAATTGCTCATTATGAGCAAATACGAAACTTGGGGTCACATAGGCATTTAAATAGCTTGCGATTGGCTTTAATTGATTTTCAATCACAAGATAATGCTGGTGGTTCCCTCCTGTAGCAACGAATCCCATGACTTTATTTTTAAATTCAGCTGGAGGCACCAAATCAATCAAATTTTTTAATGCCCCGCTGAAGGATCCTTGGAAAATAGGGGTCCCAATCACATAGGAATCAGCAGAGGATATTAAGTCAATCACTTTCTTCGTATCACCTGTATACTCTATGGGTGGACGGCCATCACAAAATTGAACATTAAACTGCTTAAGGTCTAGTATTTCAGTTTCTGCTTCAGGGTTTAGCTTTTTTATTTCTTCTATTACCTTCTTGATAACAATTGATGTCTTAGACCCGGTTATCGTTCCCGAAATCCCTAATATTTTCATTCATCACTACTCCCCTAGTTTGAGATTTTTGGGACCTATTCATGTTTTAAGTGACTAAGCTAATCTCTATTTCTCAGGCCAATTGGCTGGAATCGGAGCTATATTTCTATTGTAGTAAAGCAATGGATTCTTATCTGCTTTCTTTAATTCAATTATTTCACCAAGCAGGATGATATGGTCCCCTGCATCGATTTGTTGAATCGTTTTACACTCTAGTGTTCCTAATGAATCTGTAATAACCGGCAGACCATTCTCAGAAACCTTCCAATTTACCTTCGAAAAACGATCCGCTTCTTTTCCGGCAAATGCCCAACACGCATCAATTTGATCCGTTGCTAATGTGTGTACTGCAAACCCCTCTGCCTCTATAAATGCATTTAAAGAGGAGACTTTTTTATCAATACTCCATAGTACAATAAGGGGATCAAGCGAGACAGATGCAAAAGAATTGACTGTTAGTCCAGCTGGTTTTCCTTCTGCATCCATCGTTGTTACAATCGTTACCCCTGTCGGATATTCACCCATGATTTGCTTAAAAGTATCTACTTTATTAATAGTTTCCGTCATAATATATCACCTTTCCTTTTGTTTATTTAATCATGGCAATGATTGAATCACCTTTCTATTTATGTGTAAATTTCGCAGCACGTTTTTCAATAAACGCTTGAACTCCCTCGCGAACATCCTCTGTACTAAAAATATCTACAAAAAGATTTAATTCAAGTTCAAGGGCTGAATCTAAAGGTTGATCCGCTCCCTCATTCACTGCCTTCTTGATTCGGCTTAAAGCCTGCAACGACTGGCCAGCAATTTTTTGGGCCATAGATTTTGCCGCTCCCATGCCTTCTCCCTTAGGTACAACTTGGTTCACTAGTCCGATACTCAAGGATTCATTTGCTGAGATTGCTTCTCCTAAAAACATGATTTCCTTCGCTTTTGCCGGTCCAACCAGTTTAGGCAGCCTTTGAGTACCTCCGGCTCCAGGGAATAAACCTAAATTCACCTCTGGTAAACCAAGTTTTGCATGTTCTTCTGCAATTCGAATATCGCAAGCCAATGCTAATTCGCAACCTCCGCCTAATGTAAAGCCGTTTAACAAAGCAATGGTGGGCTGTCGAAGATCTTCAATCAAATTGAAGACTTCATGATTCGCCTTCGCAATCTTTCTTACCTCTTCTTTCCCTAATTCAATCCAACCTGGAAATTCCTTGATATCAGCTCCGGCCATAAATGCCCGATCTCCATTCCCTGTTACAATGACAGCAATAACCTCTGGATCCTCTTTTATCTGAAGGAGAACATCTTTTATCGCTTGAGCTACATGTGTACTTAATACATTCATTGGTGGATTATCAATTGTTACCGTAGCAACACCATCTTGTTTTGTAAGTTGAACGAGTTTACTCATTCTGATCCCCCTTTTCTTAATCAATTAATCAAATCTCTCATCCAACTAGTTTCTTACTTAGGCTGCATGCGAATCGCACCATCTAAACGGATTACCTCACCATTTAGCATTGGGTTTTCGATGATGCTTTGGGCAAGCTGCGCATATTCAGCTGGGTATCCAAGACGGGATGGGAATGGTACCATGGCTCCTAGGGAATCTCTTGCTTTTTCTGGAAGCGTATCAAATAACGGTGTTTGGATAAGACCTGGTGCGATTGTCATCACCCTGATTCCATATCGAGCTAACTCCCTTGCGATTGGCAGCGTCATAGCTACGACTCCACCTTTTGAAGCACTATAAGCAACCTGACCGATTTGTCCTTCAAAAGCAGCAACAGAAGCCGTATTGATAATTACCCCGCGCTCACCTTCACTATTCGGTTCATTGTTTACCATTTTCTCAGCTGCTAATCGAGTAACATTGAACGTTCCAACCAAATTCACCTGGATAATTTTGTTATATCCAGCAAGATCATGAACACCATCACGACCCAATAATTTTTTAGCCGGTCCGATACCAGCACAATTCACCACTGTATTGATTTGACCAAACTTTTCAACTGCCTGTGATAACGCTTGCGAAACTTCTTCTTCATTTGAAACATCTGCTTTTGTAAATAGGACATTATCTGATCCTAATTTTTCAATAATAACTGCTCCTCTTTCCTCTGATAAATCAATAATGACCGCTTTTCCACCGTTTTCAACAATTCGTGTTACCGTTGCCTCTCCTAAACCAGAACTCCCTCCGGTTACAACTGCAATTACATCTTTCATATTCATTAAAAATTCCTCCTTCAAAAATTTATTCTTTCTATTCATCAATTTTTTCAGTTACTCAATTCTTTCAAGAATGGTTGCATTTGCCATCCCGTTTCCTTCGCAAATCGATTGAAGGCCAAACTTACTACCTGTTCTCTCCATCTCATGGATTAGGGTAATCATTACTCTGGCTCCACTTGCACCTAAAGGATGGCCGAGAGCAATTGCCCCACCATTTGGATTCAACTTAGATGGATCCGCTTTAATCTCTTCTAGCCAAGCCATAGGGACAGGAGCAAACGCTTCATTTACTTCAAAAATATCAATATCGGAAACTTCCAATTTTGCCTTCTTAAGTACTAGTCTCGTTGCTTCAATCGGACCCGTTAACATTAAGGTTGGATCGGAGCCAACTACAGTGCGGGCTAAAACTTTAAAACGGGGCTGAAGACCCAATTCTAACGCCTTTTCTTTTGACATAAGTAGTAATGCAGAAGCTCCGTCACTCATCTGACTGGCATTTCCCGCACTAATGACTCCGTTTTCAATAAAAGCTGGTTTTAAGCTTCCAAGCTTTTCAATTGTCGTGTCTTTACGCGGACCTTCATCATGTGTAATCACTTGCTTAGTCCCGTCTTCTAATATCACTTCAATTGGCATGATTTCTCGATCAAACCGACCTTCTTCTTGAGCTTTTAATGCTTTTTTGTGACTTTCTAATGCAAATTCATCTGCCTGTCCGCGAGTAATTCCCCATTTTTCGGCAATTCGCTCTGCTGACAATCCTTGATGAATGATTTCATGTTGAGAGGTAAGCTTTTCACTCCACGAAGTTCCTGTAAAATTTGACATCATCGGAACTCGTGTCATGCTTTCAACTCCACCTGCAATCACGATATCCATATCACCACTTAAAATCGCTTGGGCCGCAAAATGAACAGCCTGTTGACTGGAGCCACATTGGCGATCGATGGTCGTCCCAGGTACATGTATTGGGAACCCAGCGGTAAGTGCAGCTGTACGGGCGATGTTTACTCCCTGCTCTCCAACTTGGGTGACACAACCTAAAATAACGTCCTCTATTAAATCGGGAGACACTCCCGCTCGGTTCACCAATTCTTTTAACACTTCAGCTGCTAAGTCATCAGGACGTATATTACTTAACACACCTTTTCTTTTTCCAACAGGGGTTCGAACCGCTTCCACTATCACTACTTCACGCATACTTTTCCTCCTTCTACAAAATAAATGACAAGATTCCTATTTACAAAATTAAATTGTCTTAGCCGGTCACTAATAATAATGCAAAATCTGTGCCAACTATTAATTTAATCCCAATTTTTTTAAAAAGATAACCTATCCTTTGATAAAAGACTCACCAAGACTAGTAATTAAGGTGAAGGGAAAAAGTAAACATCCGAAACAAACGACGAGCAAGTGTAGGAAGAAGATTGATATTTGTGTTTGAAAATCAAACAGGTGCTAGATTGATATGTATTGGTGACCAACAAAAAAAGCACATACATGTGCTTTTTTTAGAGGATTTATCGTAAATCAATATTAGGGTATTTTTATATCATCGTATTTTTTTAGCTTATCATAAAGCACTGAACGACTAATGCCTAGTAGTTTACATGCTTTACTTTTGTTTCCATCCGATTTCTTTAAAGCTACTTTTATCGCCATCTCTTCGGCCTTTTCTAGCAATGTTTTATCACAGTTTTCATTCTCTTCTTCTAGAAATATACTCATCCCGATTTTCTTTAGTAAATAATCAGGTAAATCTTCTAAGGAGATCATTCCATTTTCTGCAAAAACCATTGCCCGTTCAAATACATTGCGGAGTTCACGAACATTACCTGGCCAATCATATTCCATTAAAGCTTGTTCTACTAATGGATCCCAACCAATAATACTGGTGCCATTTTGTTTATTTAATTCACTAATAAAGGCATGACTTAACTGCAAAATATCTTCCTTTCTTTTTCGAAGAGAAGGAATCTCAATCGAAATGACATTTAACCGATAAAATAAATCTTCTCTGAATTTTCCGGCTTCCACCATTTCTTCTAATTTTTGATGAGTCGCTGTAATAATTCGAACATCGACGGATACTCTGTTTGTCCCACCAACACGGTAAAACTCTCTTTCTTGTAACACACGGAGTAACTTTGCCTGAAGCTGAAGAGACATATCTCCTACTTCATCCAGGAAAAGGGTTCCCCCATCCGCCATTTCAAATTTCCCAACTTTCCCTTTTTGTTTTGCGCCTGTAAAAGCACCTTCCTCATATCCAAAAAATTCTGACTCTAATAAATGCTCCGGTATAGCGGCACAGTTTACAGTAATGAACGGGCCATTTTTCCGATTGCTTGCACTGTGAATCGCGTGGGCAAAGAGTTCTTTTCCTGTACCACTTTCACCGCGAATCATAATGGTGGTCTTTCCTTTAGCCGCTTTCATCCCGCTTCGAAACAATTTTTCCATTTGAGAATTGTGGGAGAGAATTTCATCAAAGGTAAATCGTGATGTTTCAGCCTTCTTCGTTGCAACATCATTTTGTTTTTCCAATTTTTCATAACTTCTAAATCTCTCACGAACCTCTTGAAGCTGACGATAAACAATTTTTCCGATGGCACCGATGATTTGATCTTCCTGGTACACAGGAATTCGATGGACAATGTAGTTAATTCCTTTAATTTCCATAAAATCACTTATTTCCGCAATCCCCGTTTTAAATACTTTTGTTAATTCAAAATGAGGAAAAATAGAGTCAATGGGAACTTCTTCGATTTCTTTTGGGTTAAGATCAAAAAGTTCTATTAAGGAAGGGCTTACAAAAGTGATGTTTCCTTTTTCATTTACCATGACAAAGCCATCGTATGAGTTCTCAATCACTGTTTGAAGCAGGCTTTTCCATTTTAATTGCTCTGTAAGCAGTTGTGTCTTCTGAAGATAACTTTTGACAGCATCCGCTTTATCTATGACCCCAATCGGCTTTCCAGTTTTATCTACAACAAAACCAGTACCCACTTCACTTACTGCAATCTGTTTTTCCAGTTCTTCCACAGTAATGTCTTCGGAAATAGTACCGATATCTTTTTTAATAAATTTCCCGATGGATGTTTCCATTTCTTTATTTAATAAAAGCTGTTGATATAAAACACTCCGAGTAAAAACGCCAATGAGTTTTTCTGACGCATCAACTACCGGTAACGTATTCAACCTATATTTATTCATAAGGATGATGGCGTCATGTAGGGTTTGATTTGGTTGTAAATATTCTTGAATTGGGGTCATAAGGTCCCTAACGTTTTCCAAATCATTCATCTCCTTTTTCATCCATATATTGTATTTCCCTAAAGTATCTGTTGAAAAAGAGTAATAGTCAAGGTAAAAGACTCCTCAACGCCCTAAACTGTTTGATATCGCTACACACTAAATAGGACTTTGTCTGAAAAGTAATCAACGGAAGGTTAGGATGGTACGATCCAAATTCCATATCAATCCCGTAGATACCTTTTATATTCCAAGATTTAATGATTGGCATGGTTTTTGCATGAATTTATATAAAGTGAAAGTTTTTAAGGAGGTTTAAAAATGTTAACACAAAAAATTAATGTTTCGGCTCAATCTGAAAATGAAATTAACTGGACGGAGTTTGAAACGTATCTTAGGAGTCAAATCCAGCTTGATACAGCACAAATGGAAGTCAAACAATTTTCAGAAGGATATTCAAACTTAACATTTCTTATTAAAGTAGGAAAATGGGAAGCGGTCATGAGACGGCCCCCTTTTGGTAAAATCCCGCCTAAAGCTCATGATGTTGAAAGGGAGTATCGTTTGCTAGAGAAAATCAATCCAGTTTTCCCGCTTGCTCCAAAACCATACTTTTGTGAGCACAATCCTGAAATTATGGATAAGCCATTTTATGTAATGGAGAAAAAAAATGGGGTTGTTCTTGACGATACGATCCCAGCTGAATTTAGTACTATACCAAATATTAAAAAAACCATTTCTGAATCGACCGTTGATACATTGGTCCAACTTCACGATATTAATTATAAAAAAACTGGATTGCAAGATATGGGGAAACCAGATGGCTATTTAGAAAGACAAGTACATGGATGGATCAAAAGATATCACAATTGTAAAACCGATGAAATTAAAGTTTATCCTGCTATTGAAAAGTGGATTATGGCAAACATCCCGAATTCACCAAGCCCAACCATCGTCCACAATGATTACAAGCTTAATAATATGATGCTTTCGACAACCAATCCTGGAAAAATTGTTGGGGTCTTTGACTGGGAATTGTCTACGATTGGGGATCCTCTTACTGATTTAGCATCTGCAATTGCTTATTGGAAGGATGAAAATGACCCATTTACTGCCATTAATTCTGTAACAACATTAGGCGGATTTATTTCTAGGGAAGAGTTTATCGACCGATATGCTAAGCAAAGTAATAGAGATCTTTCTAATTTTCCTTTTTACTTAGCTTTCGCCTATTTTAAAATTGCGGTCATTTTACAGCAGATTTATTACAGATGGAAGGAAGGATATCTAGGAGATGATCGATTTACTTCTTTAAATGAGGGCATTCACAATTTAATGACATTATCTCATGATGTTATTTATTTGAATAATAAAAAATAAGAAAGAAAACAGAAAATAGAATAATTGATACTTTTGAACAGCTAGTTAAACAGCTGAAAAATGACATTGACTAGTTAAACAAACAATTTCTTCTTGCTGAAAAAGTAAATAAATAGCTTCGTCTAGCAAATTGTTCGCCTTTTATATCACAAGTTTGGAGGAGTCTTGTAATGATGGAATCTCAATCAGAGGAAATCTTGCATATGCCGGATTTGCTTTTTGCAAAGCTTTGTGAGGTAAAATATGAAATTAATAAAGGAGTTTACAATACGATTGATAGTTGGCTTTATAAGAAAGGTTTAAGTCAAATCTTAGAAAGACGAAAAACGATTCTATCTTTTTTTAAATATATCCGTCTAACTGAAAATCAAGGTAAGAAAGTCAAGTTCGGTCCTGGAGGATTAATCACAAGATTGGAGCATTTTTATGGAACAACCAGTCGGACGATTCAATCATACAGCGATTTAAACAGGGATTATCTCAGATATGCAGAAAAATAAACTGAATCATCGAGAAGATGTTTATGGTATCGCGGTGCAGGTCAAGGAGTGATGATCAATTGTGAAATAGCGATATCTGTTATTCTATTTTGCAGTGTTAGCTTCTTATAAATCACCACTAACTAGAATGATAGTTGGTCTATTGGTATCAATGTATTTTTTATTTAAAAATCTTTTGATAGGAGGGGATGATAATGCACTTGTTTGAACTATTTATTTCTATTGAAATATTAAAGTATTTTGAAGAGGAATCTAACTTTTTAAATACACAACAAAAAAGTCGCACCGCTCTTTAACAAAATTCAATTTATTTGAACAGAAAAATAATTGGTTTCTTTGCTGTCGAAGGAAATAATTCAGATTTGGTGCTTTGCAGTGACCGAAACTACTTTAATTTATGTTATTCGGTCACTCCAGCCTACCTGGAGTGACCCAATGCCTTCTCTGAATGCCCTTCGGTCACTCTAGCAAAAAATAAGCCAAGGAATTTCTCCTTGGCTTATGTACGTATCCTTTAACGAGTTACATTTTTTAAGACGTGCTTCATGACAAATGCGTATATGATTACCGTTCCACCTACAAATGCAAAAGCCATAGTAACACCTTCCTATCCGCTCAACTGTGATGAGAATGATTTTCATTCTTCCTTAAAATTAGGATATCACAACTGATAATCATTTTCAACACACAAAAGTTAATTGTCATATTTATTTAACAATTTTGGCAGAAACCGATTACAGCTTCCAAAGCTTCCTTCGTATTCAGTCAGTTCCCGCAGTGCTTTTTCCTCTGCAGGAATTCTGATTGACAGCATGATTATATTTAATATCGTAAACAAGCAAGCCGTCATGTATGCACCCAACATCAATGGTACGACCAAAAGTTCAATGGAGACAACCAAATAATTGGGATGTTTGATAAAACGGTATGGACCTCTTCTAACCACTTCAACATTAGGTAAAACTATAATTTTAGTATTCCAATAACGTCCAAGCGACGAGATTGCCCAAACTCTAATCAGCTGCGCACAAACAAACACCGCTGCCAACAATGGCCAGAAAGCTGAGAACTCACGTGAAAAGGTAATCTTCTCAAAAAGTAAGACTACAAAAAACATAGAATGCATGATCACGATAAATTGATAATGCTTCATACCAAATTCTAGTGCACCCTGTTCCTTCATCCACTTCTCATTTTTTCGAGCAATCACTAATTCAAGTAAACGTTGAAAGATCAAAACTGAAATAAATATAATAAAAGGAATCATCATTTACCCCCATTTCAGTAAAAGCAATTCTGAACTAAATCCCGGACCTAGAGCGGTGCAAAGTCCATAAGACCCTTCTTCACCACCTATTTCCATAAATCGCCTAAGTACATATAGGATGGTTGCCGACGACATGTTTCCAAATTGTTTTAACACATCCAGTGAAATGTCAGTCATTGAAACAGGTATTCCTAATGATTTGATATAAGCTTCAATCACCTTTTTCCCGCCAGGATGTGCAATAAAATGGTCAATCTCAGCCAGCTTGAGTCCATTCTCATTTAAAAATTTACTAACATTTGGTTTTAGCCACTCCTCAATAATACTCGGGATATCTCTGGAAAAGACTACAAATAGGCCTTGATCTCTTATATCCCATCCCATAACATCTAAGGAATCTGGCATTAACGTAGATTGAGTATTAATAATCGCTGGCACAGTCTTTTTAGCAGAAAGATTCTCAACGTTTACCTCATTTCCACAAATCAATGCACACGCCACGCCATCCGCAAATAGTGAGGTTCCAATTAAGTTACTCTTTGAAAAGTCGTTCCTTTGAAAGGTTAGACTGCAGAGTTCAACAGAAAGCACCAAAACCTTGGAATCAGGGCAGGCATTGCAATATTCAAATGCGCGCGATAATCCGGCAGCACCTCCAGCGCAGCCAAGCCCCCAAATGGGAATTCTTTTTGTGTCCTCCCGAAATGGCATTAGGTTCATGATTCTGGCCTCAACACTGGGAGTTGCCATACCCGTTGTTGAAATATAGAATATCGCGTCAATTTCTTCACAATGTATTTCTCTCGTTAAAAATATCTCATTTTTAAGGCAAGCCTCAATTGCCCTCATTCCTAGTGTCACAGCAGATTCGATATAAGCATTGTTTTTCACACCAAAAGAATGGTCTTCTCTATACCAGACGATATCTTTAACGATGTGTCTTTTTTCGATTTGCCCGTTTTGGAAGGCTTTAAGCAGCCTTTCGATATCCTTAAACCTTTCCGAAAAAAGTTCTCTGGCAAAGTCTATTGCTTGCTCTTGTCTTATTTCAAACTCCGGAACAGCTTCTGCTACTGAAAGAATCGTTGGCATTGGTTTATTCTCCTTCAATGTAGGTAATGGTATTTTTACCAAAATAAGGAGATTTATGTACAAAAAAAAGCTTCCCTGCTAGAGGGAAGCCAACGTTTTGAAGGTTGTTGTTGTTGTGCTCTTTGATTATAACTGAGAAGCTGCAGTTAAATCATTACGAAAACTTTTCCATTTTTCTTAAGGCTGTTTTCGGAAAGGTTGTAGTTAAAATCTTAAAGCCGATTTAGCGCTTTATCATTTTTTGTCAGATTGGGCTTGAACCTCAATTTTGATCTTTTTATCAGCTAAGGATCCACAGACTTTACAATATTCGATTTTGTCATAGAGGAGACGGCATGGTTCACAATAATATTTTTCCATAAGTAACACGCTCGCTTCTCAAAATTTTGATGCATCTATATCATTCTATTAAAAAAGTCTCAAAATTGTGACAACTGTTTAAAAAACAGGCTTTTTTCATCATATAAGACATATTCAATTACTTTTATCACAGGTAATAAGTGATAGTTCACATTTTATTCACAACTTCACCACTACTATTGTGATATAAATCACTGTTATATCAATTTATTACTATTAACATAGTACTTATCTAAGGAATGAACATTTTGTGAACTGTCGATTTTGTTATTTTTTCTCCACAATTGTTTTGTATTATGAAAGAGAACTTATTATTTAATTTAACTATTCTGAAGGGGGTCTTGGGGGATGGCGAAAGCGGAACTGAAAACAAACAAAAAAACAGAAATTGAAGACAGCTCTTCTCTTAAAGGGACATTAGCGTCCGTTTTCTTTTTGGGAATCTTTTTAGTTGTCACATGGGTAAGTGTCTACTTCTTATTTTTAGACCGTTTTTAGAGAGGGAAAGGGGAAAAAGCCATGCATATGCATAAGTTTGAAAAAATTTGGCTTATATTCGGTATAGGCGCACTAGTGGTTTTCTTATCAGTTGTGGGTGTAAGCGCTTTTTATTTAGGAAACAAGCCACCAAGCTGTTTAACCACTATTGATCCAAAAAAAGTTGATACTCAGGCTCCGTTCGATAAGCCTGGATTAAACAAAGTTGAAGGAAAAGAATGGGACTATGAATTAGTGTATGTGGCTTCTGCCTTCTTCTACAATCCTGCAGAAGTGGAAGTTCCATTAGGAGCAAAAGTAAAGGTTATTGCTACAACAAAAGACGTTGTCCATGGTTTCCAAGTAGCTGGTACAAATATCAATATGATGCTAGAACCAGGTTATGTAAACGAAATTGTCACAACGTTCGATAAAGAAGGCGAATACTTAGTGGTTTGTAACGAGTACTGCGGTACTGGTCATCACTTAATGAGTTCAAAGATAAAGGTGGTTAAATAATGATTAGCCAAACAGCAAAATTAAAAGTTGATCCACGTGATGGAAAGCTTGCGATGGCACACTTTTATGTTGCCTTTATCGCACTAGCTTTAGGCGGTCTAATGGGATTACTACAAACCCTTGTCCGCTCTGGTAAATTTGAACTTCCATGGGGTATTGATTATTATCAAATTTTAACCGTACATGGTGTTTTAATGGGTCTTGTTTTAACAACGTTCTTTATTATGGGATTTCAATATGCGGCTGTCAGCCGGACAGCAGGTACTCACTCTCCAGCAGCGCGCCGGATTGGCTGGATTGGCTTTTGGGTAATGACTGTCGGAACCATCATGGCTGCAACGATGGTTTTACTTAAAGAAGCATCTGTTCTTTATACATTCTACGCACCACTGAAAGCTCACTGGATCTTTTACTTAGGTATGACATTCGTAGTTGTGGGAAGCTGGCTTGATGGAGCTGCCCAAATTATGACTTATGCCAGATGGCGTAGAGAAAACCCGGGTAAACCAAGTCCATTGTTAAGCTTTATGGCTATCATAAATACAGTAATGTGGATTGTAGCAACATTAGGCGTAGCGTCAACCGTACTATTCCAGTTACTGCCATGGTCACTTGGCTTAGTAGACACAGTTGATGTCCTTGTTAGTCGTACATTGTTCTGGTATTTCGGACACCCACTCGTTTATTTCTGGTTACTTCCAGCATATATGTGTTGGTATGCAATCATACCAAAAATTATTGGCGGTAAAATTTTCTCAGATTCATTAGCACGTCTATCGTTTATTCTGTTTTTACTTTTCTCCATTCCAGTTGGTTTCCACCATCAATTAACGGAACCTGGTATTGATCCAGCGTGGAAATTTTTACAGGTAGTTCTAACGTTTATGGTTATCATTCCATCACTGATGACTGCATTTTCTTTATTCGCAACCTTTGAGAGATTTGGCCGTTCTAAAGGGGCAACAGGACTTTTTGGCTGGTTCAAGGTTTTACCTTGGAATGACGCTCGTTTTACCGTTCCATTTATCGGTATGGCAAGCTTTATTCCAGCAGGAGCTGGAGGTATCATCAACGCTTCAAACCAAATGAACCAAGTAGTCCATAACACGATTTGGGTAACAGGCCACTTCCATTTAACTGCTGCAACCTCTGTTGTCTTAACGTTTTTTGGAATTACTTTTTGGCTTGTTCCGCATTTAACGGGTCGGAAATTAACGAAAGCAATGAACAAACTAGCAATTATTCAAGGCTGGGTTTGGTTTATCGGAATGGCGTTTATGTCAGGTGCCATGCACTTCCAAGGACTTCTTGGCGGTCCACGACGTTCTGCCTACTCAACATATGGAGATTCAGCACAAGCAATGGAATGGATTCCTTACCAAATTGCACAAGCGGTGGGCGGGTCGATTTTATTCCTAGGAATCATTTTGATGATTATCATCTTTGTAAATCTTGCATTCTTTGCACCTAAAGGAGAAGAAGATTTCCCTGTAGGTGAAGCAGAGAATTGGGAAGAAAAAGCACCGATGATATTTGAAAACTGGAAATTATGGCTCGGTATTACTGCAGCCCTAATCCTTTTCGCTTACACCATACCGTTTATCGATATGATTCAAAATGCACCTCCAGGCTCACCAGGATTTAAAACTTGGGGTTCTTGGTAACAAACGTCAAAAAGGCTTCATTTATACTGAAGCCTTTTTCGCATTTATTTTATAGGTTGTTTTCGGCAAATTTATCAGAATAACTGATAACAAAATAATAACAGTTCCAACAAATTGAAGGATCCCAAAGTTTTCATTATACAGGAAGACACTTAGTAATGTAGCAGCCACTGGCTCCACCGTCGCGATAATCGATGCTTTACTGCTCTCCATTTTCTCTAGTCCCTTTGTATATAATAAGTAAGCTATAACCGTTGGAAATAAGCCCAAACCTAATACGTAAAGGATGACTTCTCCGCTTACTAAAAGACTTCCTTTTTCAAGAAGATTTGTAAATAGAAGTAACGTGATAGCAGCCACTACAAAGGTATAAAAAGTAACTGTGAATGGGCGATATTTTGCTAACGCAAATTTACCGAAAATAGTGTATAGAGCCTCAAGGTGACAATCTCCATTGAAGTAAAACCTAAAAGTGCCAGCTTTCTAACAAAAATGGCTATGATTCCCCACAAAGCTGCACTGACAGCAATCATCATGATTGGACCAATTTTCCCCATCACACACACACCTTTATGAATTAAAGAAGAAGGGAAATGTTCTTCCCCTTCCTTCGTCTTCTATTCATTTTAATTGATAGACTTTCCCATATTTCTCATACAAATAATCGATTAGATACTGCGCATTTAAACCTTCCCCTGTTACATCATGAAGGATTTCTAATGGCTTTTTCTGCTTACCGTATTGGTGAATATTCTGCGTCAGCCAGTCCTTGATTGGCAGCAAATTACCTTCCTCTAACAGTTGGTTAAAGTTAGGCAGATCTTCAAGCATTTTGTTCTTAAACTGCGCAGCATACATGTACCCCAATGCATACGACGGGAAATATCCAAAACTTCCCCCTGCCCAGTGAACATCCTGAAGTACACCTTTTGCATCGTTCTCTGGAGTAATGCCTAGATATTCTTGATATAATTTATTCCAAACCTTTGGAAGGTCCCTCACCTCTATCTCACCATTAAATAGACCTTTTTCAATTTCATAGCGAATAATGATATGAAGAGGATATGTTAATTCATCTGCTTCAATTCTAATCAGCGAAGGCTTCGATTCATTTACAGCCCGGTAAAAATCTTCAATTGACACATCATCGAACTGACCCGTTGCATAGGTCTTCAATAGTTCATAGTTATTTTTCCAAAAAGAAAAACTGCGCCCGACAATATTTTCGTAGAAAAGGGACTGTGATTCATGGATACCCATTGATGTTCCCGTGCATAATGGCGTACCAATTAAATCTGTTGAAATATTTTGTTCGTATAACGCATGGCCGCCTTCGTGAATGGTCCCGAAAACAGCTGTACGGAAATCCTGCTCATTATAATTGGTTGTAACCCGGACATCTCCTGGATTTAAGCCGGTTGCAAAGGGATGCACGGTTTCATCGAGTCTGCCAGCATCGAAGTTATAACCCATTTTCACAAGAATTTCCAAGCTTAATGCCTTCTGTTTATCTTTTTTAAAGGTTTCAAACAAAAACTCTGTTTTAGGTTTATTAGGAGAATCAGCAATTTGCTTGACCAGCGGTACAATTTTCTCTCTTAAGTCTCCAAAAACCTGGTCAAGGACTTCTACTGTCATACCGGGTTCATATAAATCCAACAACACATTATATGGATTTCCTTTATGACCCCAATAAGTAATAAAACGTTTTGTTGTTGCAACCAGTTTCTCTAAGTAAGGTCTGAACAACTCAAAATCGGACTCTTCCTTTGCCTGTTCCCAGACTGTTTCTGCCTTGGATTGGAGAATAACATATTCCTTATACTCGTCCGCAGGAATTTTTTTGTTGCGTTCGTATTCTTTTTTACATTCCTGAAGTATTTTCATTGTCTTTTCAGATAGTTTATTTTTCGAAAGCGTTGCTATGTATGCGGCCATATCTTCAGAGGTAGACATTTTAAAAACTTCAGAGGAAAGCATGCCTATGACTTCAGACCGCTGATCCATTCCCTGCTTTGGAGCCCCAGTCCGTAGGTCCCAATAAATCAACCCAAGCGCTTCATTATAGGCACTCATTTTCTTAACATATTCTAAAAACTTTTTTTCTACTTGCTCTGGAGTCATTCTCATAATAAATCCCCCTTTTTACTAACCATTTGTATTTTATCATATTTTTCTGAAAATCCATGGATAAAAAAAACAACAGAAGATAAATTCTGTTGTAAAATGAATTTAGGGAAAGAGGATGTTTTTATTATAAAAAATATGTCTGGCATTGCGACCGGAAGGAGAAAAATAAGGTGAAAGAATTGATAGGCTTTTGCAGCTCATGCGCAAAAGAGATTTATTGTTTAGAAGGCTTCTTTAACGGCATACAAACTGACGACCGAAAGATCTATTGCTTTGAATGCTATGAATCTAAACAAGAAAAAAATCCGCAAAATTAGCCCTTGCGGATTTTTTCATATATGACTAGTCCTCGTCCACCGCTAAATCTTTCACTGGGAGCTGCTCTTCTTCCTTATGTGTTGGCTTACGAAGATTAAAGAGTGCCTTCAAACTGAAAGCGAGTAACACCACAACACCAATTAAGAAGATTGTATCTGGAACTGCACGCCATGTCAAAATGCTTTGCACAATATCCTTTTGAAGGAATTCAGCTGACCGAGAAGCGGCATAACCATGATCATAAGCTTCTTTTAATTGGATGATTCCAACCGGTAGAAGTGATACGAATACCATACCTGCAAGACCAACGTTGAGTGCAATGCAGCTGATTTTTACCCATTTATCGTTCCATGCTTCTGGTTTCACGATATTTCGCAATGAGTACAATAAGACCGCACAAGCGAACATTCCGTATACACCCATCATTGATCCATGGCCATGGGCAGGCGTTAAAAATTGTCCGTGCTCTAAGAAACTTACAGCAGGCAGATTGATTAAGAACCCCAATACCCCTGCTCCAACTAAATTCCAGATACCAACAGAGATCAAGAACCAGAAAGTACCTTTATAAGGGAAGTTATTTCCGCCATCTTTCATTACCTTATAATGCTCATAAGCTTCTAGGATTAGGAGCGTTAAGGGAATAACCTCCAGAGCAGAGAAAACGGCACCAAGGGCAATCCAAATTTCTGCGGAACCGTTGTAATAGTAATGGTGTCCAATACCGATGACGCCGCTTCCTAATAGTAAGATTAATTGGAAATATAGTGCTTTTACTGTAGAGCTCTTCGTTACAAGCTTCATTTGAACCATTAAGAATCCGATCACAACCACTGCAAATACTTCAAAAATACCTTCTACCCATAAGTGAATAATCCACCAGCGCCAGTAGTCTGCAAAGGTAAAGCTTGTATCAGGGTTGATTAATAAGGCAAAAATGTAGAATGCCGGTACAGCGATCGCAGAGTAGTACAATAAGTGGATGAGTCCACCTTTATCGCTTTCACGCTTTAAGCCGCTCTTAAGTCCACGATAGACGATGAAAAGCCAAATGAGCATTCCTGCTATCAAAATAATCTGCCATAAACGTCCTAGCTCAATATATTCCCAGCCAGTGTGACCAAGAAGGAACCAATTGTTTCCCAAGTATCCATTTGCACCCAGCCACTGTCCACTCATACTTCCAACAACAAGGACAACTAATGCCCAGAATAAAATATCTACCAATAATCCTTGTTTCTTAGGCTCGTAGCCGCCAACAAGCGGTGCTACATAAATACCCATTCCTAACCAAGCTGTTGCAATCCAAAAGATTGCCAGCTGCAAATGATAGCCTTTTGTGATATTAAATGGAAGGATGTCATGAATCCATTTAATTCCAAAGAAACTATCTGGTTCTATATAATAATGAGCTAATAATGCACCGAGCATAGCCTGGATAAAGAATAAAGCCACAACGATGACAAAGTACTTTCCTGTTTTTACTTGTGACAGCGTCAGTGGAATCTTCTTCAGGTCGATTTGCGGGAAGTTTCCTTCCTTATATGCCTTGTCCATGTCTAAATGATAACGATAGAACACCCACAATATAATACCAATAAAGAGAATTAATAACGTTACACTGACACCGCTCCAAAGGATGGCAGAGAACGACATTTGATTACCTGCGTCTTCATAATATGGCCAGTTATTTGTATAAGTGATTTCATCCCCTTGACGAACAGTGCTTGAAAGCCATGCCGTCCAGAAGAAGAAGTCCGCAATTTGTTCTATCTGATCACCTTCAGCAACATAGGCACGATCTTTTGCCGGCATATCTGATTCCTTGATCAAATTCTCTTTTAATCCCCAGCCATCACCTTTAGTGAAGATCTCCTTATAGTATTCTCTCACTTTTTCAAGACCAAAATCTTGAGCATTTGTTAGTTCCATTGTATCCGTGCTGCTATCATAACGATTTTCACGCATTTCTTTGATAACATTATTTTTAATGATAGACTTCTCATCTTCAGATAAGGAAGCATAGCTGCTTTCAAATTTTTCATTAGCTCTGAAGTCTTGCATTCCTTCTGTATAAATTTTCAAAGCTTCAGCTGTATAATCTGGACCCATATACGATCCATGACCTAGTACTGTTCCGTAATCCATTAAGCCATACTTTTGGAAGACTGCTTGTCCTCCCATAATACTTTCTTTCGTAAAAAGCACTTCGCCGTTTTTATTGGTTATTTCTAAAGGTCTTGGTGCCTGCTCCTTGAAGATCCAATAACCGCCAGCCAACAAAACGGTAAAGCTAAGTAATATTGTTATAATTAAAATAGACTTTAGAAGTGCATTTCGATTTGCCTTAACCACTTGGTTCGTTTTTGTTCCCCGCTGTATTTCCATTTTTGTCATCCTTTCTCGTTTCATTACCTACCGTATTCTAGCGTTCACAAGAAAGACACAAAGTGAAACTTCTCATTCTTGGCATGTGAAATTTAGCACACACTCCACTGAGAATAATTTTCAAATAAATTTGCTATCTATGATGGAGGTCACATAATTGCTTTTCAATCACTGATAAAATGAAGGTAATCAAGAATTACTATTACGAAGGTGATGTTAATGAGGCAAGAGGACATAAATAAAAGATTATCTGATGTCCCTCTATTCAAAGAATTATCAGATAAGGAGCTGGAACCCTTCATAAAAATTGCATTGACTCGCTTTTATAAGCAGAAGATGTATGTATTTATGCAGGATGATCCACTTGATCGGGTATTTTTTATCCATTCTGGAAAAATCAAAATCTATAAAACAGATTTTTCCGGGAAGGAACAAATTGTTTCAATACTCGAACCTGGTGAGATGTTCCCACATGCAGGTTTTTTCCGGGAAGGAAACTTTCCAGCACATGCCGAGGTGTTGGAAGAGGCAAATCTTATTGTCATACCAATAGATAAATTTGAAGAAACGCTTATTGCGAATCCGGAACTCTGCATTAAGCTTTTTAAAGTGTTAGGAGAAAAAATTGTTGATCTCCAAGGAAGGTTAGAGGCACAGGTCCTCCATAACACCTTTGAACAAATTGTATTACTTCTTATTCGGCTTTGTCAGTCAAATGGTGAACAAGTTGGCAGCAGGTATCAGCTTACAACACAATTTACCAATCGTGAGCTTGCAAACATGATTGGCACCTCTAGGGAGACTGTCAGCAGAACGATCAACCATTTAAAAAAGAAAAACTACATTAACCAGTGCGAAAATGGCTTCTATCTAATTGACCGCGATGCACTGGAACAGGAATTATTCTATTAACCAAATCATTCAGGGAGCTGTTGAAAATGGAACAGAAGATTATTGAGCTAGATGTGAGAGAAGATTTAAAGAATAAGATTGAACCATTCCAAAAAATTATGGAAACCATCAAAGAAGTAAAAGAAAATGATATTTTTATCCTCCACACCCCTTTCAAGCCTGTACCCTTGTTTGCTGTATTAAAAGCAAAAGGCTTTACTCATGAAGCAGAGGAAATTGAGGCAAAGCACTGGAAGGTTACCTTTACAAAGAATGCCTAAATGAGAGTATGAAAGGTGATTAAAATGATGTTAGATAATAGAGGTTTAGAACCGCCGCAGCCAATGATGAGGACTCTTGCCGCCTTAGAAAAATTAGGTGAAGGTGAAGTACTAACGATTATTAATGATAGAAGACCGATGTTCCTTTATGAACAGCTTGAGGAACTTGGCTACAAGCAGCGAACAGAACAACAAAACGACGGAAGTTTCAAAATTGAAATCTTTCTATAAGAAGGTGAACCATTATGCTTCCTCAGACAATGGGAAGTGAAACAAATATTAAGCTTCCATTCTCCTTTATTATTTTCAGTTTACTTGCGCTTGTGTTATCTCAGATTCTAGTTTTAGTGAATGGACAAATGGTCGTGAATGGCAGTTTTCGCATACCGGCCATCTGGTCAGCCGCCCACTTACTGGTCTTGGGCTGGGCTTTAATGGTGGCAATGGGTGCCATGTATCAGCTTGTACCAGTTGCTTTCTTAACACCCATTTGGAATGAGAAATTTGGTTTTATCCAGTTTTTTGTTACAGCAATTGGGATTGCAGCATTTTCCTGGTTGTTATATGTCTCTCCACAAAACGCATTGATTCCAGGAATTCTAATGCTGTTGGGGATCTTAATGTTTTTATTTCAAATGTTTATGACCCTAAGAAAGCAGGCAAAACCTAATATCCTAACAGCCTTTGTTGGAAGCGCGCTTGTTTGTTTATTCTTAACGATATTCTTAGGGATAACATTGATTTATTCACTGCAAACAGGCTTTGCTGCTGAGTATTATCAGGCTATTTTTAAAAGCCATCTTTTAATGGGCGTAACAGGCTGGTTTACACTATTAATTTTCGGTTTTTCTTATAAAATGGTTCCGATGTTTTCATTATCACACGGGTTTCCAATGGTACATGCTCGATATGTATATGGACTTTATATAGCCGGTCTTATGATTACATTACTTTCATTTTTTAACGGGAATGCATTACTATTAAAAGCAGGATTTTTCTTACTGCTTGTTGGTTTTTCAGTTTTCAGCTGGCATATCTCAATCATTATCAAAAAGAGGCTGAAGAAAAAACTTGATCATTCATTTAGATTTGCATTAGTTGCAATTGGATTAGGGAACATCCTCCATTTAGCAGCTTTCATTGCTTTATGGAGTGAGCGAAATTCAGCCCTATTGGGTCCATTTGTTTACTTATATTTATTACTGTGGATTGTCCTGAGTATTATGGGATATTTATATAAAATTGTTCCGTTCCTGTGGTGGACACATAAATACAGTAAGGAAATCGGCAAAAAATCCGTTCCATCCTTAAAAGATATGATGAATGAAAAAATTGTTGTTCCCTTATTTTCCTTATTTGTAATTGCCGTATTTGCTGTTTTCTTTTCAATCGTCTTTGAATCCATTCTGATTTTTAATATCGGACAATTTGTTCTATCAATTGTGTTTATCTTAATTGCCATTAGTATTTTAAAAGTCCTAAAAAAATAAAGAGGTGTTTATCATGAATCTAAAAGATAAAGTGGTTGAAGCATTAAAAAGTGTATATGACCCTGAATTGAATATTAATGTTGTCGACTTAGGATTAATTTATAATGTTGATGTAACGGATGATCATGACGTAGAGGTTACGATGACGTTAACCACACCAGGCTGCCCTCTTCATGACAGTATTACAAGAGGAGTACGCTATAGTATCGAAGGTATCGAAGAAACAAAAAATGTTGAAGTGAATCTTGTTTGGGAACCGGCATGGTCACCTGAGAAAATGACAGCTGAGGGACTTCGTTTATTAGGCTGATAAGAAAAAGGTCAGCATACGGTGCTGACCTTTTTGCTTATACTTCTACTGCTTCTGTCGGCAGAACATCTTTAATTTTCTGCAATAACGCTGGCTCGATATTTTCATTTAGCATGATATGAACACTGCCTCGATCGTTTTCACTTCGAATTAATCGACCTATCCCCTGTCTTAATCGCAGCAGCATATATGGTAAATCTACTTCCGTAAATGGGTCACTAACCCCATTTCGCTTAGCCGTAAACACAGGATCATTCGGCGGGAATGGGAGTGAAAAAACGATAACATTCTCTAAAGATCGGCCAGGAATATCTAAGCCTTCCCAAAGATGAATGGTGCAAAGAATGGCGTGCTCTTCATTTTGAAACTTTGAAACAAGCGTGCTTATTTCTTCATCCCCTTCAAAGTAAACAGGGTACGGAATATTCCCTGAAAGCTTTTCTTTTAGGCTTTTTAATTCATTTTGATTGTTTAGAAGAATCAGTGCCCGGCCTTCCGATTGAACAATCTTACTGATGACATAATCAAGTTTATCATCCAACGAGTTTGGATTGAATCGAGGAAGGAAAACTTCCATTTTTTCTTCGTAATCAAAAGGTGAATCAACAGAAAAGGATAAATACTCTTTAATTCCCAAGCTATTTGCGATGTAATCAAACTTCTTTTCATTCGATAATGTCGCAGAAGAAAAGATGAACGGTTTCTTTTGGGAGAATACTTCATCTTTCATGACTTCTTCTACCATTTTCGGCATAATGACAAGTGTCCGTTCATAACCTTTTTCTTCGAACCAAGTAATTCCATTCATTTCTTTAAGGAAGAGTGATAACGAGTACGTAATCTGCTCCAAATATTCTTCTACAATTTTCAAATCATATTCATTAATTACATACAATTCGCTCTCAAAGACAAGCTCCTCTTCGATTGCTTGGAGCCTATTAAGCAGCGTTGTACCATATTGTATTAAAGAAGGATGCATGGCAATCATTTGTTTTTCTGAACCTTCTGACGGGACAGCATGCTGTGAAATAGCACTAAAAAACTTATCATTATCTAAAAGAGCTTCCTCAATGGTATATAACGTTTTTTCACGTACTTCATTTTCCATCAGCCTTGTTAGTAAGGTCTCTAGTGTTGAATCAGTGAAGCGGTAGCTTAACGCTTTCTGTGCTGCATATTCGAGTAAATGTCCTTCATCAAAAACAACGGAAGAGTGTTCAGGTAATAACGGCAGCTGCCCTTCCCGTTTACGTGATTCTTTTGTCCAAATGTGCTCCATATAAAAATCATGTGAACAAATAATCAAGTCCTTCGCGTGACGGTAAAAATCACGATTTAGAGTGAGCCCGCAACGGTGTCTTTTTTCACAAGAAAAACAGTCCTGAACCATATCCCAGTTAATTTTCCCCCATGAATCATCGGACAACGAAGGATAATCCCGGCGGTCGCCATATCTTTCAAATTTTTGCATGGAGCCATCACTATGGACGAAATCTGGTAATTCCTCATAGATTCCGGCAATATCGTCGTTAAAGTCCTCATGCCTAACATAATCAAGCTTTTTTAAGCAAAGATATTGATCCCTTGATTTTGCCAATCTAACATCAATATTGAGCCCAAGTACTTTTTCAAGCTTGGCAATGTCACCTTCTTTTTTTACTAGCTGCTCGATTAATGTTTCATCCGCACAGGCAATGATGGCTGGCCTATTGGTATATCTGGCGTACATAATCGCGTAAAGTAAGTAAACGATGGTCTTTCCGGTACCAACTCCCGCTTCTGCAAACATGACCTTTTTTTCTTTAAATGCTTTTTCCAGCTGGAAGGCCATAAAGATTTGTTCATCTCGTAATTCAAAACCTGCCTCTGGTAAAATATCATAAAATAAGTCACCAATCCATTCACTCAGCTTGTCATAAAAGGATTCTGTTTTAGATACTACAAATGGAATACGGTCTTGCATATAACCACTCCTATAAACGAATTAAATGGAGCCTTTTCGGGCAGGCTCCAATTGTTCTAATCAGTACTATTCAAGTGTACGGGGAGGTCTTTTTCCCCAATATTGATAGAGGTCTGTGCGGATAAAGCCATTAAACAGCTTTCGCTTTTTGGTAGCTGGTTTCCCATAAAATTGCTCAAATTGTTCATTAGAAGTCATGATATAGATGGACCAGGTATCAAGCTTACTAAAAGCCTGTCCCATTTCCTTATACATATGCTCCACGGCTTGTTTCTCACCAAGTCTTTCGCCATATGGAGGATTGCCAACAATAACACCATATTCCTTGGTGGTTGTAATATCTCTTACTTGCATTTGTTTATATTGGATGAGATCACCAAGACCTGCCTCAAAGGAGTTTTCTTGAGCTATTTTGATCATACGATGATCAATATCAGTCCCCATAATATCCAATGGCTGGTCATAATTTGCTAAATCCTCCGCTTCGGTTCTAGCATCGTCCCATACTTTTCCCGGAATCCAGTTCCAATTTTCTGACACAAATTCTCGGTTAAAACCGGGAGCGATATTTTGACCAATCAAGGCAGCTTCAATTGGAATCGTACCAGACCCACAGAAAGGGTCGATAAACGGTTTATTAGGATTCCAATTTGTCAGTGAAACCAATGCAGCCGCGAGCGTTTCCTTTAATGGCGCTTCTCCTTGATCCACGCGATAACCGCGTTTATGTAGTCCTTGACCGCTCGTATCAATTGTTATTGTAGCGACGTCCTTTAACAATGCCACCTCAATTCGAAAATATGCCCCTGTTTCCTCAAACCAAGAGCTCCGCTTATAATGACTTTTCATTCGATCGACAACAGCTTTTTTTACGATGGCCTGACAATCGGAGACACTGAATAACTTTGATTTTACCGACTTCCCGGTAACGGGGAACTCTGCATCCTCCGGAAGGTATTTTTCCCATGGTAATGCTTTCGTCTTCTCAAATAGTTCATCAAAGGTATAGGCTTTAAATTCACCGACTTTTATTTTTACTCGGTCTGCCGTTCGCAGCCACAGATTGCTGCGCGCGATGGCATGTTCGTCACCTGAATAGATTACCTTGCCGTTTTCTACTTCACATTCATAACCGAGAGCACGTACTTCTTTTGCTACTAATGCTTCCAGACCCATCGCGGCGGTTGCAATTAATTGATATTTTCCCATTTCGTCCACCCTTAACTTTTTTACCTTATTATGTATGAATAGTTGCTGGTCTATCATACCATTATAGACCAAAATCAGTAAGCCCATGCAATCAGGATGTTGATTGGAGCTCCAGGCACTTCGCTTTCCGCGGGCGGTCCGGGGAGCCTCCTCGGCGCTTTTGCGCCTGCGGGGTCTCCCCTGCCCCGTCCTCCCGCAGGAGTCTCGTGCCTTCCGCTCCAATCAACGTGGTAAATAATTACAGACTAAAAGTAAAAAGACTCTCCTCGTAAGGAGAGTCGATACCGTTAATTTTATTATTGACATTAATAACGTTCTGTAAGCCATGTTCTGTACCATAGTACTGCAAACGACGTTACACGCCTCGTACTTAGGTGGTAATCATCTATCTACAGATTCAGGTGAATCTGTCCTTCTCCTCGTTCAATTCCTTAGAGAAAGTGCCCCTACCATTATTTGGGTTTCTCGCTCGTGGGGTTTACCTCGTTCCACCCTTTTCATTTCTGAAAAGGCTCCGTCACTGTGGCACTTTTATAGGTATTCATACCATATCCGACTCGGACTTAGGTATTTTCCCGGCCGTCAGCCAAGCCATTGGCTCAAGGCTGCCCTAGCTTATGAATTGGCTAGGCACGAACACTACGAGCATCGCAGCTCGTGCGAGCATGGACTTTCCTCTACAAGCAGGCAAATGCTTCTTGCAGCGATTACCCGAACGTTATTAATGAGTACTTTACTATTATATGCATTTGTAATTTATTAATCAATGGTTTTAATTAGGAAATCAAGGTACTATCTGTTAATCGTATAGTTTATTGCCAAAAACATGTTTTTCAAGATTTGATAAACGCTTTAAAATATCAAAGTTCGTCGTTCCTGCTGGTTGTGTTACTGGCTGTCTTCTAGTTGTTTCTTCCAGCTGTTTACGCAAGCGGAGATTTTCTTGCTGCAGATCTTCTATTTCCTGTTGGAACATTTCATAGTCCTTGATAATCAAGTCCAAATACTTATCAACATCTTCTTGTTTATAGCCTCGGACACCGGTCTTAAATTCTTTCTCTAAAATATCCTTAGCAGTTAATTTTACTTTATCGGACACCATTCTATTTCACCTCAGTATTCGCCAATCATTACCTATTATTTTTTCAAAAATAAGCCGTTTTGTCAATTTTTCTTTCTTATCCTATTTCATCGTTAATAATTTGGTGCACAGCATTAAAAATCCATACGTTTTAATTCTTCTTCTTCAACAATTACTTGTAAATCATAAAATGTGATGAGCTGGATAGGATATGAATGATTGCTTTGATAGTGTACTGCCATTTCGTATATGTATTTTGGGCTTCCTTCTTTCTCTTGATCATATAAAAGGAGCAGTGCGTCGCTTTTTTCAATAAAGAATTGATTTTTCAAACGAAACTGCCAAGGTTTTTCATACCCTTTTTTCGTTACTGAGTCGATGAAATCTGCTTGGGCCAGAATAGATTTATACCATTCCGTATTGTTTTCACTCCAAGAGGATTCCTGGTCTAAAAATGGGGTAATAACAGCGAGTTTTACATCAGGAAATTCTGATTTTAGTTCAAAAACGACTTCGGCAGCCCAAAGCTCGACACCTAATTGTCCGCTAATCAAAACCCACTCTAATCCAGCTTCCATCATTGGGATTAACTCTTTCTTAAAAGACGCTTTAATAAACATAACAGCAGGATGATCGTTTTTAAAAATTCCTAATTCAAACGGTTTGTAGCCTGAAACGGCTAAAACTTTAATCAAAATTATTCTCCTTATTGGCAACAGATGAGAGCCATCTTTTTTATAAACATATCAAAATAAATAAAAAAAACAAGGGCAGATTTGCCCTTGTTAGTATTGTTATCCCCAGAGTCGTCGCGGACGAGGGAATTGACCTGGCGCCATGCCCGGTCCCATTCCTGGTGCCATACCTGGTCCCATCATGCCTGGTCCCATTCCTTGACCCATGCCCGGTCCCATCATGCCTGGTCCCATTCCTTGACCCATGCCCGGTCCCATCATGCCTGGTCCCATATTTGGCATGTTGTTTCCAGGAGGTAATGCATTGCTCTGAGCTCCAGCAACAGCTGTTGGAGCAGGTCCAGGCATAGGACCTGGGCAGCAGTTAATGTGCTGATGACAACATTCCTCTGCACAAGAAGCTGTCTGAGGACAATAGTGTTTATGCTGGAACATATGATGATTAATTGTTGTTGTATGTGTTGGATGAATATGCGGAACCACTGTTGTTGAGAAAGTATGGTTCACTATTTGTTTAGTCGGATGAATGACTGGCGGCGCAAAATTAGTTCCAAGATACAATATAAGCTCTCCCTTCGATACTTTATTCTGTTTACATTAACAGCCTATGATAGGAGAGTAATTCTTGTACTAATGAAAATACCTATTTTTCATATTTCTAATTAAGATTAACTTCACTTAGACAACTGTCTAGCTCAAGTACCTCGTGATACGTGTCTATATTTTTCAGAATGGGCACTCTAACTTTTTATAGCATCGAATATAAGTTATCTTTTAAGCTTGAAAAAAGTACTGCAGTCAAACAAACGACAACAAAAAATAAATACAAGATTGCTTTATACATAGTATCTACTCCATTATTGTTTTATAGTCGTTTTTTACTCACAGTTTAATATTTTACATGTTTCAACTATAAGAAACAATATGGTAAATCGAATATTTCAGTTATTAAATGTGAAATTTTTGTTACAAATAATCGAGAGTTCACGAATGTTGGTTTTACCTGGGAAATTTAGCGAATTTCCCCTCTAAACGGAGTAGCCTTGTTTCAAGCTGCTGCAGAACTTTTTGCATTGGAGTATTGTTATTCTCCACTATTTCCAAAGCCTTTAGGCAATAATCCAAGGCAAGCTTATAATCTTTAATTTTATGCTCATATATTTTAGAAGCTTCAATGCATGCTTCAATACTCACCGTGGAATTTTCGGCGTCCGCCACTTCAATAAATAATGGTAAACTAATTTCCCAGTTTTGTTCTTTTTTAGATTGATAGGCTAATGCCAGCTTAGCTTGTAAAGATGTAAAGTCACTGCCTTCTACAAGCTTCGTTAATACCTTAGCAGCTTCGTCCTTTTCCCCCAAAGCAGCATACCAGCGTCCGACTTCAAATGATTCCTTCCGTGTTTGGTTGTTGTCTATTCCACAGAGTTGAAAGGTTAGATGGGTATATAAAGTAACAAGCGATAATATATCGATTTCATTGTGCTTTATGATTCCAAGCATTCCATCAGGCTGTTTACTGTCAATGAAATCAAAATAAATCATCGGAGCTAAGTAACCTGGGATATCATCATGCCGTTCTATCCCTAAGACGTCTTTTTCGACTACCGCTAACTTTAAACGATCTAATTTATGCTTCCAAAGTCTTTTTGCTGCATGAAATAAATCAAAATGGCCAAAAGCAGGAAGCTTAGGTACATGATCCCTTACCAAGGTGTGCCTGGTTTTCACTTGCGGCCAATCAAAGGATTTTCCATTATAAGTGACTAAAGTTTTATAGTTTACATTCTCTAAAAAGCTTTGATATAACGGGACTTCCGCACCTGGATGTGGGAGTATATGCTGCCTTAAAACAAGATTTTCACCGATTACACTCGCATAACCAAGTAAAAAAATCGTATTTCCTACTCCACCGCCAAGTCCTGTTGTTTCTGTATCAAAAAAGAATAATTCTTCTGCAGAATGCCCTTCGGCTGATAATGGATGGCTAATAGGCTGCTTATTCCAAATATCAACAGCTGTAAGAAAATCATGAAAGTGATAATGACCATGCTTTTGTGACAACGGATATTTTACTTCACGAATGAGACAGTAATCCTGATCCAAAAAATAAGGGGACACATTTTCACTTTCCCATTTAGGAAGGAATGGTATCTCGATCCTTGCAGATTCAGAAGGAGGAGTAGTGCTTTTTTCTGCTGCTCCTCCGGTAATATGCGGTTTT
The DNA here is from genome assembly GCF_044754045.1 of Neobacillus sp. NPDC093182. NCBI lineage: Bacteria > Bacillati > Bacillota > Bacilli > Caryophanales > Bacillaceae > Neobacillus > Neobacillus sp. NPDC093182. The sequence continues at coordinate 229,519 of NZ_JBIVOI010000001.1, forward strand.
AGACGATTTAATTTATTTTTCAATGACATTTCAGCACTTCCTCGTTTTAATTGGAAGGGTTTAAAAAAGCTTCGATTATTTTTAATGTATCCCTTTTTGCGGTCTCACCTGCTGCGTCGGTTCCAATACATGATGGACACCCCGTTTGACATTTACAGTTATCAATCATTTTTTTCGTTTCCGCAAATACCGCTGACATTCCGGAATGAATTTTCTCGCTTAAACCAATGCCGCCAGGATAACGGTCATAGAAGAAGATAGTCGGTTTTTCGTTATGATCCGCTTTAACTTGTGGAATCACATGGATATCTTGTGGATCTGCCATGACAAACAATGGTGCAATATGATTTAAGGCATGTGCCGTTCCAACAAGCCCCTGCTCTAATCTCTCCTGTCCCATTTCTGCGAACGACTTATTTAACGAAATCCATGCTGCACTCGTGTGGAGCTCCTCTTCAGGGAGATGGATTGGTCCAGAACCGATATTTTCATGTGTCTCGAATTTGATTTTTTTAAAGATGGTCGCCATTGCCCGGACGCTTACATCTCCATAGCCAACCTCTGCATACTCCAACTGATTCAGCTTGTCCTCTTCCAATACCTTCAGTTGAACGGCTAAATTGGCATCTGTGAAATAATCAACATCCACTTCCCTGACAAATGCCTTTTTTTCTTCCCAATCCAGCTTTTCCACCTGAAATTGGGTTCCTTGATGGAGATAAATGGCTTCATCATGAAGCAGTGTCATAGCTGAAAAGCGGTCCATTTCACCGATTACTCTTGCATTTGCGACATCTGACTGGTCCACAATAATAACATTTTCCTGGGATGCAGAGCGCAAACTAATATTATGTGCAGGGAAAGAATCATTCATCCAATACCATTTATCTCCGTTCTGGTACAGAATCCGCTCCTCAGTCAGATATTCTAGCAAATCCTCTGTTCCAACGTTTCCAAACTGCTCACCAGCTTTAAAAGGCAGTTCGAAAGCCGCACATTTCATATGATCAATTAAAATAATCAGGTTATCAGGATTAATCCTTGCTGTCTCTGGACTTTTATTAAAAAAGTATTCAGGGTTCTGGATAATGTATTGATCGAGCGGACTAGAACTCGCAACCATAATAACAAGCGCTTCCCCATGCCTTCTTCCTGCTCTCCCTGCCTGCTGCCATGCGCTGGATATCGTTCCAGGATACCCAGTCATAATACATACCTGCAGCTGGCCAATATCCACTCCCAACTCGAGTGCATTGGTACTGACTACTCCATAAATATCTCCGGAACGCAGGCCTTTTTCAATTTTTCTTCGTTCAGTTGGCAAATACCCTCCTCGATACCCCATGATTGATTTAGGACCTAATTGATTTTTAACCAACTCTTGCAGATAGGTTAAAATGATCTCTACTCGAACTCTGCTTCTGGCAAAGACAATAGTTTGAATTTTATTTTTTAACAATTCACCTGCGATCTTCCGAACCTCAAGTGTTGCACTTCTTCTTATATTTAAGGGCTTATTAACGATTGGCGGATTATAAAAAAGAAAGTGTTTGTTTCCACTTGGAGCACCATTATTATCAATCAGGACCATCTTCTCTTCTGTGAGGTTTTCAGCAAGCTCAAGCGGGTTGGCTATCGTGGCAGAAGTACAAATAAATACCGGGTTGCTTCCATAGTAACGACAGATTCTTTTTAGTCTGCGAATTACATTGGCCACATGGCTTCCAAAGACTCCTCGATACGTATGAAGCTCATCAATCACGACAAATTTGAGATTTTCAAAGAGTGAAACCCATTTTGTATGATGAGGCAGGATGGCCGAATGGAGCATATCTGGATTGGTTATGACAACATGTCCAGCTTTCCGGACCTTTTGACGAATGTTTGCTGGCGTATCGCCGTCATAGGTGTAACTATTAATATCAATTCCCGCCGCCTGAATGATTTCATTTATTTCACTCTTCTGGTCCTGTGCCAGCGCTTTTGTAGGAAACATATAAAGTGCCCTTGCGTTCGGGTTCGATAAAATACTTTGTAAAACGGGCAGGTTATAGCAAAGTGTTTTTCCAGAAGCAGTAGGCGTAACGGCTACTATACTATTACCGGCCATAATACTTTTGTATGCGGTTTTTTGGTGTGTATACAGCTTTTCAACTCCCTTACTAGTCAGTGAATCTCTTAATGCCGTATGAAGGTTATCTGGAAGAGACACCGTTTGGGCTTCTTTGGCCTCAAGTGTTTTCCAGGTAACAATATTTTCTTTAAAACTATCATTTATTTTTAAATCGGCAAGAATTTCTTGCAGATTTTTTTTCAATTTCATGGGATCACCTCGTTACCACCATTATAGCGAATAAACGTTCGCAAAAAAAGCTTATTAATTATTATTTATGTGTCTGTTACAATAGTATAAGGTATTTTATTTCGTCTGTGGAGGTATAGCATGAGAATTGAAGATATTAAGAAAGTGCTTTCGGAGTTCATGCTTTTTAAGGAATTAGATGACTACGAATTAACGAAGATTGCTAACATTTCCATTGCAAGGGAATGGAAAAAGCAAAGTCATGTTTTTCTTCAAGGTGACCCTTTAGAAAATGTTTACTTCATTTATGATGGCAAAATCAAAATATACAAAAGTGATATTCACGGAAAAGAACAAATTGTCGCGATTATGAAAAAGGGCGAAATGTTTCCCCACGTCGGCTTCTTTAGAAAAGGCAGTTACCCTGCATACGCTGAAGTTCTTGAACCATCAACACTGATTGCAGTGCCTATTTCAAAATTCGAAGGTGTTCTCATTGAGTATCCTGAACTAAGTATTAAAGTATTTAAAGTACTAGGTGAAAAAATCGTCGATTTGCAAAACCGGCTCGAAGAACAAATTCTTAATAATACATATGAGCAAATAATCAAACTCCTCATCCGTCTTGGGCAAAAGCATGGAAAGGAATTAGAGGATGGAACGATTCTGCTTAAGTCTGAGTTTACCAATCGTGACTTGGCCAGTATGATCGGGACTACCCGCGAAACCATCAGCAGAACGCTGACAAAAATGAAAAAGGACGAACTAATCGAAGTAGATGATAATGGAAATATGCTCCTGGATATAGATGTCCTGCTTTTAGAAATTAACTTAATTTAAATAACCGCAGCGTTTAAATAGCTGCGGTTTTTCTATTGATTAAGCTTTTGATAACTAAAGCATATCCGCTATGTCTTCTTGTGCGGTACCAATTAATTTTAAGTTAAAAGTTTCCTGGAGAACCTGCAGGACACCTTCTGAGATAAATACAGGCGGCTTTGGTCCGATACGAATATCCTGTATTCCTAAGCTAAATAGTCCTAAAAGAATCGCCACAGCTTTTTGCTCGAACCAGGATAATACGATACTAACAGGAAGTTCATTCATTTCGCATCCAATTGCATCAGCCAATGCCATCGCAATCTTTACGGTAGATCCTGAGTTGTTACACTGCCCTAAATCGATATAACGAGGAATATTAGTTCCAGGAACCACACCATAATCAACATCGTTAAAACGGAACTTACCGCATGAGGTTGTCAAAATAACGGTTTCCTGCGGAAGAGAAGTTGCCAACTCACGATAATATTCTCCTCCTTTACCAGGCGCATCACAGCCCGCAATGACAAAGAACCGTTTAATTTTACCAGCCTTTACTGCTTCTATAACTTCTGGTGCTAAGCCAAGAACGGTTTCATGATGGAAACCTGTAAGCAAGGTTTCGTCTGAATGTATATCTGCTTCCGGAAGCTCAAGAGCTCTCTCGATTAGTGGTGAAAAATCATCATTGGTGATCTTTTGTACATTTTCAAGACCGGCCACTTTATAGCTGAACATTCTATCTGCGTATGTACCTTTGATTGGCATTACACAGTTGGTGGTTGCCAAAATGGCACCAGGAAACTTTTCAAAAAGACGTCGTTGGTCATACCATGCCTTTCCAATATTACCCTTTAAATGAGGATATTTCTTTAAAGCTGGGTACCCATGTGCTGGGAGCATTTCGGAATGTGTATAAATATTAATGCCTTTTCCTTCAGTCTGCTTTAGTAATTCCTCGAGTGCAAACAGGTTATGACCCGAAACCACAATCGATTTTCCTTCAATTTTGTTTTGGCTTACACGAATTGGCTCGGGAATGCCAAGACGCTTTGTATGGGCTTCATCAAGCATTTCCATCACACGGACAGTTGCCTGCCCCACCTTCATTGCCATTTCGATATGTTCTTGAACATTGAAATTAGAATTCGTTAATGTCATATAAAGAGCTTCTTGGGTAGTTGTATCAACAAATGAATCCGTATATCCTAGTTGATTAGCATGTGTCCGATAAGCCGCAATTCCTTTTAATCCGTAGATTATGGTATCCTGCAAGCTTGAAATGGTTTCATCTTTCCCACAAACACCCACGACTGTACAGCCTCCAACAGGAGTTTGTTCACACTGATTACAGAACATTTTGTTCCCTCACTTTCTCGTAAATTACTTTCTCATGATATAAATAATAGAAAATTTTTCATGTGACATTTATCACTAAAAATAAAGTTGTAATAAAAGGTTCATAATTTATCGCAAACGTATGATGCTGCACACACACCAGCCTAACGCATATGATATGGTGAGAAAATACGGAAAGTGAGGGAAAGTATGATGTCATCCATGCCTCCAAGTGACAATAATAACAATAAGAAGTATAAACCTGAGCAGTTTCGTGATTTTTTTAGAACGATGAATGACTTTATTCATGAAAAACCCGTGAAGGGATTTCTACAATCTATTGATGAATTTTTTAATAGTCCGTTTCCAAGTGGAGCTTTTCCTGTTGAGGTTCAGGAAACAGAGGACGAATATATTATTACTGCAGAGCTCCCAGGGGTTAAAAAGGAACAAATACGTCTCAATATCTTACCAAATCATGTGAGTATTTCCGTCGAAAATAAAGAAATGGAATCAAAGGAAGACCTAAACAATCACTTTTTCCAAAAAAGGGTTTCACAACAAAGACTCTCGCGGACCATCCCCTTACCTATGACCATTAATGAAAAATTGGTTAAGGCTTCCTATCGGGATGGATTACTAACCATTCGAATTCCACAAGTTAGAGGCAAAACAATAAATATAGAGGACTAAAGAGCGATACGAAAAAATCAAACAATAAATTTTTCGACAAATACCCAAAAAGAAAGACGGCTTTTGGCCGTCTTTCTACTGTTTTATGCTTTAAATATTCCTCCTAACCCTTTTACGAGTGAGGATACTTGGGTTACTGCACTGACTACCTGCCCCGCTGTATTCACCATCTTATTCACGTCGACTGTCCCGTCTTGTGATTTAAAAGAATTCATTAAAGATTGAATTCCCCCCGGCTGTTTTATCATTGCATTTGGTTTTGGATATGGGTTCATTACACTGTATCCGTTCATTTGCTGCATATACTGATTTGGCGGTATTTGCTCCTTAGGCTGCAGAGGATTTTGAAATAAAAATTGTGCATCTTTAGGAGGATAATGCCCCGTTGTATTGGGCATTTGCGTAAGCTTTCCACCAGACTGATAGCTCGAATCAAACGGTTGATATGACGGTTGATAGTTCTGCTGAAAGTAAGGGTTCTGTTGTTGATATGGATACCATTCCATGCTTTGTACTGCTTGGTACTGATATGGCTGATTACGAGGAACTGGTTGAAAATTGGGTGGATAATAACCTGGGTTCCTGTAATTCATTTGCCCCGAGTATCCATGATTTATATAATAGTTTGATCTATTTCTACCGTACATGGGCAAACATCTCCTCCGCATTTTCATTACTACACACTATGTAACAATGAAGAAAGGGGTGCATATTTTCAACAAGTTTTCAATGTCAAAATGCAGAGAAATTTGTCTAAAGTTTAAATATTTTAAAAACTAGGAATCCTTTTTTTTCATGTTACTATAAAAAAAAGATGAAGGAGGAATTACATATGGACATTCGCTCACTTAAAAGCAAATTTAATCAAAGTCGGGATTACAGCACTGATGATGTAAACGCATTAATGGATTTTGCTAAAAAGGCTTATATTCATAACGAGATTAATATTAAAGAATATTTCCTGCTTGTACGTGAGCTTGAAGCTCAGGGCGCCGTGATTCCTGACGATTATAAGAAAGACTCCCTCATCGAAAATTCATAATAAATAAAATTACAGCTAGACAAGCCTTATTAGAGATGCATTCCCTGCATCTCTTTTTATTTTTCTAATTCTTTCACGATTTCTAAGAGAAAATATTCAACCGTCCGATTAGCATTTAGAAATCTAGAACGGCTTGTTTTCGGGAAAAATGCCTGTATAGATAACTGATCAATATGGTCTAAAGTGGTATCGATTTGTTTAAGATGGAGATGTTTTTGCGGATTTTTTACTAACCAGTTTTTCATCAAAGTACCCCATTCTTGGGCAGCTTTCTTAACCTCGTCGGCAAATGGCTTAATCACTTCATGAAAATCATGGCTCGTCCCTTTCTCCCGGGCTTCCTCGTAATAATTCATAAATAAATGGTTATAGTTTAACAGCTTTTTGGTTAAATCCAGTATCTCTTCTGACATCGAGTATTATTCCTTTCGAATACAAAAAATAAAAAGCAGCTTTTTATAAAGCTACTCAATTTTGATCTTATTCATATTCTATCGGTAACCAAAAGCCCATTTCAAGTTTTAGTGCTTTTGTAACTGAATTGTTTTGTTCTGCATTTGTTTCATTTGATGCTGGATTTATTTTATCTAGTTCTTCTTCAAGCTTAGAGAGTCTTTGTACAGGTGCCGTTAATTTATTTAGCTCCTCATTATTCATTTGAATGCGAAGGTCCGAGAAAGATGCTTCCAGCACAATCTCCAATTCTTCTAATTGATCATGTATCTCTGTCAGCATAGAAAGCAGCTTTTCCTTTTCCGGCAATGACGAATTCATCAAATTAAGAACCTCCTCGCGATTATATATTAGGTACTATTCGCTTTCTTTTAAAGGCTTCCTCCCCCTCTGACAAAACTAGAAGAGATTCGCCAAAGAAAGTGCCAATTTGGCATTTATTCCCTTCCTATTCGACACTGCCTCATTTTCGCATGAAAAAATGAAAAATCGAACAAGCTAAAATTGGAGGTGTTGATAAATGTCCAAAAAGAAACAAAACAAAAAATCTGGTGCAGCGCAAGTAGAAAATAAAGTTGGCTATGGTGATAAAAAGCTCGAAGGACCAAATCGTCCGGCGGAATAAGGAGTATAAAAAGCAAGGCTCTCGCCTTGCTTTTTATATTTTCTTTAGGTGTGAAGCCTTATGCAGCGCCAGCATTAAATCCAGCTGATTTGATTTCTCAAAGTACCAGTCTGTTAAGTGAATAGGATGGCGATGTCTTGCGGGAAAATGCAGCCATGCAGGGGAGATTACCTTTTTTTTGCTCCAATCCTCGTAGTCATAATGATTGTGCTCAATGATTGGAAAGGCTGCTCGTAGTATCGGTGTTTTACGATTGGTTTTTGTCTTAAAATATTGCTCGTAATCATAACGCGACCCAGTATGCGGTGTTTTATCGGCAAACTCGAAAAAAAACGGAAATAGACGAGGGTGGGTCAAAATTCTTGCCAGCCTCCTTCCGAGATTTATTCGTTTTGAAAGTGACTTAAAGCCATTTACACTTGCACCATATAATTCTCCCCCACATGTCGGAAATAGGACACAGCTAAAATGCAGCCAATCTTGAATATTAAAGATCCAAGTTTTAAAAACCCTCTCCTTGAATACGGGATGCTGGATGACTGGTGAATGAATAACATTTTGCTCATTAATTATCAATGCGGTGGTAAGCCGTTCCCGATCTCCTTCTCTCCAGTACTTCTCCCACTCTTTTTGGATGAATTCAGAACATTTGAAATACGGAAGCAAATGAAACATGGGACGCTTAATTTTCGTCGAATATTGATAGACCAGTAATTGGGGGTATACGTCGTGGAAAATCAACCAATTGGCTCGCTCAAAAGTAAGAAATAAATCTTTTTTTGTTTTAGGCTCTAATATTTCTCGAAAGACATGCCCCTCCAAATCACACATATTCCATCCGCCATTCCTTGATACCATGCTGGCAAGGAATGACCATATAATGTCGGAATTTTTTTTGAAATAAGCAAAATAGGCGTCCGTCCTTGATATATTATCAAGATTCTTGTTATCCGTTTCAGCTTTAATTTGACTGATGGTCTCAATCTCATGTATTGTAAGATGATTCATATTCACCTTCTACTTTCAAATAGGTAGTTTTTGAGAATCGATGATTTATGAAGGCTGTATTCGTAAAGATTGTTGTTAAAATCTTAAAGCCGATTTTACCGCGGAAATAGTTATTTTGCCCTTTTGAATTTTGTTTGCTGGCTCAAAGAGCCTTTTATGAAAAAAGAATCATGCTTTTTCTCGAGAGTCAAGGTACATTATTTTTATTAGCGTGTGTTTACCAGATAATTTTATACACCCCATAACAACGGAGATTTGATATGATAAGTAATAGCTTGAGAGGTGCTTATCATGAATTTTAATTATCCAAACGGAAAAAGGTATATTCCAAAAGGAACTGAAACAGAATCCAAAGTAAAGAAACAAAGTAATCACTCCTATAGTAATAGAGGAATGACCCTTGAAGAAGATTTGAACGAAACGAATGAATATTACCGAGAGAGAAAAATTGCCGTCATTCATAAAAAACCTACACCTGTTCAAATTGTTCAAGTGGATTATCCCAAAAGAAGTGCTGCTGTTATTAAAGAAGCATATTTCAAACAAGCATCGACCACTGATTATAACGGGGTATACAAAGGTAAATACATCGATTTTGAGGCAAAAGAAACGGCAAATTCAACATCGTTTCCATTGAAAAATTTCCATCAGCATCAAATTGATCATATGCAGGAAGTGGTTTCGCAAGGTGGTATCTGTTTTGTTATTCTCCGGTTTTCAAAGCAGGAGCAAGTATATTTACTGCAAGCCAAACACATGTTGTCCTTTTGGGATAGAATGAAAAATGGGGGAAGAAAATCCATTACAAAGGAAGAAATCGAGCAAATAGGAATATTAATTCCTCTTGGATTTCAACCCAGAATTGACTATATTAAAATAATAGATACACTTTTTCATTTTTAGATTATTGAAAATGGCTGAAGTATGAAAGGAAGGAAATTTATCATGGCAGAATCGAGAGAGGAGCGCCGTAAAAAACTACAGCAGTCCAAAGGTAAACAAAAGGCGAAGAAAAAACCCAGCGGGATGGTTAAAAAGATTTTTCTAGTCCTTGTTGCCCTTGGAATTATTGGTATTTTGGCAGGCGTTGGAACTTTTGCTTATTTAGTAAAGGATACTCCTAAACTTGATCCGAAATTATTAAAAGACCCCATCTCCTCTAAAGTTTTAGATAAAGATGGCGGGCTGATTGCAGAAGTTGGTTCAGAAAACCGTGAATATGTAAACTATAAGGATATACCAAAACTTCTTGAAGATGCTGTTTTAGCAGTAGAGGATGTTCGATTTTATAAACATCATGGTTTAGACCCTATCCGCTTGGCTGGAGCTGTTGTAGCCAATTTCCGTGAAGGATTTGGTTCTGAAGGGGCCAGTACCATTACACAGCAGGTTATCAAGAATTCATTTTTAACTCCTGAAAAAACCTTAAAGCGAAAGGTACAGGAAGCATGGATGGCCTATCAGCTTGAACAAAAATATACAAAACACCAAATCTTTGAAATGTATGTGAATAAAGTTTATGTATCTGAAGGGAGTCATGGACTGGCGACCGCGGCAAAAATATACTATGGGAAACCATTAAATGAACTTACCCTTCCAGAAGCTGCACAGCTCGCTGGGATGCCTCAAAGTCCAAATAATTACAACCCTTTTGATCATCCCGATTTAGCAGAAAAAAGACGTAATATTGTATTAATGTTAATGGAACAGCATGGCTATATTACCAAAGAACAAATGGAAGAAGCAAAAAGTGTTCCGGTGACTGCTACATTAGTTAAAGAAGAGGAACGAGATAGAGACGAAAAACCGTATGATTCATTTGTCGATGCTGTAATCGATGAAGTGGAAGATCAAGGAGACTTCGATATCTTTTCCGATGGATTAACCATTCATACCACACTCGATAAAAACGCACAATTGTATGTCAACACCATTCTTAATACGGATGAAGTCATAAAATATCCCGATGCAGAGTTTCAAGCAGGGATCGCTCTCATAGACACAAAAACGGGTGAAATCCGTGCGATTGGTGGCGGGCGAAACCAAGAGGTAAGCCGCGGATTTAACTATGCAATTGATACACAGCGGCAGCCTGGTTCAACCATAAAACCAGTACTTGATTATGCTCCAGCAATTGAATACCTAAATTGGGGTACTTATCAAACAATTGATGATAAACCGATAAAGTATTCTACTGGTCAAGAGTTTGGTAACTGGGATGACAAATATATGGGACCAATTTCTATGCGGACTGCCTTACAATACTCTAGAAATACACCTGCGGTTCAAGCGCTTCAGCAGGTTGGTTTAGAAAAGGCTAAGGAGTTTGCTATCAACTTAGGAATACCGTTAAAGGAAATTTATGAATCTTATGCCATCGGCGGCTTTGGCGGAAAAACGGTAGGAGTTTCCCCTCTCCAAATGGCCGGAGCTTATAGTGCTTTTGGAAATAATGGAATGTATACGAAACCTTATGCCGTCAAGAAAATCGAACTTCGAGATGGTACAGTCCTTGACACTGCACCAGAATCAAAACTGGTCATGAAGGATTCTACGGCTTTCATGATTACAGATATGTTAAAGAGTGTTCTTGTTTCTCCAGGTACTGGTACGACAGCAAAAGTTCCAGGGCTTCCAATTGCAGGAAAAACAGGTACGACTAATTATACGGAAGCTGATATGAAAAAATGGAATATAACGAGCAGCAAGGTTGTTCCTGATGCATGGTTTGCAGGATATACAACGAACTACACTGCAGCGGTTTGGACGGGTTATTCTAGTATTAAAACGCCTATTCAAGCAGGTGCAGATCAAAAAATCGCCCAATTAATCTTTAAGAATCTCATGGAATATGTATCAAAGGACATCAAGACACCTGACTTCCCTGTTCCAGACAGCGTGCAAAAGGTTAGAATTGAAAAAGGTTCTAAACCGCCAGCATTAGCAAGTGAATTTACTCCGGATAGTGAGGTTATTACAGAATATGCCGTGAAAGGTCATGCACCAAAAACGGTATCAGAGAAATACAACAAGATTGCCGCTCCGAGCAATCCAAAAGCAACCTATGATGCAGAAAAAAATGTTGTGACCCTAACATGGGATTACAACAATCCAGAAAATGCTAATGTTCAATTTGAACTTACAGTTACTGATGGTGCTGCACCAAAAACATCAACTATTTCAGAAAGAGTTGTTACACTTCAGAATCCAACACCAGGTACAACGTATAGCATTACAATCACAGCCATTATAGACGGGAAAAGAAGTGACCCTGCTTCAACTTCAGTTGAAATACCACTGCCTCAACAGAATGAAGAAGATGAAGGTAATGGCAACAACGGAAATGGTAATGGTAATGGCGAAGGTAATGGAGACGGTGGCGGTGACGGTGACGGTGACGGTGATGGTGATGGTAATGAACCCGGAACCACGGAAACTGGAAACGGTAATGGCAATGGTAATGGTAATGGTAATGGTAATGGCACCAGCAGCCCAGGTGGAGGTTAATACTCCGATAACAAAAAAGCGTCTAGCCCTTTTGGCTTAGACGCTTTTTTACGATATTTTTCTTAGCAAGCAGTTTTTCCTGCTCCGTAAACAACTCAGAAAGCTGGCGGTAAGAATGAAATAAGTTAGGCCTTGAAAGTATATAGGTTATTCTTTCTTCGAGATTAAACGGTTTTATTTCTAATAGATTAAATGGAATCGGTTCTTTTGACTGAACTTGTCTATCATTTGACCAATATAAAAATTGAATAAAATACCCGATTCCTTTCTTCATTAACTGTAGTGTGGATTTTTGATCACGATTACGATAAAGAGTTTCAAGTTCAGATCTTATTCCATCCCATTTAGCTAATAAGAGTGAAATATTCTCTTCCGAAGCTTCTATATCTATTTTCTCTAGATAAGGGATAATTAGCTGGTTATCCATTGACTGCTTCCCTCTCCTTCATTCTCTTTTTACCTTCCCTGCACAGCTCTAATAAAGGACAGCTAGGGCACTGTGGGTTTTGCGCTTTACAATGATAGCGGCCAAAGAAAATTAATCGATGATGAGTAACAGACCACTCGTCCTTGGGTACTTTCTTCATTAATGTTTTTTCAACTTCTAATACAGAATCCTTCCATCGGCATATTCCTAGGCGTTTACTTACTCGCTCAACATGCGTATCCACGGCGATAGCTGGAATATTAAATGCCACCGATACAACCACATTTGCCGTTTTTCTGCCAACACCTGCAAGTTTCGTTAATTCATCACGATCACGCGGTACTTCGCCGTCGTATTCATCCAAAAGTAATCTGCACAAACTTTGGATATTCTTCGCTTTGTTTCTGTAGAGTCCAATAGAGCGAATATCATTTTGCAATTCCTCTAATGGTACACGTAAGTAATCCTCTGGTGTTTTATATTTTTTAAATAAATCCTTGGTCACCTTATTGACGAGAACATCCGTACATTGAGCGGACAATGCCACAGCAATGACCAGTTCAAAAGGATTTGAATGTACTAGTTCACAATGTGCATCAGGAAACATTTCGTCCATTTTATCTAGACAAAAACGTATTTGTGTATTGTTTAACAAAAAAAGTCACCTGCCATGAGTAATAATATATTAAATATAAATGGAAACAAACGAGAGGAATTTTCCTCTCGTTCAGTATGTTTATTGCTCGAGCCAATTGTAAAAAGGCACAGAAGTAGTTGTAGAGGCTTGAGTATCTTGAGCCGGTCTATTTGGTGTTTGCTTTTGGCGAAACTTTCGTCCATGATTTTTAGCCTGTTCAATCGTTTTTATGCCATTCTTTTTCCATTCAAAAAGAATCCTGTCAATATACCGGAAATTTAACTTTCCTGACATGACCGATTCTCTTAGTGCTGCCTTTATGATAATGGGATCATGGTGGTCATCATCCATCCACATAGCTAACGATTCACATTCAAATGGGGATAGAGGACGGCCAAATTCCTTCTCAAAACACGTGTAAAGATCGCTTTCGTCTGCTTGCTTGGTAACCTCTTTTGACTGTTTATTTTTCATTAAAAATTGTTCTACAAGTCGTTCCCATAAAGGTTGAACAGAGTATTTCTCAAACCTGATACCTTCTGATGAGTATTCATCTATGATTTCAATAAACCCTTTTTGGATTAATCTACGCAGAATTTCATTGCATTCCGAAACGGTAATCGTCATTCGAGAGGATAGCTCTTCTGGGGTAGGGAAGTCATTTCCCTTTTCAATAAAGGTAATAATATTTAATAAAAGAACAAGTTCATATTCATTAAGATTCATATTTCGGTACTCAGAAAATAATACAGCAGGAACCGTTATATTACCTTCCTGAAGCCATGATAATATATTTGTTTTCATCTTTACGACACCTCTTGATTAGTATAACACGAACTATCTCTCTGAGTAAGAGGAATGGAGTAACCATATTTTATAAGAAAAGTAAAAAGCCTGCAGATGCAGACTTTTTTTGGTCATCCAATATTTTTAATCTTGACGTTTTGATTCGACAAAATCCTTTATTCTTGCTACAGCTTTTTCTAGCAGATCTAAAGAGGTTGCATAGGATAGACGGATATTATCTGGTGTGCCGAACCCGGAGCCTGGAATTACAGCTACCTTAGCCTCCACTAACAACGCTTCAACAAAAGCATCGACATTCGGATATCCTGTTATTTCAGCTGCTTCCTTTACATTTGGATATAAGTAAAAAGCTCCTTGCGGCTTTACACATGTGAAACCAGGTATCGAAACTAATTGATTATAAATGACTTCTAATCGATGTTCAAATGCCTGCCGCATTTCTTCTACTGGCTCCTGAGGGCCATTATAGGCTGCAATAGAGGCATACTGTGCAGTTGTCGTCGGATTAGAGGTACTATGACTCGCGAGATTTGTCATCGCCTCAATGATCTCCCTATTGCCGGCTGCATAGCCAATACGCCAGCCTGTCATAGAGTGTGATTTCGAAACTCCATTAATAACAATGGTCTGCTCCTTTAGTTCTGGTGATAGCTGCGCAATCGATACATGTTTATTTTCACCATATATAAGCTTTTCATAAATCTCATCTGAAACAATTAATATATTTTTTTCGAGGCATAATTTACCTAATTCCTGCAGTTCCTCCGCTGTATAAATAACACCAGTAGGATTACTTGGCGAGTTGATAATAACTGCTCTCGTTCTTTCAGAGATGACCGAACCTAATTGTTCAGGTGTAATCTTAAACTCTTGTGACTCTAATCCATCTACGTATACAGGAACGCCGCCCGCTAATTTAACTTGTTCAGGGTAGCTTACCCAATAAGGCGTCGGAATAATAACCTCATCACCTTCATTTAAGAGCACTTGAAAAAGCGTATATAAAACATGTTTCGCACCGTTTCCTACGATGATTTCATTTAGTTTATAGGAAAGACCTTGGTCTCGTTCAAATTTTTCGATGATGGCTTTCTTTAATGCCGGTAAGCCTGCTGAAGGAGTGTACTTTGTATGCCCTTCATTCATAGACCTCGTTGCAGCATCTAAAATATGCTGTGGAGTGTTATAATCGGGCTCACCTGCACCTAAACCAATGACATCCACCCCTTGATCCTTTAACTCTTTCGCCTTTGCTGTAATCGCTAATGTGGTTGACGGTGTTAATGCTAGTACCCTGTTTGCTAATTTAACTGCCATTTCCTTTTCCTCCTGCTCGAATAAAGCTATAAATTTTCAATTTTTTTTAGCCATTCGCCTGTTTTAAAATCAACATAATAATAATTTATTAAATTATTTTCAGAACGGTAATATATTTCCCATAATGGGATATTATTTTCCATTCCTAATTTAACTGAAATAATCTTTTTTGGACTTTTCTCTTCCAATAGTCTCTGTACAGCATCTTCTTTTGAGATTCCATTTTTCCGTTTATCCCAAATTACTTTCTTGCTCTTCTCAGGAATCCATACGATGATATTTTCACCTTTTTTATTTTTCCCCTCGAGAACACTTACGGTTTCTGTTCCGTGATAGATATGGAAATCCTCCACCTCACTAAACTCGACCTTTTCGTTAGCCAATGATACAGCTTTTTCTTGTGCTGTATTTAGAGGCTCCTGGGCATTTGCATATACTTTTACAAAAATCCCTACACAAATTACAATTAATAAAACTAAAAATAAGATTATTTTTTTCATTGTACTCCACTTCTTCCAGCTATGGCTCCTAACTTTTCGGTCGTTTCAATCCGTCAAAGTTGGACAGTCGCCTCCGCTTTACATCTTTATGTACGATAAATCGTAAAAATAGCTTTACTTTGATCTTCTTTGTCTAGTGCCAAGCCGAACATTAGGTCCTGTTGTTTTAATGTTCGGTTAAGGGCATCAACAATTTTGTATAAGTCCGGACTAAGCTGAAGCTTTACAGTCGAGAGGACTTCTATTTTTGACTCCATAGTATTCCTCCTTTATCTCTCTAAAGCAATAATATCAGCTATAGTCTTCCTTTTCTACAGGAAAGGTGAATACTTCATAGTTATTTTCAGTAAATTTTATTGTAATCGTCCCATGCTTTTTGGTAAAAAAGACTTCTGACCATGTATCCTGCAAATCATAAATAATATCAGGGTCAGGCTGGTGCTGCTCTGACTCAAACAAAATCGATATTTGCGGATTAACATATTGAATCAATTTCTCAGATAACGAATCTTCCTTAGCCCAATTAGGTACTTTGAAAATTGTAACGTCATCAAGTGGTTTCTTTAATAAATTTTCTTCCACACGATCACTAGAGGAAGTCATTAAAAAAATGCGGTGCTTAAAAAACTGCAGCGTAAAATCGATTCCTTCATTTTCGCCTTTTCCTGCAGATAATACTTCTGCCGATAAATCAGGGATCAGGTCTTGGATTGTACCCTCGTTCCATGGAATCACTTCTACTTCGGAAAAGGATGCAGTCATATTTTTTAGTTCGTTTGTTATCTCAGGAGTTGAAATCAATTTCTTTACATTATATTTTGGTATGATTTGAGTAAGTTGGTCAACAAAAAGATTTTGACGGCTGGTAATGATTAATGTTGAAACTTCTTTTACACGGTATGTTTTGAGAATCTCACTTAAGTCCTCACTTGTTTCTTCTCCACCCGTATTTACCAAGATATTTTCTCCATTAGAGCCTTGAATGAGGGTAGCTTCACCGTCACCTAATCCCAAAAACGTAACAGCAATCTCATGATCCTTCAAATTTAAATCGATTTTTTCAACATTACCATATTCAAAAGAAGAGGCACTTCCAATCGAAGTTAACTGAAAAAAGATTGCTGCTGCAAGTAATAACATTTTC
Organism: Neobacillus sp. NPDC093182; assembly: GCF_044754045.1. Classification (NCBI taxonomy): domain Bacteria; kingdom Bacillati; phylum Bacillota; class Bacilli; order Caryophanales; family Bacillaceae; genus Neobacillus; species Neobacillus sp. NPDC093182. Next base: position 246,138 of record NZ_JBIVOI010000001.1, read on the forward strand.
ATACACATACCTCCCATATTATTAGGATGTGTAATTTTTCCAAATTTCATTATAACCATTTGTAAATTATTTCAACCAATTCATCGATATTACCCTTCTTCATCGGTACATTTGGAATAGATTTTAGAAAGGCCTTACCATATTTCGTAGTAGTAATCCTTTTATCAAAAACCATCATAATTCCACGGTCTTTTTCCGTACGGATTAGACGTCCAAAGCCCTGTTTAAATCTGAGAATTGCTTCAGGTAATGAATACTCCGTAAAGGCATTTCCACCCTGCTGTTTGATTACTTGACACTTGGCTTCTGTCAGTGGTTCGTCAGGCGGACTGAAGGGCAATCTGACAATCACCAAACAGGATAAATCCTCCCCTGGGATATCTACCCCTTCCCAAAAGCTGCTTGTCCCCAGCAAAATGGCTTTATCATACCTTTGAAAATTCCTTGTGAGTCTCGATCGGCTGCCGCTTGTAATCCCTTGAGCAATCATCGCAAAGTCATTGAGGAATCCACTTTCTTTAATAAGCTCATAGGTTTTCTTTAACATTTCATGAGCCGTAAAGAGAATCAACATTCTTCCTTTTGTTGCCTCAGCAATGGTAATGATATGCTCGGAAATGGCAATCACGTAGTCCTCTAGACTTGTTGCATTTACTTCTGGCAAATCCTCAGGAATTAACAGCTGAACCTGATTTTTATAATCAAAAGGAGACGGTATGGCCAATGTCAAAGTATTGTCTTTGACAAGCCCAATTTCATTTATCACATAATCAAATGAATGATTAACAGTCAGGGTGGCTGAAGTTAAGACAACTCCCTTTTTAATGTTAAAGAACCTTTCTCTTAGCGAAGCCGATACAAACGCCGGCTGGGCATAGAAGGTCGTTACATTCTGTTGTGAACGGAAGTCTATTTCTATCCACTTAACATCATTGGACTTTTTAATAAAGCAATCTTGAACGGTCATTCTCAGCTCTTCTAGTTCATTTCTAAAGGATATAATTTCCTCTAATTTTCCTTTTTGCTTACTTGTTAGTGATCCCTTACTTTTCCTTATCAGCTCTAAACGCTGAGTTATTGCTGTTTGCAGATCTTTCAAAAGAAAGGAAAATCGCTCGGCGCTATGGACTAGCGCATTTCTTCCTTTGCCGCCATCGTTATGTGAAAAACGCACCTTCGCACGGTTTAAGCCTTTTCTTTCTGCAGAATTGGATTTTGCATAAAGGGCAGTCAGCTTAAAAAACTCGTCCATTTCGTACGAAAGATCCGCGGCAAGTTGATTTATTTTTCCGGTCTCAGCTGCCTCATCCCTAGCAGTTTTTAAAGAATCCAGGATGATTTCGAGCTCATAAAATAGCAGGCGCTGCTCATATTGTCCAAATTGGCTTAAAAGCAAACGCGTAGTTAAGTAGTCTAAAGAGCGGCCAAAATATTGACTGGCCACCTTCTCAAAATGATGACCTTCATCAATAACAGCATAATCAAAGTCAGGTAATATGGATGTATCAGCTGATAGATTACTTAATAGCAGTGAATGATTGGTGATGATGATGTCCGCATTCTGTGCTTCGTTTTTTGCCCGTAAATAAAAATCTTTCTCCTGCCAAAGTTTATTCATCGAAAAGATGGTTTGTTCATTTTTAATTTTATTCCAAAAAATATTGCCGCCGCTTGATAGATTTAATTCATCTCGATCACCGGTATTGGTTTCCGTCAGCCAGACAAGAATTTGCATTTTGGTTAACGTGGTATCATAATTGTCATTTTCCTCTAACAAGGACAGAACGAATTTCTCTAAGCTAATATAATGATTTCTCCCTTTTAACAAAACGCACTTTGTTTCGAAAGGAAGAATCTTTGCTAATACAGGAATTTCGTTATAAATGATTTGCTCTTGAAGCTGAATGGTATGGGTACTCACTACAATTGGCTGCTTAGTTTGTTTTGCGAAATAAGCAGCTGGAAGCAGGTAACCTAGAGATTTTCCAACACCAGTTCCTGCCTCAATGAGAGTATGCTTCCCAGAATGGAAAGCATGGTAAACCCCATCCATCATTTGAAATTGACCTGTTCTCTTTTCAAAATTGGTAAAAGCATTTTTAACCATATTCACTTTTTCGTCTTCGCCGGCTGGATACAGGCAATCCTCCTGATACTGCCTGGCAGCTGAAGTTATAATACTCTGAGTTTTTTTCAAAGCAAGCGTATTGTTGCATATCTCAATCGATTCGTTCCAGCTGACATTTGCCAGGTCTATTTCTAAAATAATTTCATCTATCAATTGCTGTAAATCACTTTTTAGGCCTCCTGAAAGCTGCGATAGCTGACGGAGCGTCAATTCCGGTAATTGAGATAAACGATTTACCAAAATAAGAAATAGCTCTGCCGTAACTTGGGCATCACTGTCAGCCTGGTGAGGGCGATCATGCTGCAGGTCCTCTCTAACTGCAAGGTCTGATAACTTATAGCCATCGGCAGTAGGAAATATGATTCTCGCCATTTCAACGGTATCTAAGACTGATCCATAGAAGCCGTCAAATCCTGCTTGAATTAATTCTTCCTGTAAAAAGGACAAGTCAAATAAAACATTATGCGCAACGAAATAGGCACCTTCTAATAACGAGTTAACCTTTGGGGCTATTTCCATAAATAATGGAGCGTCTTTTACCATGTTATCCTCTAAGCCTGTTAATTCTTCAATAAAAGCTGGGATTGGCCTTTTGGGATTGACTAAAGATGAGAAGCTTTCTGTGATTTTCCCGTCTTCAATGACCACAGCAGCAAATTGGATTATTTTGTCCCCTTTTTTAGGGTTATTTCCTGTAGTTTCTAAATCGACTACAACAAATTTATTGTTCATTCTATATAACACCTCAAACCTTCATTAAAACGGTATCACAAAAAAGCTAAAAGAAAAAGAAAACCTTACGATATAGTATATAAAATTATCACAAAAAAAGAAAAAATCCCCGGTTAACGGGGATTACCTTACATAATCGTTAAGGCTGGTTCAGCATATATTAGTTCTTTTATTCTATTTTGTTCATCCATAATCGCAACTTTAGGCTGATGGCTTTGGACTTTTTCTTCAGCTACCAAGCAATAGGAGATAATAATAACAATATCACCTTTTTGCACAAGCCTAGCAGCTGCACCATTTAAACAAATAACTCCGCTCCCTCTTTCGCCTGGGATGATATACGTTTCAAGTCGTGCACCATTATTGTTATTAACAATTTGAACCTTTTCATTTGCGACCATACCAACAGCATCGAGTAAATCTTCATCTATCGTAATACTTCCAACATAATTAAGATTAGCTTCTGTTACCGTTGCACGGTGGATTTTTCCATTCATCATATGCCGAAACATTATTTTACTCCTCCAATTTCCTGGCCCACTTCTAGGATGATATTATCAATTAACCGAACCTTTGAAAATTTAACCGCAATCGCAATGATACAGGTACCATCTATATTTTCTAATGTTTTTAACTGAGGATAAGAATAGATCTCTACATAATCAATTTCTCCATTGGTTTCTGAACAAATCATGTTTGAGATTAAATTCTTTATCGTTCGAGGGTTCCGTTCCCCTCCCTCAATCGTTTCTTTAGCGGCGGCTAAGCTTTTAAATAAAACGGCAGCTTGACGTCTCTCGTTAGGCAATAAATTAACGTTTCGAGAGCTTTTCGCAAGACCATCTTCTTCACGGACAATATCTACAGGAATTAACTCAATCGGAAAATTAAAATCCGTTATTAACCCCTCAATAACAGCAACTTGCTGGGCGTCCTTCTTACCAAAATAAGCCCTTGTTGGCAGCACAATATTAAAAAGCTTTGTTAAAACAGCAGCCACACCATCAAAATGGCCAGGTCTAGATTTCCCACATAAAACATCTGTACGTTCCTGAACGATTATTCTAACGGATGAAGAATGCGGATACATTTCTTCTACTGAAGGATAAAAAAGGAAGTCAACTCCTTCACATTCAGCTAATGATTGATCTCTATCAAAATCTCGAGGGTAGGTTGAAAAATCCTCAGTCGGCCCAAATTGCAGTGGATTGACAAAAATACTCAAAACAACAATATCATTTTCTTCTCTCGCTCTTTTTAATAGAGTTAAATGACCCTCATGTAAAAATCCCATAGTCGGCACAAACCCGATTGATTTTGATTGGGCCTTCAGATTTATTATTTCAGTTTGCATGTCTTTTATCGTGGTAATGACTCTCATTTTATTCCTCCGTAAAGGCCGCTGAGCTCTCTTTCTTTCATCGTAAAGGAGTGCTTATCTTCAGGAAACTGCTCCGACTTTACTTCTTTTACATAGGCTTGTATGGATTCAATAATGAATGGATTTAGGGAGTAATATTGCTTTACAAACTTAGGCACTCTCTCCACACCATAACCTAAAATATCATGATAGACGAGTACCTGTCCGTCTACATCAACCCCTGCACCAATACCGATAATAGGAATGGTTACATTCTTAGCTACTTCTTCAGCAAGCTGCTTTGGTACACATTCTAGTACAATAGCGAATGCCCCCGCTTCCTCACATTTTTTTGCGTCTTGCATCAATTTCATTGCACCTTTAGCATCTTTTCCTTGAACTTTATAACCGCCTAATACGCCAACAGACTGCGGGGTTAATCCAAGATGGCCGCAAACCGGAATACCAGCCTTTGTAAGAGCTGCAATCTGGTCAATTACTTCATCCGCTCCCTCTAGCTTTACAGCGTGAGCACCTGTCTCTTGAATTAATCTGCCGGCGTTCAGTAAAGTATCCCGAACGGATAAATGATAGGTTAAGAAAGGCATATCAACGACAATAAACGTGTCTTTAGCTCCTCGTTTAACTGCTTTCGTATGATGAATCATGTCTTCCATCGTCACTGGAACTGTAGAGTCGTATCCAAGTACCACCATACCGAGAGAGTCTCCAACTAAAATTACATCCACTCCTGCTTGCTCTGCCTGCTTAGCAGACGGGTAATCATAAGCAGTAAGCATGACGATTTTTTCCTTGCTTTCTTTCATTTTCAAGAAATCTGTACTTTGCTTCATCAACATTCCCTCCTTTTCAGTAGGAAGAGGGGCTAAAAAAGAGCAAATAAAAAGATCCATCTGAAGGCAGAGGATCTTGGTACTCTTTTACATGTTCTATCCCTCTGTCCCGGTCCGTTTTACGGATCTAGGCAGAAACCTTTTTAATTGTAAAAAGCAGTTTCAGGTGCAGCTCTCAAGGATACCGCCCATTATTTGAATTATAAGAAAAAATTCAGAAAACCGCAAGATATTCTTTTTATCAATAACCGTTAACTTTATAGTTCTATATCCGCGGAGTAGACATGGTGTGTTTTGCCATGGTCGTCTACCATTATTAAAACTCCATCATCTGTAATGCCTTGTGCGGTACCGGTAATAGAATTAGATAAGGTACGGGCTGTGATTTTTCTGCCAATACTTATGGCATAACCTTCCCATAGAAGCTTTATAGGAAGGAAACCTTCCTCTAAATATAAGAGATACAATTTTTCCAGATTCATAAAGATCGCCTTGATTAAGTCAGATCGGGATACTTTATCCCCCTTTTCAATGAAAAGGGAGGTGGCTGTCTCCTGCAGCTCAATAGGAAAATCTTCTTTTGTCTGATTAACATTCATACCGATTCCGATAATGATTGAATTAATACGGTCTGCTTCTGCTTCAAGTTCGGTTAGTATTCCCGTTACCTTTTTCCCTCTTATAAGGATGTCATTAGGCCATTTTATTTCCGGCAGCAGCCCTGTAAGGTCCTCAATCGCCTGAACTATGGCCACCGCGGTTAAAAGGGTTAATTGTGGAGCCTTTGGCAGCGGGATATTTGGCCGAAGAATAATACTCATCCAAACGCCTGTATACTTGGGCGAGTGCCATTTGCGATCCATTCTTCCACGTCCGGCTACCTGTTCTTCTGCAATAATAACTGTTCCTTCAGATGCATTTTCATAAGCCAGCCGGTGGGCAATTTTTTGAGTGGATTCTACGGTTTCCTCATAGTATACGTTTTTACCTATGAAATTTGTTTTTAATCCAAGTCTTAATTCATCAGCAGTTATCTTCTCGGGTGTTTTCACAATCCGATATCCTTTGCGTCGTACCGCTTCTAATTCAAAACCTTCTTTACGGAGCTCTTCAATATGCTTCCAGACAGCCGTCCTAGAGCAGCCAATTAATTCTGCAATCCGCTGCCCTGATAAGTAGGATTCTCCGGCATTAGTGAAGGCATCAAGCAAGTCTTTCCTTAGTTGTGATTGCACTCCATCAGCCACTCCTTTATGATTTTTTTATTATTTACTATTTTACCAGCTATAATAGCTTGCTCAACCTTAAACAAGAGCTCCTTCACCCATGGCCCGCCGGTTTTGTTAAACCAACCCATTAAGTCATTTCCTGTTACGTCCATTTCTGATCGCTTTTTAATTGGCAGTCCTTCGTACACTTGTAAATAGTGCGGAATGGCATTTTGATCTTCAATACCTTTTATGACAAGGTAGAGAACTTCTACAGAAACAAAAATCCCTTTGCCAGCAGTATATAAATCATAAGAGGACCAGCTTGTTTCGAATCTCTGATATAGGTAATGGAGAATAAGCTGAATTTCCCTAATTTCCTTCAACGGGATTCGCCAGCCTCTGAGAAATTCCTCGATACCCTTCTTTTCAATTTTCAGACAGTAAACTAACAATGACCACATTTCACATCTGTTTAATTTTTCAAGCTTGTACTCGAACATTAATTTAATGTTGTCTTCTTTGTTCGATAAACCTGGTAAATAGGAATAAATATTCGTTTGAAGTATTAGTTCTAATGCCTGTTTCCGATCATCACCACAAAGTAATTTGTCGAACTCAGCTTGTTTTCGCTCAACCGCAATATTCTCGAGTAAATGTACCAAGCTAATCAGTGCGTTTAGCGTTTCCTTTTCAATTTTGAATGATAACTGACTGACAAAACGCACAGCACGCATCATTCTTAAAGCATCCTCTTGAAAGCGATCAACTGCTTTTCCGACTGTTTGAATGATTTGGTTCTTAATCGAATTTTGACCGTTAAAGGGGTCAATAAGGATTCCGTCTTTATCCATAGCTATCGCGTTCATGGTGAAATCTCTGCGCTGCAAATCCTCAGTCAGATTCCTAATAAATGAGACTTCTTTTGGTCTGCGGAAATCCTCATATTCCGCTTCACTGCGAAATGTCGTAATTTCATATGATTGATCATGAAAAAGAACTAAAACCGTTCCATGCTCAATCCCGATATCCACAGTCTTTGAAAATATTTGCTTTACTTCCTCGGGGGTTGCTGAGGTAGCAATATCCACGTCGTTTATCTCTTTATTTAATAGGAAATCTCTCACAGAACCCCCGACAAAATAAGCTTCAAACCCGGCATCCTCCAGTTTTTTTAAAACTGGTACCGCTGCTATAAAAGGCTCTTTCATTCTAATCACCCTTAATTTAAGAGCTTAAAATATAATTGCTCATATTGCCCGACAATTTGTTCGGCTCTAAATTTTGTGTTAACCACACCAACACCGTTGGCTGCAAATTGCTGATGTAGTTGTTGGTCACTTAATACCTTAATCGCCTTGGAAGAAATATCGTCAATATCCCCTAATTCACAGATGTATCCAGTCTCTCCATGCTGAATGACTTCAGGCATACCGCCAACATTCGTACCAATACAAGGAACCCCGCAAGCCATTGCCTCAAGCGCCACTAGACCAAAGCTTTCCTTTTCTGATAATAAAAGCTTTAAATCACTGATTGAATACAATTCATCAAGGTTTTCCTGTTTTCCAAGCAGGTGAACTTTATCCGTTAAGCCTAATTTTTTCACTAACCTGCACACAGGTGTCATTTCAGGACCATCCCCAACTAGCAGTAATCTAGCCGGCATCGCTGCTGAAATTCTTGCAAATGTCTTTACAACATCCTGAACTCGTTTAACTGGTCGGAAATTCGAAACATGGATGACAATCTTTTCGTTATCTTTAATCCCAAATTCTTTCTTTAAATGATTTGCATCTCTCTTTTGATAAATTCTTTCGTCAATAAAATTATAAACCGTTTCGATTTGTTTATCTGGCTGTATAAGTTCATGAGTCTGCTCGATTAAAGACCTTGAAACTGCTGTTACAACATCTGATTTTTCAATTCCAAATTTAATGGCTTCAGTTAGCGATGGATCGTAGCCTAATACGGTGATATCTGTCCCATGAAGAGTGGTGACAATTTTTACATCCACGTTGGACATTTGTTTTGCCAATATGGCACAAACGGCATGTGGAATCGCATAGTGTACATGAAGAATGTCTAAATTCTCCCTGTTTGCAACCTCTGCCATTTTACTGGCTAAAGCAATGTCATAGGGTGGATATTGAAAAACTGAGTATTGATTTACCTCAACTTGATGATAAAAAATATTATGATAAATTCGATTAAGTCTAAAAGGAATGCTGGATGAAATAAAATGAATTTCATGTCCCTTCTCGGCCAGCATTTTTCCTAATTCTGTGGCTACAACTCCTGAGCCCCCAACCGTGGGATAACAGGTAATTCCTATTTTTAGTTTCTTCATTTTTAATCTCCAATCAAGTCACGATACAAGAGGATTGGCACCTTTGATTTAAAACCTTCTGCAAATTTAACTCCAACTTGTTGACCAAATAATCTTTCCCTTGCTTCAACGGTTTCTATATATCCATTTACAAGCGGCGTTTCGACACTGTTTTCTGTTTGCTCAAATTGGCTTTTATAGGCCCTTAAAGCAGCTGTTTTATGCCCCATTGTCTCTGAGATATCGATGGTGAAATCTGGCTTATGAAAGCCATTTATCATATAGAAATATATCCTTGAAACCTTATGAGGTGCTTCATTATTTTTTGTTTGGTATTTTCTTATCCCAGCAGAAAAGACCGCCTCCTCTACAAGGCGGGCACAGTTCCCGTGATCAGGATGTCGGTCTTCAAAATAGGGAGCAAAGACGATTTGTGGCTGGTATCGTCTAATGACGGACGCAATCTCACGAATAAATTCCTCCTTAAGAAGGAGCCCCCTGTCTGGTAATCCAAGTGACAATCTCTCTGTCACACCCAATATTTCAGCCGCTTTCTTTGCTTCTAGTTTCCTTAATTCGATGGTCCCATTTGAAGATAAATCTGCGTCTGTTAAATCACAAATTCCTATCCTTTTTCCATTTGCAGTCAGTTTGGCAATACTGCCTCCCATGCCAATTTCAACGTCATCAGCATGGGCACCAAACGCTAGTATATGTAAGGGCTTATCGCTCATCACTTTCACCGTTTTTATGAAGAATATTTCTCCACTCTAGGAACCCTTCATCTAAACCTCTTATCAAGAGTTCAGCGGTCCCCATATTTGTTGCAAGCGGAATCGAGTATACGTCACATAGACGAACAAGCGCTGTTACATCTGGTTCATGCGGCTGTGCAGTCAGTGGATCACGAAAAAAGAATATTGCATCCATTTTATTTTTTGCGATCATTGCACCAATTTCCTGATCTCCCCCAAGCGGGCCAGACTGAAATCTTGTAATGGGTAATCCTGTTGCTTCTTGAATTCTCATCCCAGTAGTTCCGGTCGCAAAAAGTGTGTGCTTTGAAAAAATTGTTTGATATGCTGTTGCAAATTGTACAAGGTCATTCTTTTTATTATCGTGTGCGATTAAGGCTATATTCATGGCAGTGCTCCTATTCTAGAATATTTTCAAGTCCATAAACAAAAACATCTTGCTTCATTACTGTCTCTACTGCTATCTTAACACCAGACATAAAAGATGCGCGATTATAGGAATCATGACGAATCGATAATGTTTGTCCATCTGAACCAAATAAAACCTGTTGATGCGCAACTAATCCTGGGAGTCTCACAGAGTGAATATGCATTCCATTAAACTCTGCACCCCGCGCGCCACTGATGGTTTCTTTCTCATCAGGATGACCCTGTTCTTTGAATTCCCTCACAGCTGCCATCATTTCAGCAGTTTTAACAGCAGTGCCGGATGGAGCGTCCAATTTCTGATCATGATGCAGTTCGATTATTTCGATATCATTAAAATATTTTGCAGCCATTTGTGAAAACTTCATCATTAAAACAGCGCCAAGAGCAAAATTTGGGGCAATAATACAACCTAACTTCTTGTCCTTACAAATACGCTCCAACTCTTCTAAGTCAGCTTTTGTAAACCCTGTGGTTCCTACAACTGGCCTCACATTATACTGCAGCGCTGTTCTTGCATGATGCATACCTACTTCAGGTGTAGTTAAGTCAATTAATACATCACACTCAACGCTTTGCAGGCTCTTTTCGATCGTTGAGTAAATTGGGACATTCTTAATAGATTGGAAACCATCTAAGTCACTTAACATGTGGTCCTCATATTTATGGTCAACTACTGCCACTAGTTCAAAGTGTTCAGTATTCGTTACCATTTTGACGGCTTCAGACCCCATCCTTCCTCGTGGTCCCGCAATAATAATTTTTACGCTATTCATTCACTTACTCTCCTCATCCTTATTTTCTATCCTCGTCCAGCGATCCTTGTCTCTCGTGTTAAATTTATTCATGACATAATCATGAGCCTGTTCCAAGTCAATATTCAAAGAATTGGCCAGGCAAATGATGACGAAAAGAAGGTCTCCCAGCTCCTCCTCAATAGCCTTTTCCGTTTCGCTTGATTTCTTAGGCTTCTCACCATAATAATGATTAACTTCTCTAGCAAGTTCACCTAGTTCTTCTGTAAGGCGAGCTACCATTGCAAGAGGACTAAAATACCCTTCTTTAAATTGACTTATGTATGTATCTACTTCCGTCTGCAGATCTTTGATAGATTTCCCTTCGGGCACACCATTCACCTCTTTTGAAAATTACAAAAACACCTACTAAATACATTAGCCTAAAATAGGTTCGTTTTACAAATATTTTTATATTAAGTATAAACTTTCCTGCTTAAAATTGCTCTTCTATTGTTAATTCGCTATAATTAAAGCCGCTGGCTGGGGACTATTTGGCAGAGGAGGAAAAATTGTGATATTCGGACTTAAAATGAAAAATGTTTTATTTATTCTAATTGGAACAGCGATTATGTCTTTTGGACTGGTCAATTTCAATATGCAAAATAAACTCGCTGAAGGCGGTTTTACAGGTATAACCCTTCTTCTTTATTTCATGTTCAAATGGGATCCATCTTATACAAACTTAATTTTAAATATCCCGCTTTTTTTTATTGGCTGGAAATTACTTGGAAGAAACGCTTTTATCTACACAATTCTTGGGACAGTTGGCCTCTCGGTATTTTTATGGATTTTCCAGCGTTATTCAATCTACATGCCGCTAAAGGATGACTTATTGCTGGCTGCACTATTTGCTGGTGTTTTTCTTGGAATTGGATTAGGAATTATCTTTCGCTACGGCGGGACGACAGGCGGAGTCGATATCATTGCACGACTTGTTCAGAAATATGCTGGCTGGAGCATGGGAAGGACCATGTTTATCTTTGATATATGTGTGATTGGGGCATCTGTTCTCACCTATCTCAATTATAGAGAGGCAATGTATACACTAGTCGCAGTATTTATTGGAGCGAGGGTGATTGATTTTATTCAAGAAGGAGCCTATACAGCCAGAGGTGCGATGATTGTCTCTGAAAGAAACGATGATATTGCGAAAAAAATTATGGATGAAATGGATCGTGGCGTTACCGTTCTTAAGGGTTATGGGTCTTTTACAAAAATAGAACGTGAAGTGTTATATTGTGTCGTAGCTAAAAATGAGATTGTACGCTTGAAAAATTTAATTACTTCCGTTGACCCGCATGCTTTTGTTTCGGTCACCGTTGTCCATGATGTCCACGGAGAAGGTTTTACTCTAGATGAAAATAAAAAACCAATCGAAATATAGAAAAAGCAATGTCCGGCTGGACATTGCTTTTATTCATTACTTCTATTCATTCCAGTAAAAATAAGGACTAGCCTCAATAACTCTAAAACAGCTACTGCAGCGGCTGCTACATATGTTAATGCAGCTGCATTTAAAACCTTTCTCGCATTCCGCTCCTCTTCATTGCGGATTAATCCTAAAGAAACGACTTGGTCCATTGCCCGATTAGAGGCATTAAATTCAACTGGCAACGTAATCACTTGAAAAAGTACGGCAGCTGCCATAAACACAATACCAGCTAACAACAGTCCGCTCATTTGAGAAAAGATCCCAATTAGAACCAGTACCCAAGATAAGTTAGAGCCAATATTTGCTACAGGAACTAGAGCATGACGAAAGCGTAAAAATGCATATCGCTGTGCGTCTTGTATCGCATGCCCGCACTCATGGGCTGCAATGGCAGTAGACGCTATGGAATGACCACGAAAATTTTCAGGGGATAACCTTACTGTTTTCGTCCTGGGATCATAGTGGTCACTTAAAAAGCCTCTTCCCTCTTCAACTCCCACATTAAAAAGACCGTTTGCATTTAGTACTTCCCTCGCTACTTCTGCACCTGTACGATAGCTTGAATTAGCTACACGAGAATATTTTACAAAAGTACCCTTAACCCTAAATTGAGCCCATAGGGGCACCAGCATAACAATAAGAAAATAAATTAAAAATCCCATTTTGAACCTCCAGTACTTCTAAAGGTGAAATGATTATTGTGAAGTCCAAACTTAATCCTTATGAACTCTAGAACGGTTTTTTCGCATATCCTTTTCACCCTGATATTTTCTCCAGCCTACATAAGAAAGAGTTAAAATGATAATGCTTCCGGTAGAAATAATTACCCACCAGAGTGATGGGTCTGCCTCATCCTCATCCATATTCTCAAAAAGATTCTTTAAATCCATTTCTAGACCTTCTAATTCCTGCTGGGTTTTTACGTTGCTTACAACCTCCGACCGGTATTCATCAATAAAATTGATACGAGCGTCTATTCTTTGAATATTCTCTGCTGAAACATCAATTTTCATACTTGGATAAATAACGTTGTATAAGGCCATAAAATTATTGAAATTTGAATGGAAATGTGCGGAATCACCTGTACTCGCGGCTTCTCTCGCTTCTTGAAACGCCGTTAAAATTTGATTCTTCATTTCAGTCCATAATGGCTGATGACTAGTAGCAATAGCATCAATCACTAAACGAAACTTCGTAAGTCTTTGAACCCTTTCCTCGTATTCCATATTTGGGCTTGCTGCCGCCTCCATTGCCTCATCGTGTGAGACGGTAATAATTCTTAATTCATCCATCGTAAAAGGATGTTCTTTGCTGGAAATGTCTGTGAATTCCTCTGAGAAATAACTCAGAAGTTTTTTGCCATCTTCATATCTTTGAAATTTTATCATTTGAAGTGCTTCATCAGAGATATGATCAAGCTTCTCTATCGGCGTGTGCGAATTCGCACTAACCGTCATGGGAGTCAGCATAATGACAATTAAAAATAATAGAAACCATTTATACTTCAAACCTTGTCCCCCCTATCATTACTATTAAAATGTATGAGGGGGTGGACAAGGTTAGACCATCTTTTATCCTATCAAAAAACTATTTTAATTCTAGTTTTTAAATAGTAAGTTTAAAACGATTCGGGCGTATTACGAAGTAATAACCGATCCCAACTGATAAGATGGAAAGCCAAAAGGTAAAATAACCAATTTGAGGTGTAACTTCATGTAACATATGATATCGAGGTAACATGAAAAAGACATAATCTATTACATCATTATGTAAAGTCCAAATAGCTGTAACAACCAAATGCCACCATTTAAAACGATAAAAAGGGGCATACAATAATGCTTGAACTGCCATAGCAAAATGAGAAAAAATCAGCATAACTCCGACCCAATCCAACTCACCTTGAGCGGTAAAGACCAGTAGATTCATTACTACAGCCCATATTCCATATTTAAATAACGTGACAATAGCAAGTGCCTCTACAAGCGGCCAATTCTTCTTCATTAGAAAAGCCGCTAGGACAAAGACAAAAAATAGACTAGCAGTAGGACTATCAGGGACAAATAAAAGGAAAATAGGGGGGGTTTCTTTTAACTGCCAGCCATACCACACATACCCATAGACTGTTCCCGCAATATTTACAACAAGTAAAAGCCATAAAAATGGCCTGTTAGCCAACAGAGGATAAATCCATTTCACTACGATTCCTCTTTTCTATTTATGAATAATAAAAGCTGACGAAAATCCGTCAGCTTTTTTTCAATCGTTTATTATTTCCCTAAGTTTGCGATGTATTCAGATAGCTTTTTCAGCTGATCGTCATCACCTTTAAAAACACCTGCAGGCATGGTTCCTTTACCTTCTTTTGCAATTGTTGCAATTTCCTCAGCAGATAGTCCTGTTTCAATTAATGTCGGGGCACCAGCTCCACCCTGGAAGCTATCACCGTGACAAGTGATACAGGTATTATCGGAAGCAATTTTATATTCTTCAGATGTCTTATCAATTTCAACGTCAGCTACAATTTTACCATATTCTTTCGCTGCTTCCCAATCATGAGTAACAGCAGACTGCCATGTTAAAAATGTAATACATGCTAACGCCAATAGCATAAATCCAGTTGCCAATGGACGCTTACTTGGGCGGCGTTCTGGTCCACGATCTAAGAATGGAGCTAATAATAATGCGCCAAAAGCTAGTCCCGGAATAACCATAGCACCAATTACAGTATATGGTCCAGCAGCAAATTCATACTTCAGTAATTGATATAAGAACAAGAAGTACCAGTCTGGCATTGGTGTGTAACCTGTATCTGATGGATCCGCAATCCTTTCAAGTGGACTCGGATGTGCAACTGTTAAACATAAAAAGCCGACAAGAAATACTGCACCTACCAACCATTCTTTCAAAAGGAAGTTAGGCCAAAACGCCTCTGTTTTACCAGGGTATTCTGAGTAATCTTTCGGAATATTTGTTTTCGTACGTGCCTCAGGTGCCAATACACGTGAGTCACCCACGAATTTCATTCCTTTACCGCGATGCATCGAACAATCCCCCTCCTTTATTCGCAAATTAAAAATAGTTCGGAATCAAATAAGAGTATTATAGTGGTCCAGAAATACCCTGTTTACGAATCATCATGAAATGAGCTGCCATTAATCCAAATAATGCAGCAGGTAAGAAGAACACGTGAATCGCAAAGAAACGAGTTAATGTTTGAGCACCAACAATCGTCTCATGGCCCGAAAGTAAAGTTTTTAGATAAACACCAATAAAAGGTGTTGCCTCGATAATTTGAAGTGTAACTTTTGTTGCGAACAACGCTTTCATATCCCAAGGTAATAAGTAACCAGTTAAACCTAACGCCAGCATGATGAAGAAAATGAGTACTCCAACAATCCAGTTAAGTTCACGAGGTTTTTTGTATGCGCCTTGGAAGAAAACGCGTAATGTATGTAAGAACATCATTACAATAACTAAACTTGCACCCCAGTGGTGCATACCGCGTACGATTTGTCCAAATGCTACTTCGTTTTGAAGGTAGAAAACAGATTCCCACGCGTTTTTGATATCTGGTACATAATACATGGTTAAGAACATACCAGAAAGTATTTGAATAACTGTAACAAAAAACGTTAGACCTCCAAAGCAATAAACAAACGCCGAAAAATGATGCGCCGGGTTTACGTGCTCAGGGACTTCATGGTCTGCAATATCGCGCCACAAAGGCGTAATATCTAAACGTTCATCTACCCAATCGTAAATTTTGTTTAACAATGATTACGCCTCCTTCGTCCGTGGTTCAGCTTTTCCTAAGTAAAGTAAACCGTCTTTTTCTTGAATTGGATATACATCCAGCGGTGCAATTGGTGGTGTACCCTTAACATTCATTCCATCCTTTGTATAACGGCCAAAGTGACATGGACAGAAGAATTGATCCTTATGTTGTTCGTCTGTTGCCCAACCAACTGTACAACCTAAGTGTTTACAGACAGGAGATAGAGCTACAATATTATCTTGCTCATCCCTATACACCCAGGCGGTATTCGTCACGTCTGAAGTATACCATGCATCCTTTTGTTCAAAGGTGAAATCTACTCGTTGTGGTTCAGTGGTAATATCTTTAATTTTCAATGGAGTTGCAATAAAATCTCCACCTGCTTCAGCTGTTAATACTGGATCAATTGCAAAACGAACCATTGGCATTAACATACCTGCCGCCATAAATCCCCCTACACCAGTCAAAGTATAACTTAAAAATTGTCTTCTTGATACGCGATGCTTACTCATGCTTATCCCCCCTCTATTCACAAGTTAAGTCCATCGGACATAAATTAAACACATATAAAACTAGGACATAACCATGATATATCAATCTTTATCCTAGGTCAATATCATACTATTTTAAAAACATGTTAATCAGCAAAGAATTACAAATTTTCATGCCACTTTTGCGTAAAAAGGGGCAGAATCTGTTTTACCTGGCTTTCAATCATTGAAATCTTTTGTGATTCATTCAAATGCTCGAGCGGCAGGGAAGGAAGCCAAACTAATGAACCTTTAAGCTTGTCCTCAAAGTTCTTCCAATCAATCTCAGAAGTTATGTAAAATATATGCTTAAACTCATTTTTTTCGATATTCTCTTCCCATTTCTTCAATCCGTTTATTATATCTTCATATTGATCACTCTTTAAGTATGTATAGGGAGGAACCAACATCAATCTTCCAGTAAATTGTCTCTCAAGGTAATTGGTTAGTAACGTAATAAATTCTGCGCTCGAGGCTGATTGTTTCATTTCATTCCCAAATGCAACAGAATACAATGGGATTACCGTCGTATCCACGTATTCTTTTGCAGTTAAATATGTTTCTATATCCTTTGATACCCACTTCATTTATTCACCCCCCTTTTTGTTCATCATTAGTTCTATCATATCATTTTTTTTTTGAAAACATAAAAGGAAAAGAGAGAAAAAATTCAGTAAACACACAAAATGGAAGCTTGCTTATCGCAAGCTTCCATTCTGCTCTGTTTCTTTGAGTTGATTTAGCTGTTCGGTTAAAGCACGAAAGGCTTTTTTATCCTGCTTATCAAGGGCTTCATCAATTAATTGAAGTAGCTTCTCGCGTTGAAACCGTTCAATGCTGTTTTGCAAAAATTGTTCTGCTATAATTCCGTCTTTTTCATTTACTTGAAGGTGTTTCGGAACAAATGGGTTTTCCTCTAATACAGCAGCGTATTGGTGTGCTTGATTGGATGCATGAAAGTTTAATTGAATAAAAATATCTTCATCACGATTTAACCGAATATCATGAAAGGATTTTTCAGCATCAGTTGTCATAACATTCTCTTTATAAAAGCGAAACGGTACCTTATCAACACAGTGAGTTGACATGATCAGCCCACGCGGACAATACTGTGCTTGCTCTACAAAATGAACCTTCTCCATTAATTGGTCGTGACTCATTAAATAATTTAGAATCCAAACACACTCTCTTCGTTTTAATTGATAATGATTTAAAAACCAGCGAATAAAGTCCTTTTTCTCGTTGACAGAAACAGGGGTTGCCATAAGATAGTTTCCCTCCTCTGTATATTCAGCTTTTTATTAATTCTCTCTACTAATTAGACGGTCAAGCAAATCAGCATACTCTCCATTTGTTGGATCACCTTTTTGTAACTGTTTAAAAATTTCGGCAGCAAGGTCGATTTTTCCTTCCTCAATTAAAAAATAACCATAATCGTTCAAAAATGCTTCATTATTCTTAAAAAAAGTATATGCACTTTCATATTTGTCTAATGCACCGGAATATTCCTCTAACTTATCGTAGGCTAGGGCAGAATCCCATAGGAGCTGGGGTTCCTCGTCTTCTACAAAGTCCAGCTGTGAAATCAAATCAATGACTGCTTCATACCTCTCTTGCTGAAAGAAAAGCTTATTTAAGGTTAGTGCCGCTTCAGTAAAACCTGGATCTAATGCGAGTGCCTCGCGGAAGTATTGTTCGGCCAGCTCCGGTTGAACGAGCTTAATCGCAATCTTGCCGCCAAAGAAAAATAAATCCTTATTAAATTCATCCTGCTTAATACCTTCTTGAATTACCTTTAAGCTATTTTCAAGTTCTTCTTCCCGTTCATATGCCTTTGCAAGATGTAGATATAGGGAATGGTATTCTGGGTCCAGCCCTTTTAATTCCTCGAACTTTTCTATGGCAGTCCGATTATATCCTGCTTGAAGTGCTGTAAAGGCATAACCAAATAGTGTATTAATCTCTAATTTCTGATCAATTGCTTTGTCATAATAGAATAGAGCTTCTTCAAATTCTCCAGAGGCACTTAAAAGCTCCGCCATTCGCTGATAAATACTAACTCCTGCAATCTCTTGCTGCTCCTTTAAAACAGCCTCATATGATTTCAGAGCCTTCGTTACTTCACCTTGGTCACTGTAGAGTTCACCCAGTGCAAAATCAATGATAACCTCATCCGGCAATATATCCTTTGCTTTCAGCAGTTTTCTTTCACATACCTCATATAAACCTTGAACTTGATACAAGTCTGCTAACAGCAAGAGAGATTGTCCAAAGCTGGGGTCGTGTTCAGAGATTTTTTCTAATTCAAGAATTGCTTGTTCCTCATCGCCGGCATCGACTAATATTTCACCTAGTAAGACGAGCAGTTCACCCTCTTCAGGGTAAATGGTTAATAGGTTTTCAACAAGTGCCTTTGATTCAGCTAAAAATCCAAATTGGAACATTTCTTCAGCAAGAAGGAATTTTTCATCGGGCTGACCTTTGGTTAATACAACATTATATTCATTTATGGCCTCATTATGTTGGCCGTTTTCCAACATTGTAATAATTTTATTCACTCTGTCCATTATCTCTTTCCTCTCGGTTCCCTTAATTAACTATAACGCAAAATAAGATGGAGTTCGCACCCTAACATATTCTCCATATCCAGGTTTAAATAAAACCTCTTCCCCTGCACGTACTACTTTTCCCTTATTAACTGTAACTAGAAGTCTATCACTATGATAATGAAATAATTCCACTTCATCAACATTGATGATTTCTCTAGCTTTAAGGTATAGATTATAGCTTACTTCAGCTCCATGCAATAAACTTGCCTTTTGTGGATATAAACCGATTTTATTTAAAACTGGAACGGACAATGGCTGATCCTCTTTCATTTCCTCAAGGATGGCAGGAATTTTTTCATTTTCCATTATATCCTTCCATTTCGACAAAGCCCTTCTTGCATCCTTCTTTAGGTCGGTAGAAATTAATGGAACAAGCGGACAATTATAAGGAAAAAGTGCCTCTCTAATCCATCCCCATGGAATGTTGGTTAGTTCATTAAGGTCCTCTATATAGATAAAAATTGCCGGAATCCTTTCTTTCTTACATTTCCTGATAAATGAGGGAGTTAAAAGACGCAGTGGAATTTTTACACTAATGAGAAAATCGATAGGACTGCTAATGAGAGCCGTTTTGGTTTCTTTTATCTTTTCTGTTAATTCACTTTCGTATGTTATCGAACTGCAGGTAACTAATGTAGTACATCCTTTCAAAAGAAAGTTATCAACCATGTATGTTCGGAATTCGTGAAAGGAAGCATTAAGAGGTATTCTTGTATCTAAAAGTACATAAGATGGGGTCATGATATAAGATTCTGCATTCATTTTTACATATTTGTTATGATGTATAAGATCCTTCTTTGCAGCAATGTGGTCTCCCTCAACCAACAGAGATGATCTTGTAAGTTTCATTTCCTTTAGTATATTAGCATTTTCAATGATATAACCCATCCTACCACCCTTTTCACAGCTTTCCTTCTTAAGACAAGCTATGAGTGATCTTTAAAAACTAGAACCGGAAAATAAACACAGAAAAAGCTGCACAAAGGCAGCTTTAATTTTTCAGGCTATTTAGATGATTAAAGAAATTTGGATAAGAAACTGAGATAGCTTCTGGATCTTCGAGCTCTACTTGGTCCTCACAAAGCAAGGAGGCGATTGCAAGCATCATTCCAATTCTATGGTCACCATGACTGGAAACTTTTCCACCTCTTAGGGTAGTGCCGCCATGAATAATCATTCCATCATCAGTTGCTTCTATGGAAGCACCCAGCTTTGTTAATTCTTGAACGACCGTATCAATTCGATTTGTTTCTTTGACTTTTAATTCAGAAGCGTCTTTTATAATTGTTGTTCCTTCAGCTTGTGTCGCTAATAAGGCAATGATTGGGATTTCATCAATTAATCTCGGGATAACATCCCCCTCAACGACAGTACCTCTTAGCCTTGAAGTTTTAATCGTAATGTCCCCAGCCGGTTCAAAGGAATTCTCATCATTGTTATGAATTTCTAAATTAGCTCCCATTTGATTCATAATCTCAATGATTCCCGTTCTAGTCGGATTAAGACCCACATTCTTTAAGAGAATTTCACTATCTTCCACAATCGCACCTGCAACCAGGAAAAACGCTGCAGAGGAAATATCTCCAGGTACAAGAATATCAGAAGCAATAAGCTTTTGACCTCCTTTTACCGTGATTTTACGATTATCCTTCCCGACTTCTCCGCCGAATTTACGAATCATTCTTTCTGTATGATCACGTGATTCAGCTTTTTCGATTATAGTCGTTTCTCCCTCAGCCTGAAGACCAGCAAGAATTAAAGCGGATTTTACCTGAGCACTCGCAACAGGCATCTTATAGTTAATAGGATTTAAATGTCCACCGCGAATACTAAGTGGAGTAAATTCTCCATTTTTTCTGCCGTCAATCTTCGCCCCCATCGTTCTTAATGGCTCCGTTACCCTAGTCATTGGTCTTTTTCCAATCGACTGGTCACCTATAAGTGATGAGAAGAATGGTCTTCCCGCTAAAATTCCTAATAATAGACGAATGGTTGTTCCAGAATTTCCAACATCCAATAGTTCATTAGGTTCTTTTAAACCATCAAATCCATTCCCGTAAATCGTTAGACCTTCTTCATTTTCTTCAATTACGACTCCTAACTTTCGGAAACAAGAAATGGTACTTAAACAATCATCGCCCGGCAGGAAGTTTGTTACCCTTGTTACACCTTGGGCAATAGAACCAAACATAACAGAACGATGTGAAATTGATTTATCTCCAGGTATTTCTATACTGCCCTTTAAACCCTTCAGTGTTGGCTGTAATGCTATTAATTCCATTTCATCACCTATATTCAAATCAAATTATGTTCCAATCGAGGTAGCATAGCTGGAACAGGCATGAATACATCTTTCTGCCCGCCTGCGGTCCTCTTCTGTTTGAAAACTAATGACTAGTACTCCATAAATTTCGTCTTCTCTAGTTTCTAGTATGCGGATGTTTGTAATACTGATATTTTCTTTTGCTAAGTATCCTGTAACCTCTGAAATAACACCTGGATAATCTGGAACGTCGACAAATAAATCGTAAAATGCAGGAATAGCTCCCTTTTCTCTAACAGGGAGACCGTCACGGTACTGCTTTGCCTGCAGAAAATAGCTGAAAATCCCCTCACTATTTTCTTGCTCAAGCAACACCTTTACCCAATCCATTTCTTCCTTCCATTTATCGATTAACTCTATCAAAACCTCACGATTATGCAGTAATATATCCTTCCACATTTCCGGGCTGCTAGAAGCAATCCTAGTAATATCTCTAAACCCTCCTGCTGCTAAACGTGGAATAAGACTCTCACCTTCCGCTAACCTTTCCGTTTGACGGACGATAGATGCCGCAATGATATGAGGGAAATGACTAACAATTCCCGTTAAGTAATCATGGTTATCAGGAGTAACAGTTAGGAATTTTGCATTTGTACCTTTGAGCCATTCCTTTAACCTTTCCACCTTTGAGCTTTCAATATGCTCCTCTGGCGTAAAGAGATAAAAGGCATTTTCAAATAGAATCTCTTTTGCAGCAGATACACCGCTTTTATGGGAACCAGCCATCGGATGTCCCCCGATAAAGGTGTATCCTTTTTTCTTTAAACTTGCAGCATTGGCAACAATTTTACTTTTTGTACTTCCGGTATCCGTAATAATTACCTCTGGATTTAACGACTGTTCTGATAATAATTGAATGATCGTTTCCGTCTCGATTACTGGTGCGGAAATAATAATTAAATCTGCGGTTTTAGCACCTTCAACGATATCATCAGCCACTTCATCAATAACACCTAGCATTTTTCCAAGTCTAGCTTGTTCTGGATGAATATCATAGCCCATTATGATAGCATCTTTATGTTCTTTCTTAATACATAAAGCTAAAGAACCGCCAATTAACCCAAGCCCAATAACAAAAACTCGGCCTTTCATTGGTAGTCCCCCTAGTTTTTACTGAGCTTCTCTGTATTTTGTTTAGTCAAGAATTCTCCTAATGCATTTAGTACACCATCATTTTGATCAGAAGAGCCAACTGTAATTCTTAAATAAGAAGGGAATCCTAAAGCTTTACCAGATCTAACAATATAGCCTTTTTCTAATAAATATTGAAACCCTTGATTGGCATCGGCCTTGATATCAATTAAAACAAAGTTAGTTTGAGAAGGATAATAGCTCAGATTGTGTCGTTCGCAGAAATCATAAAATTGAGTCAAACCTTGTCTGTTTTTCTCTTTACAATCTTTGACAAACTCTTGGTCTTCAAGTGCAGCTTGAGCCGCCACCTGTCCAAATGAATTAACATTAAAAGGTTCTCTTGCAGGTTCCAAAGCTTGAATAATTGAACGATTTGCAACACCATAGCCAACCCTTAGAGAAGCAAGACCGTATATTTTTGAGAAAGTTCGTAACACAATTAAATTTGGATAAGTTCTTGTTAATTCAATTGAGTCATAATAATCATCTGCAAATACGTATTCATAGTAAGCTTCATCCAACACTACTAAAACATGTGCTGGTACTTTATCTAAAAATGTAATTAAATTATTTTTTGAGACGTATGTACCTGTCGGATTATTAGGACTGCAGACCCAGACGACATTGGTATCAGCATCAATCGCAGCATACATTTTTTCTAAATCATGCTGGCCATCAAGTAATGGGATTTCCCTAATCTCTGCTCCCTCTATCACTGCATTATGTTTGTATTGGGAGAAGGAAGGTGTCGCCATCACCGTATTTGCACCTGGGTGGAGCAGTGACCTTGAGATGATTTGTATAATATTATCTGACCCATTACCAAATATCAGTTCATCTTGGTTGACCTTTAAGAAGGAAGCTACTGATTCTCTTAAGGTGGTCGCATACCCATCTGGGTAAATAGCAAAGCCTGGCTGCTGACTTTGTAAAGCAGTATGCACTTTAGCAGAACACCCAAAAGGATTTTCATTTGATGCAAGTTTTACAATCTGATCTAATTTGTATTGTTTCTTAACTGACTCAATTGATTTTCCCGGCTGATATGGAGTCAGTGTTAATAACTGCTTTTTCCATCTCATTTATCTCCACTCCATCCTTTTGATTATTTATTAATATCTGTCTATTTAGTCAAGGTATTGCCTAAATCAGGTCGTAATGCCTTTGCCCCTCCTAAATAAACATGAACAATCTCTTCCTGTGGTACGGCCGTATTTACGTGCAGCATGACTCTTACACAAAACGGCAGAGCATTTGGCACTGCCAATTCTCTCATACACATAACCGGTACGTAGGTCCAGCCAGGAAATTTACGCAGTGCTCTTGCTGGGAAAGCCGCGTTTAGGTCATCCGTAGTTGAAATGAAAACAGAAGCAACCTGCTCTGGAAGGATATTGTTTCCTTCGATTACTTGTTTTAAAAGCTCTTCTGTTGCTGATATGATTACTTCTTCGGAATTGCAATCAACGGTGACTGCACCCCTCACCCCTCTAATCATGAAAAGCTCCCCCTTGTTTTTAGAGATTCTTGATACGTTCTAATAAAAATTCATCCGAAAGCTCTTGAAGTTTTGGCTGCCCAATTTGCTCTAATAAGACAAAATTTACTGATCCACCGGATGATTTTTTATCCTGCTTCATTTTTGACAGCAGGCGATCAGCTGATAAGTGAGCTGGTATCTCTGTTTGATACCCAAGTCCTTGAACCCATGAAATAAACTCATCCGTTTTAAAGGATAGCCCTGAAACCTCTTTGCTAAGCTTTAAAGCGAAAATCATTCCAATCATTACTGCTTCACCATGTGTGAAATTACCGTAACCCATTTCAGATTCAATGGCATGTCCTAGTGTATGACCAAAATTTAAGAAAGCACGGATTCCTGTTTCTTTTTCATCCTTAGACACAAATTCATTTTTGATTTGAATCCCTTTTGTGAGTGATTCAAATAATTGTTCAGAGGTTAAGGCATTAAGATGATGAATTTCGGTCTTTAACCATTGATAAAAGTCAGCATCATAAATAAGGGCATGTTTAATAACCTCTGCAAAACCAGAACGAATTTCTTGATCAGGCAGCGTATTGAGCAGTTCAAGGTCATAAAAAACGGCCTCTGGCTGATGGAAAGCCCCAATCATATTTTTTCCTAGAGGATGATTAATGGCCACTTTCCCTCCAACTGCGCTATCATGCGCGAGAATGGTTGTTGGAATTTGGATAAATGGTATTCCTCTCATAAAAGAAGCTGCAACAAAACCTGATAAGTCCCCTACTGCACCACCGCCAAATGCGAGAATAACAGATTTTCGGTCCAGGCGGTGTTCTAATGCCATGGATAAGGCTTCATAGTAGACCTCGAACGTTTTTGCTTTCTCACCGCTAGGAGCAGTAAAAATAACTGAATTCCATTCAGACAAGAGCGGTATTACTTTTTCCAGATGTATTTTCGCAACTGTTTCATCTGTAATAATTAGTATTCTAGTCAGATTTGTAAAATGATTATTTAAAAAATGGCTGATTTCAGTTCTTACACCTTCGCCAACAAACACCTCATAGCTTTTGGAGCTCGTTTGAATTTGAATCGTCTCCATTAAAATTCCCTCGCGTATTCACGCTGACGTTTAATTTCGGCTGCGAATGTATCGAAGCGATCACTATTAAATTGTTCTATGAGAGAATTAGCAAGTTCCCATGCGACAACATTTTCTGCCACTACTGCAGCTGCAGGAACAGCACAGCTGTCTGAACGTTCAACACTTGCCGAAAAAGGCTCTTTTGAATCGATATCAACGCTCATAAGAGGCTTATATAGGGTTGGAATGGGCTTCATTACTCCGCGCACGACAATTGGCATCCCCGTAGTCATACCGCCTTCAAAACCGCCTAGACGATTTGTCTTGCGAGTATAACCATTGTCTTGATCCCAAACGATCTCATCATGTACTTCACTTCCTGGCTTTCTTGCTGCCTCAAAGCCGATGCCAAACTCTACTCCTTTGAATGCATTGATACTCACAATCGCTGCTGCCAGCTTTGCATCTAATTTTCTATCATACTGGACATAGCTGCCCACACCAGCAGGCATACCCGCTGCAATTACTTCGACAACGCCGCCGATAGAATCACCATTCTTCTTAGCATTGTCAATTGCATTCATCATGTCTTGCTCTACTTCTGGGTCAGCACAGCGTACAGGTGAAAGCTCTGTCCTTTGCTTTAATTCCTCAATGGATAAATTAGAATCAGTACTTGCCTTTACACCGCCAATCTCAACTACATGAGAAACGAGTGTAACGCCAACTAAAGATAAAAGCTGCTTTGCAACTGCACCTGCTGCTACTCTAACAGTTGTTTCCCGGGCAGATGAACGTTCTAAGACGTTTCTCATATCTCGATGCCCGTATTTTATTGCTCCATTCAAATCTGCATGTCCAGGTCGCGGCCGGGTTATTTTACGTTTAACTTCATCCTCTTGTCCCTCTTCTAATGGATCGGCTCCCATAATTTTTGTCCAATGCTTCCAATCATTGTTCTTTACTACTAGAGCAATCGGAGATCCAAGTGTTTGTCCATGTCGAACTCCTGATAAAATTTCGACAGTATCTTTTTCGATCTGCATTCTTCTGCCGCGGCCATACCCCTGCTGCCGCCTTGCAAGCTCAGTATTTATATCTTCAGCCACTAATGGCATCCCTGCTGGAAGTCCCTCTAGTATTGTCGTTAATTGTGGACCGTGTGATTCTCCAGCTGTTAAATATCTCATTCCCATTACACTTTCCCCCTTCAACTCATTAAAGGATTTTTATAAATATACCATAAACAGACAAATAAACCTAGTATAATTATCTGAAAATAGCATAAATTGCTTGATGATTATTTATCTAATGATAATAATAGATACTCTATTTGTACACTATTGTTTCTAAAATATTTTTATTTTTTCAAATGTATACGCATACAAAAAGGCACCTGTATATACTATACAAGTGCCTCTTTTATCTAAATTAGTAAATCCATTCGTTAACTAGTTTAGAGTATTCTACCACTCCGCCATCTTTAAAAAACAATCCAATTTCACGCTCTGCACTTGCAGGCGAATCCGAACCGTGAATAACATTCTTTCCAACAGTTAAGCCAAAATCGCCGCGAATTGTACCAGGTGCTGCATCCTTAGGATTGGTTGAGCCCATCATTTGACGTGCAGTAGCAATAACATTTTCACCTTGCCAAACCATAGCAAAAACAGGACCAGATGTAATGAAATCTACTAATTCACCAAAGAATGGACGTTCTTTGTGCTCACCATAGTGTTCTTCAGCAAGTTCAGTCGGGATGCTCATTAATTTAGCGCCTGCTAATTGGAAGCCCTTTTTTTCAAAACGAGCTACGATTTCTCCGATTAAATTACGCTGTACACCATCAGGCTTCACCATTAAAAATGTTTTTTCCATGAATTCCACTCCTAATATAGTATGTATAATAATTGCCATAGTGGGACAATCCATCAAGATGTTATCATTTTTTCGAATATTTCGCAAGTCGAAAGCGCCCTCATTCACTAAAAAGCAAAATAAAAAGAGAGAAAACGATTGTTTTACTCTCTTCCCTCTAATATTTACGCCGCCCAATAAATTTAGCGATATCACGCAGTGTCTTTTTAGCTTTATTAGCCGGAAGCTCTTCTAGCACCGCAAGCGCCTTATCTAAGTACATATCACTTAATGCGATGGACTTTTCAATTGCACCGGACTCTTTAATTAGATTGATAATCTTTTGAATCTGAGCTGGTTCGATATCCTGGTGAACCTTTTCGATCTCATAGCGAATAGTTTCATTTTCCATCGCATAAAGTGCAGGAGCTGTAATATTTCCCTGAAGTAAATCACTGCCTGCAGGCTTTCCAAGCTCCTCTTCGGAAGAGGTAAAATCCAAGATATCATCTGTAATTTGAAATGCCATTCCAACATAGTAGCCAAATAGATACAGTTTCTTGTGTATTGATTCTTCCACATCAGCAGCAATCGCACCCAACTGACAACTTGCAGAGATTAGCAATGCCGTTTTTCTTTTGATTCGTCGCAAATAATCCCTGAGATGTTGATTAAAACGATACTTATCTTTGATTTGTTGAATTTCACCAACCGTTACTTCAACAATCGTATTAGCTAGTATCTTATGAGCTAAGGGCTTATTAATATCACTCATCAGCTCAAGAGAAAGTGCAAAGATAAAATCGCCCGTATACATGGCGGTTTTGTTGTCCCATTTTGCCTTAACGGTCGGCTGTCCTCTTCGTAAATCCGCATCGTCAATTACATCATCATGAACAAGCGAAGCCATATGAATGAGTTCTAGAGCAACCGCAACGTTTTTCATCACATTAATATCGTACCGTCCAAACTTTCCAGCCAATAAAACAAAAACAGGCCGAATTCTTTTCCCACCTGCCTGCAAGGTATGCAAAGAAGCCCGTTTCAAAAAAAGAGAATCCGCTTGGATCGTCTCTTCCAATTTTTTTTCGATTGTATTAATATCTGAATTCAAAAATGAATACATCATCTTTAATTTCATTTGTATTCACCAGCTTTTCGTCCTGTTTACAAATCTAAATAGAATTACTTCTTATATCCAATATGAACCGCCGCTGCCCCGCCGCTATATGGTTTATAAAACACGTCCTTAAAGCCGGCAGTCTCAAACATTCGGGCCAATTCTTTCATACCTGGGAAACTGCGTGCCGATTCATTCAGCCAAGCATATTCCTGATAACTCTTAGCAAATAACTTACCAAACAAAGGCATGATAAATTTGAAATAAAAATAATAAAGCTGTTTATAACCAATTAAGGTAGGCTGGGAGGTTTCAAGGCAAACTGCAATCCCTCCTGGCTTTAATACGCGATTCATTTCTTTTAAAACTTGAAGGTAATCAGGTACATTTCTTAACCCAAACCCTATTGTAACATAATCAAAGCTATTATCTGGGAATGGCAGTTCCATCGCGTTACCGTGTATTAGGTTCACCTGTTTTAGACCTAGTTTTTTTACCTTTTCAATCCCAACATTTAGCATATTTTGACTAAAGTCCAATCCAGTAACCTCACCGGAAGAACCCACGGCTTCAGCTAGAGCAATCGTCCAGTCTCCTGTTCCACAACATACATCCAGCGCTTTCGAACCTGGCTTGACATTCATCCTTCTCATAGTGTCCTTACGCCATTTGATGTGCTGCTGAAAACTAATAACCGAGTTCATTTTATCGTAGTTATCGGATATTTTTTCAAAAACCTTATGAACTCGTTGTTCCTTAGATTGCTGCATATGCTTACCCTTCTTCCACTAAAGTTTTCACAATTGGTTGATGTTCATTAATGATCGAAGTAATTCTAGCTTCAAGCATATCATTTAAATATGGCAGCTGACTCGTTCCCTTTATCAGGAATTGTTTTGAAGAATCAAGATAACGATCACAAATGACAAGCAAATCACTTTGTTGTTTATCTGACAGATTTTTTATTGAGCGATTAGTATTCACTATGGTTAATTCTTTTAACGTTTCGAACACTACGCTGCTTCCAGCCTCCATAAAAAGCCTTTTCTCATGTAGTAAACGCTTGAAAAAGAATAGTTTAGCAATAAACTCATTCCACAAGTCCACTTTAAAACATTCGGAGAATTTCACAAGTAAAGAACTTTCAATTTTCTTTATACTTGTCATTAGATTTTCAATGCTGTTTAATTCTTTTTGATAAATGGAAATTTTATGTTCATTAATTTCTTTTATTCCTTTAGAGAGTTCTTTTATCATGTTGATATCTTCAGACTCTGCCAATAATTTATAATACAAGCCGCTATAATAATCCCCAGCGAGGACCGTTAATTGTCTATTTATCTCATCTACTGCAGCGTTAGATATATGCTCATGGGTATCAAGGGCAATTTGAATCAGCATGGTTGTCATCGCATAATTTTTCATCTCATTGTAAGACAATTCGAGTCGATCCATAATGGACACGAGAATAAGCAGTTTATCTTCATCTATTACTGGCGTCTCAATATATTTTAGCAAGTAAGGATGAAATACTTTTTGCTCAACTTGCTCCTTAATGTCTGTAAATTTTTGTCGAATGTCTGGCAATTTAATCACCCTTGCTTCCCCGAATTTATATATTTATGACGATCCTTTTGTTTAAACAAGGCAGTGACAATTATATCATAAAAGCGTTTGTATGGGCAGAAATTCACAAAATAAATACATTTCTAGCGTAAAGAAAGAAGAAGACTGACTAAAAATAATTACAGGCAATTAAAATATTTATCACTATTTTTTCATTTCACTTTCCATTTCGCCAAAATGCGTCATTATTTTTGCATTTCCCCTGATTTTAATCGCTGATGTATGTTCGGTGAACTGGGCGATCAATACTTCCCCTTTATCAAGCTTTTCAGAATGATGAAATTTTGTATCTGTTCCTCTTGTCAAACCAATCACATTCACACCATCATCAATTGCTTTTATCACAACAAAGTCACTACTTTGTGGTTGTCTTTTTTCCATAGTATCACCCCATTAATTCTTAATTAACGATAGTATTTCTGAACGAGCAATGGTATCATTTGCAAGATTACCGCGAACTGCTGTTGTAACTGTCTTTGAACCAGGTTTTTTTACCCCGCGCATTGTCATACACATATGTTCCGCCTCAATAACCACCATTACTCCATGTGGGTCTAATTTTTCCATCATACTATCAGCAATGGTAGAGGTAATTCTCTCTTGCAGCTGAGGTCTCTTTGCGACAGCTTCCACCGCCCTTGCTAATTTACTCAATCCTGTTACGCGGCCGCCTTTAGGAATATATGCTATATGTGCTTTTCCAAAGAAAGGTACAAGATGATGTTCACACATGGAATAGAATGGGATGTCCTTAACCAGAACTAACTCTTCATGGTCTTCACTAAATATGGTTTCGAAATGTTTTTTCGGATCTTCATTCAGACCGCTAAAAACCTCTTCATACATTTTTGCTACTCGTTTCGGCGTATCAAGAAGACCTTCTCTGCTCGGATCTTCGCCTATCGCCGTTAATATTGTACGCACCGCTTCCTCAATCTGCGTGCGATTCACTTCAGTCATGCATATTCCCCCTACTATGTATCAAACAAGTATATATGACAAATACATATTAGCACAACCGTGGTTTTGTTCAAAGTACATAGAAAAAAGGTCATGGAGTGTTACCATGACCTTTTTGCCGAAGCAATAAATTTATGTAATTATTTTACTGCATCTTTAAGCGCTTTACCTGGTTTGAAAGCAGGAACTTTGCTTGCACCAATTTCGATTTCCTCACCAGTTTGAGGATTACGTCCTTTACGTGCCGCACGTTCGCGTACTTCAAAGTTACCAAAACCGATTAATTGGACTTTATCACCATTTTTCAAAGCATCTAGAATTGAATCAAAAACAGCATCAACTGCTTTTGTAGCGTCTTTTTTAGAAAGTTCGCTTGCTTCTGCAACTGCGTTAATTAGTTCTGTCTTGTTCATGCTATTCACCTCCTCCCAATAATATAAGTTAAGAATCGTAAATAAGATTACTTATCTACATTTCTAAACAATTTTTCTTATTTCTATACGTCATAGCGCAGTTTTATTGGCAAAGTAATCAAAAATTACAGTTTTTGATATTTTAATCTACTTTTTTAATAAGAAACCTTATTATATAAAGGTTTTAAGCACTAGACGTGAGTCTGTTAAAAGATTATCACAATCATTTACTCTTATCAAGAATATTTCATGAAATAATGGTAATCTTTTCTTCATTTCTACAAATTTCTCCTTTTTTTTGACGAACTTGGTTGTTTTTTTTGTAAAAATAAAAAGAAGACTCCAAATTGGAGTCTCCAGGATTAAAGAATTATTGCAATCAAACCGCCAGATCCTTCGTTTATGATTCTCTCTAATGTTTCTTTTAGTTTATACCTTGCATTCTCTGGCATTAAGGATAGTTTCGCTTGAATACCCTCTCTAACGATGGAGCTTAACGAACGTCCAAAAATATCAGAATTCCAGATGGACAGTGGATCATCCTCAAAGTCCTGCATTAAGTAGCGGACTAACTCTTCACTTTGCTTTTCTGTTCCGATAATAGGAGCGAACTCTGATTCAACATCGACCTTAATCATATGGATCGATGGAGCTACTGCTCGAAGCCTCACTCCGAACCTTGCACCTTGGCGGATAATTTCCGGTTCTTCCAGACTCATATCTGATAATGACGGTGAGGCAATACCGTAACCTGTCTGTTTCACCATTTTTAAAGCATCTGATATATGATCATACTCCGCTTTTGCATGAGCAAAATCCTGCATGAGCTCAAGGAGATGGTCTTTACCCCTAATTTCTACCCCGACGATTTCTTTTAAGATGTCATCGTAAAGTTCATCTGGAGCAAATAAGTCGATTTCTGCAACCCCTTGACCCATTTCAATTCCGGCTAATCCCGCCCTCTCAATGTAGTCAAAGTCGCTGAATTGCTGCACGACCCGGTCAACATCTCTTAATCTCTTGATATCTTTAACCGTTTCTTTAACTGCTTCTTGATAGCTTTCACGCAGCCAGTGATTCTCTCTCAATACCATTACCCAGCTAGGAAGATTAACATTAACCTCTAGCACAGGAAACTCGTATAGAGCCTCTCTAAGAACGTTAAGTACATCACTGTCGCGCATGCTTTCAACACTCATTGCCAGCACAGGAATGTCATACTTTTCCGCTAAGCTGGACCTGAGTGTTTCCGTGCTCGGGTGATATGGCTGAGCACTATTAACAACCATAATAAACGGTTTGCCCACTTCCTTCAGCTCATTGATCACTCTTTCCTCAGCTTCGATATAATTACTTCTAGGTATTTCACCAATTGTGCCGTCAGTAGTCACCACTACACCAATCGTAGAATGCTCTTGAATGACTTTCCTAGTTCCAATTTCAGCAGCTTCATGGAATGGAATCGGCTCTTCATACCAAGGAGTCGTAATCATCCTTGGACCATTTTCATCCTCATACCCTTTAGCACCTGGAACCGTGTAACCGACACAATCAACCAGTCTAATATTAACATTAAGTCCTTCGTCAACATGGACACTAGCAGCTTGATTCGGAACGAACTTGGGCTCAGTTGTCATGATTGTTTTTCCTGCAGCACTTTGAGGAAGCTCATCTACGGTTCTAGATCTCTCTGCTTCGTTGTCTATATTGGGTAAAACCACAAGCTCCATAAATTTCTTAATAAATGTGGATTTTCCTGTTCTTACAGCTCCTACTACTCCTAAATAAATATCACCGCCGGTTCTTTCGGCAATATCTTTGAAAATATCAACCTTTTCCAAGTGATCCCCTCCCGATCATAGAGTAAAGTGGGATAATATTATCCATCAAGATATTTTTGGACAATATATATTTATGACGTTGTCCTACATTGTTATGACAGTTTTTAAAAATATTTTTACCCCCTTAACTATTTATTCCTTGAATATGCTAGTATCTGTTGTGTCTGAACAGTTGATTGAATGAGGGTTTATGGTAAAGTAACACGGGAGAGACTCCTAAACCGTATGTCTTTAACCTGATTGGTATATGACAATTATGTGCCCAAAAAAAACCCTTCTCCTACAATATATTTCGAAGGAGAAGGGTTATGACTATTTGATATTACTTATTGCTTTAAAAAAACTGGTTCGTTTGTCTCAGGATCCACTGTATACGGTAAAGAATAGGCGGGAACAAACATGGAATCCTCCACAAGAATATTACGAATATCCTCGCCAGGTATTACCTTCTTGTCCGATTTCTTTAACTCCTGAAATAAATCTTGACGGTAATCGACGTAGACTTCCGCGTCTGTCGTTACTACAAACGGCAGATTTTGATTAGAGTATGGACTAATGGCATATGGCTCCTGCTTATACCCCAATTCGTTAAAATCAATTGTATATACATTATCAGCAATTTTTTCTTTATATGGCGGGTAGCCATTGGATTTGATTCTCAGATTAATATCACGAATGGTATCAGCCATTCTCAAGTCTAATAGTTTTACGGTTGGGTTGGTTTCAACATCTACAAGGACATATTGAAAGATCCCGCCGCTTTCAAAGGCATTCCCTGGAGGCTCTGCCATATATTTAGGAGCAACTTTTTTAAATTCAATTGGGTATTTTTGATAGATTGGAGTCACAGCATCTCTTGTTTTTATCGGCAAGATTCCGCCATTATCCTCCTTAAAAGAATTTACCGCTTGTTGAACTGCAGCGATTTGGTCTGTATATGGGATTTGATTTTCCGCTAACTTCTCAGATGGATACATACATCCGGATAAAAACAAAGAAGTTACAATGATCAATGTGACAACGGCCTTCCAATTCATACAATCACCTATTTTTTCTTTTTTCTGTATTTATGTAAAAAGGACAATAACCAACGTGATTCCCGAAATGATTAAAAAAATGTAAGCAAGAACCGCAGTAAAAAACTTTAGGATTCCTGTTAACTTATAACGGCTCAAATAAATTGTAATAATAGCAAGAAACATAATTCCCATTCCTGCAATCGATATCCACATTTTCAACATACCTGGTGACATCAGGACACCCCCTTTATTCCGAAAGCTATTATAACATATGGATGGTGCTTTCATAAAAGTTTTGTTTTTTTACATAAAGGAAAAAAGGAATTCTTGTTAAAATAACGTGTTGATTTGTGCGG
The DNA here is from genome assembly GCF_044754045.1 of Neobacillus sp. NPDC093182. Classification (NCBI taxonomy): domain Bacteria; kingdom Bacillati; phylum Bacillota; class Bacilli; order Caryophanales; family Bacillaceae; genus Neobacillus; species Neobacillus sp. NPDC093182. Next base: position 280,292 of record NZ_JBIVOI010000001.1, read on the forward strand.
AAGGCACGAAGACTCCTCGAAAATGCTATCGCATTTTCTTCGTGCGTGGGCGGACTCGAGGATGTAATTCAATGTCCTGCAGGAGTACGGAGCAGGTGAGACCCCACAGGCGCTACAGCGCCGAGGAGGCTCACCGCAACGCCTGCGGAAAGCGAAGTGCCTCGTGACAGGCAAAGACCGCCTGTCTCTGCGGTGATTATTCAAGGAAGCTTTCCTTAGTGGAGCACAAATCAACACACCCCATCAACAACAAAAAAACTGAAGTAAAGAGGGGCGAGTTCCTTACTTCAGTCTTAGTGACTAAACAACCCAAACATTTAGGTTCATACTACACGTGTGCTTCGCTTGCATTGTATGCAACAATGTGGGGAAACGCACTCAATGAATGCCTATTTTTCAGTGAAAAATACACAATTTTAATCTTCAAGGTTTCTTTCTTCAAGAATATTTACTAAATCTTCCATTTCATGAGTTTTTCCACGTGCCATTAATACATCAACTGCATCTTTTGCATTTTTTCCATTAAATAAAACATCATATAGGGCAAATGTGATCGGCATGCTGACCTCATACTTATTGGCAAGCTGATAGGCTGCTTTCGTTGTCCTAACTCCTTCAACAACCATACCCATGTTATCGAGAACCTCATCAAGGTTTTTTCCTTTACCAAGCAGATTTCCCGCTCTCCAGTTCCTTGAATGGACGCTTGTACAAGTTACAATTAAATCCCCTATTCCCGCTAAACCAGAAAAGGTTAACGGGTTAGCTCCCATTTTTGTTCCGAGTCGCGCTATTTCAGCTAATCCTCGAGTTATTAAAGCCGCTTTTGCATTATCACCATACCCCAGCCCGTCCGTTATTCCGGCAGCCAAAGCAATGATATTCTTTAATGCTCCGCCAATTTCAACCCCTATAACATCAGGATTGGTATAGACTCGAAAATTATGGTTAATAAACAAATCTTGTATCTCTTCCGCTGCAGCCATATTTTCTGACGAAACCGTTACAGTTGTCGGGTGTCTCAGACTAACTTCCTCGGCATGACTTGGACCTGAGAGGACAACCACTGCCTTTAATAGCTCACTTGGCATTTCTTCCTCTATCAGTTCCGATATTCTCAAAAGGGAATCGGGCTCAATCCCTTTACTAACATGTGCAATGGTCAAAGGTGAGTTTTGAACGGTACGTATTTTCCCAAGTACTTCGCGAATTGCTTTCGTCGGTACCGCTAATATCACCGTTTTGATTCCAGCTAAAACGTCACTCAATGAAGCATAACCGACAATTAATTCAGGTAAATTGATTTCTGGCAAGTATTTCTTATTTGTATGGAACTGATTGATTTCCTGCACCTGAGATTCATTATGGCTCCACAACCGGACTTCATGTTCATTGTCTGCAAGGACCATCGCAAGTGCAGTCCCCCAGCTCCCTGCTCCAATAACGGCTACAGCTTCTTTTTTTTCCTGCATTTAGCTCACTCCCACCGTAAAATTATTTTCTTTCTCTTGCATAAATTTTTATCGGGGTTCCCTCGAATCCAAATGCTTCACGGATTCGATTTTCTAAGAAGCGCTCATAAGAGAAATGCAATAATTCTGGTTCGTTTACAAAGACGACAAAGGTTGGCGGTTTCACCGCTACTTGCGTCGTATAATAAATCTTTAATCGACGACCTTTATCCGTAGGTGTTGGATTCATAGCTACCGCATCCATAATTATATCATTTAAAACGCTGGTTTCGACACGCATTGCATGGTTTTCACTAGCAGTATTGATCATTGGAAGCAGCGTATGAATGCGTTTCTTGGTCTTTGCAGATAAGAAAACAATTGGAGCATAACTTAGGAAGAGAAAATGCTCTCTAATTTTTTGCTCAAGTTCCTTCATTGTCTTTTCATCTTTTTCTACCGCATCCCACTTGTTGACAACAATCACAATTGCCCTCCCAGCTTCATGTGCATAACCGGCAATTTTCTTATCCTGTTCTATGATTCCTTCTTCTGCATTAATGACAACTAAAACAACATCAGATCGTTCTATTGCCCTTAAGGCACGAAGTACACTATATTTTTCGGTACTCTCATACACTTTTCCTTTTTTCCGCATTCCAGCCGTATCGATAATGACATACTTATCGCCATTATATGTATACGGTGAATCCACGGCATCTCTTGTTGTTCCAGCAATATCACTTACAATGACACGGTCTTCTCCCAAAATTGCATTCACTAATGACGACTTCCCAACATTAGGCCGGCCTATTAAAGAAAATTTAATGACATCTGCATCATAATCCTGTCCCTTGTTCTTAGGGAAATGTTTAGCTGCCTCATCTAGAAGATCACCTAATCCAAGACCATGAGAGCCTGATACAGGTATAGGTTCACCGAATCCTAATGAATAAAAATCATAGATTTGTTCACGCATTTCAGGATTATCAATTTTATTAACAGCTAATACAATGGGTTTTTTTGATTTATATAATATCTTTGCAACTTCTTCGTCTGCAGCCGTTACCCCTTCTCTGCCATTTGTTAAAAAAATGATAACATCTGCCTCATCAATAGCTACTTCTGCCTGTTGACGAATTTGCTCGAGAAACGGTTCATCACCAATATCAATTCCACCCGTATCAATGACATTAAAATCATGTGTCAACCATTCTCCTGAGCTATAAATTCGATCACGTGTCACTCCTGGTATATCCTCAACGATGGAAATTCTTTCTCCAACAATTCTGTTGAAAATAGTTGATTTTCCAACATTTGGTCGTCCTACAATGGCTATAACAGGTTTTACCATTATAATCGCCATCCTTTCATCCATATATTTATCAATATTTTGTTATTATTATCGTTAAAGCAGAGAAACTCAATTTTTATAATTAAGCAGTTGCGTACTAATGATAAAGAAACCCTTCTTTGAAGAGAAGGGTCTAACCATATTATTTTAGCAATGTTAGTCCTTTACCGCAATCCAAAACATGGAAGAATTATTCTAGGAAGATTTTTGTTTACCCTTCTCCAAAAAATGAAAATGGTTTTGAAAGAAGGAACCTGCATTTTCTAGTATGCTCCAGCTTACCAACAAAATTGTAATTAATGAAAACACATCTAGGTAAGCAATGGCCCCAATCGGATAAGAAAATTCAAATTTACTAAGATAAAAGGCATAGAGGATCTCTCCTTGCATGGTGCCACTTACAACAATCAACAATCTGTCTTTTAAAGAAGTTAGTAAAAAAATCGCCAGGCAGCTAAAACATATCCCCATCATCCATTCCTTTTGAAAAATCACCCATACAGGATCATAAATGACAAATAAGTTAAAGGTAACATATGCAATCGTTACAATGAAAGAACAAATAAAGGCATATAGCAATGATCCCAGTTTTTTCTTACTAAGAATTATATAAGATAATATCAGCATAAATAATCCACTAGCATGAAACTCAAAGCTCAAAAACATAAAATGTACATTCGAAAGAATAATCAATACTAAAATGAAACTTGCTAATTTTGAACGATAATGATTTTGTTTGTTCATAAAAAAAGTCACATATACCCAAAATACCCAAAGTATCCAATAAAACATTGAACCCTCCATTATCACACACCTCCTACTATTTCCATTATCGGTATTCTTTATGTAGTTTCATACTTCCCTGAATAATCTTTCATCAACAAAATCATGTTAATAGTAGGAGGTGTGGAGAAATGGGAAAAGATCGACAAGCAAAAAAGGTTAAAGCAAGCGGCAGAGCTGGAGTAGACCGTGATCAGGCGCTTCATTATCCTGGTTCAACTAAACTTCAAAGCCCTGAAGAGGCACGAGGATTAAACGATAATAAGTATAGCTGACAAAAAAGCTCCCGCTGGCTGCGGGAGCTTATTTTATAGTTCGCTGGCTGTATGTTCTTGTATCGATTCCCCTTTGCGTTAACCAATGGTGCATTTGACCAGATATCATCAATGGTGCTTTTTGCAGTTCTTGAATAGATTTAGCTCCTAAAGCAGTCATAATGATTGTTAACTCATCATGAAGGAACGAGATTTCTTCATATAGGGCATCTATTCCCTTTTCAACGAGGATCTTCAAGAAAAAGCCTGCAAAGCCAATCGCACTAGCTCCTAAAGCTATACCTTTAGCGAGTTCAACACTAGAGGTAATCCCGCCAGAGCCAAGGATTGAAATCGATTTCGAGGCATGTGAGGCTTCAGAGATAGAAATGGCAGTAGGTATTCCCCATTGATTAAAGAAAGCTTGTGATTTTTCACTGCGCTTGTTTTCTATTTCAGCAAAATTTGTTCCCCCGAAACCGCCGATGTCCACAGCTGAAACCCCTATTGCTGAGAGAGACTCCACTGTTTCTTTACACATTCCAAAGCCAACTTCCTTTACTATAACGGGAACGTTTACCTCTTTTACAATCGCTTCTATTCTTTTTAGAGCACCAGAAAATTCCCGGTCCCCTTCCGGCATCGTCAGTTCCTGGATTACGTTTAAGTGCACCTGTAAAGCATTAGCCTCAATCATATCTATAGCCATTTTTGCTTGTTCAGGAGTTGCTTCACTACCTAAATTAGCAATCAGCACACCAGAGGGGTTTTCTTTTCGTACTACTTCATATGTATAACTCTCAGATTTATCTTTCAATGCCGACATTTGTGACCCCACTGCCATAGCTAGCCCCGCTTCCTTTGCCAACTGTGCTAACTGCTTATTAAGCTTGTAGGTTTTCTCGCCGCCGCCGCCTGTCATAGCATTGATAAAAATTGGCGAACTTAAAGAAAGTCCGCCAATTATTTGGTGAAAGGTGACATCTGAAACATTGATGTTTGGTAAACTTTGATGAATAAATTGGACATCATCAAATGCTGTTGACCGCTTTTGCCCAGTTTCTAGGGCATAGCGAATGTGATCCCATTTCCGTTCAGATCTAGACACTTTATATCACCATTATTTTCCCAGATTCTTTAATTTATCGCCAATCATTTCGCCAAGCTGGAATCCTTTTGATTCCTCTGGAAGTTCGTAATCAAAGTTTTCTTCCACATCTTTTTCAAGAAGATCTTTGATACTTAGTGAAAGTCGCTGCTCCTGTTCGTTTGCGTCTAGTACTTTCACTTGCACCTCTTGCCCTTCCTTCAATACTTCATGTGGTGTACCAATATGCTTATGAGCAATTTGTGAGATGTGCACCAGGCCTTCAACACCAGGAAAAACCTCTACAAACGCACCATATGAAACTAATCTTTTAACTGTTCCTGTTAATGTGCTGCCCTTAGGTGCTTTTTCAGCTATATCAGACCATGGTCCTGGTTGTGTTTCTTTAATAGATAAAGAAATTCTTTCATTATCACGATCTACATTAAGGACCTTTACTTTTACTTTTTGACCTTCTTGTACAACATCTGAAGGTTTATCAATATGTTGATATGATAATTGAGAAATATGAACAAGACCATCGATACCGCCAATATCAACGAATGCTCCAAAATCCGTAATTCTTTGAACAGTACCATCAATTACTGAACCTGGAGTAATCGTGTTAAGGAGGTTTTTCTTATGTTTACCCTTTTCTTCTTCCACCACTGCACGGTGAGATAGAATGAGACGATTTTTTTCTTTATCAAGTTCAACAATCTTAAAAGTTAGATTTTTACCTTTATAATCTGAAAAATCTTCGACAAAATGAGCTTCTACTAAAGATGCAGGTACAAAGCCTCGAACGCCAAGATCAACGACAAGACCTCCCTTTACTACATCCTTTACTTCCGTTTCAAATACTTCTCCGCTATTGAAAAGATTTTCTAGATTTACCCAGGCCTTCTCAGCGTCTACTTTTCTTTTTGATAATACTAGGGCATCTTCTTCAACCTTTAATACCTCAAGTTCTAATTCATCGCCTTCAGAAACAACGTCAGAGGCTTTTTCAACATGAAGGCTAGAAAGCTCGCTGATTGGAATAATACCATCATGCTTACTATCTTGAATATTTACAATAACCTGTTTTTCTTCTACCTTCGTAACTTGTCCAGTGACTTTATCACCGATCGTATAATTTTTTACATCTACTTGGTTCATTTCTTCCGACATATGTATTCCTCCTTAATCCAATTACTGCTAAATAAATTATATAATATCAAAATGATAAACGAGTGAATATTCTAATAAAATCTCTTTTTATTAACTTCTTACAAATAGCCATTTTTGTCAAGCAGAACCTATCGGTGCTCTTTAATAAGTTTATGGATTTCTGACATTATTAATTCAGTCACCTGTTCCGCAGAGGCCTTGGCTGACCTCATTTCCTCCATTGCAATCGGCTTTCCATAAACAACCTTTAACGTTTTCAAACTTTTGTACGGTCCAATTATGGCGCATGGGACTACATCTGCTTCTGTTCTAAGGGCAAAAAAACCCGCACCCGATAGACCTTTGCCGATTTCACCCGTTTTACTCCTTGTCCCTTCAGGAAAAAGCCCAAACACATTTCCTTCTTTTAAAACCTTTAATCCAGCTCTTAATGATTCCCTGTCCCCTTTCCCCCTTTTTACTGGGAAAGCGTTGCACTTTCTTACGATATTACCCAATACAGGAACCTTGAACAATTCTTCCTTTGCCATAAAATGGACAGGTCGAGGAGCCGTGATACCAACGATTAAAGGATCAAAATTATGAATATGATTTGTACAAAGCAGCACCCCGCCATCTTTAGGGAAATGCTCTAATCCACTAACTTCAATTCGATACCACGGTTTAAAAACACCCGCAACAACTGATCTTGCAAACGAATAAAACGTCACACTTATCCAACCCTTTCATGCACGAGATCCATAATTTTTTCTACTACTTCTGGGATCGTCAAAGATGTTGTGTCAATTTCAAATGCGTCGTCTGCTTTTTTTAATGGTGCAAATTCTCGTTCAGAGTCTATTTTATCACGACGGGCAATTTCTGCCTTTAATTGTTCTAAATCGGAAGGAAAGCCTTTTTGGAGATTTTCTGTATGTCGTCTTACGGCTCTTTTTTCTACACTGGCAAGTAGAAAAACCTTTACTTCCGCATTTGGAAGCACATGTGTCCCTATGTCCCTGCCATCCATCACAACCCCGCCGTCTACGGCAAAGGATTGCTGCATTCTTACCATTTCTTCACGGACCTTTTGGTGCTTAGCTACAATCGAAACCGAATTTGTAACTTCTGATGAACGAATCGCTTCCGTTACTTCTTGATTATCAAGAAATACCAATTGACCTTTGGGTGAAGGGAACAGTTCTAATTTTGTTGCTAATAGAGTGTCTAATAGAGAGTTTTCATCTTCTAAGTTAAGTTCATTAACCAGTGCTTTATATGTTAAGGCACGATACATTGCACCAGTATCTATATATATGTAGGATAACTTTTCTGCCACAACTTTTGCTACTGTGCTCTTACCCGCTGCGGCAGGTCCGTCAATTGCGATTGATAATTTTTTTTCCATAGATCCTCCTAAGTTACTCATGTTCGTCTGATACACTCTTATTTATTTTACCATAAGAAAGCTGATTGCCTCTTTTTTTTAGCATTTTTATATTGGATTTTCTTTTATAATGTTCCCACTTTGAGAATAAAAAAAAAGCAGGAATCCTGCTTTTTAATCACTAAAGGTTTGTAGAATCTCTGTAAATGTATTTTCATTTACACCTTCATATTTTGTTAACTGTTCTAATTGAGGAAAAATATCTAGTTGATGTAAGAATAGCTGAGCGAAAAAAAGAAAGATAAATTGGATTATAATTACCTTTATTAATATTCTTTCTACCATTTTCATACCATCACTCCAAATTCCAATTACTACTATTATTGGAGTGATGGCATAATTTTATTCTAACAGCTTATATAACCTCGTCGTAGACTTCTTCGGCATTTTTTAGTTTTTCTACTTCTTCTTCGACACCGTCTACAGCATTAATAAAGATTCTATAGGAGTCGTCACCAATGGTTCCTAGGAATTCGTAACATAATACTTCTTTGTTTAGATCGTTAACGATAACAGCTTGTCTCTCTTCCATTACTTTAAAGTTAGGATTTACTTTTGCTCGAGCTTGTTCACTGGTTAGTGCTGGTTTTTCAATTTTTCTTGTGTCATTTAATGATTTTAAATAATCCTCTGCCGAGAAACCAATGATATTGCCATTATCCAGTGCCACTTCTACTTTAATAGCCTCAGGATAAATTCTGATATTGTTTTCTGTGGTGACAAAATTAAATACACCCGTATTATCGTATTGAGTACTCTCAAACAACTCCATATTTTTATATCCATTCTCTTTTAGAAATGCTGCAGCTCTAAGATTTGCATCGTTTAAACTAATTTTCTGCTGTGTAACATCTCTATGATTAATAAACCATATTGGATACCCTGCTTTTTTGGTAATATCCATGCTTCCCTCTTGACCAGTTTTCTTATTTCTTATCGAGATACTATAAAAACCGTAATCTGAACCTTTACCATTCTCAGTTACTTTAACCTCAGCATTCCCGTCAAATTTCATATATTTTTTTGCAATGCTGATGGCTTCTTTTTCAGAAATGGTCTTTCCTTTAATTTTCTTAAAATTATCGTCCTTCTTTTGCATATTCGTAAAGCTCGGACCAAAGTCACTTTCATCATACCCGGATACCGTTTTTTCAACTGTTTTAAATCCATCAATAATCGTATTGTCGGTTTGTTCTTTCCCTGAAGCTAACGCAAGTTCAACGTCCATCCAGCGAAGATTATTTTCCAACACCATATGCTGTACTTTACGCAGTTCACTCTGAATATCACCAGATTGCTTGTATAGAACCTTTAACGTTTCATACTCCTCTTCTGATAATGGTTCTTTATCCAAATCTCTTACCGCTGTTTGATAACTAAACTTTCCAATTTTAGATAAAAACTCTTCTGTTTTATTGAATGGAAGCAATGTCAGTGGCAGCTGTCCTACATCACTATGTGCTTCAGAGGTTAGTCTCCAAACTTCAACTAGTGAAGGGGATAAAGAATGCCTAGAATTCATCGCAAGAGTGGTGCCAATCTTATCGTGAAGTATATCCATTTGATAAGTAAGATCATGAAAGGCACGTTGATAATTATTTTCAGCATTTAATAAAATCGCATTTTTCTCTCGATGTTCTTGATATCCCCAGTAGGCTGTTCCCGCCACACCCAGTGCTAGAACACCAATAACTATTCCTCTTATCATCCTTTTCACCCCTCTATTCGCAAAAAATATGTTTCCCAATTCGTTTGATTTGCGGTCTTGACCAAATCCACTTGCTAGTAGCTGTTACTGGATTAAAATAATAAAGAGCTTCGCCAGTAGGATCAATTCCATTTATGGCATCTAAAACTGCTTTTTTAGCTGTTTCATTCGGAGTAAGCCAAATTTGCCCATCAGCGACGGCAGTAAAGGCACCAGGTTCGAAAATAACTCCTGATACGGTATTAGGAAAGGATGCGCTATTTACCCTGTTAAGGATAACTGCTGCTACTGCCACTTGACCTGTATATGGTTCACCCCTCGCTTCTCCATAAACAGCATTAGCCATCAATTGTATATCATTACTTGAAAATCCACCTGGAGTATTAGCCGCAGTTGGTTTAGTTGGTGCTGCTTTTGGAGCAGGGGCTGGGGCAGCCGGTTTTGGACTAGGTGCTTTAGCAGCAGGTGCCTTGGCTGGAGCTTTAGCCGGTGCCTTTGGCTGAGCATTTGGCTGTGGTGCGCTCTGCTTTTTTTGATCTACTCCACCGTAATGTGTAAATTTATTTCCTTTGTTGATTTGATTCTTTACAAATTGTTTATTATATTTACTTGCTTTGACCAATTTTGCCTTTGTTTCCGTACCTGCTAGACCATCGATTGGCAGCCCGAACTCATATTGAAAATTCCTTAATGCCCAATAGGTGCTCCAACCGAATACTCCATCGATTTTCTTATTGTAAAATCCCAAATACTGAAGTCTAGATTGAAGCTCGATGACATCATCTCCAACCGCACCTTGTTGGATAACCTGATTAGAGAATGCAAATGCCCTGTTATTCTCGAGAAACGTAAATGGCATTATACAAAGGGAGATTAAGATTGGAACAGTTAATTTAACGATTTTCTTCTTCATGGTAAAGTAACCCCCAGTTGTAAATCTTTTTAGATGTAAGCCTATTTTTTGTCTTAATGGCAAATTTATTCAAAAAAAATACCCTTCATTTAAGAATGAAAGGAATTTTGAGTTGAATATTGTTTTTTCTTATGGTTAGTCGTTAAAATTCTGGCAATCTTAACCTTCCTTAAACCGAACCACCAAAGGAAGATCATAAAAGGTAAAATAATATATAGCCAGTTTTCTTGTGAGATTAAAATGTAATCATAAAATCCATGTAAAATGAATGGCAATAGCAGGGAGATTATAACCCATTTTGCCTTTTTTCCTTCTGTAAATTTTGCTTTACCAAGGTAAAATCCCATAATGACTCCGAATAGAGCATGGCTGGATACAGGCAGAAGCGCCCTTGCCATCGCATGTTCGATTCCATTGGCAATCAAATAAAAAATATTTTCAACGGTGGCAAAACCAAGTGATACTGCCACCCCATATACAATTCCGTCAAATGGCTCATCTAACTCGACGTGCTGGTAGATAGCATAAAAAAGGATAAACCATTTAAAAAATTCTTCAAGAAGGCTTGATGAAAGGAATGCTTCAATAAATCCAGATTTGATTATATTCTCCGTATGAAGTACATGCTGAATAAACATGATTGGAAACACTAGCAGAGCACCAAACATGAATGTTCTTAAAACTACCGAAATCGGCTCTGACTCATATTCATCTTTTAAATAAAAATAACTTAATAAGGCCAGTCCGGGGGCAATACCGGCTGATAATATTCCCAGCATGGATAATCCTCATTTCAAATCAATTCGTTACTTTAATCCTAACATGATATTGTCATTAATTAAATGAAAGATTATATCCATTTGTTAATTGCCCTTTAAAAATTTATTTTCTCTAGTCCACTGGCAAGTGCTACTGCTAATTTAATTCTAGCTTTTTTGGAATCATTATCACTACCAAGGATGACACCCTTATTATAAAGGTCATAGGCACTGCCTTTATAGTCATAAGTTGTATAAACAGAACCTTCTTCTGCACTAGTTGTGATTACTAAGACGATTCCTTCTGTAAGTGATTTTTCTATTTCTTCCATCATTTGAGGTGCAACTTGACCGCGGCCCACACCTTCAAGGATGATTCCTTTTACCCCTGATTCTCTTGCGGCCTTAATAAATTTACCATCAGCGCCAATATAACATTTTACGATATCTACTTGAGGAATAGGTGATTGAATAGAAAAGTATTCTCTCTTTATTGGCTTTTGAAAGATCTGTACCACATCATTATCGATAATCCCAAGATAACCGAATCCAAAAACGTTAAATCCTTGGATATTAGAGGCGTGTTCTTTTTTTACGTATCGGGCAGCAAATATTCGTTCATTGAACACGACAACTGCACCCGCATTCAGTAAATCCGTAGAACAAGCTGAATAGATAGCGTGCCTTAGATTAATGAAGACATCACTTCCTAAATCCTCTGGAGAGCGTTGTGAGCCTGTTATTACAACCGGCCGCGGGTCCCTGATAGTTAAATCAAGAAAATAGGCGGTTTCCTCCATTGTATCTGTACCGTGAGTAACGACAACTCCAGAAACCTCTTCATCCTCATAATACTTGTCAATTTTATTTTTTAAAGCGACTAAATCCTCAAAAGTAATATGTATGCTTGCCTTTTGAAATACTGATTCAACAATGACTTCAATGTCAGTGGGAAGATTACACATCGCTGCAAGCTCTTCGCCAGTTAATTCGCCCGAAGCTAATTTTCCTGAATCCTTATTTGGTTTGCTGGCAATGGTACCTCCTGTTGTTAACAAAACTACCTTTTTCATAAAATACTTCACCCCGTAACTTGTTTTTCTTTAATAGATTGAGCAATAAGATCTCCATGGAACCTGCCATTTTCAATAAAAATTTCATTAGCGTTATTCCCAGCTGCGATTACTCCTGCAATATAAACTCCTTCAATATTCGTCTCCATTGTATCAGGATTAAACAGCGGTCTTCCAGTTTCTTCGTCAATTTTTATCCCCATTGCTTTTAAAAATTGGTGGTCTGGACGATATCCTGTCATGGCAAAAACAAAATCATTGTATACGGCCTTTTCTTCGCCATCCTTTTTATACCGTACCTGCTCTTCGGTTATTTCAATAACATGAGCATTAAATTCCATTTTAATGATTCCATTTCGTACCAATGCCTCAAATTCTGGGAGAATCCACGGCTTTATGCTCGGTGAATATTCTTTACCGCGGTATAAAACGGTTACTCTCGCACCCGCTTTTACCAGTTCAAGTGCTGCATCCACACTAGAGTTTTTTCCGCCAATAACACATACATCCTTATCAAAATAAGGGTGTGCTTCTTTAAAATAATGAGACACCTTCGGTAAATCTTCCCCAGGGACATTCATGTAGTTTGGATGGTCATAGTAACCTGTAGCAATGACAACAAACGATGATTGATAGGTTTGTTTATCCGTAACGACGTGAAAGCCCTCTTCTTCTTCTTTCATCACTTTTAATACTCGCTCAAAAGAGTTGACACACAGTTGTTTCCTCTTTACTACATCCCGATAGTAGACAAGGGCTTGATTTCTTTTTGGTTTATAGCTTTCGGTTATGAATGGTACATCGCCGATTTCTAGCTTTTCACTGGTACTAAAAAATGTTTGATGGGTTGGATAATGGTAGATAGCATTTACTACGTTACCTTTTTCAATAATAAGAGGGTTAAGCCCCATTTCTTTAAAGGCAATAGCTGCAGCCAAACCGCATGGTCCACCACCAACGATAATGATATCTTCTAATTGCAAATTGATCACCTCAATTTATTATTCCATAAGCTGTGATAAATTTGTCTGTTGATTTGAGCTCCACTAAGGAAAGCTTCTTTGAATAATCACCGCAGGGACAGGCGGTCTTTGCCTGTCACGAGGCACTTCGCTTTCCGCGGGCGGTCCGGGGAGCCTCCTCGGCGCTTATGCGCCTGCGGGGTCTCCCCAGCCCCGTCCTCCCGCAGGAGTCTTCGTGCCTTCCGCGCAAATCAACAGAGTGCCAAAATAAATAAATCTGCTTTTAACACAGCCATTTAAAAAAACTCCTACCGTCATATGATAGGAGTTTTTCCAATTTGTTTCAATAGTAATGTTTTAAATCCAGCCTCTGAATCGGCTTGCTTCGGCCATTTTCCGGACACCGACCATGTATGCGGCTAGGCGCATATCTACACGTCGAGTTTGTGCTGTTTCATAAATATTGTTAAATGATTTGACCATTACTTTTTCGAGTTTTTCTTCTACTTCTTCTTCAGACCAGTAATAGCCTTGGTTATTCTGAACCCATTCGAAGTAGGAAACCGTAACTCCTCCAGCAGATGCAAGTACATCTGGAACCAGTAACACACCTCGCTCGGTTAATATCTCAGTTGCCTCTAGCGTTGTTGGTCCATTAGCAGCCTCAACAACAATTCCCGCACGAATATTATGAGCATTATCAGCTGTAATTTGATTTTCTATCGCAGCAGGTACGAGAATGTCGCACTCAAGTTCTAGCAGTTCCTTATTCGAGATTGTGTTATTAAATAATTTTGTTACGGTACCAAAACTATCACGACGGTCTAAGAGATAGTCAATATCAAGGCCATCAGGATCATATAAAGCACCATACGCATCGGAAATACCTACAACCTTAGCTCCTGCATCATGCATGAATTTTGATAAATAGCTTCCTGCATTACCAAAACCTTGAATAACAACCCTTGCACCCTCAATTTCGATTCCTTTTCTTTTTGCTGCCTCGCGGATACAAATGGTTACCCCCTTAGCAGTAGCCGATTCACGCCCGTGAGAGCCTCCTAGTACCAGCGGCTTACCAGTAATAAATCCAGGAGAGTTAAATTCATCTATACGACTATACTCATCCATCATCCAAGCCATAATTTGAGAATTTGTAAAAACATCCGGTGCAGGAATATCTTTTGTAGGACCAACGATTTGACTGATTGCTCGTACATACCCACGACTCAATCTTTCAAGTTCTCTAAATGACATATCACGCGGATCACAAATAATTCCGCCTTTGCCACCGCCATAAGGAAGGTCAACAATTCCACATTTTAAGCTCATCCAAATGGAAAGGGCCTTTACTTCAGTCTCCGATACATTGGGATGAAACCTAATCCCGCCCTTTGTTGGACCGACTGCGTCATTGTGCTGCGCACGGTAGCCGGTAAATATTTTTATTGATCCGTCATCCATCCTTATTGGAATTTTAACTGTCATCATACGTAATGGCTCTTTTAAGAGCTCATAAACTTCTTCAGGATAACCTAACTTTTCAAGAGCTTTATGTATAACGGTCTGTGTTGAAGTTAATACATTATTTTCTTCCTCTTGATTAGTTTTTTCATTACTATTTTCGGCTGCCATCCTGTAAACCTCCTAGAAAAATCACTTTTACAAATGTTGTCGCTTTCAGACACAAGTATACACGTTTAAATGATTTATGCAAGATGAAAAATTCACTTTTCACTATTTTTGAGTTATTTATTGTAACCGCTGTCATACTTGTTGAACATGGCTTTCGAACAAAATAAAAAAGGAGCGGCGGACTCCTATTTACATTTCCTCAAAGGTTCAAAATCTATTTGAAATATTTTCGAATCATCTCCACCGCTTCATTTTCAACAATCAGATTTCCATATTCTTCAAGTACATGTGTACTAAGAATCGATGGATTACCATACTCGGATAAAAATGCTGCAATTTTTTCTACGATAGAAGTATCAATGTTATTCATATTTAAGTAATATCGATTGTTATAGGAATATAAACTGCCGCCATTTACGTTTAATCCAAACAACCTGTGAGAAAGAGCGATGATATCTTCTATACTTTCGAATTGATACAGTAGGTTTTCACAGCCTTCAACCCTTACTTGCATCTCCACAAAGCCATCAAATAAGACTTCTTCATCTTCAATATTATCGTCAACCGTTATGATCATAATCATTCCTTGAGCCTGCAAGGAGAAAATTTCAACTGCAACAGAACCTTGTATCTCAACATCAAATTCTTCACTTGCCTCCTCCAGCATGTCATGGAAAAGTTGATGCCATTTTATAGAATCTTTCCAAATATCATCCTTGGAAAGTCCCCTTTCCATTAAATCATCAGAGGTTAAAAAAATCTTTATCTTATTGACCGTTAAGCGTTCTAAGCGCATGCTCTTTTGCCCCCTGCCGTGACATAACTCTTATCCCTAGTGTATGTCAATGGCGTTGGTTGGTGCTTTGTCTAAAAGACCATCCGTTCCATTAGCCAAATTTCCCATTCATTAATGGTTTGTCCAAAAATGAAGGATGAGTATAGATCTTTATCAGATGGTTTCATTGCAGTTATAGCCCTACCTCCAAGCCCAATCGTAAGATCCTTATGTTTCACCGTTAGATGATTAACAACTAAAAGTGCATCTTTTAACTCCTCCTGAACCCCACAACAGATAATCACGAAATCAGGATGAATCATATCCAATATTTGGTCATTCTCATCTTCTGAACTAAATTTACCAATATTTATTACTTGTATACCACGTTTTCTTAAATAAAAAGAAAACATTAGGAGCTCAATATTATCCCAATCATTTGACCAGTTTATACATAACGCTTTGTTCTGATGGACATTAATAGGTAAACTATGAATAATAGTCTCAACCCTGGCTTTTATAAGAGATAAGGAAAAATACTTCTGTGCAGATACAATTTTTCCAGCACTAAAAGAATCCTCTATTTTCTTTAGAATCTGACTAAAAATATCAATGATAACTTTTTCCATTGTAAAGATACTAAACAAATTATTTATAATTTCGTTTATCCTCTCATGCTCGAAGTGGATTAAGGCTTCGTACAGAGAGTCTGTCAAACTGATTAGGGGATTATCCTGCTTCAGGTTTAAGGCTTCAGAATCCATCTGAGATTGATTATGTCCCATTAAGGAAACGGCCTGACTGATGGTGAATCCCTGGTTAACCTTTTTTATTAACCACTTTAGTATTTTGATATGCTCCTCTGTATATAATCGATGCCCTGCATCATTTCTAACAGGAGCAATCATTTGATATCGTCTTTCCCATGCTCGCAGCGTTCCTGGCTGAATCCCCAGCATTAATGCAGCCGCTTTAATATTATATTTACCCTCTTGGTCCGCCATCCTTATTCCTCCGATAATTAACCAGCCATTCTTGAGAAAATTAACTAACCCTTTTTAATGGTAATTAAATGACATTGTGCAGGTGCACCTAGCCTTAACGGGATCCCTGTTGTACCATAGCCATTACTAATTAATAATGTAGTATTATCTAATTTTTCTACTTTCCCTTTTTTATATGGACTGTAACCCAAAATATGTATTTGTCCTCCATGAGTATGACCACTTAGCACAAGACGAATATTATGTTCGGGCAATATTTTGTCTGTGATATCTGGGTAGTGACTTGCCAATATTTTAAAACTGTTATTCTCGGCATCTAACAACGCCAAGTCCAATCTGTCTCGCCCTTTACCTACTTCATCCACACCAAGCAAAGATATTTTATCGCCATTTTTAGATTCAAAGATAGCTGAAGTATTATCCAATACTTTTATTCCAGAATCCAAAAGAATGGCATCCAATTTACGAAAGTCCGCTTCATAATCATTATTACCCCAAACAAAATATACTGGACCAGCCTGTTTTAATTTCTCAAGGTTTTGCTTAACCCTTTCAAAAGGAACCTTTTTCTCCATTAAATCCCCGCCAATTATTACAATATCAGTTTTCCCTTTAACTGTATTGATAATCTCATCCGAAATAAGGCGCTTATGTATATCAGAGATAAAAAATATTGATACCGAACCGAACGACTCTGGAAAATCTTCAAAGGTCATTTCATGTGGTACTACGTGATTTAGGAATGCTTCTTTTACCATATACAAGATTAAGGCTACTCCTAGTATTAAAAGTAAAACAAGAATAATAATCATTCATTTCCCCTTTTCCATTCTAAAATGTTCTATGGAAATCATACCATAAAGAAAACTAAAACTAAAAAGGACTAATGCCTACTCCGTCTTTTCTTTTCTCCCTTTATTGTAAGATTGAGTATCTCTTTAAATAGTTGTACACTAACGAATAATCCGAAGAATAAAGCTAATGAGGCAGCAAAAAATTCCAATGGATAAATAATCGGCCCAACCAAAATATCAGAAAAATGTAATGGATCAGTAATTGGAAACCATTCAATAAATAAATATCCACACAGAAAAATAAAAAATATCCGCCAGATTATCCTCAACACAAAAATCCCTCCCATACATTGTATGAGAAGGATTTCATTTCTTTCCGGTTCAATTTACTAATCCTCCTGAATACTTAAAATCCGGAAACCTTGCTCTTCCAGCTCACCTCTATGGAATATCCTACCTTCCTAATTATAGTTCAACAAAACATTGAATTATCCTTTTTATCTCAAGTATTATGTCATGAATCTTGAAAATTATCATATTTATTATTGATGTTTACTAAGGGAGGGAGACAATGTTTACACATTATAAATCATACTGTCCCGTCGTCAGTCCGTTTGACCCCTGCAAACCAATACCAGAAAAAGTATATTCTACTCCGCCGAATCTTTATATCGGTTTTCAACCTCCAAATCTTCCACAATTCACACCACTTGAAGCATTAAAAGCAGGGACACTATGGAAACCATTTTATGATCCTTACTTCAACCCTTTTGAGAAAGCAACGGGGGGAGTGCCACGATGAAACAAATTCCAGCCGAATATTATCAGATGTTAGAGCAGCTTCAAGCAGTAGACTTTGTTTTAGTTGAATTACAATTGTATTTAGATACACATCCGGACGATCTCGAGGCCATTAAGCAATTTAATCATTATGCAAAAGAAAGAAAAACGTTAAAAAAGGCTTTTGAAAGTCAATTTGGACCCCTTTTGCAGTTTGGCAACAGCTACTCGGGACACCCATGGAATTGGAACGATCCTCCATGGCCTTGGCAAGTTTAATCTAAATTTATAAACTGAGGGAGGTAATTCTGTACATGTGGATATACGAAAAGAAGCTTCAATATCCAGTTCGAGTTAGTACTTGCAATCCAACTTTAGCCAAATATCTAATTGAACAATATGGTGGGGCAGATGGTGAGCTTTCAGCAGCTTTACGTTATCTAAATCAAAGATATTCTATACCTGATAAAGTCATTGGGTTATTAACTGATATTGGCACTGAGGAGTTCGCACATCTAGAAATGATAGCCACCATGATTTATAAACTAACGAAGGATGCCACCCCAGAAATGATGAAAGCAGCGGGTCTTGGAGACCATTATTCCAACCATGATAATGCATTATTTTACCATAATGCTGCAGGAGTACCTTGGACAGCTTCCTATATACAAGCCAAAGGTGATCCGATTGCTGATCTTTACGAAGATATTGCAGCAGAAGAAAAGGCGAGGGCCACGTACCAATGGATTATTAATCTAAGTGATGACCCTGATTTAAATGATGGTCTTAGATTCCTGCGCGAACGTGAAATTGTTCATTCGCAGCGCTTCCGTGAAGCAGTAGAAATATTAAAAGACGAACAAGGTAAAAAGAAGTTTTTTTAAAAATGCCAGAAGAAGCAGTTTATCGCTGCTTCTTATTTTTTTTCGTGATAAAGATTAATGTCATAGATTTTTTTCATTACCTCAAAATCAAGATGGCGATTTTTCCAATGCTCTTCTTTCTTCCAAAGATCCTTGCTGCGATTTACGATTTCGCACCTTAATTCCTGGTATTCTTTTTCTTTTTTATCTTTTTGCTGCCTTAAGACATTCATCGCCCCATACAGGATTGCTGTAATGGCAAATAAACCGATATTTACGGCGTCACTAACAGAGGCTGAAAACATTGCAAAGAAAGAATAAGAGTATTGTTTAGCAATCATAAAATAGAAATAACTAAAAAATAGGAATGCAAAAAGGAGCATAGAATAGATGGTTAAATAATGCCATCTTTTGGCTGTATCAAATTTAATTTTCCTTTTGCGTACGTTTTCCAGCATTTGTTTCGTTGCCTCATCAGTATACTCCAGTGAACGTATTGGTTTATCCATACTATCAACCACCTCAGTAACATAAATATGAACTTGTCCGATAAAATATGAAAAATTACATAAAAAAAACCGACCAAAAAATGATCGGCTACTTATTTAATGGAATTTTTAAAACTTGACCTAAATAAATTTCATTACCTTTCATGTTATTGGCTTTCCGGATAATATCCTCTCCAGCTTTTGAATGGTAATATTTCAAAGAAATTCGATAAAGATTTTCTCCCGATTTAACTGTATGATAAATGACTGAAGGCGCAGGTTCAACATTTTTATCGGTGCCTTGCCCGCTAATAGGAGTCGGTTCAGAAGCTGGACTCTCAATTGGAGCATCCTGGCTGATAGACTTTTGAACTTCGATAGCCTCTTGGTCATCCTCCACAGGGGCGTTTTCTTTTTCCTCTACTTCGGTTTCAATCGTACTTTCCGTTTCAGGTTTTTCAAAGTTAATGACTTCATATCCAGAAGAGTCACCGGTGACTTTCTCAGTTTTACCGCCTTTTCCCTCCTCAAGATACGAGTAAGCACTAAAAATAACGATAGGAAGAAGAATAAAAAATAATACCAGGATACGAATAATTGGATACTTTATTTTCCATTTTGTTTTCTTTCTTTTTTCCCTATGAATTTGTTCCCTCGGAGGTAATTGGTCACGAACCTCAGTTGTTTCTTCATTAATTTTTTCAATTCGCCGTTTTAGCCGTTCCGCCTGGCTTCTAAAAGGTTCTTCTTTATTCATGAAGCAGTCCCTCCTGTTCATCGACATCTATGGTGAGTTTATATTTAATATAAAGCCCTAATAAAAAATCAATTGTAAAATGCATGATCATCGTAAGAGCTAAATTGTTACTCCATTCATAAACGGAGCCAATAAAAAAACTAAGAATGACAATATTAGAAAATAAAAACCAATTAAAAAGGTATCGATAATGTATAATGGCAAAAATAAGACTTGCAAGAATTAATCCAACCTTCGTTTGGATGACACCACGAAAAAGCAGCTCTTCACTGAATGCAACAAATGCTGCAATCAAAGCTATGTGAAAAACACTTCTATTCTTAAAAATTCTTTCGTTCAAACCTCCATCGTCGTAAAAAGACTTTGGTAGTAATTTGATTAATATAATATCTACAATGACTACAGTTGCACCTGCTGGAACGCCAATTAACAAAATTCTCACATCAGAAAAGTCAATGGTTTGCAAATATGAAAAATGATCAAATAATAGAATGCCTAAAATAAATGTAATGCCAAGCAGTAAGATTTGGGTCATATATAGATGAGAGAGCAGTTCTCTATCGGTTAATCCTTTAATTAGTTCATTATATTTATTTTTCATATACTCAACTCACGATTTAGTAGAATATTGGCTAAATAATCCTTCCACATTTCTTCGTTAACAGTGTTGTTGTGGACATTATCCGCTGCTTCGTATTCTTGTAACTGAATTCCACAAACGTCGCAGCAATTCTGTTTATTTCCCTCAACAGGCTCTTCTTCAAAATAATCTAGAATTAATTCTCTTCTACACGATTTGGATTTAATCCACTTTTTTAAATAATGAATACTGTCCTTCTTAACCTTTAATCTATCATTAACAAAATCCTTCAAGCTCTGTCTTGCTTGTTCTAAGTTTGAAAAAGCTACAGGCTTTTTGATAAAGTCTTGAATAATCCGCCACTGAACCTCCGAGAACCCCCCATCTTCTCGTAAATGCTGATTCATTTTAAGAAAATGGTCATTCAGATTTTCTTCCTTTGGAAAATATGAAAATAGCCAGTCAATTTGCAGCTCAGACGGTAATTCGCTTTCTGCCAGCTGTACTGGAAGCTGTTCATCTCCTGGAGAATATAGTAAAATCGCAATACTATCCTCACCATCGCGTCCTGCCCGCCCAATTTCCTGCAGGTAAGATTCGACTTGCATTGGCATATGGTAATGAATAATAAATCTTATATTTTCCTTATTAACTCCCATTCCAAAAGCACTTGTTGCACAAATTACATCGAGTTGTCCATGAATAAATTGTTGTTGTATTAAGATTCTTTGTTCCTGGTCTAAGCCTCCATGGTAAGCCATGGCTTTAGTAATACCCTTTTCCGCTAATAGAGAAGCCATTTGTTCAGCCATTTTCTTACTTGAAAAATAAATGATTCCCGGTTTTTGAAGCTGTCGAACTAATTCTATCAAACGAGATTGTTTATCATAATAGTTAGGTACTTCTTCAATATAAAAAGCGATATTAGGCCGGTCTATCGTTGATTCAATCTTAGTAAAACTCTGTAAGTCGAGAGATTGAATAATATCCTCTCTTACTTTTTTGGTTGCTGTTGCTGTTAAAGCGAGGGTTAGGGGATTCCCTAATTGTTTCCGGTATTCTCCTAACTTCGAATATTCCGGGCGAAAGTCGTAGCCCCACTGTGAAATACAATGTGCCTCATCTACTACAAATAATGAAACAGTAAGAGCCTGCAGCCTGTTCATAATAATAGGCAAGCTTAACATCTCTGGCGAAACGAAAATATATTTATATTTTGTTAAATTCCGTAATACGTATCCTCTCTTCTCCGAATCAAGAAAAGAATTCAATGCAATGACCCGTTTCTCGCCAAACTTCATTAATTGTTCCACCTGGTCCTGCATTAAAGATAACAGAGGAGAAATGATTAAGATTTGACCTTCTAGACAATACCCTGGCAGTTGGTAGCATAAGGATTTTCCAGTGCCTGTTGGAAGCATTGCAATCGTGTGGTTCCCTCCAAGCAGAGAAGAAATCACTTCCTTTTGCCCGGTTTTAAAGGTTTGATACCCAAAATACTTATTAAGAAGATTTTCTAATTCCATTGTCTATCACCATACTTTGCAAGAACGAGTCTGATTTGAAAGTAGGAAGCTGTTTTTAAAGTGTTCCTAATTACCTTAAGCTCCCTAGTAGATTCTCGCCTTGAAATTTCTAAAATCTTAAGCTGAATTTCTTCATCTACATATGAGTTAATAGAAAAATCTTTAACATTCAAAGCAAACTCTACAAGATGGTCTTCAATCGTACTTATTTTTAGATTCCGAATGCTTGAGATCTCCTCAGCGGTAAAGCCTTGATTTAAAAGCACCAGGGTTTTACGAGCCGAAAGTGTTAAGGAATCCTTTTGGTCTAAATTAGCAAGCAGCGATGATAACACTTTAAAGCGAAAAGGATCAGTTTCAACAAAATGAAGTAAACAATGAATTGAATTAATAAATTCGAGATGATAGTGTGTTGAATCTATATTTAACTTTTTCGCAATTTGGGACGAGGTCAACCCAATTTGCTTGTATCCCGTTAATCGAAAGATTAAGACGTCTGGATTGACATCCCTTGCCTGTTCAAAAATATTAACTAATTCCGAAAAAAGGGATTTTCCCAGCTCTCGCTTGGGTATAGAGGCAGACTTTAGAAAACCCTTTAACCAGTTATGAACGTCCACATTTTTTTGGATTGGGATATATTTCGTTTCTTGGAATGTAAAATTTGAAGTTACTTGTACTAATAACGAGAGTCTTTCCCAAACTAATAAAGTAAAGGGTTGATACCGCCAGCCATTTACATAATAGGGCTGTGAATGATTTATTAAGTAATCTTCGCCAGCTGAGGTAAGTAGAAATCTTTGTTCCCCACATGGTTCAACCAGTTTTTTTTCAATTAAGTGATTAAAAATCTCTTCAAAAGATTCTCGAGTTAATGGTTCAAGTATCCGAAAGTATCTTTTAAGTGAAAATAAATGTGCATCCTGAAGTGTTTGTGATGATTTTTTTCCATTTAAAAGATGATAGATGGAATAAATTGTTCGTTCACCATTTAATTGTTTTAAACAATATAACAAAATGTTTTCAATTTTACACATTTCATTCCACCACTTTTTGCTTATAATCGACAAAATCACCTATTTTTCTATCCCTTATTCTATCATGAAACAGACGGTCGTGCTGCTAAAAATTGTGGAGGATTAGCGGAATCCAAATCCTATAGAGCATTTTTCTATTGAAAAGTTACTCTTAGAGTTTTACAATAGGAGTGAGTAATGCGTTTCCATAATATATGGAATGTAGTAAGTTATTTTATTGGGAGGTTTTTTTTTCATGGCAAAGTATACGATTGTTGACAAAGAAACTTGCATTGCATGCGGAGCATGCGGCGCAGCAGCACCAGACATTTATGATTATGATGATGAGGGTATTGCATTTGTAACTCTTGATGATAATGAGGGTATTGTTGAAATCCCTGATGTATTAATTGATGACATGATGGATGCTTTCGAAGGCTGTCCTACAGATTCAATTAAAGTTGCTGATGAACCGTTTGAAGGCAACGCAACTAAATTCGAATAATATTTTGTCATTAAAATATTGTTAAGCTGCTGCCCCCGCCGACTTAGGCGGGGGTTATTTATTCATATAAAATAAAAATAAGAAACCGGGATCGCGCCTGGTTTCTTACTTTTAGTATATTAAGCACTTTTTACAATGGTTAATTTATTGATCCATGACTGCATTCTAATGAATAGCAGCATAAATATTGAAGACATCATTATGCCTTTAATGATATTGAAAGGTAAGATTGCAGGTACTACTAAATTACGCATGTCAGGGAACTGCAGCAGCGAAGTATAAGCCGGTAAAATAAACAAGTAATTTAAAACGCTCATCATTACCGCCATAATAAGGGTTCCGACAATCAGTGCAAGTGTCATTCCTTTTCTGGTTTTCATTTTGTTGTAAACATAGTAAGTAGGCAGCACAAACAATATACCAGCTAGAAAATTGGCAATATGCCCAACCGGAATTCCTGTTGCACTTCCAGTAGCTACATAATTAAGGGCATTTTTGAAAAACTCGACTAATATTCCTGCAGCAGGTCCAAAAATTAAAGCTGCGATTAATGCTGGGATATCGCTAAAATCAATGAACAAGAAATTTGGGAATGGCGGGAGCGGGAAATTTATCAGCATTAAAAGATATGCGATACTGCTCAGCATTCCAATTGATACAATTGCTTTGACACTCATGTTTTTCTTCATTTTTTCCTCTCTCCTCTTTGATCCATCAAGTTAGGAAGAGAGGTTCAGCAGCTTTTAAGGTGTCCCAGTAAAATAAAAAACCTCAAGAAATATATCTTGAGGGAGTTTACAAAGGCACTCTTAATAAACGTTCAAAATACCAGCATTTTTTGAACGTCGCAGAACCTCCATCTTCTCCCATCCAGACTATACTGTCGGCTTTGGAATCACACCAAATCCTGCCATAACGGCTCGCGGGCTCAAGAGTTTTACTCTAATACCGCCGATCGGGAATTTCACCCTGCCCCGAAGATAGATCGATATTTAATTTCTTTTTAATTATACTAATAATAATTAGTTATGAAAAGAAAAAAGCGCTAACACATATTTGATGGTTAGCGCGGGTGAGTTATTTATAGATAACTAAAATTTGTTCAGGCATGATAAGATCTGATTTTAATTGATTAACTTCCTTTAGCTTTTCAACTGTAAGATTACTTTTCTTTGCTATAGAAGTCAGTGTGTCTCCTGCTTGTACAATATAATGGGCCTTATCACTATTTACATTCGTACTAGCAACTAGGCTTTCTATGTTACTAGCCATGCCGCCTTTTACTGCCACACCAACCTCAGCATTGCCAAGAAGCCTTTCGGGATCGATAGCATTTTTCTTATCATAGGTCCATTCGATTTGATGACTCTCAAAATGGAGATGAACGCCTGTAGATTCACCCGTTCTCCCCATGGTTCCAATTCTATCACCCTGTTTAATCGCTTGCCCCTCATTAACAAGTCGATTATTTAAGTGAGCATAAACAGTAACAAAATTATTTGGGTGCTTAATAAAGACAACATTCCCATACGTTTTCGAATAATAGGATTTACCAACTACGCCATCCTCTACAGCAACTATAGGTGAATTAAGACTCCCAGCAATATCTATTCCTTTATGTGTTCCATGCCTTGTCCCATATGTATCAGATACGACACCATCCGTGGGCCATATCCATCCAGCTTTTATTTCTTGTGAATCCCGCATACTCGCTTCCGTCTGTTTACCTCCTAAAAATAATAAACTGACACAAAGCGCCATAATTGCGGCGATTAAAAGCCGCCTTATGTAGTCTCGCATTTAATTTTTTTCCTCCTTAATCTTGTCCTCTCCTCCACAAACCATATGTTAACTTAATTAAGTTTAGAACTTATAGTTTGATGAGAGCGGTTGAACATACTTGTTATAATTTGGAGACAAATGGATTTTTATACACAAAAAAAGATTAACCTTGTTATGGTCAATCTTTTTAACACATTTTTATTGGATTTGACGAAGATTCGGCGCTAGTGGAACTTTCATTTCTTTCGTTAAATCAAATGGTCCTAAAAGCTGAATAGGGGCATTCAAAACCGTTATCGTATCAATCCCAAAATCCTTAGCAGTTAATAAAATAGCTTCATAGGAGTACACGGTTTCCAAGTTATTCTCCATTGCTGCGTTTTCATCCAGGGTGATGATTAAATTATTTTCTTTGGTTGTAACCTCCTTAATAGGGAAGGAAGGCACTAAAGAGGCTGCTAGACCTAGCTCTTGATGATCTGTCTTCATTGCTTCGAAAGCAGCGTTAATATCTTGATACGTATCAGCCGAAGGGACGAGGTAGGTGGTTTCCATCCCATCAGGTGTATAAAAGAAATAAGCGTGTTTTCCTTCTGGTTTTACTTCTAATTCTTGCAGTACGCCATAATTACCAAGTTCTATACCGGGCTGACCATCTGTTTTTAGCATAATTTTATTTACATTGCTGTTCGAAGCTATATTTTTCTTAAGCGTGGTTATAAAATTCAATTCAGCAGTAGAACCTTGCCCATATGGATGATTTTTAGGTACGTCAACAATGACCGTATTCTTAGTATCATCCAATTCGAACTTGGCATTTACAGGATAATAATCAGATAATCCCCATTCCTCTTCATTTAATAATTCCATTGATTCTGTAAAAATAGTTAACCAATTCTTATTATTATCCGGAGTAACAACAATGGATATAGGTACTACATTTTGTGCCTGCGAATCAGGAATCCAATAGGTGATTACAGTTCCATCATCCACTTCATCATCATATAAAGCATTTTTATTGATTTCGGTTATCCCCATTTCAGGTTCAGAACCTGATATACGATCTTCTTTTTTCATCAAAAGCGATGAGTGATCATCAGACTGGCTTATCTTTGCTTCACTTGAAGATTCTTCCTGTTTTGCACTATCAAAAGAATTTTGTGTTCCATTCAACATTTTAGGAACTAATAAGAAGAATAGGAGTAAGGCCGCTGCAGCTGCAAAACCTGGAATTAGCCACGCCGGTCTTTTTCTCTTTTTTATAGAAAGATTTTGGTATATGTCACGAGGATTGCGATGGTCTTGTATTTTGGGCATTTGCCTTAGTAATTCTTCGAGCTGCTTATCGCTCCACTCTGACTTTTTCACTTTCTAATCCCTCCTTTTCATTAAACATTTCCATATACTTCTTTAAAACCTTTAATGCGCGGTGCTGTGTTGTTTTCACTTTACTCTCTGTCCACCCCAATGTTTCGGCAGTTTCGGTAATAGATAAATCATTTAAGAAACGCAATATCACTACAGAACGTTGATCCACTGTACAATGCTCTAAACACTGATAAATCCATTTGACTTCTTCTTTATGAACCATAATTTCTTCTGGAATTGGGTATTCATCTTTTACTTGGCTTGAAGACCAATCAAACTTTTCAAGCAGTCTGCCCTTCCATCCCTTTTGCTTTCGAAATGAATCAATTGCGACATTCCGTGCGATAGAAAAAAGCCACGTTTTTTCGCTGCTCTTTCCTTCAAAACGATGATAGGATTTAAACACCCTGATATATACTTCTTGTACTAAATCCTCTGCCTGTTCCTTGTTTCTTACCATATAAAATAAAAATTGAAAAACGTCATGATGATATTTTTGATATAGTTCATCGAAAACGGAGTCCATCCATTCCCCTCCCCGTTCATAGAATTAGTCGATACTTATGTACAAAAAGTTTCACATTTTAAATATAGACTTTTTATGCCAAAAAGTGAAGGCTACATTAAGAACTGTAAAAAACAAAAAAACTCACCAGTAAATAGATGAGTTTTGCGTTTTTCAAAATGTTCCCCGTGAATCAAGAGAAATCGCCATTTTTTTCTTATTTTCGTGGAAGTAAGAAGGTAAATGTCGTTCCTTGTCCAATTTTACTTTGTACCGAAATATGCCCTCGGTGTGCATCAATAATATTTTTCGCAATAGCTAGTCCCAGCCCAGTACCAGCTCTTCCTCTAGTACGTGCTTTGTCCGCTTTATAAAAACGTTCAAAAACGAATGGTAAATCTTCTTCCGGTATACCTGAACCTGAATCTGACACTTCCACTCTTATGCCAAAATCATCCTTTTTTACAAGTAATCTAACTGATCCACCCTGTGGAGTATGTCTGATAGCATTATCAATTAAATTGGTCAGAACTTGTTCAATCCGATCGGGGTCAAATAATATATTGGGTATATTATTTTCTAGGTCAGCACTTAGGTGAATTTCATTGTCTCTAGCCAGCCCTTGAAATTTATGGACGATTCTATTCATAAAGGAGTGGAGGTTTACCTCATCAAGTGTTAACTGAATATGTCCTGCTTCCATTCTAGCAAGGTCAAGCAGCTCATTAACAAGTCTGCCCATCCTTAATGATTCATCATAGATGACCTTAGCCATCTCTTTTTTCTCTTCCTGTGATTCAGCAATGTCATCTACAATCGCTTCACTATAGCCCTGTAACATGGAAATAGGTGTCCGAAGCTCGTGAGAAACATTTGCAATAAAGTCTTTTCTCATCTTTTCTAATACCCGTTCCTCTGTCATATCTCTAAGTACAGCTACCGCTCCACGAATAAATCGGTTACTATAAAGCGGGCTGACCAGAATGACCCAATGGCGGCCTTGAAGAGAAATTTCCCCTACTTGCTCTTTCTCCGTATCAACAGCTCGTTGAAAAAGTTCCATTGCTTCTGTTGGTATTTCTTCAGAAGTGGAACCAGGTCCACCTTTTTCATAATACCAATATTGCAAAAAGCGGTCTGCTGGAGGATTGGTTATCAAGATCGTTCCATCACGATTAAAGGTTATTACACCATCAGCCATACTACTTAAAATGCTCGCAAGCTGCTCTTTTTCCTGGCTAAGGGCATTCATATTGAACTTTAATTGACGCCCCATTTGGTTAAAGGCTGTGGCAAGTTCCCCAATTTCGTCATGCGTTAAAATCGGTACTTTTGTATCAAATTTCCCTCTTGCTACTTCAAAAGCTGCTTCTCTCATTTTCCTTAATGGTGCTGTAATCCTAGTAGACAAAAAGAAAGCAAAAATAGTTGTTAGGATAATTGCGACACCCGCAACAAGTAATATAAAATTAGTTGTTGAATGCGTAGTTTCTTCAACTACCTCCAAGGATTGATAGATAAACACAGCACCATTTTGTCTATCATCCATGTGCAGCGGAACACCGATGATTGAATATTTTGCACTGTCTTTTTCTGATTCATTAGAAGAAAGCTTTGAGACTTTTTCTACTGTTCTGTTTTCCTCAAAAACTTTGGACAATTCAACATCATTTCGGATGTCTGGTGCCGATAATTTCACTGATTTTTCCGAGTTGGGAGAGAAATAGACTTCCTGGTCATTTTTAATGATGACCACATTTGTAACCTCATCAATAATTTCCCAAAAGATTTCTAATCCTAAAGGAAATTGCTCATCTGGATGATTTTCCAATACTTTAGCTATTTTCTCAGCCTGATGAGTTAAATCATTTTTGGTTTCCATAATGGTGTTATTCTCGAAAAACTCAAGAAGCATAACCGTTAAGATGAAAAGGATAAAGGCAACCAAAAATATTATGGTAAACCAGAGTTTACCAACAACACTTCGTAAAAAGGTCATTCATTAACTACCTCAAATTTATAACCAACTCCCCAAACTGTTACAATCATTCTTGCTGCCTGCTCAGAGACTTTATTTAACTTTTCACGAAGACGCTTTACGTGTGTGTCAACTGTACGTAAATCTCCAAAAAATTCATAATGCCATACTTCTTTCAGTAATTGCTCCCGGTCAAATACTTTATCAGGTGCTTTAGCAAGGAAATATAATAA
This sequence comes from Neobacillus sp. NPDC093182, assembly GCF_044754045.1. NCBI lineage: Bacteria > Bacillati > Bacillota > Bacilli > Caryophanales > Bacillaceae > Neobacillus > Neobacillus sp. NPDC093182. Next base: position 309,823 of record NZ_JBIVOI010000001.1, read on the forward strand.
TTCATATTCTTTTGGAGTTAAACTTACTTCCTTACCGTCCGCCAGAACTCTATGTGCGTCATTATCAATTGTTAAATGCGGGAACACTATAACATCCTTCGTTGTTGTATCTGTTTGCAGATAACTAGTTTGAGAAGACCTTCTTAACAGAGCCTTTACCCGCAGCACTACTTCTCTAGGGCTGAATGGTTTAACAATATAATCGTCTGTACCCACTTCGAACCCTTGTACACGGTTTACCTCTTCACCTTTTGCTGTTAACATAATAACAGGTGTAGCCTTTTTTTCCCTTAATTCACGGCATACCTCTATACCATCTTTACCAGGCATCATTAAGTCTAAAAGGATTACATCATAATCATTTGCAATCGCTTTCGTTAAGGCTTCATTCCCATCTTCTGCTTCATCAATCGAGTATTCCTCACGCTCTAAATACATTTTTAATAATCGACGAATTCTTTCCTCGTCATCTACTACTAAAATTTTTACGTCTTTATCCATTAATAATCCCCCCCATGCTGTTATTTTACAAAATGTGACTATTTTAATCTATAACTAAACGTAATTGTCCTTGCAAATAGTGTCGAAATTTTGACAAATCAACTAATTTTTAACTTATTATTTGAAAAATAACCTTTACTTGGAAAAAGTAAAGGTTATAAAATTAAAATCTTGATTATCCAGCATAAGAATGGAGTCCTGCGATAACTAGGTTTACAGCCACTAAGTTAAACATGATAATGACAAAACCAATGACCGCAAGCCATGCTGATTTTTCCCCATGCCATCCTTTTGAAAGACGGAGGTGTAAAAAGGCTGCGTAGAATAACCACGTAATTAATGCCCATACCTCTTTTGGATCCCAGCCCCAAAATCTTGTCCAGGCAATTTGTGCCCATATCATCGCAAAAATCAATGCCCCTAAGGTAAATACAGGGAAACCTATTAGTACTGACCGATAGCTAATTTCATCCACAAAATCCAGATTAATGTTTTTAACTAAAGGCTGAAGTGCAGCAGAAATTCGTTTTCTTAGTATTAATCTTAATAACCCATAAAGAATAAAACCACCAATAAATGACCAAATAACAGAATTCATTTTCTTTGCATTTATGATTGCAGGCATTTCAATGAGCGGTTCAAATTTCCCTTTTGTTAAAAGTTCCCCTTCATGAGGACCAGTAAGAGCTGGCATTGTATATTCAATTGTCGCCGCTTGGTCATTCTTATCAATCCAATTAAATTCTGCTTTGTACTCCATAGCGGAGAACAAAGTAGATACAAGAACAAATCCAAGTGTAGTTACTAACCCAAACATCACTGTTTCAAGCCAAAAAGTTCGCTTACTTGCTTTAGATTGGTCAATTACCTTTACTAGATAGATCAATCCGGCAGCAAAGCTTATTGCTAAAATCGCTTCACCTAAAGCTGCCGTTGTAACATGGATATGAAGCCAGTCACTTTGCAGCGCAGGTATTAATGGCGAAATATCTCTAGGAAACATACTTGCATAAGCAATAACAAGTATCGCAACAGGCATTGTAAACAACCCAAGGAGCGGTGTCCGATAAATAAAATAAATGACTATGAATGCACCAACGAGACACATTCCGAAAAAGGTTGTAAACTCAAATAGATTACTTACAGGCGCATGTCCAGCAGCGATCCATCTTGTAATAAAATATCCCACCTGAGAAATAAAGCCCACAATTGTTATAAAAACGGCAATTTTCCCCCAGCGATTTGTACCTTTTTTTTCTTCAATATCTTTTTTAGCCTTGATGGCTCCACCAAAGAAGAGGGTCGCAACTAAATAAAGAACAAATGCAATATAAAGTAAATTACTACTTATTGTTACCAACTAGACTCCCTCCTTATCCACTTTTTCATTTTGAATCTGATCATTAGGAATATTAATTTTCGTTTCAGAGAGTACACTTTCAATTTCTCTTTTTAGACCATACCAATTTTTATTCGTATGAGCAGCAATCCAGATTTCACCATTTTTGTTTTGTACCCAAATTCTCCGATGGTTCCAATAAGCACCTTGGATGACACCAATCATAAAGAGAATTCCGCCTAAAACAATGATCCAAATCGTTAAATCTTTTCGAACAGTTAAGGCCGTAACATTTTTGGTTTCGATCCCTTTGAATGCCATTTTGTATTGATTATCACCTAATGGCTCAATGGTTTGCTGAATGGCAACGAAACTCGTTTCCCCATTTGGTACTTCCGGTGAAGTCATTTTGAACACAAAGGCAGGATTATTAGGTATCCTTGATTTTGTTGTAGGTTCCCCGTTTTCTGCAAATTCAAAGTCTGGGAAAAAACTCAAAACTTCAACCTGATATCCATTTCCTAGGTCATATTTCGGATTTGGGTCATAAAGATTTATTTTTATGTCTCCAAAGGTTTTCCCGCTCGCTTTGTTTGTTAATGAGAAGGACATTGTATTTAGTTCATCCAATTTGTAGTCTACTTGGTATAAAGCAAACTTTTCAAATTTTAATGGCTGATTGACTTTGATTTTGTGTTCTTTTACCTTTTCTAATTCTGGCTTTTCCCCTGGAATAGCTGGTCCTACTCTTTTATAAAGCACTGCGTTTGTCTGATAATTTTTCACTACCATACCAGCACGATCAATCGCAGCTTCAAAGGTTTTGTCCTTTTCCTTATCATAATTTTCCAGAATAAACTTCTCGTTTGCTACATAATATTGTCCATCTGTTTCAGGGACAACCTTGGTTTCACCTTCACGCAGCCATAACACTTTATCAATGTACATTCCTGGAACAAATCTCAGTATACCGCCGATTAAGAAAATAATTAATCCCACATGGTTCACATAAGGACCCCAACGAGAAAAACGCCCCTTTTCAGCAAGTAAATCTCCGTTTTCTTCTCTTACATGATAGCGTTTTGCCTTTAATCGTTGTTTAACAGCTGCGATATCTTGCTCATCAATGTTTTCACTTGTTCCAAACAGACGCTGGCGCTTTAAAAAACCCTCATGCCTTGTTACTCTTTGGGCTTTTAGTGCCTTATACAATGGCACCACCCTGTCTAGACTGCAAATGACAAGAGAAATGCCTATCATCGCGATTAATACTAAATACCACCATGAGCTGTACAAATTATTAAAGCCTAACTCATAGTATAATTTTCCAAACCAACCATACTGATCTTCATAATACTCTTCTGCCGGCATAGTAGGAGGTATGTACATTTCCTGTGGAAGAATCGTCCCAGCCGCAGAAGCAACTAGAGTGATGACGATGAGCCACACACCTACCTTAACAGAAGAAAAAAAGTTCCATATTTTATCAACAATGGTTTTATTATATGTTTGTGAACGGCGGGCACTTCCTTCGTAGCGCATATCCAGCAGCGATTTATCTTTTGATTGTTCATCAAAAACCTTACCGCATGCCTCACACAATACGGTTCCATGTGGATTAACATGTCCGCATTCACATTTAATATCTTTCATTGCAAAAAACTCCCTACAAACCCTTAAGGTTTAATTTTCTCCATAAACTCCCTTACCGTTGACTCTGTTAATGTTCCTGTATGATATTTAACCACTTTCCCATCCTTGTCAATCAAAAATGTTGCTGGAAGAGGGTTAATTCCATATGCAGCCTGAACTTGTCCGTCGGTATCGATGACAATAGGAAAGTCTAGCTCCTTTCGCTCTGCAAATTGATTTACGGCTAATTCAGACTCACTGACATTAACTGCCAATACTTGAACACCATTGTCTTTATAATGATTATATTGATTATTAATATAAGGCATTTCCGCTTCACACGGTTTACACCATGTTCCCCAAAAATTCAAAAATACTCCCTGTCCTTTATAATCGGAAAGTTTATGTTTTTCACCTTCCATATCAACCAATACAAAATCAGGAGCTTGTTTGCCAACTGCCACTTTCATTCTATTATCCTTTGTTAAGTTGGCATACAGCGTGTAGGCAACGGCCGCAGCAAGAATAACGAGGATTGTTGTCCTCATGACTAATCGCCGTTTTTTCATCTTTCTCCCCCCCTGAAAGGTATAATTTCTAAGCACAATTGTCTAAATTATATCACTTTACACTATATCTATAGTAAATACATTCGAATACAATTGTGACAGCTTTATGAATTTTTCTTAGTAGACTCCAATGATAGTCCTCTTAATAGCTTGACTTCATGGTGTGTCAGTTCTCTAGCATCCCCAGCAGATAAACCATGCAATGTTAAAAAGCCATAGCGTTCTCGTTTTAGTTTTAAAACTTCATGTCCAATTGCTTCAAACATTCTCCTAACCTGACGATTTCGCCCTTCATGTATGATAATTTCAACGATTGCGGTTTGTTTTTGCTTATCAACCGAAAGCAATTTGACTTTAGCAGGAGCAGTTTTTCCATCCTCAAGACGGATTCCTCTCTCCAATTTTCTTAAATTTTCCTTTGATGGAATTCCTTTCGTTTTTGCTACATACGTTTTTTCTATCTCATTCCGTGGGTGCATAAGCAAATTTGCAAACTCCCCATCATTTGTTAGCAGCAATAATCCGGAAGTATCATAATCAAGCCGTCCCACCGGGAAAATTCTTTCTTGTTGATATGGAAAGAAATCCGTTACTACCTTTCTTCCTTTATCATCACTTACACTCGAAATGACACCGCGTGGTTTATATAGAAGAAAATAAACAGGCTCCTCCTTCTCAATTTGGATTCCATTCACTTCAACCCTGTCAGATGATGTAACTTTCACACCTAGCTCTGTAACTATTTTCCCATTGACTTTTACCTTACCTTCTTTAATTAACTCCTCAGATTTTCTTCTTGAAGCTACTCCAGCTCGTGCTATTACCTTTTGCAATCTTTCCATTATGATCCACCTCAGCTGTTTACCTTTATTTTGAATACTATGTGTAACACCACAGTTAATTAGGAAAACAATTAGTTATTCTTTCCTAATGAATTATGACACAAAATCGCCTTTTTTCAAAGCAACGGCTATTTTATTGAAAAAATAAATAAGCAGGTTCCTAAAATGTTTTCTTCTTCTAGGAACCTGCTTATCAATATAGAATTAATGAACAATTTATGCTTTTTATTTTGCGCCAAATACGAATATTACTACAAGAATAGCTGCGATAATCCCTACTACATCCGCAAGGAGCCCAACCTTTAATGCGTCCCCCATTTTTTTGATCCCGACTGCGCCGAAATAAACAGTCAACACGTAAAAGGTAGTATCTGTACTGCCCTGCAAAACGGATGCCAGCCTGCCAATAAAAGAATCAGGACCATAGACAGCAATTAAATCACTCGTCATACCAAGTGCCGCTGTTCCAGATATGGGTCTAATTAAGATGAGGGGGACAATTTCAGCTGGGACACCGATGGCTTCCATCACTGGTCTTATCCAGTTCATTAATGCTTCTAAGGCACCTGAAGCCCGGAAGACTGTAATCGCCACTAACATGCCTACAAGAAATGGAATGATGGAAAAAGCAATTTTGATTCCTTCTTTTCCGCCTTCAACAAAACTCTCATAGGTCGGAACTTTTTTAATCGTTCCATAAAGGAGGATAGTTCCTATTAATACTGGGATAAAACCCAGGGATATGAGCGAAAGAAATTCCATTCCATTCATCCTTTACGACTTCGTCGATTATAAAAATAACGATCTATCATGACAGCTCCGAGCATTGAGATGATGGTAGCGATTAACGTTGGTACAACTATTTCAGTTGGGGATGCAGAATTATAGTTCATTCGAATTGCAATGACTGTTGTAGGGATGATGGTAATGCTTGCTGTATTTATTGCCAAGAAGGTAACCATTGAACGGCTCGCTGAATTCTTGCCGCCATTCAATTGTTTTAATTCCTCCATTGCTTTAATTCCAAGCGGCGTGGCTGCATTACCCAAGCCGAACATATTGGCAATCATATTAGACAATATATATCCCATTGCAGGGTGATTTGTTGGCACATCAGGAAATAATCTTCTTACAAGCGGGCGAAATAACTTAGATAATAATTCAAGCAGGCCTGATTCCTGGGCAATACGCATCATCCCCAGCCAAAAAACAAGAATGCTGATCAATCCAATACAAAGAGTCACAGCCTCCTTTGCCCCATCAAATATCGCTTTATTTACTTCTGCCATAGTGCCGTTAATCATCGCAAAAACGAAACCAACAAGTGTCATAAAAACCCAGATATAATTAACCATGTAATTTCACGCCAAGAACGGATAGAAATATACTTTTTAACGAATTAAACAGTCCCTTTTTCTTCTCAGGACCCCCTTGATAATAGATAGGTGTTTCTCTAACCACTTTGCCATCCAAGAAAACCTGGGCTTTACCCACAGCCTCCCCATTATGGTCCGAATCCTCCCAATCTTCTCCTGGCTTATTCAATTTATATTTTATGGAGAACAAGTCCATTTCCTCATTAGTGGCAGGGTAAACTATAGTGTTTTTTAAATATAAGTGTTTTTGATAAACCTTATTGGTTTTTATATCTAGCTTTCCTTTTGACAACACTTCCGCTAAATCATAGGCTTTAAACCCATTTTCATACATGGCAATGTGATCATTCCAGTCATCTGAAGCATTCAAAGTAACGGCAATTAAACTCATGTCTCCTTTAGTTGCTGTTGTAACAAGGGTTCTTTTTGCACGTTTTGTATATCCTGTTTTACCGCCAGTTGTATATTTGTATTTTGTAAGTAACCGGTTTTTATTTTTCCATTGGCGATCCCAATTTTCAGTAGGATTTGGCGCTTTATAAGTCTTTGTTCCAGCAATTTTTTGATATGTCTTATTTTGCATAGCATACCGGGTTAATAGAGCCATATCATAGGCTGTTGAATAGTGGTCTTCATGGTCGTCTAAACCATGTGGATTGGAAAAATGAGTATTCAACATACCAATCTCTCTTGCTTTTTGGTTCATTAAATAAACGAACCCATCCAAACTTCCCCCAACATGTTCAGCAATTGCAACCGCCGTGTCATTGCCAGATCTAAGCATCAAACCATAAACTAAATGCTCCAGCTTGATTTTTTCCCCAGGTTTTAAATAAACAGACGATCCCTCAGCACGGGTAGCTTGTTCACTTACTTTCACTATTTCACCCATTTTTCCCGATTCGATAGCAAGAATCGCTGTCATGATTTTGGTAATACTAGCGATCCTTCGTTTTGTGTGGGCATCCTTCTCAAATAGGACACGCCCTGATTCTTGCTCCATTAGAACTGCACCTCGTGCACTTACGGAAACGGAAGCATCCACCTTTTGAGGAATGTTTGCAATGAATAGTGAGACCATGAGGGCAAAAATGACTAGCTTCCAAATCATTCTCATAAGTTTACCTCGTCCCCTTCGTTAACATTTCTAGCAGCAATTCTTACTGTCTAGCTTTCTAAAATTTTATGCAGGACAAGGCTTGATATGACTATTTGTCCTAAAAAATGAAAAAGCAATCGACTTCAGCCGATTGCCTAACCAATTAAAATGCTGGCCACTTAATCTCAGAAGCTTTATCATACCTCATTTCAACATCATTCCAGTTTACGAGATTCCACCAATTGTCAACATAGCTAGCTCTATTGTTTTTATATTGTAGATAATATGCGTGTTCCCACACATCTAAAACCAATAGAGGTATGGTATCCCACTGCGTTAAAAGCATGTGTCGTTCAGATTGTAATATTTCAAGGTGCCTGGCACGCGGGGACCATACGAGGATTGCCCACCCAACGCCTTCAACCTGTTTTGCTGCTTCAGAGAACTGTTTTTTAAATTTGTCAAAACTGCCAAAATAATTTTCTATTTCTTTTTTAAGCAGTCCTTGTGGGCTTCCTCCTCCTTTTGGGATCATGTTTTTCCAAAAAATTGTATGCAAATAATGCCCTGAGCCGTGAAAGGCTAATTCTCTTGACCAATGTTTTATGAGAGAAAAATCATTGTTGTCTCTAGCCTTCTTCAAATTTACCTCTGCTTTGTTTAAACCCTCAACATAGGAGCGATGGTGCTTATCATGATGCAGCCTCATAATTTCCTCCGAGATATAGGGTTCTAGGGCATTATAGGCATATGGGAGATCTGGGAGTGTATGACCGCCAGGCGGGACAGTCTTTTTTTCACCCCAAATATTCCCCACTCCTTCTTTACGCGAAAAATAACTCTCCAGTTGTTCGTGAATTTCTTCTGCTTTCGATTGAAGACTTAGCATATCTTGATCAGATAATGATCCATTTGTATTCTCAATCAATTCAGTAAAATATTCGAGCTGCTCCCATAACTCTAAGTTATCTTTAACATCATCTGTTTCTAGAAACTCCTTCATTTGCTCGTTCCATTCAAATAACTCGTGGACATATTGACTAAATCGATTCATACTATCCCACCCTTTTATTTCGAATCTACCCCTAAAAGGTATGAAAAAAATGATGGATTATGAACAAAAAAACTGCCCTTATTAAAAGGACAGTTTTTTTGATCATTTTATTTAGATTGAATCATTTTTGTACGGTAATCTGTTTCATAGTATTCCAGTTCTTCTCTAACCCTTTGAAATTCTCCTTCAAGACCTTTCACTAACTTTTGTACACTTTCAGGTACAGATTTATAAAATTTTATCGAATTTCGTCCTGTATATGCGGAACGACTATCCTCAAACCAAGCGTCATTTTTGGGAGAGAAAAATTCCTCAATACACTGATGAAATATACGATAAAGAGTTTTCTCAGCAGTTGGCTTTTGAAAAGGTTCACTTTGCAAGATTACTGAACAAGCATCAAGGCTTTCTTCACAAAAAACAAGTAATTTTCTCAAATTGGAAAGAATTAATCGATAATAACTTGAATCTCCTGATAATTCTTGTTCCATTTGTGAGAGCGTTGTTTCATTTAAATAATTTTCTAGTGTTCCGATTGTCGAGGTTAAAAATCCTCCAACATCTTTTAGCTGTGTCTTAACTAGTGAATTTCCCATTCAAACACCCCTTCGAATTATTTAAACCTTCCTATCTCGGTTGCTTAATGTAGTCCAGTGGAGAACGGAGTTCAAATTTATGGTCTTGCTTAACAGCAAGTACTATTTCAGATAATTTATCAAAATCAATATCTTGAAAGTATGAAGCAAATTCTTGTTTAGAATTAATGTATAAACGTTTTCGATTACGTAAACCCGTGTTCTTGATTAAACATACTAATGCAACGATATCCTTGAAGGTTACTTCAATATTGTCTTTTGTCAAAATTGGGTTTTGCTGAAAAGGAGTGAATTCTTGAAACAACTCATCAAAGTATCTAACATACAATACGTGCAGTGTTTTTTCTTCAGAACCATCAATAAACGTGACTTCGCTTCTATTAAAAAAGTCTTCTGAAGTGTTAGATTTTTCCTTTTCCAATTCGTATCCGATGCATTCTTTAATTAACAATTAAATCAATCTCCTTTAGCCATTAACGAATAAGTAGAATTTTCGGAAATTCTTTGAAATCATACCTCTATTCTATCACAACCATATGAAATTGTTTTATTTTTAGTGCTTTTAATTTGGCTGTTGATTTGCACTCCAGGCAAATCAACAGGTGAAATATCAATTAATGAGCTTTAGATATCAATTCTTAAGAATTTATGCTTTCGTGAAACTTTTCGAAGAAGAGGTCGGCTTCTTCTTGTACGAATTCTTCTTCGACTCTATCTGGAAGTTTGGGCAGTTCATTGATATTTTTTAATCCGAAGTAATCAAGAAACTCTTTTGTGGTCCCGTATAGGTATGCTCTTCCTGTGCCTTCCGCTCTTCCAACTTCCTTTATAAGTGCTTTCGTCATTAGGGTATGAAGTGGTCTTTCTGTTTTTACTCCACGGATCTCTTCTATTTCTGCACGTGTGATTGGCTGTTTATAAGCAATAATAGCCAATGTTTCCAAAGCGGCCTGAGACAAGGCAGAAGTATTAGGGGAGTCAACAAGTCTTTTAAGGTAGGCGGCATTTTCTTTTTTTGTTGCAAGCTGATACGTACCCGCGAGCTGGACAATCATGATTCCGCGATTCTTATCTTTTTCATATACTTGTCTTAATTCTTCTATAATCTCACCAGCCTTTATTTCCTCTACCTCCAGGACCTCGGCCACATGCTTTAACGTAAGTCCCTCATCACCAGCTGCGAATAAAAGACTCTCTAAAATACTTTGCCAATTAACTATTACCAAGCCCTTCTGCTCCTTCCTTAACTGCATGAACAAAAATATCTCCAAAGTTTTCATGTTGTTCTACGTCTATTTCTTTTCTCTTGATAAGCTCCAATACCGCCAAAAATGTCACAACAATATGTTCTTTTGCAGCAATTGGAAACAAATCGTTAAAGTTTTTCCGGCCTTTAATATGCTTTAATTCATTCATAATTTCTGTCATTCTTGCTTCGATTGATATTTCTTGTCTGGCAATCTTTGTCGCCATTGGACGTTGCAGCTTTTTCCTGCGCAATAGCTTTTGAAAAGCGGCCAGCATGTCGTATAGAGTGACATTTAATTCTGTTTTTTCCGGCTGTTTGTCTTTTGCAAAATCTGAAAGGTCACTCGGAGGTTTCGTATACATGAGTCCTCTTTCTTCCTCGAGAGACTTTAAATCAAGAGCAGCCTCTTTGTATTTCCGATACTCAATCAGCCTTTCGACTAACTCGTCCCTTGGGTCTTCTTCGTAATTTATTTCGGAATCTAAATCATCTAATTCCTCTTCATGCTTTGGTAATAACATTTTACTTTTGATCGCTAATAAGGTTGCAGCCATCACGAGAAACTCACTGGCTATATCCAATTTAAGTTCTGACATTGTTTTTATATAGATTAAGTATTGCTCAGTGATTTGGGCAACAGGAATATCGTATATATCAATTTCAAGCCGATTTATTAAATGGAGTAATAGATCTAATGGACCTTCAAACGCATCAATTTTTACATTATAGTGTATCATCTTTCACCAGAATCCTTGAAGTAATTTTCATAGGCTGTGTTAAAATGGTCTGTTGATTTGCGCTCCACTAAGGAATGCTTCTTGGAATAATCACCGCAGGGACAGGCGGTCTCTGCCTGTCCCGAGGCACTTCGCTTTCCGCGGGCGGTCCGGGGAGCCTCCTCGGCGCTTAAGCGCCTGTGGGGTCTCCCCTGCCCCGTCCTCCCGCAGGACACTGATTTGCATCCTTGAATCCTCCCACGCACGAAGAAAATGCGATAGCATTTTCGAGGAGTCTTCGTGCCTTCCGCGCAAATCAACAGAGTGCAAATTATCAATATTTAGCTTTTAACACGGCCCTTTTCGTAAAAAATCATGACATTACTAGTATAGATGAATCAAATACGTTATCCAATAGAAATTTATTGGCTTTAGTATTTATTGAAAAAGTGATGTTTGCCCATAACACTGGACAACGACGGTACATATGATGAGAGTGAAAAGAATAACAAAACAACTATAGGAGGTTTTTACACATGGCTGAAGGTTACGGTTTCGGAGGCGGTTTTGCATTAATCGTGGTTCTATTCATTCTGTTAATTATCGTTGGTGCTTCTTGGTTCTAAACTAGAAAAGCGGAAGCGCCTTGCCCAGGGGCGACAGGCATAAGACGAGCCGGCTAGAAGGTGATTTTTACCTTCTTGACGGATTGGCTTATGACCCCGAGAGCCCCCTAGGCGCTGCAGCTAGACAGAAATCTAAGTTCAAAAAAAGAGCAAGCCAGCCTGCCTTTCTTAGGCGGGCTTTTTTCTATTGGGGAATTCTGAAGAAAGACGGATTATATGCTACACTGTACATATCTTATCAAATTAGGGGTGATTTTTTGTACCCAGCGCAGTATATTGAATTTTTAGCCCATTTTAATGGAGACAGGGATTATTTTGAATGCCACGAGATACTAGAAGAGTATTGGAAAGAGTCTAATGACAGAAGTAAAGATTCTATTTGGGTAGGCCTCATCCTTTTAGCGGTTTCGAGGTATCATCATCGGCGGAGGAACTTTAATGGTGCTAAACGAACATTGGAAAAAGCAATAAAAATCTTCTCCTTACATGATCGTCAGCAAATCCTCTTGGGTTTAGATATGGATACTTTTTTTCCTATGCTTTCAAAACTTTTGGCGCAAGCCGACAAAGAAGAAGGATACCAAAGCATTACTTTGCCGATATCTGATCCCGCACTTTTAGAAGCATGCATAAAGGAATGTCAAAATAAAGGCTTTAACTGGGGAAAGGAAAGTAATTTAGAGGATGTATCTATTATTCATCGACATAAGTTACGAGACCGTACAAACGTAATTGAAGAACGAATGGAAGCACTGAAAAATAAAAAAGGCAGCGAATAAACTTTCGCTGCCTTTCTATTATAGGGTTAGCAAAAATCACATTTCTCAACAAACGGTGCAGTATTATCATTCGCTGTTATAGCCTTATCTGGATACATATCCTTCAAGGCTTTAACCATTCGTTTCCCCACTCCTTGGTAGCGGTGTGAGGGATTGACAGAAATATGTTGAATCATTAATGAAGAATCATCATCGTTCATTTGAACCCCAATAAGTCCAATAATATCTTCTTCCTTCCAAAGGAAAAGCTGCAAGTTTTCTTCTGTTTCATACTCCTTAATGGTGAATTGGAGTTTCTTCAAGTCCTTTTCAGTAGGCATAAAGGACAATAAGCCCATGGCTATTTTTTCAAATGTTTTCTTATAACGAATTAACATAATAGCTCCCTCATTATATTAAATAAACCCAGTTTAGGGGATAGTATATTTTTTCCAACCAACTTATAAATAAACAGTTTTCTCTATAATATGTAGTCGAATCCGTAAAGTGTTTCAATATTGTCAATCATACATAATAATTGTTTATCTATCAATCCCAATTATTATTATTATTTTGGTACAATAAAAACCCAATATATAATTCCCCATAACAGGGCAAGTCCTACGAGGATACCAAAAACAGCCCAATTACTTTTCTTCATAAGAAATCCTCCAAATGCAATTTGAAGATAGCGTACATGTTGTCATTCTACACTATATCTAAAAAATAATCCATTTTCGAAACAAAATAAATAAACTGCCGCATCGGCGGCAGCTTATTTATTTTAAGGGAAGGTCTAACCGAAGCAGATCTTCATACGTTTCTCTTTTAACGACAAGAGCTGCCTTGCCGTTCTCCACAAATACTACTGCAGGGCGGGGTATACGATTGTAATTGTTGGCCATCGAATATCCATATGCCCCAGTACAAAATACAGCCAGAAGGTCATCATCCTCAGTCTCTGGAAGTGGTAGATCCCAAATCAGCATATCTCCTGATTCACAGCATTTACCTGCTATAGAAACTTTTTCTGTTGCTTCTGCTAAAGGCTTGTTTGCTAAAACAGCTTCATACTTAGCCTGATAGAGAGCAGGTCTTATATTGTCACTCATTCCCCCGTCGACAGCTAAATATTTTCTAACTCCTGGAACTTCTTTCGAAGAACCTATTTGATACAGGGTAGTACCCGCATCACCTACAAGTGAGCGTCCTGGCTCAATCCAAATCTCTGGCATTTCCATGGAGTATTGCTGTATTAATCTCTTCACTTCTTTAATAATCTCACTTACATATTGTGATGGTAACAGTGGTTCATCTTCACTTGTATAGCGAATTCCAAAACCACCGCCTAGATTTAGTACCTTTGCTTCAAAATTAAGAGTATTTTTCCACTGGTTCATTTTGCCGACAATTTTTTCAGCGGCCAGCAAGAAACCAGTTGTTTCAAAAATTTGCGAACCAATATGGCAATGCAGCCCTAAAACATCAAAATGCTTAAACCGAAGCGCGGTCATTAACGCCTCTTCCGCTTGTCCATTTTGCAAATCAAATCCAAACTTAGAATCTTCCTGCCCCGTTAAAATGTAATCATGTGTATGTGCTTCAATTCCAGGAGTAACCCGAAGCAGAATGCTTATCGTTTCATTTTTTTCTTGGCAGATGTTTTTTAATAAATCTAATTCGTAAAAATTATCAACCACAATACAGCCAATTTTGTGGTCTAGCGCCATTTCGAGTTCTTCTCTGCTTTTATTATTTCCATGAAAGTGAATTCTCTCAGATGGAAACCCTGCAGCAACGGCCGTATATAACTCTCCACCAGATACAACATCAAGAGATAAACCTTCTTCTTCTGCCAGCTGGAGCATGGCAATCGTCGAAAAGGCCTTACTTGCATATGCAACCTGGGCTTTGACGTTTTGTTCATCAAATGTTTTCTTAAACCCTCTAGCTCGTTCCCTCATTAATGATACGTCATAAACATAGAGAGGAGTTCCAAATTGCTCGGCCAATTCTACTGCATCTACTCCGCCTATTTCCAAATTACCCTTGCCGTTTACGCCTGTTGTCCCGTAAAAATACATTTCCTTCCCTCTCTCCGTATAGACTCTTTATTAGTGTATGGTCATGCTATAAAAAAAGTAATAATAAATAGACAGAATCCACAAAGGATACTGCCTATTTTAGCTTCTTATCCTTTTATACAATTAAAAATACTTTAGCATAACCTTTCGCATTCCGCAATAAGTTATTGTTCACCCGGCGGCTGACGGAATCGATTTCTAGGATGTACGATACTAGGACGAAATAACGAACCCGGTATGGCACGGCGGAAAATAATTTGTAAAAATCCCTTTGGCTCGAAAGGGAGAAATGGCCAAAAATAGGGAGTATTAAGTGCACGAGTTGTTACTAAATGAATAAACAGCAGAGTAGAACCGATTACAAAGCCAGGTGTATGGAAAGCCGCTACGAGAATGACTAGGATCATTCTCGCTATTTTATTTGCGACACTTAACTCATAGCTTGGTGTCGTAAATGAACCAATCCCTGCCACTGCAACATATAAGATCACTTCTGGAACAAATAATCCAACATCAATAGCAATCTGACCAATTAACACTGCAGCAATTAACCCCATTGCTGTTGAAAGAGGTGTAGGGGTATGTATGGCTGCGATTTTTAAAAATTCCAGCCCAAAATCGGCTAATAAAATCTGTAATACGATTGGAATATTAGTATGCTCATTTGGTCCAATAAATGAAAGCCTCTCTGGAAGCAAGGATGGTTCCAGCACGAATAACATCCATAATGGAAGTAAGAAAATTGATGTTAAAATACCTAAAAATCGAGACCAACGGACAAATGTCCCCATAACAGGAGCTTCACGGAACTCCTCAGCATGTTGGACGTGATGGAAATACGTGGTTGGTGCAATAATGACACTCGGAGAGGTATCAACGTAAATTACGACATGCCCCTCTAAAAGATGTGCTGCGGCGACATCGGCCCGTTCTGTATACCTAACTAATGGATAAGGATTAAAACCTTGTTTTAAAATAAATTCTTCAATCGTTTTATCTGCCATTGGGATTCCATCAATTTTTATCGCTTTAAGTTCTTTACGAATAATATTTACTAGATTTGGATCTGCAATATCATTTATGTAGCCAATCGCTATATCTGTTTTTGATCGTTCGCCGACCTTAAGAATTTCAAAGCGGAGCCGTTCATCACGGATTCTTCTTCTTGTTAACGCAGTATTTAATACAATATTCTCGACAAAACCATCACGAGAGCCCCTGACTACTTTTTCTGTGTCTGGCTCCATTGGTGTTCGACCAGGATAGCTCCGAACATCAACCGCAAGTCCGGTATTTGCCCCCTCCACCACGACAACGATTAATCCAGATAATACTTGTGTAACCATTTCGTCAAGCGTTTTTACGGGCTGAACAGATTGATTCACAAGCCTGTTTTCAACTATTTTAAAAAGATCCGATGACAACTTTTCATGGTCATTAATTCTAACAAGTTCTTCAACTGTTTCAATGATAAATTGTGTATCACATAAACCAGTTATCCAGTAGAAGTGTACATCCTTTTTGAGAATTTTTAGCTTGCGAACACCAAAGTCAAAACTCACACCTAAACCGACCCGCTGTTTCATGTAGTGCTCTATTTCTTGCAGTGACTCAGGAATCGGCCATGTTTGTTCGTTCTCTCTCGTCACGAAATCCACTCCTTTCGAGTATTAACTCTACCGCTTTTTTCGTAATAGGTGCCCCGCATTCATAGTGATCACGCCTCGCCATTTTCCCTACATCTCCGATTCCCACGATAATTGGAACATCTAGTTCATCAAGGCAGTAAACCGTATCTCCATTTAATCTTCCAATCTCTAGCTCTGGTATACCGTGTTTATCTACACCATAAGGCGTTAATTCACCATCCCGATCGATACTTACATCGATTCTTGTCCACTCTGCCTGATGAGTTTTTGCGGCAACGGCAATAATTCCTAAAACTTCAATATCCTTATGGGTGGCGACATACTTTAATGCCCGTTCGCCTGCACCTTCACCAACCAGTCCACTGTCATCAAACATTACCAATACTGGGTCATTCGCTGCTTTTTTTATTAATTCCACAAGCTCCTCCCCTGTTAATACAGAGGGATTCCCATGTGACGCCGTGATACATCGCCCGCCTACTTCACGGGCGACATGCTCTACTGCCCTTTTTGCATACTCATCACCATCAGTAATTAATATAACCCGCCTTCGAATGCTCATACTTGTTGTCCTTTCCAGCCCGGGATTAATGATGAACAAAATAGACCCATTGAAAAATTGACCCAACAATTTTCCCTAAAACAATCGCCATTATTAGGATGATGATTTTCCCATCAATCCCCAGCCTTTTTGCAAGGACGGGGAATACATTTAATGCCTCTGTGAGCCCTGCGGCTAACATCCCAACAAAGACTCCTCCAGCCAATCCAAGAGGGACCATAAAATAGGGAGACAGCCCTAAGACTGGATCTCTTAGACTCCCTGCTATCCCTGTTAATGCACCCAAAACAACGGCCCATTCATAATGCCGAATCATTTTCATAGTCTTTGTCAGCTGTGTAAGTCTTGGGATAATTCCAAGGACTGTTAGAAAAGCTACAAAACCAGAACCAACTGCTAATCCACCTGCAAGCCCGATAAACATAACCGCAATTACTTTAATCGTCATTCGTTCGTTTCATACTTTCCTTATTTTCATGAATAATGACGTAGTTATCTAAATCCATTTGATAGTTAAACATCTCGACTTCCAGGGGACTTGGTTCTTCGTTGATCCTTTTTTGAAATACATGATTAAAGAATAAAATCATCCCTAGACCTAACCCAATTGAATAGGGAATTTGAAATATCCACGGTTTGGAATCCTCCACACCTGTAATGATTTTGTATAACTTCTCCTGAACACTTCGCATACTGACATCGTCATGAAAGTTCATAATCGCCATCGCAGAACCAAAAAATAATAAAAACCAAATTAAGATAAAGAAAGGTAACGACATTTGTTTTTTCTTTAGGATGACTTCGATAATCGTTTGCGCTGGTCCGATGGTTTGGACATCTGCATTTTCGATAAGAGTTGAAATCAATCTAATAACTTTCATAACATCAATGATGACAATATTTCTGTCATGAACGGATATTTGATGGACTTTTAGTTTTTTTAACTTAGGGATTATGGTTTCTGGAGCAATGATCTGAGCTATGTCGTCTAAATAGATGCTTTCTTCTGGTTTAGCCAGAACACGATTCCGCATGCGGATGTAGATTGTTTTTTCCAAAACATTCACTCCCCACACATTGATTTCCTTGTATAACTAGTATGAGCAAAAAAATAATCTTTACTAAAAAAAAGACCAAATGGATCATCAGAGATCCATTCGGTCTTTCATTTGCTGCAATATCTTTTTTTCAAGTCTTGAAACCTGCACCTGGGAAATACCCAGTCTGACTGCGACTTCTGATTGCGTTTGGTCTTTATAATACCGTAAATAAACGATTAGTCGCTCACGTTCATCCAATTCCCGTATTGCTTCTTTTAAGGCAATTTTATCGAACCATTTACCTTCATTTCCGTCATCTATCTGATCCAATAAGGTAATAGGATCTCCATCATTTTCATATACTGTTTCATGAATAGAGGATGGCGTCCGACTTGCCTCCTGGGCAAGAATAACATCCTCCGGCGACAGCTGGAGATGCTCTGAAATTTCGTTAACAGTTGGAATTCTTCCGTATGTCTTCGATAATTCATCTTTCGCCTTTCGAATTCGGTTTCCCATTTCCTTTAATGAACGGCTAACCTTTACCGTTCCATCATCACGAATAAACCTTTGGATTTCACCAATAATCATTGGAACCGCATAGGTAGAAAATTTCACATCATAGGAAAGATCAAACTTATCCACTGATTTCAGCAATCCGATACATCCAATTTGGAAAAGATCATCAGGATCATATCCCCTATTCAGAAACCGCTGGACAACGGACCAAACAAGACGCATATTTTTTTCAGCAATTAGGTCTCTTGCTGCTTGGTCTCCGTCTTGGCTTTTTTTAATCAATTCCTTCACTTCATGGTCCTTTAAATACGTTTGCGCTTTATCTTTTTTGACCTCCACATCCATTGGCAAGTCTCCTTAATTGCATAGCATTTTGCTTGTGTGTAAATGCTTTTTTAGTCTTACTTCGGTTCCTTTACCTGGTTGTGTGAGAACCTCAACCTCATCCATGAAATTTTCCATGATAGTGAATCCCATACCAGACCTTTCTAAATCTGGCTTCGTTGTAAATAATGGCTGTCGAGCTTCCTCCACATCTACAATTCCTAATCCGACATCTTTAATCGAAATATCCACTAAATTATCCTCAATCGTTACCTGGATATAAACAATTCCATCCGGGTCATTTTCATAACCATGAATAATGGAGTTGGTTACTGCTTCAGAAACAACTGTTTTGATTTCAGTTAGTTCATCCATCGTAGGGTCAAGCTGCGCGATAAAAGCTGCAACCGTGACACGTGCAAATGATTCATTTTGACTTAAAGCACTGAATTGAAGATTCATCTGATTCTTCATCTCAGGCCACCCCCAATCTTTGCAATGCAAACTCTTCAGTCGGTTCTAGCTTGATGATTTTAAACATCCCCGACATATCGAATAATCGCTGTATTGCTGGGGAAATTGCACAAACGACCATTTCACCATGCACCTGCTTTATTTGCTTGTACCGCCCTAAAATGACTCCTAATCCAGAGCTATCCATAAAAGAAAGCTGTTCAAGATTTAAAACTATATGACGAATTTCATTCTTTTCTATTGCATGAGCTGCCTGTTCACGTAATTCGTCGGCTGTATGATGATCTAGTTCACCACTTAAACGCAGCAATAAAACGTCATGTTTTATTTCCATTTCAATGTTAAGACTCACTATTCCTAGCCTCCTTCATCTGGTATAGTGAGTCAATTCGTTACCGTTAGAGCAATCTCCTTCTCTCAAGACAAAACTAGTTGATATTTGCTAAAAAAAGTTACAATTCGACATGAAAAGCGGAAGCGCCTTGCCCAGGGGCGACAGGCATAAGACGAGCCGGCATGAAGGTTGCGCCCTTTAACCTTCTTGACGGATTGTCTTATGACCCCGAGCCCCTAGGCGCTGGAACTGGACATTAGCTACTTACCTGCTTTTGTGAACATTCCAAATGAACGTTTATACAGCGTCCACCAGGTGGCTTCTTTTACGTCGTTTTTGGCAACCAATTCACTTTCAAGGACTACTTTTCCTTCTTTTACAAGCTGGATGGTTCCAACCTTATCTCCTTTTTTAATAGGGGCGTTAAGGTTTTTATCAAGTGTCACTTTACGTGTTACATCCTCAGTCTTTTCACCTTTTTTTGTTAATAAAGAAAGTGGTTCGCTTGTTACTGCTTCAACTTTTTTGTCTTTCCCCTTATTAACATGAGCATTACCAATCACTTGGTTTCGCTTAAACATTGGGTGTGTTTGATACTGGGCAAAAGCATAATTTAGCATTTTTGTCACTTGCGCATTTCTTTCCTTAGAGGTCGGCGCCCCAAAAACTACAGCAATTACACGCATACCATCCTTTTGGGCGGTTGCTGTTAGACAGTATTTTGCTTCAGCGGTAAAGCCGGTTTTTAGACCGTCTACTCCTGGATAAAAACGAACTAATTTATTGGTATTAACAAGCCAAAACTTTTTATCGGTATTTTCACGAAGATACGCTTCATACATTCCAGTAAACTTTGTTATATCCTCGTATTTTAATAGTTCTTTGGCCATAATCGCCATATCATGTGCGGAACTATAATGACCACTTCCTGGAAGGCCTGTGGTATTTTTAAAAATTGTATTCTTTAAACCAAGTTCTTTCACTTTGTTATTCATCATGTCAACAAAGGCTTCTTCAGATCCGGCAATTTTTTCTGCCATAGCGACAGAGGCGTCATTTCCAGAGCCAATCGCAATGCCTTGGAGCATTTGCTTAACGGTCATTTCTTCTCCAGCTTCAAGGAAAATTTGCGAGCCGCCCATTGATGCAGCATACTCGCTTGTTCGAACTTTTTCATCCCATTTGAGTTTTCCTTGGTCAATTGCTTCCATAATCAGCAGCATGGTCATAATTTTTGTCATGCTTGCTGGTGGCAGCTCCTCATTGCTATTTTTTTCATAAAGAATTTGTCCTGTATCACGCTCAATTAAAATCGCAGATCTTACATTTTCTGTAATATCAGTACTCGTTTTTTCTTCTGCAGATACGGATGGTATCCATAAACTTGTTAGTAACAAGACTATTACTAGTAAAGAGATATATCGTTTCATTCGCATAACCCTCCATTCTTTATATAGATTCCATTTTTTCCAATTCCAACAACTTTATACAGTATTTTCCTGTTAATAAAATAAAAAAGTCCAGGATTTTTTCCTGAACTTTTAGTTATATGTTCTATTCTGTTATTTCTTCATGAATGAGGATTGGTGCCTCTACTTTTTCAGAAGAAACGAGGATATTTTCATAAAGCATTGCTTTTACTTCACTTACATCTTCAAAATTACTATAAATCGTTACTAATGATTCACCTTTTTTGACTTGATCACCGATTTTTTTTCTTAAAACAAGTCCTACAGCTAAATCAATTACGGACTCTTTTGTCGCTCTTCCTGCTCCTAATTTCATTGCAGCCGTTCCTACTTCATCCGCAACAATTTCAGAGACATATCCATCTTCTTTCGCTTCTAACTCGAATGTAAATTGAGCTTGAGGAAGTTTAGCAGGGTCATCCACAATCGAAGCGTCTCCACCTTGTGAGCTTAGGAAGACCTTAAACTTTTCAAGTGCAGAGCCATCTTTAATGACCTTTTCAAGCATTGTGCGTGCTTCGGCCAATGAACTTGCCTTTTCTGCTAAGTAAACCATGTGGCTGCCAAGAGTTAAACAAAGCTCTGTTAAGTCCTCTGGACCTTCACCCTTTAAGGTATCAATGGCTTCCTTCACTTCAAGTGCATTTCCGATCGCAAACCCGAGCGGCTGACTCATGTCAGAAATAACTGCCATCGTTCGTCTTCCAACATTGTTTCCGATACCTACCATTGCTTTCGCGAGTTCTCTTGAGTCATCAATCGTCTTCATGAAGGCACCTGCTCCAGTTTTCACATCTAGAACAATGGCATCAGCACCAGCAGCAATTTTTTTGCTCATGATTGAGCCTGCAATTAACGGAATACTATTAACAGTTGCTGTTACATCCCTTAACGCATATAACTTTTTATCAGCAGGAGTTAAGTTTCCACTTTGTCCAATGACAGCAATCTTGTTTTTGTTAACCAGTTCAATAAATTCCTCGTTTTCAATTTCAACATGGAATCCTTTTACTGCCTCTAATTTGTCAATGGTTCCGCCGGTATGACCTAAACCGCGCCCTGACATTTTTGCAACAGGAACACCCAATGCGGCAACAAGCGGTCCAAGAACCAGCGTTGTTGTGTCCCCAACCCCGCCAGTTGAATGCTTATCCACTTTTATTCCTTCGATTTGTGATAAATCAATTTGATCGCCTGATTCAACCATGGCCATCGTTAAATCTGCTCTTTCTTTTTCTGTCATCCCTTGGAAAAAGATTGCCATGGTCAGGGCACTAACCTGATAATCTGGTATGGAGCCGTCAGTGTATCCATTGATAATAAACTTTATTTCTTCAGTAGTCAGTTCTTGCCCATCTCTTTTTTTCTCAATTAAGTCAACCATTCTCATTTTAGTCACCACTTTTATAAGATTATACCGCTATGCTTTTAACAATTTCTTTAATATATAATAGAAAGTTTGCTTTTACTCTTTCGGTTGTTTCAATAACTTCCTCATGTGATAAAGGCTGGTCTAGAATTCCAGCAGCCATATTCGTAATACAAGAAATCCCAAGGACCTTCATCCCTCCATGGCGGGCAACGATCACTTCAGGGACTGTTGACATACCAACAGCGTCTCCTCCTAGTGTTCTAACCATTCTAATTTCTGCTGGAGTTTCATAGACTGGTCCCGAAAATCCGAAATATACGCCTTCTTTTACATCAATATTTAAGCGGGCTGCAACCTCTTTCGCTGCATTCCGCAATTCTTTTGTATAGGCTTCTGACATATCAGGGAAACGGGGACCAAATTTCGAATCATTTGGACCTATCAAAGGATTAGCACCTGTAAAATTAATATGATCGCTAATAATCATAAGATCTCCTGCTTCGAAGCTTTCATTAACCCCGCCCGCAGCATTTGTTACGATTAACATGTCCACACCTAATTCTTTCATCACCCGTACAGGGAAGGTTACTTTGTTCATACCGTACCCTTCATAGAAATGGAAACGACCTTGCATCGCAACCACTTCTACACCCTCTAAAATTCCAAAAACAAGCTGCCCGGCATGACCTTCAACAGTTGAAATCGGAAAATCAGGGATTTCATTGTAGGGAATCTTAACAGGATTCTCAATTTCATCAGCTAGAACACCAAGACCAGAGCCTAAGATAAGTCCGATTTTTGGTGTCTTTGAATATTTACCTTTTAAAAAGCCTGCTGCATTTTGAATCTTTTCGATATTCATATTCATACCCCTTTTAATTTAGTTCATTTAAAAAGCTTTTTCCGAAGTTAGGCATTTTCACTTTAAAGTTATCTGCAACAGTTGCCCCAATGTCAGCAAATGTTTCTCTTAATGGAAGTTCTTTGCCTTCTGGCATATTCTTAGAGTAGACGATTAATGGGACATATTCACGTGTATGATCCGTTCCAGGAGCTGTCGGGTCATTACCGTGGTCGGCTGTAATAATTAACAAGTCATCTTCTTTTAATTTTTCAAACACTTCAGGTAAGCGGGCGTCGTATTCTTCTAGTGCTTTCCCGTAACCTTCTGGATCACGGCGGTGCCCATATAGTGCGTCAAAATCAACTAAGTTCAAGAAACTGAGTCCCTTAAAATCCATGTTCAGTGTCTGTACCAGTTTATCCATACCATCCATATTGGAAACGGTTCTTAAAGATTCGGTAACCCCTTCACCATCATAGATATCTGAGATTTTTCCGATCGCAATGACATCCAGTCCAGCATCTTTCATTTCACTCATAACGGTTCGATCAAACGGTTTTAATGCATAGTCATGACGATTAGCTGTCCGCTTAAAATTACCCGGTTCCCCCAAGAATGGACGAGCAATAACACGGCCGACCATGTATTTTTCATCAAGAGTTAACTCACGAGCAATTTTACATATCTTATATTGCTCTTCAATTGGAATAATTTCTTCATGTGCGGCAATTTGAAGCACTGAGTCTGCAGAAGTATAGACAATCAATGCTCCTGTTTTCATATGTTCTTCCCCTAGTTCATCAAGTATTTCCGTTCCACTGGCGGGTTTATTTCCAATAATTTTTCTGCCAGTGCGTTCTTCAAGTTCTGAAAGAAGCTCATCTGGGAATCCATCAGGGAATACACGAAAAGGCGTTTGAATATTCAACCCCATTATTTCCCAGTGTCCTGTCATGGTATCCTTGCCATTCGATGCTTCCATCATTTTTGTGTAGTAAGCTAATGGTTTTGAGGCTTTTTCAATTCCCTTAATTTCACGGATATTGCTTAAACCTAACTTACCCATGTTTGGCATGTTCAGCCCGTTCATTTTATCAGCAATATGTCCCAGGGTATCTGCACCATTATCACCAAACTTTTCTGCATCAGGTGATTCACCAATTCCAACAGAGTCCATTACGATTAGAAAGATACGCTTATATGTATTTCCAGCCATTCTAGTCTTCCTCCTTTTTCTATACGAACGAAAACATTTCTTATTAATAAAAATAGATTACCCTTAATAAAATAGGATTATTATGCACTTTTAATCATATAACGTCAGAAGTCTGACCTCTATATTTTACTAAAATATTATAAAATTACAAGAAAAAGCTGCCATTAATTTTGGCAGCTTTTCGACATTTTTAAAATATTTATGTAACTAGCATCCTATTAAGCTCTTGGATGGAATTTGCTATAGACGTCCTTTAACCTTGTCTTGGTTACTTGGGTATATATTTGTGTTGTAGAGATATCAGCGTGTCCAAGCATTTCTTGGACTGCTTTTAGGTCGGCACCGTTTTCCAATAGGTGTGTCGCAAACGAATGCCGAAGTGTGTTCGGTGTTAACTCACTCTCAATACCAGCCTCTTGAGCGAGCTTTTTTAAGATCTTCCAAAATCCTTGACGTGTTAATCTTTTTCCTTGATGGTTTAAAAATAATGCACGATCAGAGTGATTTTCATGTTTTGAAACAAAATTTTTTCTGCCTTTATCAATATAATCCTTTAGTGCCTCAGCTGCTGTTTTTCCAATTGGGATAATACGTTCTTTATTATTATTGCCGCTGACGGTGACAAAACCCATCGTTATATTCACATGATCTACATCCATTTGAATAAGCTCACTGACACGAATACCTGTAGCATAAAGAAGCTCTAACATTGCCTTGTCCCTTAAACCAAAATGTCCTTGTCCATTGGGGAAATCTAAGAGTTTTTCAACTTCCTTTAAGCTTAAAATCTTTGGAATTGACCTTTCTAACTTAGGAGGTTCAATAAGGACAGAAGGATCCTGATTCGATACCTGTTCCCGTAACAGAAACTGATGAAAAGCGCGGATAGAAGCAACATGTCTAGCCAATGTTTTTGTGGATTTTCCTTGCTCCTTTAAAAAGGAAAGGAAATGTACAATATGAGCCCGCTGGACTTGATTACATGCTTCAATAGCTTCTACGTTTTTTAAATAGTGAAGATACGTTTTTAAATCTCTTTCATAGGACAGCAGCGTATTTTTAGCTACTCTCTTTTCGACGAGTAAAAACTGCATAAAATTTTTTAAATGATCATCCATTGATACTACTCCCCATTTAAGTAAAACAAAATCAGCCGATCCAGCCAAACAGGATTCTCGTCATTATTTAATGTTGAAACCTTTAAAGCAGATCCTTCCGGTGAATCATAGCGATGATAATTTTGATACTCCTCATTTACCCACATAATACCATAGTAAAAGAGTATCGTACATCCAGTGAATATGATAAAAACCTTTAAGGTTTGTAGTATTACTTTAATAAAAGAGAGCATTTATCTTCCCCCAAACAGATTAGCCTAGTAAAAGATATGCCAAGTTGTCCAACTTTTATACCTACTGTTTAGGGTACAAGAAAGAAAAAAGCCCTTTTTATCAAAAGGGCTTTACCATTATTCAACTTTTTCTTCTGAATTATCTTTATCCTGACATCGATAGCAGATGCCATGGAATGTTAGGCGATGGTCTTTAATCTTAAAATTCCATCTGCGTTCAACGACGGCCTCAACATCTTCAAGTAGATCTTCTTGGATTTCATCCACCGCTCCGCATTCAATACAAACAAGGTGATGATGAAAATGTGCTGCCCCTTCTTGGCGAAGGTCATAACGCGAAACTCCATCACCAAAGTTAATTTTATCAACAATTTTTAATTCAGTTAGTAATTCAAGTGTACGATATACAGTTGCCAATCCGATTTCAGGCGACTTTTCCTTAACGAGGAGGTATACATCTTCTGCACTTAAATGATCCTCTTCATGCTCTAACAATACCCGAACGGTTGCTTCACGTTGAGGTGTAAGCTTATAGCTTGATGAATGCAACTGCTTTTTAATTCTCTCAATCCTAGTTTCCATCCCGAAGTCCCTCCCTCGCCGCTGCTATTCTCATTATAACAGATGAGAAAGTGGTGTCAAAATAAAATTATTATAAACAAGGGATTATATTTAATATCATATGATAATTATTATAAATTAAGTGATCCCATCATTGATTTCATCAGCCATGGGGATACATAAGCCTCTACACCAGAAGCTGCAGAAATAAGAATAACAGCTACAACAAAGGTTATGATGTAGTTTTTAAAAAATGGCAATATCGGCTGCCCATAGGTCTTAAAGAATTGTTTTTTTATCATTCTCAATGAGAATATAACGGATAAAGCAGCCATCAAAATGAAAACGGGAATGATAATCAAATTTTGTGGCAGAATGGACACAAATGCAAGCAAAAATCCTTTTAAGCCTAATTGACTAACTAAGAAACCAACCGTAAAACCTACCACTAATCCTTTTATAAATAATAGAATTAGGATTACCGGAAGTCCGATGATTGAAATTCCTAAAATCCATATCAACCCAATGAACTTGCTGTTATGAAGAAAGCTTTGGGCAAATAAATCATTATTCTCTGCCACTTTTCCATTTAGTATTTGACCAAAGAATTGTGACAGATAGTAAAACAAATCTTCTTTTTGGGTGATACTCATGCTATTCACGACAATTGCTCCAAAGATGACACCCATTAAAAATAAAATGACAATAAATAAAAAAATTGAGGAATGCTCACGGAAATAACTGGCGGCATCGTTCTGGTACAATCGTTTCTTCATCTGCAGTCCCTCCTACTTCTCCTAATCAGTTATTACATTTTATGCCTTTCTAGTAAATCTATGACCATAAATTAATAGAATTACTATAAAAAGAAAAACCCGACTTTTTATTTGTCGGGTTTGATCATTACTCTGCAATTTTGCCGTATTTTCCTCCGCCGCCTGCCGCTAGAGTTACTTTTCCTTCTCTTGCATTCATAATCATATCAGCAATCTTTGGAGGGACCACTTCAGTCAAGGCATGAAAGGGAACTTCATGCAATATAGCCATTTCTGAACCAAAATGATTGACGAGCTTTTCGAGTAACTTTGGTCCCAATCCTGGAATAAATTCCAGTGGAACTTGATGGACATAAGGAGGACGCCCATCTGGACGACTATCTGCTGTCTTCAACTCAAGAATTCGGTCGGCTACACCCTTAATCATCTTATTTTTTCCACAAAGGGAACAAATTTGGTCTTCCTCACCGGCTGGATGTAAACATTCTGCACAGACCGTTTTGTGATACTTACCAAGGAGCGGATCTAATCCGTAATTCGCTAGGATATGTCGTCCGTCCTCCTTCCTTAATGCCATTCCTAATTCTTTAAACGATGGTTCCTTCATCGATATTACCTGGTATTCGCGGGCAATTTTCGCTAAGGAGTGAGCGTCAGAATTGGTCACAAAGGTATAGTTATGTAATTCTTTTATCTGGTCTGCCATCCTTGTATCAGAACTTAACCCAAGCTCAATCCCATCAATCAAAGCCGGGTCGAATACTTCTGTTAATGATTTGTTGACACCTTTACCATATAGGCTTTTAAAAGGCGTAAAAACATGTGCTGGAATAAAGATTCCACCTAATGCCTTTACCTTTTTCTGCAAATCGAGGCCTGATGCATATATCCGCTGCGAACTCAACTGGATATTTTTTAAATGACCAGACAGCCAAATAGAGAACTCTCTCATGACCGCGATTGTAGCAAAAAACACAAGCACATGTATCGGACCATTGCATTGTTCATCATAAATTTCTAACTCCGAACCGGGTATTACCGTTAAATCACCGTATCCTAAGCCTCCATCATGATGTTCAATCATGTCTCCACTTGAAACGAGGCTTTCCATTTCAAGGATTACTTCTGGTGAGTGACTGTCAATAATCCCAATCATATTCAGCCCTTTTTCATGCCGAGCATGCTCAATGATATTGGTAAATGTTAATGTTTTAGCGCCTGTTATTTTTACAGGCTTCCCGGTCCAGGTTCTTCCGATATGAATATGTAAATCTACATAATACCGTTTCATTTATTATTCATTGCCTCTAGAAGCTGCAGATATTGAACGGCATAGGCGGTTTTAGCATCATAAATTTTTTGTTCCTTTATATATTGAATCGCTTCATCAAGTGATAGTTCCTCGATATTCACAAACTCATCTTCATCTAGTGCCGCAGCATTTTCTTTCTTTGTTAGTCCTTTGGCTGCAAATAGATGTACGATTTCATCTGCGAATCCTGGAGAGGTATAAAAAGAGATCAGCAGCTCCAAACTTTCACATTCATATCCTGTCTCTTCCTCTAACTCCCGGCGTGCACAGAGAGCTGGCTCTTCGTCCTTTTCTAGCTTTCCTGCTGGTATCTCAACGATTGTCCGCTCAAGAGCTTTACGATATTGCTCGACCATAACAATTTTTTTATCATCGGTGATCGCCAAAATAGCCACTGCCCCTGGGTGTTTAATAATTTCTCTTTTTGACTGTTTTCCATTCGGCAGCTCAACATCCTGAAGATGAAGGCTAATAATTTTTCCTGAAAATATTTCTTCGCTATGTATCGTTTTTTCAATAAGATTTGTCATCTATGTCACTCCTGTTCTAATTCGCTATATGCTGCTCATACATTTTACCATACATTATTTGGAGGGGTATGGATGAAGGTATACGTGCACGATAAGGGAATTATTCTTGTAGGTAAGGGCTGGGAGATTCTCCAAAAGCTAAAAGAATACAATAAGGATTATTCCACCGTTGCTGCATGGGTAGAAAAAGTTGCTTCTAAATAACCTTTCCGTTTGTAGTCTTCCCCGGACTTACGTAAAATTATAGTAAAGGACGGGGTGATCTGTATTGAAAAAAAGAAAACTGGGAAACTCAGATTTATGGGTTACTGAATTAGGCTTAGGCTGCATGTCGATTGGCACAGAGGAAAAAAGAGCTCGAGAGATTATTGAGACTGCCTTGGATGAGGGAATCAATTATTTTGATAGTGCCGATTTGTATGATTTTGGTGAGAACGAAAAAATCGTCGGGGCTGCTTTAAAGGATGTACGTGAAAAAGTCATTATTGCGACGAAGGTTGGAAACCGCTGGAATCCAGATAAAACAGGGTGGTCTTGGGATCCGTCCAAATCGTACATAAAGGAAGCAGTCAAACAAAGTTTAAAACGTCTTGGGACAGACTATATTGATTTATACCAGCTGCATGGCGGCACAATCGAAGATAATATTGATGAGACAATAGAAGCTTTTGACGAATTAAAGTTAGAGGGCTATATCCGCTATTATGGAATTTCATCGATTCGTCCCAATGTTATCCGTGAGTATGTAAAGAAATCCGATATTGTTTCTGTCATGATGCAATATAGTATTTTAGACCGGCGTCCGGAAGAAGAAGCACTGCCATATCTGCATGAGCATGGAATCAGTGTAGTCACCCGCGGTCCGCTGGCAAAAGGGCTTTTAAGTGATAAAATGCTAGAAAGAATTTCTCCAAAAGGATATCCAGACTATAGTCAGGAAGAGCTGCTTAAGGTGTTACCCTCATTGAAGGAAAAACTAGCTGCACAACGCTCTTTTACAGAAATTGCTCTTCAATATAATTTGTCTCACCCTGCCGTGGCCACGGTCGTTGCTGGAGCTAGCAGTCCTGAACAAGTAAGAAGCAATGCCAGGGCGATAAGAAGCCAACAGCTGACCAAAGAGGACGTTACATTGATTAAAGAGATCTCAAAGGCTGGGCAGTATAAAGAACATCGTTAAAATAGGAGAGCCGCTTGGCTCTCCTATTTAAATTCCTTCCAGTTCATGCCGCTTTCGTTCAGCAGCTCCTCAAACGATTTATTTTTTTCTTTTAAACGGCGTTCCTCGCGTTTACGCTGCTCCTCTTCTGCTCGTTTACGCTCCTCTTCTGCCTTCAACTGGTCCTGCTGTTCTTTTAATTGCTTGATTAATTCCGGATTGATCATATCTTTAAGCGTAACCGCTGCTTCTTCTGTTTTTGGTTTAGATTGATTTTTTTGTTTCAATTTCTTTTTCATCCTAAACTTCCCCCATAATCATTATTCCATATGTATTATAACATTTTAATAGAAAGGCTGTGTTAAATTTGGCTGTTGATTTGTGCTCCAGGCGGTTCGGGAAGCCTCCTCGGCGCTAAAGCGCCTGCGGGGTCTCCTGCAGGACTCTGAATTACTTCCTCGAATCCGCCCACGCACGAAGAAAATGCGTTAGCATTTTCGAGGAGTCTCGCGCCTTCCGCACAAATCAACAGAGTTCTAAAATCAACATTTACCATTAACACAGCCAATAGAAAAAGCAAGCTGTTCCGAAAAACAGCCTGCCATGTTTTTTAATAAGCTTCTAGAACCACGTTTTCGTCGACTGCCAATGCCGCCTCTGTCGAGTTAACTATATCTTCGACAGTAAACCCTTTTGCTACTTCAACCAATTTTAAACCGGTGTCGGTTACATCCATTACTGCACGTTCAGTAATAATTCGGTTAACCACAGCTTTTCCGGTTAACGGAAGGGTGCATTCCTTTAAGATTTTTGATTCGCCGCGCTTGTTCACATGCTCCATGATAACAATGATCTTTTGCGCTCCATGGACAAGATCCATGGCACCGCCCATTCCTTTTATCATTTTACCTGGTATCATCCAGTTCGCGAGGTCTCCTGTTTGAGAAACCTCCATCCCGCCAAGGATCGCAATGTTGATATGACCGCCGCGTATCATGGCAAATGATTCGGCACTATCAAAATAAGAAGCGCCGCTAATTGCAGTAACCGTCTCTTTTCCGGCATTGATCAAATCAGGATCTACTTCTTCTTCTGTCGGATAAGGACCAATTCCAAGTAATCCATTTTCCGATTGAAGAACAACCTGTTTATTTTCAGAAATATAATTAGCAACCAGCGTCGGCATCCCAATCCCTAAGTTTACATAAAAACCGTCTTCGATTTCTTTCTCTGCCCTAATTGCAATTCTCTCTCTAACAGAGACCATTGGCTCTCACTCCCTGCAGCAATCTATTTCCTAACGGTCATTCTTTCAATCCGTTTTTCCTGCTTGCCTTCAATAATCATCTGAACGTAAACACTTGGCGTGTGGATATAATTAGGATCAAGTTCACCAATTTCATAGAGTGTCTCCACTTCAGCAATTGTTACTTTTCCAGCTGCAGCAATCATCGGATTAAAGTTTCTTGCGGTTTTGTGGTAAACAAGATTCCCCATCTTGTCTCCCTTCCATGCCCTAACAAGACTAAAATCAGCAGTCAATGCTTCTTCTAATAGATACTCTCTACCATTAAAAATCTTTGTATCTTTGCCATCCGCAATCGGAGTTCCTACCCCTGCAGGAGTATAAAAGGCAGGAATCCCAGCTCCACCAGCTCTTATTTTTTCCGCTAATGTACCTTGTGGTGTCAATTCTACTTCAAGCTCGCCTGCTAAAACCTGTCTTTCAAACTCTTTATTTTCTCCCACATAGGAACCTATCATTTTTTTTATCTGTTTATTTTTTAATAGAGGGCCAAGACCCCAATCATCGATTCCACAGTTATTTGAAATAACCGTTAAATCCTTTACACCCTTTTCAACCAACGCTTGGATTAGATTTTCAGGAATGCCACACAAACCGAAACCACCAACCATCAACGTCGCTCCATCTTGAATACCAGCGACAGCTTCTTGGAAGGATGTACTAATTTTCTTCATCGTGTCGTTTCTCCCCTCATTGTAAGGTTTATGCTAACTCAACGATCGTTGCTACCCCTTGACCGCCGCCAATACAAAGAGTTGCTAATCCTTTTTGGGCGTTTCTCCGTTTCATTTCATGAATCAGCGTAACAAGAATTCTTGCACCGCTTGCGCCGATAGGGTGACCGAGTGCTATTGCACCGCCATTAACATTTAAGATATCTTTATTAAATTGAAGTTCACGGTCAACTGCTAATGCTTGCGCAGCAAATGCCTCATTCGCTTCTATTAACTCAAGCTCTTCCATCGAAATAGACGTTTTTTCCAGAACCTTTTTTACTGCTGGAACCGGCCCGATCCCCATGATGCTTGGATCAACCCCAGCACTGGCATTCCCTTTAATCGTTACTAAAGGCTTAATCCCTAGTTCTTCTGCTTTTTTCCTGCTCATTACGACTACCGCTGCTGCACCATCATTAATTCCTGATGCATTGCCAGCTGTTACACTGCCGTCTTTTTTGAATGCTGGACGTAATCCTCCAAGCTTTTCAGCTGTTGTTCCTTTTTTCGGATATTCATCTGTATCAAAAACAATCGGATCCCCTTTACGCTGTGGAATGACGACAGGGACAATTTCATCTTTAAATTTACCTGCTTCAATTGCCTTAACCGCCTTCTCCTGACTCCATGCTGAAAACTGGTCCTGTTCTTCTCTCGTAATCGAATATTTATCAGCTAAGTTTTCAGCTGTAACCCCCATGTGATATTGGTTAAAAACACATGTCAGTCCGTCACTTGTCAAAGTATCTATTAATTTTTGATCACCCATTTTGAATCCTTCACGGGCATTTTTTAATAGATAAGGTGCTTGGCTCATATTCTCCATTCCTCCAGCAACAACAATCTCAGCATCCCCTGCTAGAATGGCCTGTGTTGCTAGGTGAACAGCCTTTAATCCAGAACCGCATACTTTGTTGATCGTCATTGAAGAAACGCTATCAGGAATTCCTGCGCTAATCGCGGCCTGTCTAGCTGGATTCTGGCCAAGCCCTGCTTGCAGTACGTTACCTAAAATAACTTCGTCTACTTGCTCCGGCTTTACGCCCGCTTGTTCGAGCGCTCCTTTGATAACTGTCGCTCCTAATTCTGGTGCCGATACATTTTTTAAACTCCCGTTAAAATTACCTAGTGCTGTACGAACAGCGCTCACAATTACTACTTCAGTTTGACTCATTTTTTTTTCCTCTCCTTTTTAGCACTTTTACCTTTACTATTTCGAGAACGAACACAGAAAACCCTCTTATTTTGTCAAAATTTCTATTATTCTTGAATTTTACAATTCAGCACCTTTACACTAAAGGTATGAATAAACAGACTACTATATAAGCACTTTATTAAATGAAACCACTTCGAAGGGAGTCTGACGATTATGAGCCAAAAACGTGATAAGGGATACAGCCAAAAAGGTAAGGATTATGCAGAATCTGCCGGAACAGGTAAACGAATGATTGCCGCTGAGGAACTAGAAAAAGCACTTCATCCTACAAAGAGACAAAATGCTGAACAATAAATAAATTTACTAAGCCGCTAATGGAGTTAGCGGCTTTTCTTATGTTAAAATAAAAGCCAACAATAATTACCAAATACTGACTACTAATGAACCTTTTGGAGGTGTACTTGTGAGAAAGGCGCTGCGAGCTCTTCTAATTTCATTCTTGATTACATTTTCTTTAGGTTTTTATTTTACAAATAGGCTTATTTATATAAAAAAAAAGGATGAACAATTTATCGTACAGCGGGAAAAGGAAGCGGGTAGATTTAACCCCGAGCATTTCGAATCACTTCCTAAGAGAGAGGTACTCATTGAATCCCCTTTTGGCTATCCCATTAAAGCTCTTCTGGTAGAACCGCACGAGTCTAATCGCTATGTCATTATTTCTCATGGAGTAACGGAAACTAAAATTAATTCAATAAAATATATGAATCTTTTCTTAGAGCGTGGATTTAATGCGATTATTTACGACCATCGCAGACATGGTGAATCTGGAGGGAAGACAACCAGCTTCGGTCATTATGAAAAATTCGATCTAAAGGCAGTAATTGATTGGTTAAAAAAAGAGAAGGGGCCAACACTTACGCTCGGCATTCATGGGGAATCGATGGGGGCAGCTACGATGCTTCTGTACGCTGGAATGCTTGAGGATGGCGCTGATTTTTATATAGCAGACTGTCCCTTCTCTGACTTGAAAGAGCAAGTATCATATCAGCTAAAAAAAGAATTTAAGAAGGTTTCGACCTTATTAATTCCCATTGCTGATTTTATTTTGCGCCTTCGTGAAAAATATTCAATCCGTCACGTCTCACCCATTTCGGTTATTGAAAATATCAAACATCCCATTTTATTTATTCACAGCGAAAACGATGATTTTATTCTTCCTGCCATGACAAAAGAATTATATGAAAAAAAACAAGGTCCGAAAATGCTTTATCTAGCTGCAAATGGCCGTCATGCCCAGTCTTTTAATGAGAACCCTGAAGAATATCGAACTGTCATAGACAAATTTTTGCAAAAATATGTTGAGAAAGCTTAACCGAAATAATTTTTGGAGATATATCTGCGTACATTCTAATATATCTGCGTAAATAGAATTTTATCTGCGTTTCCTAAAAAACAGACTGTCCCACTGGGTCAGTCTGTCTTTTCTGTTACAACAAAACTCATGTATCCGTTTAAGATTTGCTGTGGGCTTTTTAGTTGAAAGCTATTCGTTCCTTTTGAAAAATCAATCGTCATCTTTTCATCAAAGAAAACGGCTTTCGACTTTTCCATATATACATTTCGTTCGTTTGTCTCAATGGTAATATCGTCTGTATTAACTTCGTGTACATACCACAATGCAATCACACCATTTACGGCACATCCGCAATCCTCTGTATCGTACTTAAGCTTTAAGTAACCTTCCCGGCCTTTTATTTTCTCAGTAAGCTTCTCAGCAGCTGCCGCGGTTATCATAATCTCCATGTTTAAATCTCCCCCTAGTTGGCATACGCTGATTGTAACATAATTTTTTGCAGGTGCTGGAATTTCTGCTTACTTGTGTTTTCCCCTAATTCAATATATTCTGAAAATAATACAATTACTTTTTAAAGGGAGTGTCAAGAATGTCAAAAGTACAAATTAAAGTAAACGATAATGGTTCACTGCGGATTACTGGTGAGGTAGAATTGCTAGATGGTGCTGGAAATGTCATGGAAACGAAGCCAGCCTTTTCTCTTTGCCGCTGCGGGCTTTCCAACAACAAACCTTTTTGTGATGGTTCTCATAAAGGGAAATTTGACTCTCAAGTGCGAGCTGCAAAAGAAGAGTAGTTTCTTCTATAGAAAAAGGACTCCGGTAATGGAGTCCTTTTTCTGATCAATTATTGAATTTTTTCTAAATGACGTACAAGCTGCCCGTAATGACCCGTTACATGCTTAACGATTAAATGGTCGACTAAAAATGATAACGGTTTTCCGTCAAAATTCGGATTATAACTTGGAGCAGTTTTTACTAAATCCTCATCTTTCACTTTTAAAAGTGCTGTCTCTACTTTCGGTACTAAGTTTTGAAGTGCAGTTATAGCATCCTCTTTCTTAATACGTGATACGACCGTTTCATCTACTGCAGCTAAACGGCGCACATGTTCATGATTACGTCCCCATTTTGCACCAGGAACTACTAGCAGCGCTTCCAAATCTTCGACCCAAAACTCTACCGCTTCCAAAATATGCGAAACAATTTGCATTGCGGACCATTCTGTTTCAGAAGGTTTAACATAAAGTGCACCCTCTTCCGTATTTTTCAATACCGCTATAATATCATCTATACTCTTATTAAATACTTCCAATTTTTCATTCAGTACTGCTGTTGCCATCGTTACGTCCTCCTTCAAATCACTTCATACATAAATTTAAAAAATGCGTTAGAGCCAGCTCTAACGCGTTTTTAATTAGCAATTTACACGTTCATAATTTTTCTTGAAATAGCCATATAGGAAATCAACAACATGGTAGTCAGTTGGCTTG
Source organism: Neobacillus sp. NPDC093182 (assembly GCF_044754045.1). Lineage (NCBI taxonomy): Bacteria > Bacillati > Bacillota > Bacilli > Caryophanales > Bacillaceae > Neobacillus > Neobacillus sp. NPDC093182. Next base: position 345,783 of record NZ_JBIVOI010000001.1, read on the forward strand.
TGCTGTTCGAAAATAAAGTTACGAAGTGCAAGTGCTGTTGGATCCTCCGCATGAATAATTTCGCCCCATCTGCGTGCTGATCCTTGTACCATTGCAGAGCGTGGGATTCGAATTTCTTGGTATGCTTTAAACGCTTCCTCGTAGGATTTATGTTCTTTTAATTTCTCACCTAATACAAATGCATCTTCGAGGGCTTGAACGCCGCCTTGTGCTAAATATTGAAGCATGGCATGTCCAGAATCTCCTAATAGCGTAATGTTGCCATTTGTCCAATTGTCGATTGGTTCACGGTCATACATTTGCCAGCGGAATTGACGGTTAATGTAAGTTAAAGCGTTTTCAACCTTTGGATGACAATTTTCAAAACGACGTGCCATTTCTTCTGGTGTTCCCCAGTCTTCTACAGTCGCATCATATGATTTAAATACAACTACTTGGTTGTAAAGCTCTCCGCGGCGAACTGGGTATTGTACCATGTGCAGGTTTGGACCAATCCACATGATGACATCGTCTAAGTCTAAGTTTGCGGTAGTAGCCACTTCTTCAATTGGAATCGTTCCACGATAAGCTACATATGCAGAGTTTACTGGTTTATCATCAACTAACTGCTTACGCATGTTTGATTTTACCCCATCCGCACCAATAACTGCTTCTGCTTTAAACGTTTCCCCATTTTGATTAACAATGGTTACAGTATCACCATTTTGTTCTGCAGTTTGAATACATTGGTTGGTAAAGAATTTGATATTGCTGCTTTTTTGACATGCTTCATAAAGAACTCTGTGTAAGTCAGAGCGATGTAATACGATATACGGCTGGCCGAATTCTTTTTGGAAACCTTCCCCTAAATCAAGAGTTGCTATTTCTTTTGCAGTATAAACATCTTTTAGGACAAGGCGTTTTGGTAATACTGCATGTTTTAAGATTTCTTCCTTTACCCCTAAACGATCTAAAACCTCTAACGCATTTGGTGCTAACTGAATCCCAGCACCTACTTCTCCAAATTCAGGTGCTTGCTCAAAAACCGCTACTGATTTACCCGTTTCTTGGATTGATAGTGCTGCCGCTAAACCACCTATTCCTCCACCTACTATAATGATGTCGCTTACATTAGTCATTGACATTTCCCCTCCAACTGAGTTATTATCTTCCACAAATAGTGAACTTTGTTACCTGATAAGAAAACTTTAAATCATTTTTTATCAATTCGTCAACAAAAACTTTTAAAATTTAGAAAATTTATATTAATCATTTTTTCTACTACTATCCAAAACCAACCGAAAAATGGGGTGATCTTTATGACAACTGAAACGAAAACGATCGGTATTCAGTCATTACAAATTGGGTTAAACATATTAGAGATCTTAGCAATGGAAAAAAAACCTCTAAAGTTTACTGATATTCAAAACCTAACCGCTATGACAAAAAGTAATTTATATAAATATTTGTCTACACTATCCCAATTTGGATTAATCTATCGTAATCCTCATACAAACGCATATACGCTTGGACATAAATTTGTACAGTTAGGAAATGTTGCTTTAGGCCAATCTTCTTTAATAGAAGTGGTCATTCCCTATTTCAAAATGATAACTGAGAAAACGAACCTAACAGTCCTGCTGGCTGTTCCTTCTACAAAGGGTCCACTCATTTCATATATTTTAAGTGCTGATTATGGAATAAATATCGGTGCACAAATAGGGACACACTTACCGCTCTCCTCCTCGACTGGCGTTGTTTTTTCTGCTTTTGAAAAAGACGTCCTAATGAAAGAATGGGAAGAAAAAGAATTATCGAAGTTCAATGAAAGTGAATTTAAGCAGTTTCAAAGTGAAAAAGAGAAAACCAGAGGATTGTTTTTTGCATCAAAAACGGAACCTCTAATAAAGCATGTCTCCTCTTTTAGTGTCCCTATATTAAATTTCAACCATGGACTGCTCGGTGCCATAACGATCGTTGGTATTACTGAGACAGTACCAAAATCGGCGGACCATCCAACAGGAAAATACGTTCTCAATGCAGCCAAGGAAATTTCCGAGTACTTCGGTTTTACAAAATAAAATTCTGAAAACAAATAATATTGACAATCGTTTTGAAATATTTTAATATTTTTATAAATAGTGAACTAGTTTCATAATTAGTGAAAAACAAGGAGGCCAACCATGAAACTTATTAATTTTACTGTCGCTGGGCATACACGTGCAGGGGCAATCGTTGATAACAAAGTAGTCGACTTAAACTATGCTTACCAAGCACAGTTAAAGGCAGAAGGAAAATACCGATATGAAGCAATCGCAAAAGCATATGTGCCGGATAATACCGACGAGTTGTACCAAGGCGGCAAAGAATCACTGATTCTCGCACAAAATGCAATCGATTTCATACTAGCTAACCCTGAAAGTTTTGGAAAAAAAGTGATTTACAATCGCGAGGAAGTTAAGGTAGAAGCGCCAGTTCAACGTCCAGGCAAAATTATTTGTGTTGGACACAACTACCGTGAGCACATTTTAGAAATGGGTCGTGAAATCCCATCGAACCCAGTTATTTTCGCAAAATTTGCTAATACGATTTTAGGACCAGAGGACGATATTCCACACTATCCAATCTCTGATCAGCTTGACTACGAAGCAGAGTTTACTTTTGTTGTCGGCAAACAAGCTCGCAATGTTGCAGAAGAAGATGCATTAGATTTTGTAGCAGGTTACACCATTACAAATGACGTTACCTATCGTGACATTCAACGACGTACGCTTCAATGGCTGCAAGGAAAAACAGTAGATGGCAGCGCACCAATGGGACCATATTTGGTAACTTCCGATGAGCTGCAAAATCCATCTGGCTTAGATGTTGTCCTAAAAGTAAATGGTGAAGTACGTCAAAAAACGAATACTGCTAATCTCGTATTCTCTGTTCAAAAATTAGTAGCTTTCTTATCCAATTTAATGACGTTAGAGCCTGGAGATGTTGTCTTAACAGGAACTCCTGGAGGCGTTGGGGTGGCGATGACTCCTCCGCAATTCTTAAAAGATGGAGACGTAGTTCGCATTGAAATCGACCAAATCGGTGCACTTGAAAATAAAGTAAAGGCAACGGAAGCGGTAGTCACTGTTTAATTAGACATTGCAAGGGGTCAAGCAGCAAATAGGCTGCTCCCCTTTTCTCTATAAAATTTGAAGGCAAAGGAGAATGTAAAATGGCTGAAGTAAATCCAGAAGTTCAAGAGTTTATGAAAAGTTCAATTGTAACCGATTACACAAAAGATATTCAACAATACAACTTAGGACCCCTTTGGGAAGCAATTCCTACAATTATGCATAAAACGCCAAAGCCTCAAGCACAAGCTTATCTTTGGAGCGATGAATTAATCAAAAAGAAAATGGCAGAAGCAGCTCAAATCTTCACACCAGATCGAGGTGGAGAACGTCGTGCAATCTATTTCCAAAATCCTGGCTTAACTTATCGGGAACCTTGGGGATGGGGATCGACTACTCAAACGATTTATGCAGCTGTACAAATGTTATTGCCTGGTGAAAAAGCGCCATCTCACCGTCACTCTCAAAGTGCATTGCGCTTTATTTCTGAAGGTTCAGGCGCATACACGATTGTACAGGGTGAGCGTATTTTCATGGAAGAAGGCGACTTTTTGATTACTCCAAAGAATTTGTGGCACGGGCACGCCCATTTAGGGACAGAGCCTATGTATTGGATGGATGCCTTAGATATTCCTACTATTTACGCAATTGGCGGTACCTTCTTTGAACCTTATGAAGATGGTTTACAGCAGCCAGATATTCCAGATAATTTTTCAGAGAGACGTTATCGCGGCGGCATGGTTCGTCCTGTTGGTGATGATAAGTTCACCGTTGCTCCACTTGCTAATTATAAATGGGACCGCACGGTAGAAGGAATTAAAGGCTTGATGGAATTCGATCCAGATCCACATCATGGATATGCTGTAGAGTACATTAACCCATCTACAGGTAAATCCGCTAACCCGACTCTCGGTACTCGAATGCAGCATTTACCGCATGGTTTCAAAACAAAGGCATTACGCCATACACACTCAACTGTTTACCAGGTACACAAAGGTTCCGGTCACACAGTCATTAACGGCATTCGCTTCGATTGGAAAAAAGGCGACTACTTCGTGGTTCCAAACTGGGCTTGGTATGAACACTCTGCTTCAGAAGACTCTTACCTATTCTCGGTAAACGATTTACCTATTATGAACCGTTTCGATTTAGAACAAGAGCAATCGTTTGAAGAAAATAACGGTCACCAAAAAGTTACTGGTGAATTTAAAGCCGATTTCCGTTAAGGAAAGTTTAAAATCACAGATGTATTCAACAGAGAATTAACATGGAAAAAAGCGGCCTCCGATGTTTGTGAGGCCGCTTTTTCTATGTCAATCGGATATCGGCAATGGCTGAAATCGGGATACGGTGTACTTCTTCAAAGTGATCGATAATATGAAGACGTTGCGCCATTTCATCCCAATAATGAATTTTTCCAATGACGATTTCATAATTTCGATTTCGATAATGAGTGATGGTAACGAATTGGTCGAATTCGATTGCTTCAGATAAGGTCATATTCATAAGTTCGAGCTGCTGCTCATCGATTTCTTTCCGCTCATCATATTGATCTTCCTTCACCCAGTCTCTAAGCAATTTAATATGCTCAGGAAGCATCATCGAAACCCATTTGATTCTTCCGCGGTCGCGAATCATTCATTCTCCTCCTTACTTCGTTGCAACTCCAGCGCCTAGGGGCTCGGTCGAAAAAGAAAAATTGCTTCTGCTTTTCCTACTGTCTAGCTCCAGCGCCTAGAGGCTCGGGGTCATAAGTCAATCCGTCAAGAAGGTTAAAAAGCAACCTTCTCGCCGGCTCGCCTATGCCTGTCGCCTCTGTTCAAGGCGCTTCCGCCTTTCTCACTACCCCTTATGCCCTCCAACAAGCGTAGCTCGATGCTTTGCCGTTCCAGCAGTTGTATAGGAAACAGCCCGCAGCAGGGAACCTGAACCAAAGCGTCTGCGGATAGAATCAACTACATAGCCAAGCTCCCTCCGCTTTACCGCGCCCATGTCAAACAGGTCGAGCTGAAACTCATGATCATCGACGATATTTCCAATACTAATTGCAATTTGCCTTACCGTCTTTCCTGTATAATGTTCGTGGAATAATTCGAGACAGACTCGGTAAAGATCCATCGTTACATTCGTTGGCTGCTTGATGGTTCTTGAGCGGTGAAAGCCGCCGCCGAGTTCATCCTGGCTATAGCCAATGCTAAGGCTGATTGTTCTCCCAGCCTTACGGCGAGATCTCGCTCTTCGGGCTACTTCTTCACACATTTCTAAAATTACATGCTTTATCTCTTCTTCTTCTTTATAATCTCTTAAAAGAATTTGGCTTTTTCCAAAGCTGATCTGCCCCTCAATCAGGGGTGCTCCCAAGTCTGAAAGGTCTACTCCCCAGGCATGATGATAAAGCTGATTGCCCATAATTCCGAATTTCTTTTCCAGTGCTTCTAAATCATAGCGAGCCAGCTGGCCAACCGTAAAAATGCCCATCCCATTTAGAGTTTTTTCAACACGCCTGCCGATTCCCCACATTTCTCTTAGCGGTGAAACCTTCCAAAGCTTCGTCTGGACGTCCTCGTACTTCCATTCAGCAATTCCATGCTTCTTTGCTTCGAGATCGAGGCAAAGTTTTGACAGTAACATATTCGGGCCAATTCCGACCGCACAGGGAAGCTGGAACTCACGTTCAATATCATTCTTAATTTTCTCTGCAATCGTAAAGGCGTCCCCCCACAAATGAAGTGCCCCATCCACCTTGATAAAACTTTCATCAACGCTATACGTGTGAATAGCTTCCTTCGGTACATAACGATTAAATACGCGGGTAATTTCAGTAGAAATACGCAAATAAGTGGCCATTTTGGGCTCGACTACTTGAATGCGGGGATCATCGGGAATCTCAAATAGCCTGGAACCTGTTTTAATTCCAAATTCTTTCTTCAAACGTGGTGATGCGGCTAGCACAACACTTCCATTCCGTTCTTTGTTACCGGCCACAGCTAGATAGCAAGTCAAGGGATCAAGACCATGCATGACAGCGGAACAGCTGGCATAAAAGCTCTTCATGTCGACGCATAAAATATGATTGTGCGGTAACGTGCTGTAATCAACCATGACTTTTCCCTCCATTTAAATATCGAACGTCTGTTCCTTATATTATATACACATCTTACACGAATATGCGTTCGTATTCAATGGAAATTTTTTGACATATTTCATGGTTTTGGTTATTTTTCCGGGGGAAAAAGCGGTATAATTGTGAGTGAGGTGTACGTACATGGAGAAAAAGTTAATTCTTAAAATGATAAAAAATTGCTTCAAACAATATTATGCCGAGATAGATTCACTGCCAATGAGCAGTAACGATTTAGAGGCGCTCGCGGATCGGATTATTCAAATAAAAGTAGAACAGCCCACGGTAGATTTATACGAGGCTGTGAATGATACTGTATACGAATTTTTAACAGGATGAAAGCACAAAAAACCGCTGTCGCGGTTTTATTTTTTGTTAAATGCTTTTTTGCCAATACGTTCAAACAGTCTTGGAAAGAGAACATAAACAACGCTGCCCATGTTCATCCAGCGCGGCAGGTTGATTTCTCTCGTTTTCGTCAGCATACTGTCAACGACTTTCCGAGCAACATATTCAGGCTGAAGCATAAACTTTTGAACATTTTTAACATAGGTGCCTTTTTCATCGGCAATGTTAAAAAAGTTCGTTGCAATAGGCCCCGGATTCACAGATGTTACGAGAACATTGTAATCACTAAGCTCCATTCTAAGCGAATTCGTGTAGCCAAGAACCGCATGCTTAGTAGCCGAATACACACTTGATTTTGGCGTTGCGATTTTTCCCGCCTGGGAGGCGATATTAATGATATGGCCGAAACGGCGTTCACGCATTTTCGGGAGCACCATGCTTGTGCACGCCATTAGTCCGACAACATTGACATTGAACATACCTTTAATTTCATCCATTGTTGCTGCATGGGCTTCACGGAACACACCGAACCCCGCGTTATTAACAAGGATATCTACCTCACCAATCTCCGCAAAAATAGCTGTAAAAACTTCCTTCACTTTTTCCGTATCAGAGACATCTAATTGATAGACCTCTACCTTTACTTGATGCTTTTGCTGCAATTCCATTTGCAGCTGCTTCAACTTTTCAATGCTTCTTGCAATTAGGACAAGGTTGGCACCACTTTCCGCACAAAGCTTGGCGATTTTAGCACCTATCCCCCCGGATGCACCGGTAATGACTATATTTTTACCCTTAAGTTGTTCCCTAACCATACTCACACCTCATCTAGCTTGATAAAGGACTGGTTGATGATCCTCACTACTACTAATCTCGCCGATTGAGGCTAAATAGTCAAGCTGGCCCACGGTTTCCGATAATGTTAATATCAATTCGCGCTTATACGCTGTAGGAAAAAGCCTCTTGCAAAGTTCAAATACAGTATGCTTCTCCTCTTTTAGCCAATTATTAACCTTCATTGCACGTTCATGTTGATGAATCAGTCTTTTTTCAATTAGCTCTTTTAATTGGAAAACTTCCTCGCCATGACCTGTATAAACGAATTGAATGGGATAGGATAACAACTTTTTCATCGAATCATTATGCTGCAGCTGAGGCTTCGGTCTTTCTGCTTCACCTGGTGCTGGCATTTCTAGGAATGGATTTGGTGAGATATGTGCAAGAATCAAATCCCCTCCAATAAGAATTCCATCTCTTTCTCGAAATAGAGCGATTTGACTCTGGGCATGCCCAGGTGTCTCTATGACTTTCCATTCACTTAACCCCGGCGGGATCATCCCTTCAACCAATTCTCCCGTCAAGGAGCGGTTACAGGAGTACCTGAATGTTTGTCTTAAATGTAAGAGAGCCGAAAAATATTCTGACGGGATTCCAAAGTCAACAAATTGTCTTCGAAAAAAAGCCTCTTGTTCTTGAAAGAAAGCCTCTGTTGGTTTAATCCATCGTTCATTCAGCGGGTGCCCGTAAACCTCTGCCTGATCTGATAAAAAATCAAGCATTCCAACATGATCAGCGTGATGATGGGTAATAATCACCTGTTCAATATCATCCGGGCTTAATTGTAATTGAGACAGCTGAGCCTTAAATGCAATCCATGACTCCTTGGTTTTGACACCACAATCGACAAGTGTCAGCCGCTCACCTTTAAGTAAGTAAACATTAACGTCCCCGACTGCATAAGGAGTCGGCAAAATTATTTTTGCGATACCATCTTTCCATTCTGCCATTCAAAAAAACTCCTATCGTTATTTTTAAATAGAATGTGAACATTTTTTGACAATTATTTATATAGTAAGTGTAACGAATTTCCCTTTCGATTGTCATTATTTTTGCATAATATAGTTAAAATAAATAAAAAATTCAGATTTTATCACTTGACAGAAGAGCCGTAATCTTGGATAATCACTATTAAAATTTGATTCGAACATTCGCGATGATTAAGACCAGTAAATGAAAAATGGCAAAAGAGAGTGAAGTCCATCGGCTGAAAGTCTTCACAGCCCTCTTTATCATTGAACCTACCTTATGAGCACTTAGGAAAACCTAACGTAATCCGGCGTTATCGGAGTCGAGTGAACCCTGATATGTATTTAGTTTGGGTAAATGAAGGTGGTACCACGGAAGCTAGACCTTTCGTCCTTTACGGATGAGGGGTCTTTTTGTTTTTATAAACAAGTAAAAGGGGGCAATATGATGAAAAAAATAGCATTTATCGGTGCCGGTTCGATGGCTGAAGCATTTATTTCAGGGATTCTTGAAAATAGTTTGATTGATAGAAAGAATGTATGGGTTACAAATAATTCAAATAAAGAGCGGTTGAAGAGGATAAGTGATACGTATGGCGTCCGTACCACTTACGATTTAAACGAATTGTTTGCAGGAGCTGACATCGTCATCTTATCGATGAAGCCAAAGGATGCCGCAACCGCCATCCAATATATTCGTGAATATTTAACCGAAAAAATGCTGGTAGTTTCTGTGTTAGCTGGTGTGTCGATGAGCACGATTGAGACATTAGCAAAATTACCGATTGCGATTGTTAGAGCAATGCCAAATACTTCAGCAGCCGTTGGTAAATCTGCCACTGCCGTTGCTGTAAATGAACGAGTTACCCCTCAGCAAATTGAATTAATGAAAGATCTGTTTGGAACGGTCGGCTTGACAACTTTTGTAGAAGAGGAGCAGCTTGACGCTGTTACAGGACTCTCCGGCAGCGGACCTGCGTATATTTATTACCTCATTGAAGCAATGGAGAAGAGTGCTGTTGAGGTTGGACTCGATAAGGAGATGGCGAGTGAATTAATCGTACAAACGTTAATTGGAGCAGCTGAGATGGTGAAAAACTCCACAAAATCATCTGAACAGTTACGAAGAGATGTAACAAGCCCAGGCGGTACAACAGAGGCAGGGGTCAAAGTACTCGAGGAACATCAGGTCCAGCAAGCGTTCATTTCTTGTATTAAGGCTGCAACGGCCCAATCGATAAAGATGGGAGCGGCATTACGTGAACAGCTGGAAGTTACCGAACCAACTTCCTAATTTGTGTCTATTGATTTAAACTAGGGTAAAAAAGACTAGGAAGTGTAAAAGATGCTGACGGTATTATTTTCAATGGGTATCCTGGTCTGGACTGTTTTTCTCATAGACGGGCTAATCGGTTTACGGAAAATAGACGCTTTAGAAGATGCGGATGAGTTAGAAAATGGACCTTTGTTATCCGTCATTGTAGCGGCACGCAATGAAGAAAATCAAATAAGAGATAGTATCCTTAGTCAGTTGGCGCAAACTTATAGAAACGTTGAATGGATTCTCGTTAATGATCGGTCAACGGATGACACTGGGCTTGTGATGGAAGAATTAAAAAAGGACGATCAGCGAATTTCTGTTCTTCACATAGAGGGATTGCCTGAAGGGTGGCTTGGAAAAAATAACGCCTTATACCAAGGCTTCCTTAAAGCGTCGGGAAAATGGCTATTGTTCACCGATGCGGATGTAAAGTTTAAAAAAGAGGCATTTGCAAAGGCGCTTCATTATTTTGAGAAGCACGAGCTTGACCATCTAACAGTGGCACCAAACCTGAGTGCGAAAAAGTTTTGGTTAAAATCATTTGTTGCTTTTTTTCTATTCGGGTTTTCTTATTTTAAAAGACCATGGGCTGCCAATAACCCAAAATCAAAAATCGGGACTGGAATTGGAGCCTTTAACCTTGTTTCCAAAGAAGCGTATAGCAGCTTTGGAACACATGAAATGGTGAAAATGCGGCCGGATGATGACTTACAGCTTGGAATGAGAATGAAACAAGCAGGCTACGCTCAGAGGATTGTTACAGCTCTTAAGCTGATTGAAGTAGAATGGTACGGAAGTTTGCAGGAAGCATTTATCGGCCTCGAAAAGAATACATTTGCCGGATTACATTACCGGATAAGCATGGTGTTTTTTGCAATATTCGGCGTTTTTATTACGAATGTCCTGCCCTTTATTACGATATTTTCTTCTGATAAAATAGTCGCCCTCTTAAGCTTAGGAATTATTTTGTTAAGCGGGATTCATTACGTTATGGTCATCAAAAAAATGACCATATTCTCCCCCTCTATGTTTCTAGTATTGCCTGTGACAGCTTTGCTGTTTATCTATTCGATCATCCGTGCCAGCTATCTAACCTATAAACGTGGCGGCATCATGTGGAGAGGCACCTTATACAAATTAAGAGAATTAAGAGACAAAGGGTGAAGTTTTTTATAAAGGCTCTTTTCTAAAATGCACTATAGTGGTATAGTGACCGAAAAATTAATGATGTAGGAGGTTCATAATGTCTGCAAAATTATTTTCTCCTTATACGATAAAAGGTGTTACGCTGAAAAATCGAATTGTAATGGCGCCGATGTGCATGTATTCAAGTCATAACGAAGATGGTCAAATTCAAAACTGGCATCGTACCCATTATACTAGCAGAGCAGTTGGACAAGTTGGGCTTATTATCGTTGAAGCAACTGCAGTCACTCCACAAGGCAGGATTTCACCTAGGGATTTAGGCATCTGGAGTGATGACCACATTGAAGGTTTAGCAGAACTCGTTAGCTTAATGAAAGAGCATGAAGCTAAAACAGGTATCCAGCTTGCACATGCGGGTAGAAAGGCAGTCCTAGAAGGTGAAATCATCGCCCCTTCTGCCTTAGCTTTTAATGAAAAAATGAAAACACCTAAAGAAATGACAAAAGAGGATATTAAGGAAACCGTTGAAGCTTTTAAAAAAGGAGCGGAGCGGGCAGCAAAAGCTGGTTTTGATGTTATTGAGATACATGGTGCTCATGGCTATTTAATTAATGAGTTCCTCTCACCGCTAACAAATAAAAGAACCGATGAATACGGTGGTACTCCTGAAAATCGGTACCGTTTCCTTCGTGAAGTAATTGAAGCCATCAAAACAGTCTGGGATGGAGTGCTATTTGTGCGAGTTTCTGCACATGAATATCATGAAGAGGGATTAACACCGTTAGATTACGTATTTTTCAGCCAATGGATGAAGGAACAAGGCGTAGATTTAATTGATCCAAGCTCTGGAGGAGTCGTACCAGCACAGATTAATGTGTATCCCGGCTATCAAGTGCCCTACTCCGAAACCATTAGAAATGGTGCCGAAATATCTACTGGAGCAGTGGGATTAATTACAACGGGTATTCAAGCAGAGGAAATTCTTCAAAATGAGCGTGCCGATTTAGTATTTTTAGCACGGGAATTGTTACGTGACCCATACTGGCCAAGAACAGCAGCCAAAGAACTGGGCATATCCATTGAGGGTCCCAAACAATATGTACTCGGCTGGAAATAACCAAATAAGACGGCTTTTGGCCGTCTTAATAGCTGGAATATAGTCATCGCGGATATATTGCTGTAACGTCGAAAACATTCATTTACTAGGTATATTTATTTCTTTAAAGTCTTCAGCAATGTCTGTATTCGCAAAGACTTCCTGTGCTTCCGCAGCTAGTTCAGCCCAGGCTTGTCGATCATAGCGTGAGCTGATGTGGGTCAAACAGAGCTGCTTACTTCCGGATTGTTTCGCCACTTCTGCAGCCTGATGGGTGGTTGAGTGGAAATAATCATAGGCAAGCTTCTCTTCCCCTTTAGAAAAGGTTGCTTCATGTATTAATAAATCTGCGTCCTGGGCTAAAAGTATTGCGTTCTCACAGTATCTTGTATCTCCAAGAATCGTGACAATCCGGCCCTTTATATCCGGACCGAGAAAATCTGCTGGTACGATAATGGTGCCATCATCAAGTGTAACGGTTTCACCTTCTTTAATTTTCCGGAAAATTGGTCCTGGCTGTACTCCCGCCTCGACAAGCTTATCCGCTAAAAGGGTCCCTGGTTTATCCTTCTCGATAATTCGATACCCGTATGAAGGAATACCGTGATCCAACAGTCGAGCTTCGACAGTAAACTGTTCATCTTCAAAAATAATCCCTTCGTCGAATTCGACGATTTTTAGCGGGTATTTTAAATAAGTTTGGCTGACTGAAAGGCTTATCGTGATATATTCTTTTAGTCCTTTTGGTCCATAGACAATCACTTCTGATTCTCCGCCTTGAAAAGAACGGCTGGCTAATAAGCCAGGCAGACCATAGATGTGGTCGCCGTGAAGGTGGGTAATGAAAATTTTCTCGATCCTGCGAGGTCTGATCGAAGTATGTAAAATTTGATGCTGGGTTGCTTCACCTGCGTCGAACAACCAAATGGCTCCTCGTTCTTCGAGTAACTTTAAGGCAATAGAAGTAACATTCCGAAGCTTAGCTGGAATACCAGCGCCAGTGCCTAAAAATAATATGTCCAATATATACCCGCCTTTCCCAATAATAATATAAATAATATAGCATATCGCTTGCACAATTGCCCTTTGTGCGTATATTCTCTTTTAAAGGAATAGATTTGAATACATGCTTCAGTCGATTTTTGCGAAATCTAAATTGAATACATATAAAGAGAGGTATTTATCGTGGAACAATCTAAGAATATGACTTCATTAATTATGATATTTGGTGCAACGGGAGATTTAGCCGTTCGGAAGCTCTTTCCGTCCCTTTACCGATTGTTTCAAAAAGGAAAGTTAGACAAATTTGCAGTTATAGGCGTAGCAAGGAGACCCTTATCTACAGAAGAGTTTCAGAATTCTGTAAAGGACTCGGTACTAACTGCTCTCGGCAAAAAGGAAAAAATCGATGAGTTTATCTCTCATTTTTATTATCAGTCACACGATGTAGCTGATTCCAGCTCATATCAAAACCTAAAACATTTAGCACAGCAAATTGATGATAAATATGAATTAGAAGGTAATCGTATTTTCTATCTTGCCATGGCTCCTGAATTTTTTGGCCCAATCGCTTTACATTTAAAATCGGATGGATTAACAGATGTTAAGGGGTACAAACGACTGGTCATTGAAAAACCATTCGGACATGATTTAGAATCTGCAAAGGTGTTAAACGAACAAATTCGTCAGGCCTTTTCAGAAAGCGAAGTTTACCGAATCGATCACTATTTAGGTAAAGAAATGGTTCGGAATATCGAAGTAATTCGTTTTGCGAATGCCATTTTTGAACCTTTGTGGAACAACCGTTATATCTCCAATATCCAAATTACCTCAAGTGAAGTACTTGGAGTGGAAGAACGCGGCCGTTATTATGAAACAAGCGGTGCTCTCAGGGATATGGTTCAAAACCATATCATGCAAATGGTAGCACTCCTTGCAATGGAGCCTCCGATTAAATTGACAACAGATGAGGTTCGTTCTGAGAAGGTTCGAGTATTTCGTTCATTAAGAATGATCAAAGGGGATAAGATAAATAAATATTTTGTCCGGGGACAGTATGGTGCCGGTTTGATCGAGGATCAACAGGTTCCTGAATATCGTGCAGAACCAATGGTAGACAAAGAGTCCAATACAGAGACTTTTGTAGCCGGGAAAATTATGATTGATAATTTCCGCTGGGCTGGTGTGCCTTTTTACATTCGAACTGGTAAAAGAATGACAACAAAATCAACAAAGATTGTTGTTCAATTTAAAGACATTCCGATGAACCTTTATTATCAGCCGGAAAAACTGTTGAACCCTAATCTGCTTGTCATCCATATCCAGCCTGAGGAAGGAATCACCCTCCATCTCAACGCAAAAAAAGCTGGCGGACATCTTGATGCCCAAGAGGTTAAATTAAGTTTTGCTAACACAGGAATTCATGCAATGAACACTCCTGAAGGGTATGAAAAGCTCCTGTATGATTGTATGCGCGGTGATGCAACTAATTTTACACACTGGGATGAAGTCGCCTATTCTTGGGCCTTTGTTGATAATATTTCTGAAGTATGGGAAAAAACGAAAGCCGTAGACTATCCAAATTATGAATCTGGTTCAATGGGTCCAAAAGCAGCTGATGAACTGTTAGAAAAAGACGGATTTTTCTGGTGGCCTGTAACCGATTTAGATGTAGATATCTGTAAATAATACAAAAAAGCTCCGCATTTGTTACTAAAACAATTGCGGAGCTTTTAGTTGTCTTCCTTCTTTTTTTGAGGGAATGAACGGAGAAAGTCTTTATTAAAGCTTGTTCCGGTACCAACATTATCAGCTTTGTTTACTTTTCGAGTGCCGGCATTTTCAATGATATTTTTGCCAAATTTTTCACGTAAAGTCGATAGTGTTTTCAATAATGGTTCTTTCTTTGCATCTTTTTCAAATGAAAATAAATCAAGCTGTTTAAAGGCTAAATCCTGCTCTACTAAATCATAGCCTGTGATGCCTAATAAACGGACGGGGTCTCCATTCCAAGCTTTGAGAAAAATTTGCTTCGAAAGGGAAGCAATATCATCTTTGTGCTGAATGGGGTTAGAAAGTTTCTTACTACGGGTAATTGTTTTTCGATCTTTAAAACGAATGGTAATGCCCAGCGTTGCTGCTAGGACATTTTTTCGCTTTAACCTTACTGAAACCGTCTCTGCCAATGCTTCCAATACCCGGTACAATTCTTGTTGATTGCTCGTATCCTTTGGCAGCGTTGTGGAGTTTCCAATACTTTTAAAATCAGACACCGACTCGGGATCGACGGGTCGATTATCAATTCCATTTGCTCTTTCCTTTATGCGAATTCCATTAATGCCGAGCAGTGATTTAAGCTGTATTTCATTGCCAGCCGCTAATTCACCAATGGTATGAATGCCAATGGTCGTTAATTTTTCAGCCGTCTTTTTACCAACGCCATGCATCTCACTCGTGTTTAACGGCCATAAAACGGAAGGGATGTCACGTTTTCTCAGTATCGTAATTCCCATTGGTTTTTTCATATCAGAAGCTGTTTTTGCCAAAAACTTATTTGGAGCTATACCGATACTGCACGGCAAATCAAGCTGTTCAAGAACCCTTTTTTGAATACTTTGAGCAATTTCGATTGGACTGCCAAGTTCAAAGGAATCGGTAATATCCATATACCCTTCATCAATTGATACAGGTTCCACAAGTTCTGTATAATTCCTGAGGATCTCAAACATGGCGATAGAAGCAGTCCGGTAGCGATCAAAATTAGGTTTCCTAATAATTAACTGCGGGCAAAGTTTCTTTGCTTCCCAAAGGGGCATAGTCGTCTTGACCCCAAATTTCCTTGCTTCATAGCTGCAGGTTATGATGATTCCCCGTCGCTCCTCCACGTTTCCAGCAATTGCAACGGGCTTCCCCTTCAATTCCGGTTCATAAGCCATCTCCACAGAGGCGTAAAAGCTGTTCATATCTACGTGCAGAATGACTCTTCCCTTTTTCGGATACATTTCCTTCATACGTGGCACTTCTCCTATAAACAATAGTATCTCTAGTATAGCAAAAAGGAGAACCGGCTGGCTCCCCTCTCACATATCCTTATTGATTTGTAACCTCTTCAATAATGGCAATTGTCATCTCTGCAAGCTTGTTTAATTCTTCAATCGGCATACGTTCATTTGTAGTATGAATATCTTCATAACCAACAGCCAGGTTAACAGTTGGAATGTTAAAGCCCGCAATAACGTTGGCATCGCTTCCGCCGCCGCTATGCTGCAATTCACAGCTGCGGCCAATTTTCGCTGCCGCTTTACGTGCGATTTCAACTACTTGATCGCCTTCGCCAAATTTAAATCCTGGATACATAACCTCTACTTCAACTTCAGCTCTTCCACCCATTTCAGCAGCAACTGTTTCAAAAGCTTCTTTCATTTTAGCAGCTTGTGCTTCCATCTTTTCAGCAATAAGGGAACGGGCTTCTGCAAGAATATCTACACGGTCGCAAACGATATTCGTTTGTGTACCGCCTTCGAAACGGCCAATATTTGCAGTTGTTTCTGAGTCAATTCTGCCTAATGGCATTCTCGCAATCGATTTTGCTGCAATCGTAATTGCAGAAACGCCTTTTTCTGGAGCAACACCTGCATGAGCTGTTTTTCCGTAAATAACCGCTTTTATCTTAGCTTGTGTAGGAGCAGCAACAACGATATTACCAACTAACCCATCACTGTCAAGTGCATAGCCATACTTCGCTTTTAATAATGAAGAGTCAAGTGCTTTAGCTCCTACAAGACCAGATTCTTCTCCAACCGTGATAACAAATTGAATCAACCCATGAGGAATCTTTTGTTCTTTTAAGACGCGGATTGTTTCAAGCATCACTGCTAAACCAGTTTTATCATCAGCACCTAAGATCGTTGTTCCATCTGTGACGACATAGCCGTCTTTAATAGATGGCTTAACACCTCTTGCTGGAACGACTGTATCCATATGGGAAGTAAAGTAAATAGGGTCAACACCGTCTTTAGTAGCAGCAAGTGTACAAACTAAGTTACCTGCACCATGTCCTGTTACAGCGGTTGTATCATCTTCAAACACATCAAGACCTAAATCTGTAAACTTATGTTTTAAAACTTTAGCAATTTCAGTCTCGTATTTTGTTTCAGAATCAATTTGTACTAGTTCTAAAAATTCATTCAAAAGACGCTCATGATTAATCATCTGAATAACCCTCCGTTTTATGTACTCACTACTAGAGTATACTCCTTCATAAACCTGTCTTCAAATGATTGCTTTAAAGTGGGATATTCCCGTGTTTCTTGAAAGGTCTAGATTCTTTTTTATTCCGAAGCATTTCTAATGCTTGAATAATTTTTATTCTCGTTTCACGAGGGTCAATGACATCATCAACCATTCCTCTGCTTGCCGCCACATATGGATTGGCAAACTTTTCACGGTATTCTTCAATCTTTTGCTGTCTTACCTGCTCAGGATTATCGCTATTTTGAATTTCCTTTGCAAAAATGATATTGGCGGCTCCCTGTGGTCCCATTACGGCAATCTCAGCATTTGGCCATGCAAACACTAAATCTGCGCCGATAGACTTACTATTAAGGGCTACATATGCGCCTCCATAAGCTTTTCTTAAAATAACGGTCAACTTCGGAACGGTCGCTTCAGAATAGGCATATAGAATCTTTGCACCGTGGCGGATAATACCTCCATGCTCCTGTTTTACACCTGGGAAGAAGCCGGTAACATCTTCAAATGTGATAATCGGAATATTAAACGAGTCGCAAGTGCGAATAAATCTTGCTGCTTTGTCTGATGAATTAATGTCCAGCCCGCCTGCCATAACCTTTGGCTGATTACAAACCAGTCCAACCGTTTCCCCCTTAATACGCGCAAAGCCGACGACGATATTTTTCGCAAAGTTCTTTTGAATCTCCATAAAAGAGTCTGCATCCGCTACTTGTTCAATTACTTTTCGCACATCGTAAGGACGAACAGCATCGAAGGGAATAACGTCCGTCAAATCTGGACGATAATCATTTTCTTCATCTACCTCAAGTCTTGGAGGTTTTTCTTCATTATTTTGCGGAAGATAGCTGAGAAGCTTTCGAACCTCTTCTAATACCTCCTGCTCGGAGGCAGCTTCAAAATGCGCATTGCCGCTAATACTATTATGAACATGTGCACCGCCAAGGTCTTCGGCAGATATCTTCTCACCTGTTACCGTTTCGATTACTTTCGGACCAGTAATAAACATTTGACTGGTTTTTTCAACCATAAATACGAAATCAGTAATCGCAGGTGAATAGACAGCTCCTCCGGCACAAGGTCCCATGATGACAGAAATTTGCGGGATGACCCCAGAATAAATTGCATTTCGATAAAAGATATGGCCGTAACCGTCTAGTGAAACAACACCTTCTTGAATTCGTGCTCCTCCAGAATCATTTAGGCCAACAAACGGTGTACCGTTTTTAGCAGCTAAATCCATGACATTGGCGATTTTTTTTGCATGCATTTCCCCAAGGGCCCCGCCAAAAACAGTAAAATCCTGCGAAAATAAGTAGATGGGCCGGCCATTTACTTTTCCGTAACCAGTAACAACGCCATCACCAGGACCTTTCTGTTCATCTAACCCAAAATCATTCGTCCTGTGCTCGATAAATGGGCTTAGCTCAACAAATGACCCTTTATCTACCAAAAGCTCAATTCTTTCCCTTGCAGTTAATTTTCCCTTCTCATGCTGTTTTTCGATTCTTTCGTCACCGCCGCCAAGCTCCACTTCCCGGCGTTTATCATATAATTCATTTATTTTCTCGTAGATGTCTATCATTTACCCCTTCACCCCTTCTTTTCGCATAGCTCGACCAATACACCCGATGCTGAATTGGGATGCATGAAGGCAATATGTGCTCCTCCTGCACCAATCCTTGGCTCTTCATCTATCATACGAATCCCTTTTTCTTTCATCTCTATTATTCTTTCTTCAATAGAGTTAACACCCAAAGCGATATGGTGCATCCCCTCACCGCGTTTTTCAATAAATTGGGCAATTGTACTTTCCACTGTTGTTGGTTCTAAGAGCTCTATTTTTGTTTCCCCAGCTTTTAGGAACGCAACTCTAACTTTTTGACTTTCGACTTCCTCAATCCCTAATAAAGGAAGCTTGAGGACCTCCGTATAAAAAGGCAGGGTGGTCTCGAGCGATCGAACAGCAATTCCAATGTGATCCACTTTTTTAATCATTTATACCCCTCTATTTTTCATAATTTAAATAGTTTCGACAATTATCATATTCGCTAAAAAATTCATAATTCCTTCCCAAATTGAGATGTTGTTCCATTGTTCAATTGGGCTTTTCCCTGTAAAATATAACTAATGCTATTAAAATAAAGGGGGAACCCACTTTGAATAAGAAGAGAACAAGAAAAATAGTCGTATATTTAATGCTAATCGCTATGTTAGCCTCCACTCTCTTAATTGGGATTGCTCAATTTATTTAATAAAAAACAAAGACAAAGGGACTGTTTTGGATAACAGTCCCTTTTGATATTTATTGAATAGCTCCATGTTCTTTTGCCATCTGCTCAAAAGATTTATTCGTTGAGGTGACTAATATTTTTGTACCCAATGGAATTAGCGGGTACAAGGAAGAAATGACTTCATTCTGTGTACGAATGCATCCTTGTGATACATATCTTCCGATGGAGGCAGGCTGATTGGTCCCATGAATTCCGTATATTCGTCCATCTGTTTCCTCGGCATCAAAACCAATCCATCTAGACCCAAGCGGGTTTTTGGGGTCACCTCCAGGAATATCCTTACGGCGATAATACGGTTCTTCTGCTTTTACCGTTATCGTAAATAGCCCTTCTGGTGTTAGCTCCTTCGTCTTACCAGTGCCAACGCTCACAACAGTTTGGACTTTGTTTTCATCAATCAATGCCAATTCATTTGTTGTTTTATTGACAATAACGAAAGGGTCACCAGGAAGAGGATTGGGTCCAAGCGGCCACAAGGGGGAAATAAAAAAAGCAAACAGGATTGGCGATAGTATCTTTATCATAAAATCCACCTGCCATTTTTTCCTTAGTTTGCTTCTATTTTTCTCAACTTATTCCCTATTGTTGTATGAAAGGTACTTTTAATGATGAGATATTCATTCATCTCTTTTACTAATTGAAGCAGTGCAGCACGCACCTCAAATTCTTCTCTTGTCTTAGGCAGCTCCATTTCTTCAAATTCCTTTTTCATCTCTTTTAATTTTTCAAGATAGATATGCGCCGTATTCCCAGGTTGAATATTTTCGGATAATTCTTGGAGAAATTCAGCTATTATTTTTCCTTGTGGTACCGTCACAGTAAGTGAAGTTACAATCGGTAAAACCCGTTCTAGGATTTCGAATTGCTTTTCTCTCATTCTAAAGTAATAAAAATAATCATTTTCTTCCCTTAAAACATGATTTTCTAGTTCTAGATATGCAATTGATTTCGCCTCTTCCAGCACCTGTGCTGTTTCTGTAATTTCCTTACCAGACCAGTCACTGTCACCAGTTCTGAGATATTTAACCATTTCACAAAAAATTACCTGGAAATTCCCCTCAATTCTACTTTGATAATGCTTTAATTTATGATCTACGCTTGGCATATAGACATTTATCAACAGTGCTACACCAATACCAGTGACAATAACACCAAGCTCATTAAGAAAAAGATCAATCGAAATCTTGTTAGCCAAATAAATATGTAGAATAATAACACTGCTGGTAACGACTCCATCGGTTGCTTTAAGCATAACCACTGTCGGGATAAAGAATAAAAGCATGACTCCAATCACGATTGGATGATAGGCAATCCCTTCAAAAAAGAGGGCAGAAAAGGGCATTACCAAAACACATGCTAAAAATCGGTCCCAAGCTGTTCGTAATGATCTTCTTTTCGTTACTTGAATACAAAGAATCGTTAATATACCTGCAGAAGCAAAGTTATCTAGACCAAGATGTTGGGCAATTAGAATGGAAATGGCCGTCCCTGCGGCTGTTTTCAATGTTCTGTAACCAATTCGAAATTTCATAGAAAACTCCCTTAATATAATAAAAAAGATGATCCATATAGACCATCTTTAGCTTATCCTTTTTATAGCATTTTTTGCAAGAAATCTTGTGCGCGCTTGCTCTTGGGGTTTGTGAAAAATTCTTGCGGCGCTGCATCTTCTACCAGCACTCCTCCATCAAGGAAAAGAACTCGGTCAGCTACCTCACGTGCAAAGCCCATTTCGTGCGTCACAATCGCCATTGTCATCCCAGTATGCGCGAGGGATTTCATAACTTCTAATACTTCCTTCACCATTTCAGGGTCAAGAGCAGAGGTTGGTTCATCAAAAAGCATAACCTCTGGCTCCATTGCCAATGCCCTTGCAATCGCAACCCGCTGCTTTTGTCCGCCAGATAATCTCGTCGGGTATTCTTTTGCTTTTTCCGCTAATCCAACTTTATCTAATAAGTCGAAAGCAATCTTTTCTGCTTCTGCTTTTGATAATCCTTTAACCTTTATGGGTGCATAGGTAAGATTCTCCAAAACAGTTTTATGAGGGAATAAATGAAAATGTTGAAAAACCATGCCAACATTCTGCCGCACCTTCATGATATTCGTCTTTTTATCGGTTACATCTTGGTCCCCTACCAGAATCCTTCCGCTTGTTGGGTTTTCAAGAAGGTTCATGCAGCGCAGGAAGGTTGACTTTCCTGAACCAGAAGGTCCAATAATCGCAACCACTTCTCCAGCTTTAATTTCCGTAGTGATGCCCTTTAAAACTTCAAGCTTACCGTAATTTTTATGCAAATTTTCTACCTTAATCACTGCGTCTCATTCTCCTTTCAACCGCTTTTCCTAGGAAGGTCAAAGTTACGACCATTAAGTAATAGATTAGACCAGCAATCAATAATGGTTCGAAGAAAGAATAGTTTTCTGCGCCAACCTGATAAGAACGACGCATAATATCCATTACGCCGATTGTGGTAACAATTGCAGATTCTTTGGTTAAGGTAATAAATTCATTCATTAATGCTGGAAGGATATTTTTAAGGGCTTGAGGAAGGATGATATCCCACATCATTTTTGTATAAGGCACACCCAGCGCCATTGCGGCTTCCTGCTGTCCTTTATCAATCGCCTGAATCCCTGCTCTAATAATCTCAGATATGTACGCACCAGAATTAAGAGCAAAGGCTAATATCGCAGCTGTGTATGGTTCAATTTGATAGCCAATCAACTGTGGTGAACCATAATAAATTAACATCAACTGTAAAACCAATGGTGTACCACGAAAAATCGAGGTATAAACGTCCGCAAACCAGCCAAGAAATTTGAATTTACTTATTTTAAACAAAGAAAGGATAATTCCTAAAATAAACCCTAATATCCCTGCCAGAATGACAATTTTAAGTGTAACAAGTATTCCTTCTAAAATGTATGGCATTGAAGGAATGAATTGCGTGAAATCTAAGTTCATTCATCTGCCGTCCTCTCTAAATAATGAAATGAGTAAGACGTTCAGAAGACTTTCTGAACGTCTTGGTTGTAAAATTAGTTTTCCCCGCCAAACCATTTAACAATCAATTCTTGCAGTTCACCGTTTTCTTTCATTTTTT
Organism: Neobacillus sp. NPDC093182; assembly: GCF_044754045.1. Lineage (NCBI taxonomy): Bacteria > Bacillati > Bacillota > Bacilli > Caryophanales > Bacillaceae > Neobacillus > Neobacillus sp. NPDC093182. The sequence goes on from NZ_JBIVOI010000001.1 coordinate 368,363, forward strand.
GAAGCTCTTGGTTAAACTTTTCTGTTAGATCGCTATCCTTTGGAAATGCAATCGCTGATCCTGCTTCTTCTGGGTCATCGCTGATTGTGAAGCTGGTTAGATCCGCTTCTTTATCAAGATATCCTTTTGCCACTGTATCTTCAATAATGATAGCGTCAAAACGGCCTGCTTTCAATTCTTGAATAAGCTCTGGGATACGGTTACGATTTTCTACTGTAATAGCTACAGTTTCATTAATTTCTTCGGCTTTACCTTCTTGAATAGAACCTAACTGAACGCCAACTGTTTTACCTTCTAAATTTTCTACTGTTGCAATTCCGCTTTCTTTTTTCGAGATAACCATGTGCTGTGCTGTATAGTAAATATCACTGAAGTCTACATTTTTCTTTCTTTTTTCTGTTGGAGTCATTCCCGCTAATACAAAGTCTGCTTGTCCAGATTTAAGTGATTGAATCAAACCGCCAAAATCCATATCTTTTACTTCAACTTCATAGCCAAGTTTTCCAGCAATCGCATTCGCTAAATCAACATCAAAGCCAATAATTTCGTCGCTTTTATCTGACTCAATGTATTCAAATGGTGCATAATCTGCTGAGGTTGCCATTACAAGTGTCTTTTTATCACCTGCATTATCGTCTTTAGATTCGCCACAAGCTGCCAGTACACCAACAGCTAATATCATTATTACAAATAAACCCATTAACTTTTTCATTTGTTTTCCTCCTATAATTTTCTGAATATTTTTTACTATAACTTTTACTAACTTTATAGAGTCAAAGGTTCAATATTTATACAACGTAATGAATTTTAACACAGACTAAAATAATTATGCAAGTATATTTATAAAAATTTATTATTACTTTATTAATATAAAAAAGCCAATCTCCCGTTAAGGAAATTGGCACTTATGATTATTATTTAAAGTTCTTCGCAGTTTTCTTCGAATTCTTTTTGCAGTCTTGCTACTACTGTTGCTGGATCGTAGCCTTCAATTTGGTGTCTTTCAACCATTGAAACGATTTTTCCATCCTTCAATAAGGCAAAAGATGGTGAGGATGGCGGATAACCTGTAAAATAGCTGCGCGCTTTTTCTGTCGCTTCTTTATCCTGGCCTGCAAAAACCGTAACAAGGTGGTCAGGACGTTTATCATAATGAAGGGCATGGAAGGCTGCTGGACGTGCAATGCCGCCTGCACAACCACATACAGAGTTAATCATCACTAATGTTGTTCCTTTTTGTTCTAGCGCTTCTTCAACCTGTTCAGGTGTTTTTAATTCTTTATAGCCTGCAGCTGTAATCTCATTACGTGCTTGAGTCACAACATCATTCATGAAAAAATTGAAATCCATGCTCATACGTTTCACTCCTAATTTAAGTCGATATAACTACATAATAACAGTAAAAATGTATTTCTTTCAAATAAATAGGAACTTTTTCAATGAGAAAGATTGTCAATAAATTGACAGCCACTACTTTTTACCCGATAGAAATATATGAAAGAGTATATCCACGGCTGTTGCAGCAGTTTTTTCTCCAGCCATTACTTCATTTTCTAATTGAGGTAATTTGAGTTTAACTTCCGGATGGTGAAAGAAGCTATAGTGCAGCTGATCGGATATAAGAGAATATATCCAATCACGCTGCTGCCCTTTTCGTCTCTCAGCAAACACCCCAGAGGATTTTCCTTTCTCCTCAAAATCCTTAATAATACCCCAAACCTCTTTAATACCCTCCCCTGTTAAAGAGGAGCAGGTATAAGCCTTGGACGCCCAGCCCTTTGTAGCTGGCTGAAGGAAATGAAGGATACGGCTATACTCTTTTCTTGTCTGCTCCGCTTTTTCTTTGTTGGATCCATCTGCTTTATGAACAAGGACGGCGTCGGCCAGCTCCATGATTCCTTTCTTCATACCCTGTAATTCATCACCGGAACCAGTTAGGACGAGAAGCATGAAGAAGTCGACCATGTCTCTAATAATCACTTCGCTTTGGCCCACTCCGACGGTTTCAATTAAGATCACATCAAAACCAGCAGCTTCGCAAATTAACATCGCTTCTCTAGTTTTTCGATGTACTCCACCCAGCTTTCCAGCCGTTGGTGATGGCCGGATAAAAGCCCTTGGATTTCGCGACAATTGCTCCATCCTCGTTTTATCGCCAAGAATACTTCCACCCGAGAGACTCGAACTCGGATCGATCGCCAGCACTGCCACTCGTAATCCTAGGTCGCAAAGGTATGTGCCAAACGCTTCGATAAATGTACTTTTGCCAGCACCAGGCACACCCGTTATCCCAATTCTAATCGCTTTACCACTGTGGGCCAGGAGCTTTTGGAGAAGTTCCTGTGCCTTATGAAAATGTTGTTCAGCATTACTTTCCACTAGTGTGATGGCGCGGGCGAGCTGGCCTCTATTTCCCGAGAGAACCCCATCAACTAATGCTTCAATCGTTGGTTCCATAGACTTGCGTTTCTGAAAGACGGTGTTTCTTTCAATGGTGACTGGCTGACCTTCCAGCTCCTGTCCCCGTTTAATTACGCTTGAGAATTTATCCGGTTCATTCGGGTCGCTCCACTCCGGTTTCAGATCCTCAGACATCTATTTTTCCACTTCCTCATAGCCAAGCTGCTTATAAATTTCTTTTATCACCTTTTGGGCAGCAACTGGGATAATCGTTCCTGGTCCGAAAATAGCCGATGCTCCATTGTCATATAAGAATTGATAGTCCTGTGCAGGGATTACGCCGCCAATGACGATCAATATGTCTTCACGGCCGAGTTTTCTTAACTCAAGCGCAAGTTGTGGCAATAAAGTCTTGTGACCTGCGGCCAATGAGCTCATTCCGATAACATGAACATCGTTTTCTACTGCCTGCATAGCCGTTTCTTCCGGGGTCTGGAATAATGGACCGATATCAACATCAAACCCAAGGTCAGCGAATGCGGTGGCAATGACCTTGGCACCACGGTCATGTCCATCCTGCCCCATTTTTGCAATTAGAATTCTTGGTCTCCTGCCTTCATTCTCGAGGAATCCATCAGTCATCTTTTTCACTTCACTAATTTCCTCTTCGTTTGAAAATGCCTTACTATACACCCCGCTAATAGAACGAATCACCGCTTTATGTCTGCTGGAAACCTTCTCAATCGCATCGGATATTTCACCTAAGGTGGCGCGAACTCTTGCAGCTTGAACTGCAAGTTCTAACAAGTTGCCTTCACCCGTTTCAGCACCCTTTGTTAAAGCTGCCAAAGCTGCTGCCACCTTTGTGTCATCACGGCCTGCTTTTAAGCTAGTTAATTTCTCTATTTGTTTTAAACGAACTGCAGTATTATCAATATCTAATATATCAATTGCTTCTTCCTTTTCTAGACGATATCGATTTACACCAATTATCGTTTCTTTTCCTGAGTCGATTTGAGCTTGTCTCCTTGCAGCAGCCTCTTCAATCCTCATTTTGGGAAGACCTGTCTCAATCGCTTTGGCCATGCCGCCTAGATTTTCAATTTCCTCAATATGTGTCCAAGCTCTTTCTGCCAATTCTTGTGTCAGCTTTTCAACATAATAAGATCCAGCCCAAGGATCAATTACATTGGTGATACCTGTTTCTTCTTGTAAAAATAATTGTGTATTACGGGCAATTCGAGCTGAGAAATCAGTTGGCAGGGCAATCGCTTCGTCCAAAGCATTGGTATGGAGGGATTGCGTATGTCCCATTGCCGCAGCATGTGCTTCAAGTAAGGTACGTATGACATTATTAAATGGGTCTTGCTCCGTCAAACTCCAGCCTGATGTTTGGGAATGCGTTCTGAGTGCCATTGATTTCTCATTTTTCGGCTCGAATGATTTCATCATTTTTGCCCAGATTAAACGTGCCGCCCGCATTTTAGCAACTTCCATAAAATAATTCATTCCTATTGCCCAGAAAAAGGACAATCTTGGAGCAAATTTATCAATGTCAATTCCAGCCTTCAGCCCTGTCCTTACATACTCCACCCCATCAGCAAGAGTGTAAGCTAATTCCAGGTCTGCAGGCGCCCCCGCCTCCTGCATATGATAGCCAGAAATACTGATACTATTAAACTTTGGCATATATTTGGAGGTATACTCAAAAATATCTGCGATAATTTTCATTGACATCTCAGGTGGATAAATATATGTGTTACGGACCATATACTCTTTTAAAATATCATTTTGAATTGTTCCGGACAGCTTATCCTGTGTGACTCCCTGTTCCTCAGCTGTAACAATAAAGAAAGCAAGAATCGGTAAAACTGCACCATTCATGGTCATGGATACTGACATTTGATCCAAAGGGATCCCATCAAAAAGGGTCTTCATATCAAGAACCGAATCGATAGCAACCCCAGCCTTGCCGACATCCCCAACAACACGCGGGTGGTCAGAATCATAGCCGCGATGTGTCGCTAAATCGAAGGCAACCGACAAGCCTTTTTGACCCATCGCTAGATTGCGTCGATAGAACGCATTGCTCTCCTCAGCCGTCGAAAACCCTGCATATTGTCTTACCGTCCATGGACGATTCACATACATGGTCGGATAGGGCCCACGAGTATATGGCGGAATACCTGGCAGGTCATCTAAATGCTGAATCCCTTCACGGTCATCAGAAGTATAGAGTGGTTTTAGTTGAATTTGTTCATTCGTTTCGAACAATAAATCATCAATGGAGGTATCTATCTCTTTGTTAACTTGTTCCTGCCATTGTTCTTTCGTAATGAAGTCTTGTTTATCAAACAAGGAAATATTTTCGAAATCAGGCTTTTGTGCGCTCATCTAGTGCCACCTCCATTTCTGTAAGAATGGTCGAAAGAATTTCGTAGCAGTTACTTTTTATATGAATAAATTGCTTGATCCCTTCACTGGCCCATTTTGCATGTAAGTCTTTTTCTGGCAAACCTGCTAAGTAAAAAGTCAGATCCGGAAATTCTCTATTAAGTGTTGATAGAATTTCGTGTCCAAATGATTCATATTGGTCATTGCTTCCACACAAGCAAAAATATTTTGTATCTTGTCTTAAAATAAATTGTTTGGCAGATTCCAGAGAGGTAATAGAACCACTATCGACCGCTTCAATCCCCCCAGCAGCTGCGAATCCTCTCATGAAATCTAACCTAGGTTTATAGTATTTTAACTCTCCTAGACAAATCATGCCGATTTGGGGTTTAGAACCCAACTTACTTTCAATTTCTTCACTTATTCTACGCAGTTTTTCAAATGGTTCTGATAATCTCGCTTGCTGAATCTTTCTTATCTTAATGGTATTAGTAAGACCAACACTTAACTGATGATCAAATGTTTGTGCTTTAGCCTGGTCAGCAACTTCAGCAAGATTAGCGTACACGTTAGTACCAACAATACTTTGTTTTCTCGTAAAAACATCCTGTTCCCGTTTGGTCTGGACAGATGCTATTTCGTCTTGTAACCAGCCCGATTTTAATACTTCCAACAAACCGCCATTTGCTTCAATCATCTGAAAATACTGCCATGCTTTTTCTGCAAGCTCCTTTGTCAACGCTTCTACGTACCAGGAGCCGCCGGCAGGGTCGACCACTTTTTGCAAATATGCTTCTTCCTTCAGAATGTTTTGCGTGTTTCTCGCAATTCGTTCTGAAAGCGGCGAACTGCCTGTTATATCATCAAACGGAGTTATGTGAAGATATTGGACTCCTCCGACTACTGCTGCGAATCCTTCATTTCCAGCACGAAGAAGGTTAACATATGGGTCATAAACTGTTTTTGTGAACGAAGACGTTTCTGCAGTAATATGCATTACCCGCTCCTTAGGCTCAGCCCCATAAACTTGCGTAATCTTATTCCATAGAATACGTGCTGCACGCAACTTGGATAGCTCCATAAAGAAATTGCTGCCGATTGAGAATTGAAAAATCATTTTTCCGAGAACATCCTCTAACTTCATACCTCTATCTACTAGACTCTGAAGATAGAATGTACCGGCTGCCGCTGCAATTCCCAGCTCTTGAACCGCATTGGCACCGCCTTGATGGTAGGTTGAGGTATTTATTAAAACTGTCCGTAATTTTGGTAGTTTTTCATTTGCAAGCTTTATATCATCCATCCAACCCTTGAAAAATTCTTCTACGATGAATCCTTCCTCCACAAACAAAGAGAATGGGTCGCTGCCAACATAGCCGCTAACTTGATTAGCGCTTGTCTCACGTTTTGTTAATGCTGTTAACAACGCTGAATGCATGCCTCTCCCATTAATGGCAAACGGGAATCTAGAAGGTAAATCTCCCAGTATGTCATATATCATTTCTTCTGATTCAAAAAGAACCTCTGAAATTTCAAATGAGAGCGCGGTTTGTCCTTTTTCAATGCTCCCATGGAGCTTTTCCTTTAATTCGTCAACCGACTGATATGAAATTCGCTGTGCAATTTTCCAATCATTTGTTACATATCCTAATGGATTAATGCCTCTGCGAAAATCTGAACCTCCCGGATAATCCGGTGCCTTCTGAGCATCCCGCTGAGAATAAAGCGGTTTCAAAATTATTTTTTCATATGTACTGCTTTTTAATGTTTCAATACTTTTACCCTTTAAAGATTCTTTTGCTTTTGTTTTCCAGTCCTCTTCAGTCTTTAAAGGAAAAGATTGATTCCGAAAGTTATCCAAACGCAGCATCCCCCTTCCTTGTACTTATAAATAAAACTAATATTCAATAAATTTAACTTAGTTTTATTGTAAGATAGATGGACATATCAAGCAATAAAAATAACCGCTGCCAAATCGGCGGCGGTTGATTTACTAATATATTGATGTAGTAGATTTTGATGTATTTTCAAGAATTTCTTTTACTCGTTGTAAGAATCGACCGCAAACAAGTCCGTCTAATACTCTGTGGTCGAGTGACATACATAGATTTACCATATCGCGAACGGCAATCATTCCATTGTTCATCACGACAGGCCGCTTGACAATTGATTCTACCTGAAGGATTGCTGCCTGTGGATAGTTGATGATTCCCATTGATTGTACCGAGCCAAATGAACCAGTATTGTTGACAGTAAACGTTCCACCCTGCATATCTTCTGAGCGAAGTTTATTGGTTCTTACTTTAACAGCAAGTTCAGAAATTTCGCGGGCAATTCCCTTTATCGTTTTCTCATCGGCATGCTTAATGACAGGTACATACAATGCATCGTCCGTTGCAACGGCAATAGAGATATTGATGTCTTTCTTTTGAATTATCTTATCCCCGGCCCACATGGAATTGATCTGTGGAAATTCCTTTAAAGCTTGCGCAACAGCTTTAACGAAAAAGGCAAAGAAAGTTAAATTAAAGCCTTCTTTTTGTTTAAATTCATCCTTCAAGGAATTGCGGTATTCTACAAGATTGGTTGCGTCCACTTCTATCATGGTCCAAGCATGCGGTGCTTCATGCTTACTGCGCAGCATATTTGCTGCAATTGCTTTACGGATTCCTGTTACCGGAATTTCGATATCGCCTGCTGCAACAGGGATACTCGGAGCAGGAACTGGCTGCTTCGGAGCTGCAGCTGGCTGAGTTGAAACAGATGGTACAGTTTCTTGTACTGCAGCAGGTTGAGCCTCCTCTGCCCGTTTAGGTGCTGCTGCCTTTGCTCCCTCGGTTGGGATATTACCAGATTCAATTAATTTCAATAAATCTTTTCGTGTAATACGGCCGCCTGCACCGGTGCCTGTCACCTGGGTTAAATCAATTCCATGTTCTTGAGAAATCTTTAGAACGGCAGGTGAATAACGAGCTTTGTTACTCTGATCTGTTTGTTGGGGAACCTCAACTGTTTCAGACACATCCACTTTTTGCTCACTTACACTTATTTCTTCAGCATTGCTGCCCTCGATTTCTATGGTACAAATGATTTCTCCGACCGCGAGTGTGTCACCATCTTCCGCAACTAATTCTTTAATTGTACCAGTGAAAGAAGAAGGAACTTCTGCGTTTACTTTATCTGTCATAACTTCAGCTAATGGATCGTATTTGTTTACTTTATCTCCGACAGAAACCAGCCACTTAGAGATTGTTCCTTCGGTTACACTTTCCCCTAACTGGGGCATTTTAATTTGTTCAATTACCAAGATTCCAACCCTCCTATTGTCTAGCTGCTGCGGCTAGCCAGTTTTCCCCCCGAATATGCTTCCTCGATTATCTTGTAACAATCATGGCTTGTTAAAGCGATGATTGTTACAGCTCGAGTCATAAGCCAATCCGTCAAGAAGGTTAAAAAGCAACCTTCTTGCTGGCTCGTCTTATGCTTGTCGGGGCTGAACAAGCCGCCTCCGCTTTTCGTTTAGTACTCTGCGAGCTCGCGCATTGCTTTTTCAACTTTGTCTGGATTGACCATAAAGAACTTCTCCATTGTTGGTGCATATGGCATTGCTGGGACATCCGGTCCTGCCAGACGCATGATTGGTGCATCTAACTGAAATAAGCAATTTTCAGCAATGATGGCAGATACTTCACTAATAATACTGCCTTCTTTATTATCCTCGGTAACAAGTAACACTTTACCAGTCTTAGAGGCTGCTTCAATGATTGCTTCTTTATCTAACGGGTATACAGTCCTTAGGTCAAGGATATGTGCCGAAATACCATCCTTAGCTAATTTTTCAGCTGCCTGGAGGGCAAAATGAACACAAAGCCCATAAGTAATAACCGTAATGTCTTCACCTTCACGCTTCACATCTGCTTTTCCAATTGGCAATGTGTAATCATCGGCTGGGACTTCTCCTTTAATTAACCGGTATGCCCGCTTATGCTCGAAGAATAGCACTGGATCATTATCACGAATAGCAGCTTTTAATAACCCCTTCACATCATAAGGGGTTGATGGCATTACAATTTTCAATCCTGGTGTATTCGCAAAAACCGCCTCAACTGACTGCGAATGATAAAGGGCTCCATGTACGCCGCCGCCATATGGAGCACGAATAACCATTGGACAGCTCCAATCGTTATTTGAACGATAGCGAATCTTTGCTGCTTCTGAGATAATTTGATTTACAGCAGGCATAATAAAATCAGCGAATTGCATTTCAGCAATTGGTCTCATTCCATACATCGCTGCACCGATTCCTACCCCAGCAATTGCGGATTCAGCAAGCGGTGTATCGATTACACGCTCTTCACCAAATTGTTCGTATAAGCCCTGAGTAGCTTTAAAGACTCCGCCTTTTACCCCTACGTCTTCACCGAGCACAAAAACCTTTGGATCACGTTCCATTTCTTCGCGAATGGCCATTGTGACCGCATCTATATAAGAAATTACTGCCATGTTACATCCCCCTTACTTATCACCATAAACGTATTTCAATGCGTGTTCAGGTGCCGCATACGGTGCATTCTCTGCATAATCAGTGGCTTCGTTCACTTGCTTCATTACACGATCGTTAATTTCTTTTTCCAACTCATCATTCATTATACCGGTTTCTTTTAAGTAGGCACCAAACGTAATAATCGGATCCTTCGTTTTCGCTTTAGCCACTTCATCAGGGGCGCGGTACGAACGGTCATCATCGTCAGAAGAGTGTGGTGTCAGTCTGTAAGAGATTGTTTCTATTAGTGAAGGACCCTCACCGCGGCGGCCGCGATCTGCGGCTTCCTTCACGACTTTATACACTTCTAATGGGTCGTTTCCATCAACAGTAAAGCCTGGCATACCGTAACCAATTGCACGATCAGATACCTTTTCACATCCCAATTGTTTCTCAATCGGAACAGATATCGCATATTTATTATTTTCACACATGAAAATAACAGGCAGTTTATGAACTCCAGCGAAGTTAGCTCCTTCATGGAAATCTCCTTGGTTTGAAGACCCTTCACCAAAGGTTACGAAGGTCACGAGATCCTTCCTTTCCATTTTCCCTGCTAACGCTACACCGACAGCATGCGGAACCTGAGTTGTTACAGGAGATGATCCCGTAACGATGCGATTTCTCTTTTGCCCAAAGTGCCCAGGCATTTGCCGGCCGCCAGAATTTGGGTCCTCCGCTTTAGCAAAACCAGATAACATTAGTTCTTTTGGTGTCATTCCAAATGTTAAGACTACGCCCATATCGCGGTAATATGGCAGTACATAATCTTTTTCCTTATCAAGTGCAAATGCCGCTCCCACTTGTGCTGCTTCTTGTCCTTGACATGAAATAACAAATGGTATTTTACCAGCACGATTCAACAGCCACATCCGTTCATCAATCCGGCGGGCTAGAAGCATAGTTTCATACATTTCCAAAACCTTTTCATCACTTATACCTAATGCATGATGACGATTTTCAGCCATTTATTTATACCTCCCGTTTGCTCACATTTTAAAAATTATGAGTGGATTGCTCTTCCGTCCACTGCAAGTGCAGCTTCACCAATTGCCTCTGATAATGTTGGATGAGGATGAATGGTATGAGCTATTTCCCATGGTGTCGCATCCAATACCATTGCCAATCCTGCCTCTGTAATCATGTCAGTTACATGAGGACCAATCATATGCACCCCTAGAATATCGTTGGTCTCTTCATCAGCAACAATCTTGACAAAACCATCGGATTCTCCAAATACAAGAGCCTTCCCGATTGCACGGAATGAAAATTTGCCCACTTTTACTTTATGACCCTTTTCTTTTGCCTGTTCCTCGGTAATCCCAACGCTAGATACCTCAGGATTGCTATATATACATCTAGAAACTAGATTGTAATTAAGCTCTGAAGGATCTTTTCTAGCAATATGCTCAACTGCAATTATACCCTCATGGGAGGCAACATGGGCCAGCTGCAGGCCGCCAATCACATCACCGATTGCGTATATATGAGACTCTTTTGTTTGGTAAAATTCATTCGTTACGATAAAGCCTTTTTCAACCTGAATTTCTGTATTTTCCAGACCAATCCCCTCAACATTAGCCTGTCGTCCAACAGATACAAGCAGTTTTTCTGCCTTAAATTCTTTCAATCCCGCTTTTACCTCTGCAGAAATTGTAACGCCATCACCTTTTACAAGTGTTTCAGGAAGGACCTTTGCTCCTGTTACAAGTTTAATTCCCTTTTTCTTCATCAGGCGCTGCATTTCTTTTGAGATTTCTTGGTCTTCAGTTGGAATAATGCGATCTGCGAATTCAATCACCGTGACTTCAACCCCGAAATCAGATAGCATAGAAGCCCATTCAATTCCAATAACACCGCCTCCGACAATAATGATAGAAGAAGGTAAGTTCGTTAGCTCTAGTGCTTCGTCAGAGGTAATGACTAATTCTCCATCAATTTCTAGTCCAGGAAGTGTTCGAGGTCTCGAACCTGTTGCAATAACAACATTTTTTGGAATGAGCATTTCATTTTCTTCTCCATTATTCATTTCAACCGAAATCGTTCCCGGCATCGGAGAAAAAATGGATGGCCCTAATATCCTGCCCAGGCCTTCATACACATCAATTTTCCCTTGCTTCATAAGATGTTGTACACCTTTATGAAGCTGTTCAATAATTTTATTTTTTCTTTCCTGTACTTTCCCAAAGTTATAGGAAACTTCACTTGTAATGACACCGAAATCTTCGCTATGCTTAGCTGTCGCATAAACCTCAGCACTTCTGAGAAGAGCTTTACTTGGGATACATCCTTTGTGAAGACATGTTCCTCCAAGTTTTCCTTTTTCAACTATTGCTGTTTTTAAGCCAAGCTGAGAGGCACGAATGGCAGCCACATAACCGCCAGTTCCACCGCCAAGAATGACTAAATCGTATTCTTGTGACACTGTATTTCCTCCCCAAATCGTTAAATTTTTGCTGTTTTGAATGTACCAGGATACTCTTTTACCTTTTCCTCTCCACGCAAAACTCTTAGTGCACCTTCAGCTAATGCTTGAAGTTCATTTTCACCTGGATGGACAATGGTATCTGCGATCCAATTAATCCTATCGGTGATGGATTTCACAAATCCTTTACCATACGCGAGACCGCCAGTTAACACAATGGCATCCACTTTTCCTGCTAATACTGCACTGGCTGCTCCTATTTCCTTTGCGACTTGGTAAGCCATTGCTTCGTAAATCAGAGACGCCTGTTCATCGCCAGCCTGAATTCTTTTTTCAACTTCAACAGCATCGTTGGTTCCAAGGTAGCCAACAAGCCCCCCTTGACCTACAAGTTTCTTCATTATTTCATCACGGTAGTACTGACCTGAATAGCATAGCGCAACTAAATCTCCTGCTGGAACAGTTCCAGCACGTTCCGGGCTAAAAGGACCATCACCATGGAGGCCATTGTTTACATCAATGACTTTGCCTTGCTTATGTACCCCAACGGTAATGCCGCCTCCCATATGGGTAACAATAAGGTTTAATTCGGTATATTTCTTACCTAATTCTTTTGCAACTCTTCGTGCAACAGCTTTTTGATTAAGAGCATGAAAAATACTTACCCGCTCAATTAAGGAAAAACCAGAGATTCTTGCAATGGGTTCTAGTTCATCCACAACAACGGGGTCGACAATAAAGGAAGGAATATTTAAACCAGAAGCAATTTCGAAGGCAATAATACCACCTAGATTTGAAGCATGCTGACCCGCAAAACCAGTCCGCAAATCCTCAAGCATAGTGTTATTGACAGCATAGGTGCCGCCTTCGATTGGACGAAGCAAACCGCCGCGTCCACAAACTGCACTCAGCTTCGATATATTAATCCCGGCATTATCCAGTGTTTCCAGGATTGTATTTTTTCTAAATTCATATTGATCAATAATATTATCAAATGAATTAATCACTTCTGAATCATGACGGATTGTTTTTTCAAAAATGGAAACTTCATTATCGAAGACCCCGATCTTAGTGGAAGTGGAACCTGGATTGATGACGAGTATTCGATATTTAGTATCAGGCAACGTATTTGACCCCCATTTTTTTACATTTGACATTTAGTAAAGGGGAAAAGACGCTGAATTATTCATTCAGCGCTCTGCCCTTTCCGCTTTTTTTAACGACGGCTTAAAATATGATGACCATTTTGAAGGAATTGACTGCGGGAATTACGCATTCTTTCAATTCTTTCCTCTGCCATACGATCTGCTGCTAAATAGGTAGGAATACCATCACGTTTAGAAATTTCAATAACTTTTTCAATATTTGCATAGATGGTCTCGACTTTCTTCAAGGCACGATCACGGTTATAGCCATATAGCTCATCTGCTACATTGATAACGCCCCCAGCATTTAGAACATAGTCAGGAGCATAAATAATACCCATTTCATGAATGAGATCACCATGGCGAGTATCCTTTAACTGGTTATTGGCTGCTCCAGCAATTACTTTTGCTTTTAACTGTGGAATGGTATCGTCATTTACCGTTGCACCAAGTGCGCATGGAGCATAAATATCACATTCCACACTATAGATTTCATTTGGATCTACAGCACGTGCTCCAAATTCTTCAACTGCACGCTGGACAGCTTCTTTATTAATATCGGTTACGATTAATTGGGCCCCTTCTTCGTGAAGATGACGGCAAAGATTATAAGCAACGTTACCAACACCTTGAATTGCTATCACTTTTCCTTCAAGAGAGTCAGAACCAAAGGCTGCTTTAGCAGCGGCTTTCATCCCGCGATAAACACCATAAGCAGTAACAGGTGAAGGATTGCCAGAAGAACCGAATGCTGGTGAAATACCAGTGACATAGTCTGTTTCTTCATGAATTAAATCCATATCTGCTACGGTTGTTCCAACATCTTCCGCAGTAATATATCTTCCATTTAACCCTTGAATATAGCGGCCGAAAGCACGGAACATTTCTTCATTTTTATCCTTGCGAGGGTCACCGATAATAACAGTTTTACCACCGCCAAGATTTAGCCCTGCTGCTGCGTTTTTATACGTCATCCCTTTTGCTAAACGTAATGCATCAATGATGGCTGCTTCTTCTGATTCATATGTCCACATACGGGTACCGCCTAGAGCCGGACCTAATGTTGTATCATGTATAGCAATAATTGCTTTTAATCCAGATTGTTTATCCTGGCAAAATACAACTTGCTCGTAATCGTATTGTTCTAAGTACTTGAAAATTTCCATGTTAAAAATCCTCCCTTAAGTTAAAAAATCTATTTGGTAACAGAGCAGATAGCGAGTGCTAGTGAATATAGCTTACTTTCCGCAGAATCAGCTCTAGAGGTCAATACAATAGGAGCCTTCGCCCCGGCAATGACAGCCCCTACTTTTGCTTTTGCAAAATAAATTAATGACTTATATAAGACATTTCCAGCCTCAATGGCGGGAACTAATAAAATATCAGCTCTTCCCGCTACTTCACTATGAATCCCTTTGTGTTCAGCAGCTAAAGCAGAAACGGCATTATCCAATGCTAATGGACCATCTACAATACAGCCGGTAATTTGCCCTCTTTTATTCATAATCGTTAATGCAGCTGCATCAATAGTCGCTTGCATAGCTGGATTTACCACTTCAACGGCGGCTATAGGAGCAACTTTAGGATATTCTATTCCAATCGCTTTTGCCAGGGTTGCAGCATTTCTTATCATTTGCGCTTTTTCCTCTAAATCTGGAGCAATATTCATCCCTGCATCGGTAATGATGGTAAACCGGTTGTAACCTGGAATCTCAAACACAGCTACATGTGATAGAATATTTCCTGTTCTTAAACCATATTCTTTATTTAATACTGCTTTTAAAAGAACGCTCGTAGGGATATTTCCTTTCATTAACACAGTTGCTTCCTTAGTCGATACAGCCCTAACCGCCAGTTCTGCAGCCATGGTATTGGAATCAGCATGAACAACAGTCAGACTTTTATTACTTTTTTGTTGGTCTTTGTGTTTCACATCCAAGATCGTAGTAATTTTTTCATTATCACCAAATAATATAAAATTGGCAAGATTTCGGTTTAATGCCTCGACAACTGCTTCTATGACTTCTTCATCTTCTGCCGCTGCAACAGCTACCGTGATATTTTCCTGTTGGGCTGCTTTGTTTATTAGTGATTCAAGCATCAAGTTGTCATCAACCCTTTCTCTCTTCAACTCCAACTCCATAAATGTAATATGCAAAATCCGTGCCAAGTTAAATCCTATGAAAACGCTTTATAACGCAGAGTAGATAGTGCAACTATTTTCATACTATGAAATTTATTGCATGCTATTATTTTCAAGTTTGTATTTTTCTAACTTATAATAAAGATTTCTAACGGACAAACCGAGGGCTTTAGCAGCGGCCGTCTTATTACCATTAAAACGTTGAAGCGTTTGTTGGATGATTTCGGATTCATAATCTTCAACCATTGCAGTTAAAGAACGATCCTGCTGGATTGATTCGCTATTGTCGGATACTTGTAGTTCAGTTCCCGGCTTTTTAGGCCTTAATTCGGGAAGGTGATGTATATTAATGAATGTTTCATTGTAATTCATAAAAATCATTGCCCGGCCAAGAATATTCTCTAGTTCCCGTACATTCCCCGGCCAATCATAATTCATTAATTTCAAGAGTGCCGCCTGGGCAGCACCCTCCACATTTCTGCCGTAATCACGATTTATTTTTTGGATAAGCCTTTCACACAATACAGGAATCTCTTCTTTTCGATTCCGAAGCGGCGGTATATGTATTGGCATACGATTTAAACGATAGTATAAGTCTTCCCTAAAAGAACCTTTCGCAATTCCTTTTTCAAGGTTCACATGGGTTGCGGCAATGATTCTAACATTTATCGGAACGGGTTTTGTGCCGCCTACTCGGATGATTTCATTTTCTTGCAAAACTCTTAGTAATTTCGCCTGAGTATTAGCTGAAAGTTCACCTATTTCATCAAGGAAAATACTTCCGTTATTTGCTTCTTCGAAAAAGCCCCTTTTTCCCCCTCTTTTTGCCCCTGAAAACGCTCCTTCTTCATAACCAAATAATTCACTTTCTAGAAGGGTCTCTGATATAGCTGCGCAATTCACACGTATAAATTTGTTGTATTTTCGATCACTTGCATTATGTATAGCATGGGCAAACAATTCTTTCCCTGTACCTGATTCACCTCGTAAAAGGACCGTTGCCGGCGTTTTAGCACCAAGCTTAGCCTGCTCAATTGCAAGCTTCATTTCCTCAGAACTGCCGATAATATCCTCAAAGGTATACTTCGCTTCAAGCGTGCGGATGATTTGACGTGCGCGATTCAATTCCCGGTTTAAAGATTTAATTTCTGACATATCATGAATAACGCCAACACTGCCTTTTAGTTTCCCTTTTACAATAATCGGCGCGACATTAACAATGACTTCCCGCTTATTAGCTCCTACCCGCATTGGGACCCCACGGACTGCTCTTCTTGTTTGAAGAACCTTCATATGCATACTATCGCCTTCGGATATATCTGCTGTTGCTGGGTGACCAATCACTTGTTCTTGTGTAAGGCCGGTTAGACGGGTATACGCCGGATTTATCAGAAGACCCCTTCCGGTTTCATCTACTACCGAAATCGCATCATCACTGGAGTGGATAATGGCCTGGAGCATGGTTTGAATTTCTTTTAAATCGGTGATTTCCTCAGCAAGATTCACTACTTCTGTGATATCTTTAAAAACTGCAAATGCACCAATTAAAGTTCCATTCTCTTCAATGATGGGAATGCGGGTTGTGATAATTTTTCGCCCGTTCCCCAAATTCATTTCTTGATTTTTCTCTATTCTTCTCGTTTCAAGAATTAAAGGAAGTCTACTTTCAGGAATGACTTCAACAACATTTTTCCCAATCGCTTGGTCCCGTTTTACACCGGTCATTTCTTCTGCTCGTCGATTAAATAAAATCACTATCCCCTTAGAATCTATTACCAGCATCCCATCATTGGCTGCATTAAAAATTAGTTCTTGTTGATACGAGGCATTCTGGTGCTTAACGATTAATTCTTCCTTTTCTTCTAAAAGCTTTGCTAAAAGAAAGGCAACACTGCCAGGAATTAAAACCGTTTTCTTGTCCTTCGTGCTCCTTAACTCTTGAAAAACACGTTCATTCCCGGTTACCTCAATGATGATATCAATCTGTTCGTTTATATAAGGCTTCCAATCTGTCCCGGTCGTAATCCCCTCACTTTGTGCCAATATAATCCCTGGCGCATCAAGGTTTTTATCAATCACAACCTGAACATTCAAAACTTCTGTTTCGTTGAGTAATTTAAGGATCGCTGTACCACCCTTACCGGCACCAACAATCATAACATTTTGCATTTTTTCGCCCCTTTATTATATTTGAAAAAGAAAACTTTTTCACACCAACATAATCGAAAACATGCAATATTTTTCATTATCTATTCTATATTTTTTTACTTACCTTGACAAATTATATCCTTGTACTAATATTTCTTTTGAAGGTATAATTCTTATGACTTATCTAACAATTGGAAGGATTTAATTATGAGGCGGATTATTGCTCTACTTATATTGGTTATTCCTGGTTTTTTAGCCGGCTATGGGATTAAATTAATGCGCGATATGACATTTGGGATTCTGCAAAGCCCAATCCCTTTTTTATGGCTCCAATTTCTATTAGGCCTGATTCTATTCATTGGTGGTTTAGGTTTTGTCGCGGGATTCATTTTTCATCGTGACAGAAAGAGAAATAAAGTACAATCGAGGTTTTCAAACACAAAAAAATAAAAGAGGCCATTTACGGTCTCTTTTCAAATTGGTTTTTAATTTTTAATGCCTTTACCGGATCGTCTGTGATAAACGCTGTACAGTTAATTTTTAAAAGCCTGTTCATGTCTGCCTCTTTATTGACAGTGTATGGTCTAACTGCTATTCCATTTTCCATTGCACCTTTGATAATTTCATCTGATATCGACGCCAGCTTCGGATGAATTCCGTTTGCGCGGATGGATTGTGCATAAACCCATGGCATATAAATTCGCTCATTAAATAGTGGTGCTGTCTCGATTTCGGGTGCTGTCCGATAACATAGGACGATACTGTAATGATTAAAAGAAGAAATGATAATCCGATCCATTAAATTATATTTTCGAACAAGCCTAATGACCTTTTCTTCCATGCCTTCATATGGTAATAGGTTATTTTTTAATTCTATGTTACAAACTAATTGATTGGATTGCATCCATTCAAGAACCTCAATTAAAGACGGGATTGGTTCTTTTTTCACACCTTTTTTATTGGCATTGAACTTTCGTATCTCATTAAAAGTAAAATTTTTTACAAAGCCAGAACCACTTGTTGTCCGGTCAACTTTTTCATCATGAATAACCACCACTTCACCATCTTTGGTTAATTGGACATCGAGCTCTAAACCGTCTGCATTTGCCTTTTCTGCTGCTATAAATGCACTCATAGTATTTTCTGCAAAGAGTGCAGAATAACCTCGATGAGCAAAAATTTGTGTCATTTTTTCACTTCCTAACTAAAGAATGGAGGTATGAACTTCAATGAAACCTTTACAATTATCGCCTGAAACAGCTGTTAAGCTTGCCGAAAAATTGAATGTTCCGTTAGAACAACTTATGCATATGCCTCAACATATACTTATTCAAAAATTAATGGAACTTGAAAAGGAAAAAAAATAATTGTAATCCACGGAAAAAGCCCTCATTTTGAAAATGAAGGCTTTTTCTTTCCTATTATTGATCTCTTCAAGAGGCCTTATGCTCTAAACGCAGTTTGTCCGCAACCATAGCAATAAACTCTGAGTTAGTTGGTTTCGCCTTAGACATGCTTACGGTGTACCCGAATAAAGAGGAAATGGAATCGATATTTCCACGGCTCCATGCTACCTCAATTGCATGACGGATAGCACGTTCCACCCGGCTGGCTGTGGTATTATATTTCTTCGCGATATCAGGGTATAATACCTTCGTAATAGATCCCAGTAGTTCAATGTCATTGTATACCATCGAAATGGCCTCACGTAAGTATAAATATCCCTTAATATGCGCAGGAACACCAATTTCATGAATAATGCTTGTAATGCTGGCGTCTAGATTTCTTGGTTTGTGTTCAGTATGTGACCGGTAATTTCCTGTAGGAACCTTGCGGCTAACCTGACTGCTTTTACCACTAACCTGACGGATATGATTTCCTAAATTCTCCATATCAAACGGCTTTAAAATAAAATAGGAAGCTCCAAGCTCTACAGCCTTCTTTGTCACGTCTTCTTGACCAAATGCAGTCAACATAATAACGTTTGGAATAGCGCCTTTTTTCAACTCTCTTAAGCGTTCTAGCACAGCTAATCCATCAAGATGAGGCATAATAATATCTAAAACGAGTACATCCGTATCCGTTGATTCAAGTAGTTCTAAACAATCCTGACCATTATGAGCGATACCTGCAATCTCCATATCATCCTGGGACGAAATATAGTCCTCTAATAACCCCACTAATTCCCTATTGTCGTCAACGACACATACTTTAATCTTTTTCACCTTTATATCCTCCTCAAATCCAAATGGTCATATCTCTATATCATTTATCTTTATTCTCTTAATTCTATTCTAAATTAGAAATTCGACAATGCAACTAAAATTCCTCTAGTTTTTTTAATATTTCTTAAAATAGTGATAAAATCTTATCTTTTCTTTATTTTCCTTTAAATTTCGACTTAATTCGCATATATGCCTTTTTATTCCATTTTATTGTCGAATATTATGTAAAACAAAATAGGCGAAATCGCCTATTTTGTTTTTACTCTTATTTATTGTCTAGCTACAGCGCCTAGGGGCTTTCGCTTTTCGTTTTAACTTGCCTTTTCCTGCGGTTTTTCATATATGTTAATTCCTGCTTCACTTAACATCCATTCAATGTGTACACCATAACCAGAGGTTGGATCATTGACAAAGACATGCGTTACGGCGCCAATCAGCTTTCCATCCTGGATAATAGGACTTCCGCTCATACCTTGAACGATGCCTCCAGTTTTTTCTAAAAGCCTTGGGTCGGTAACTTTTAATACCATGCCTTTGGTTGCTGGAAATTTCTGCGGGATCGTGCTGACAATTTCAATTTCAAATTCTTCAACCTTGTCATCATTAACAACTGTTAAAATTTTCGCCGGCCCTTCTTTTACTTGGTGAGAAAGGGCAATTGGCAGCGGTTTATCCATAACACCGTTCTTTAAATCTTTATTTAACACTCCAAATATGCCAAATGGACTATTTTTTGTGATGTTTCCGACAATTTCACGATCTGAAGAGAAACGTGCAAGCTTTTCACCTGGATCACCATTACTTCCTTTTTCAATAGAGGTAACAGTTGAACGAACGATTTGACCATCTTCAACAACAATCGGCTTCTTCGTGTCCATATCCGATATTACATGCCCTAAGGCACCATATTTTTTTGTTTGCGGATGAACAAAAGTCATGGTTCCAATACCCGCTGCTGAATCACGAATATATAATCCAAGCTTGTACGAGTTTTCTCCCTTATCTTTTAGTGGAGTAAGTTTCGTTGTGAACTTACCGCTTTCCCTGCTAATAACCATATCTAATGCTTGCCCGCTTTGTCCTGCATTTTGTACAAAGGGAGCTACGTCTGTCATTTTTTCAATTTTGTTTCCATTGATTTCGGTAATGATATCACCAATTTTTATTCCAGCAATTTCACCAGGTGATTTTTTTCCATCTTCGGTATTAACTAAATGGTGACCTACGACCAATACGCCAACCGTATTTAATTTAACACCAATGGACTGCCCTCCTGGCTGGACTCTGAAATCCTTTAAGACATTTACATCGACCTTTTTTACGGGAATTCCTGCAAATTCTAATAACATTTCATCTTTGCCGTTTTCGCTGGCTGTTAGGGAAACTTGGTTTTGATTTTGTTCAAGTGTGATAGTTGGATTGTGAGATACTAATGAGGCTGATACCGGTACAGCCTTTTGGAAAGTATAATCTTGTCCTTCAAAGACTGTAATGGTCTTTGGTATATCAAGGTATTTCTGTAATGGCTGAAAAAACAAAACGCTGATTAATGAAACAAGGAGAATTCCACCAATGATCTTTCTAATTATTTCTAACTTCAAAATCTTCACTCTCCTCGCTTCTGTTTCACACTATATCGAAATGGCTACATCTTTAATTTTGCCTGCATCAGCGCCATTTATAACCTGATACAACATAAAAAAGCTCCCCTAATTGGGAAGCTTTTCAATTTTTTTATTTTCTGAAGCTAAAAATAACAATTCTTCTGCATGTTTCTTCGTTAGATCCGTAATTTCAGCACCTGAAATCATGCGGCCAATTTCCTTTATTTTCTCTTCGATACTAAGTGGACTTACCGAAGTTTTTGTCCGTCCGCCTTCAGTTACCTTAGAAATAAAAAGATGAGTATCTGCCATTGCTGCCACTTGTGGTAAATGAGAAATACATAATACCTGCGAATCAACCGCCACATTATAAATTTTTTCAGCTATCGACTGAGCCACTCTGCCGCTTACTCCTGTATCCACCTCATCAAAAATAATGGAGGTAACACCTTGGTGTTTTGAAAAAATACTCTTCAGTGCCAGCATAATTCTTGATAACTCCCCGCCGGAAGCAATCTTAGATAATGGCTTTAATGGCTCACCAGGATTGGTGGAAATATAGAACTCCACATGGTCAACTCCATTTTTTGAAAAATGAGGTAAAATCGATTCAAACCGAATTTCGAACACGGTTTTTGCCATGTATAGTTCTTTTAACTCATTATGTATTAAGTTAGTCAGCTTATCTGCCCAGCGTTTCCGGAGTTCGGTTAACTGCTTAGCCTCAAGGATTAAGTCCTTTTTAATCGATGTTAATTGCTTCTCTAATTGACCTATATGTGTTTCTTTATTTTGTAATGTTTCGATTTCTTCTTCGATTTTAGCGGCGTATTCTAATATTTCTTCAATCGTTTTTCCATACTTCCGCTTCAATTGATTAATTTCATTTAACCGTTCTTCAATTTCATTTAATCGCTGCGGGTCATATTCTAATCCGTCTAGTTCATTTCTTAATGTACGGGAAGCATCTTCTAATTGATAAAAGCTGTTCATAACCAATTCATATATTTCTTTATAAGAGGAATCCAACGCAGCAGCATCTTCAAGCTGACCCATTACCATACTAATCCAATCCAGCCCCTTCTGTTCTCCTGTCAGAGCATTATAACTAGATTGGACCGCCTCGAATACACGCTCAAAATTCGCAAGTTTTCTTTTTTCTTCAAAAAGTTGTTCATCTTCTTTAAGCTTTAATTTTGCATTTTGAATTTCATCAAATTGAAATTGAATGAGATCGAGGCGATGCGCTGTTTTTTGCTCATTTTCACTTAGCGATTTCAACTTCTGGGACGTTTGTTCATAGCGGTGAAACACTTCCTGGTATTCTGTTTGTGACTGAGAAATTTCTTCAAACCCATATTGGTCAAGTAATAGTAAATGCCTGCTCTCATCCATTAAATCTTGATGTTCGTGCTGGCTATGTATATCCACTAGGGTTGAACCTACTTCGCGAAGAGTCGATATGGTCACTAGCTTCCCATTGATTCTACAAACACTTTTGCCTGAACGTGAGATATCTCTTCGTAGAATAACCATTCCTTCTTCAATTTCTATTCCAAACTCAAAAGCCTTTGAATGACAAGGATGGTGCTCATCAATTTGAAAAAGACCTTCAATTTCAGCTTTTTCCTCTCCATGTCTGACAAACTCAGCGGAACCTCTGCCGCCGACGAGCAGGTGGATAGCGTCAATAATAATCGATTTCCCTGCACCTGTTTCTCCTGTTAAAACGGTCAGCCCTTTGTCAAAAGAAATGGAAAGGGCCTCAATGATCGCAAAGTTCTTAATCGATAATTCTGATAACAAGGTATACTCCCCCTATTTAAAGCATGTCAAGGAACCGGTTAGTGATTGTCTCTGTATCTTCTGGAGTACGACAAATGATTAAAATAGTATCGTCACCACAGATGGTTCCCAGCACTTCTTCCCAATCAAGGTTATCTAACAAAGCCCCAATAGCCATAGCGTTACCAGGCAGACATTTCATTACCAATAAATGACCTGCGGAATCTATGCGAACAAAGGCATCCATTAAAGATCTCTTTAATTTTTGTAATGGATTAAACCGTTGATCAGCTGGAAGGCTATATTTGTATCGCCCATCTAACAACGGAACTTTAACGAGATGCAGTTCTTTAATGTCTCGAGAAACTGTTGCTTGAGTCACATTAAACCCAGCGCTTTTTAATTCATCAACCAATTCATCTTGTGTTTCAATATCATTAGCAGTGATAATTTCTCTAATTTTTATATGACGTTGACCCTTATTCAATCCATTCACCCCATAATCATCAAAACATTTAGGTATTTTGTACAAAAATGTCGCTTCTACCAATATGTTAGCCCATTTTGCCAAGGAAGTACAATTATTATTTTGCTAAAAAACGTCCAAATTAAAAAGGAAGGAAAAGCATAAGCTTATCCTTCCACATCTTGTTTAGATTTAAATTCCTGATGAGCGTCTCTCACAATTTGTGCCGGTTCGGCAGGAAGCTGATTTTGACCAGCGTCTTGCTCTCCCATCCATTTAAGGTGAAGGAGAAACTCAATATTTCCATCGCCTCCGGTAATCGGAGAAAAGGATAAATTAACCGCATTAAATCGTTGCTCAAGTGCAAAATCTACAATTTTATTAACAACTTGTAAATGTACTTTTTCATCCCGTACAATACCTTTTTTCCCAACTTGCTCACGACCTGCTTCAAATTGAGGCTTAACAAGTGCCACAATATCACTGCCAGGTACAAGCAGGGTTTTTAAGACAGGTAATATTAATTTTAATGAAATAAAAGAGACATCTATCGTGGCAAAATTAGGCATTTCCCCTGCTAGATCTTTCGGCGTTACGTAGCGAAAGTTGGTTCTTTCCATTACCACTACTCGTTCATCCTGCCGCAGCTTCCAGGCAAGCTGATTATAGCCTACATCCAAAGCATAGGACATTTTAGCACCATTCTGCAGGGCACAGTCAGTAAAGCCTCCTGTTGAAGCACCAATATCGAGCATAATTTTATCTTTAACTGTGACATCAAATACTTTTAATGCCTTTTCCAGTTTAAGACCGCCTCGACTGACGTAAGGAAGCACATTTCCCTTTATCATTAGAGGGATATCTACTTTTACTTTCTCGCCAGGCTTATCTAACCGTTCTTCATTCGTATAAACGAGTCCCGCCATGATCGAACGTTTTGCTTTTTCTCTTGTTTCTGCTAATCCTCTTTCAACTAATAATACATCTAATCGTTCTTTATTCTTCATGGTTATGCCCTTTGTTGTTTTTTTCGTGCAAGTATGGTCATTCTTTTTACAACCTCTGACGTAGTCATTCCAATTTCTTCTAGAAGTGATTCTACATCACCATGTTCGATAAATTGGTCAGGTATCCCCATTCGGTCGATTGCTTGATGGTAATATCCTTTTTCATGCGCATATTCTAGAACAAAACTTCCAAAGCCGCCCTGCAGGACCGCTTCTTCAATGGTTAGGATAGGGATATTATTTGAGAGTAACTCATTGAGCATTTTTTCATCTAAAGGCTTGATGAAGCGCGCGTTTACAACTTTTACCGAGATCCCTTGTTTCTCAAGCGTTTCTGCCGCTTCAAGAGCCATCTGTATTGTTGTACCAAAAGTTAAGATTGCCGCGTCCTCGCCATCCTTCAAAACCTCCCATGTACCAATTGGAATGCTCTTAAATGTTTCATCCATTGGTACACCCAAACCATTACCTCTTGGAAATCTCATCGCAATTGGACCATCATTATAATTCATCGCAGTATAGACCATGTGCTGGCCTTCATTTTCATCCTTAGGCATCATTAAAACAATATTAGGAACATGTCTTAAAAAAGCAATATCGAACACGCCCTGATGCGTTTCACCATCTGCACCTACTAATCCAGCTCGATCGATTCCAATAAATACATTTAAATTTTGACGGCAGATATCATGAACAACCTGGTCATAAGCTCGTTGCAGAAAGGTTGAATATATCGCTAAAAAAGGTTTCATATTTTGGGTTGCCAATCCAGCTGCAACGGTAGCTGCATGCTGTTCCGCAATTCCAACATCATACATTCTCTCCGGAAACTCACTAGCAAAGCCCTCTAGCTTTGACCCAACTGGCATAGCAGGGGTTATCGCCACAATACGCTCATCTTCACGAGCCAGCTTGCGAACTGTTTCACTTACTAAGCTGCTCCAGGCGGGTGGTGTCTTATCCGGTTTGACAAAAGCACCTGTATCCATTTTATAAGGTCCTGTACCATGCCAGGTACCTTTTGTATCACTTTCAGCAGGATGAAAACCTTTCCCTTTTTTCGTGATAACATGAAGAAGGACCGGTCCTTCCGTTTTTTTAGCATATCTAAAATTTTCAAATAAAGCTTCAAAATCATGTCCATCAACAGGACCTAAATAAGTGAAACCCAATTCCTCAAAAAACATGCCAGATACAAATAAATATTTTAGACTGTCTTTCACTCGTTCCGCAGTTGCTGCCAGTTTCCCTCCAACAGCCGGTACCTTTTTCAAGAACAATTCTAATTCATCTTTGACCCACTGATATTTACCAGCAGTACGTAATTGGCCAAGGATATTATGAAGAGCACCAACATTTGGTGCAATCGACATTTCATTGTCGTTCAAAATAACAATCATGTTCTTTTTTTCATGGCCTATATGGTTTAAAGCTTCTAATGCCATTCCCCCTGTTAACGCACCATCGCCAATGATTGGTACAACAAAGGAACTCTCTTTTTTCAAGTCTCTAGCTATGACCATTCCCATTGCAGCTGAAAGGGAAGTTGAACTGTGTCCTGTTTCCCAAACATCGTGCTCGCTTTCATTTCTTTTTGGGAAGCCGCAAAGTCCTTTAAATTGACGCAATGTGTCAAATTCGCAAGCCCTGCCTGTAAGAATTTTATGAACATAGGACTGATGTCCTACATCCCAAATAAATTTATCTTTGGGGCTGTCAAAACATTTATGTAAGGCAATGGTTAATTCGACAACACCTAAGTTCGGTCCAATATGGCCTCCAGTAACAGACAGCTTTTCAATCAAGAATTGGCGTATCTCTTGACTTAAAACCTCCAATTCTTGATTTGACATCCCTTTTAAAAAGGAAGGGTCTTTTATTGATAACAGATCCATGTTTGGACCACTCACTTTCATACTTTTTCTTTCCGTACATCATATAGTAAAAAATAGCCGCTAACACAAAAAAGTGGTAACGGCATTGACAACGTTTTTTACATTGACAACAATTATAACACAATTACGTTGTTGTTCAAATACCTGTTATTTAGTGGTCCCTTGTAGCTATCAGGTCAGCGATTTCTTTAAGTAAATGTATGTTAAGTCCTGTCTTTTCTAAGTATTGTTTAGAAAGATCCAATTGCTGTCTTAATGCTTTCTTGGCACCTTTCATGGACAAGAGCTGTGGATAGGTGCTTTTCTCGTTACTTGAATCACTTCCGACAGGTTTACCTAGTACCTCTTGATTTCCTTCTAAGTCGAGAATGTCGTCCTGTATTTGAAAAGCAAGCCCTAGATGATGGGCAAATGCAGATAGGTTTTCTAGTTGAGTTTGATTTGCCCCGCCCAGCAATGCTCCTGCTATGACGCTAAATTTTAATAGCTTACCTGTTTTATGAGTGTGGATATACTCAAGCTCTTCAATGGATAAAGTTTTTCCCTCTCCTTCCATATCTGCAACCTGACCGCCCACCATTCCTTCACTGCCGGCAGCTTTGGCCATCTCCATTACCAATTGTAGTTTGGTTTCACTAGAAGCAAATTCGTCAGGAGTTTGTCCAATTACCTGAAAGCTGTAGGTCAATAATGCATCTCCCGCTAAAATGGCGATGGCATCTCCAAACACTTTATGATTCGTAGGCTTGCCTCTTCTAAGATCATCATTATCCATACTCGGCAAATCATCATGGATTAAGGAATATGTATGAATCATTTCAATTGCAGCGGCTGCCAGGAGTCCGATTTTTGGATCTTTTTCGAAGGCGGCAAGGGTTGCAAATACCAGTAAGGGACGGATTCTTTTTCCGCCTGCTTCAAGAGAATAATGCATCGCTTCTTTAATAATAGGAGGTGCATTCAGCTTTTCCACCAAGGTTCGAAGCTCTGATTCAAGCAGTTGTTTATGTTCTTGTGTAAAGGCATCTAGAACTTTAGCAGTCAAGCCTATTCCTCCTCTTCAATCGTAAAGTTTTGTTTACGTCCGTCCTCCGTAATAATCTGTGTTAATTGTTCTTCAACACTTTTTAGCTTATCATGACAAAGCTTTGACAGCTCCATCCCCTCTTTATAAAAGGCAATGGCAGCTTCGAGTGGGACATCCCCTTCTTCAAGCTTATCCACAATTTGCTCGAGCTTATTCATTGCTTCCTCAAAGGAAATCTTTTGTTCATTACTCACGGTTTTCGCTCTCCTTTATGTTCTGTACATTGCAGAGAAGGCTGCCATCTGTTAATTGAATTTGTAGTGGTTCGT
The DNA here is from genome assembly GCF_044754045.1 of Neobacillus sp. NPDC093182. Classification (NCBI taxonomy): domain Bacteria; kingdom Bacillati; phylum Bacillota; class Bacilli; order Caryophanales; family Bacillaceae; genus Neobacillus; species Neobacillus sp. NPDC093182. The sequence goes on from NZ_JBIVOI010000001.1 coordinate 395,899, forward strand.
TCTCTTTTACTTGTTTAACACTTTTTATTAATACATTGTCTTCAGAATAAACGAGACTGAATCCTCGTTCCATTATTTTTAAAGGGCTTAAGGCTTGAAGTGTTGCGAGGATTCTTTCGAATTCAGTTTGTTTCTTCAAGAAGATTTGTCCCATTGCCCGTTGTATATCTTTTTTTGAACGTTCAAATCTAATTTCTGCATCTCGTACTGCTACTTTTGGATGGTTACGAATGAGTCGGTTATGAATCGTTTCGTGCTGAGACTTTTTTAGGTCAGTTAGTCTAGCAGCACCACGTACAAGTGATTCTGTTAATTTATCCACCTGTTCGAGCTTTTGTTCGTATAGACGCTGCGGGTAACGAAATGCATAGGATTTTTGTGCACGCTCTAACCGTTGTTTTTCATATCGATATCTACTGTTCATGGATTGAAGCATCCGGGTTTTCCGCTGAAGCAGTCTTTCCATTAGTTCATCAATATGAGGGACGGCTAGCTCGGCCGCCGCAGTTGGTGTTGGAGCACGCATGTCTGCCACAAAATCAGCAATTGTAAAATCTGTTTCATGGCCTACTGCAGAAATGATTGGGATATCTGAGTGATTAATCGCTTTAGCTACTATCTCCTCATTAAAGGCCCATAATTCCTCAATCGAGCCGCCTCCACGCCCCACAATAAGTACATCGATCTCATTCATTTTGTTTGCTTTTTCAATAGCCCGTGCTATAGAAGCTGCTGCATTCTCACCCTGTACAAGTGCCGGTAAAACAAGGATATTCGTTATCGGATACCGTCTTTTAATAGTTGTGATAATATCCCTTATTGCCGCTCCTGTTGGTGACGTTATGACTCCTACCGTTTTCGGATAGCTCGGAATGGGCTTTTTTTGTTCTATAGAAAATAGGCCTTCTGCTTCAAGTCTTTTTCTTAACTGCTCGTAGGCTAAAAACAATTCCCCGATTCCGTCTGGCTGCATTTCTTTAATATACATTTGATATTGACCACTTGGTTCATAGACCGAGACATCCCCTTTTACAACCACCTTCATTCCGTTTTCCGGTAAAAACTTCATGGTACGTGATTGACTTGAGAACATCACTGCAAGAATACGTGCTTTTTCATCCTTTAACGTAAAATACATATGTCCGCTAGAATGCTGTTTAAAGTTTGAGATTTCGCCTCGTACATTTACATCCTGCAAATGAGGGTCTGCGTCAAATTTTCTTTTTATGTATTTTGTTAATGCCAGCACAGTTAAATACTTTTTTTCCTGCATAACGAACTCCTTTTTAGAACCGCAGCGTATTTTTTGCTGATTTAAGAGTGTTATACATGAGCATAGTAATGGTCATCGGACCTACTCCCTTTGGTACAGGGGTAATATAACCTGCCTTCTGACTTACTTCATCAAACGCAACATCACCGCATAGCTTACCCGCTTCATTCCGGTTGATCCCTACATCAATAACCACTGCACCTTCTTTTACGTGTTCAGCTTTAATAAAGTTGGCTATACCCACTGCAGCAACAAGAATATCTGCTTGCGATGTATGGTACTGTAAATCGATTGTTTTTGAATGACAATAAGTTACAGTTGCATGTTGATTAAGAAACAACTGTCCTACAGGTTTTCCAACGATATTACTTCTCCCCACCACGACAACATGTTTACCGGCTACCGAAATATCCATTTCTTCTAAAAGTACCATGATTCCATAAGGGGTACATGGAAGGAATGCATCCTGACCTGTCATCATTCTACCAATGTTTATCGGATGAAATCCGTCTACATCCTTTAAAGGAGAGATGGATTCAATAACTCTTGTTTCATCAATATGCTTTGGAAGCGGAAGCTGTACCAAAATGCCATGGATAGCCGGGTCTCCATTTAGTTCCTCTATTTTTGTCAGTAATTCTTCCTGGGTAGCCATTTCTGGTAATTCAATCAACACTGAGTGCATACCTAGGTCTCGACAAGTTTTTTCTTTATTCGTTACATATGTTCTTGATGCATGATTATTGCCAACAAGGATAACAGCAAGTCCTGGTGTAATCCCTAATTCCTTCAGCTTTTGGACCTCAGATGCAATTTCCACCTTTTTTTTTGCTGCTATTTCTTTTCCATCAATAATAGTTGCTACCATGCGTATTTCCCCCTATTTCAAAGTAAGATGTCTTGATTATAGTTTTTCTTTTACCTTCGACAGGACTCCATTAATAAAACGGCTAGATTGTTCATCCCCGTATATTTTTGCTATTTCAATCGCTTCATCTAAAATAACATTTTCAGGGATTTCATTGCGGAAATATAATAACTCGTAAATCGCAATCCTTAATAAATTCCTATCAACCGTTGCTAAACGGTCCATCGTCCATTTTTCAAGATTCTCTTTGATTAACGGATCAATTTCATCTTTTTGTTCCACTACTCCTAAAACTAGCTTTGTTAAGTAGTCATCTCCAGCTTCACCTTCCAGAACATGTTCTATCGCAGAAGCTGGTTCTGTGTTACTAACATCAATTTGAAAAAGAGCTTGTAACGCCTTTTCCCTTGCTGTTCTTCTCTTCATTATACATTTAACTCCTTTAGAGATAATAATTAATTTTTGTCGAATTTCATACAACGAATGCATGATATAGTTTTGTACATAAAAAGATAATAGCATAACTAAAACTGATTCGCACTGTAAGAACTTATTTTTACCTAGAAGCAGTGTACTAATAACCTTAAAAAAGAAAAAAACCAAAGGAATTACTCCTTTGGTTCGGGCTGTGTTATGTTTGTCTGTTGATTTCCACTCCAGGCACTTCGCTTTCCGCGGGCGGTCCGGGGAGCCTCCTCGGCGCTTAAGCGCCTGCGGGGTCTCCCCTGCCCCGTCCTCCCGCAGGAGTCTTCGTGCCTTCCGTTCCAATCAACGAGTTAATTAAAACAACAATTTTCTATAACACAGCCTTGATTAAATTTATTAAATCTCTTCTTCTACTTCTGGTTCTGGTTTTTGGGTTTCGAATGAGATTCCGACTACGTGTATGTTTACGGCCTCTGCCTCTAATGCGGTCATGTTTAGCAATGCTTGGCGGATGTTATCTTGTATTTTTCCTGCTACTGTAGGAATTGATACACCAAATTTCATTAAGCAGTATACATCTACAGTGATTCCTTCTTCTGATAGTTCCACTTTAACACCTTTACCGTGGTTCTTCTTACCCAATCTTTCCACTACACCCGTTGCGAAATTACCGCGCATTTGCGCTACTCCTTCGACCTCGGAAGCAGCAATACCCGCAATGACTTCAATGACTTCAGGTGCAATTTCTACTTTTCCATGCCCGCTGTTTCCTTGATTCATTTCCAGTACATTATACTCGCTCATAAAGTACACCTCCAGATTTTAGCTAGACTTCATCACATCATGTAACTCAAGAAACTTTGTATTGAATTGTCCCTCAACGAAATTCTCATGCTCAAGCAATTTTAAATGGAAAGGAATAGTGGTATGAATACCCTCAATCACAAATTCGCTTAGCGCACGTTTCATTCGTGAGATTGCTTCTTCCCTGCTATTACCATATGTGATGACTTTCGCAATCATGGAATCATAATAAGGTGGAATGGTGTACCCTGGGTAGGCAGCTGAATCAATTCGAACACCAAAGCCGCCTGGAGGCAGATACATATTAATTTTTCCCGCTGAAGGCATGAAGTTCTTTTCCGGGTTCTCTGCATTGATACGACACTCAATGGCCCAGCCCGTAAACGTAACATCCTGCTGATTTATCGTTAATCTTTCTCCAGAAGCCACTCGGATTTGCTCCTTAATTAGATCAATACCTGTGACCATTTCGGTAACTGGGTGCTCCACCTGTATTCTTGTGTTCATTTCCATGAAATAAAATTTACGATTGCGGTAGTCATATATAAATTCTACCGTTCCAGCACCTGAATAATCAACTGCTTTTGCGGCTTTTACTGCTGCATTTCCCATCTCAGCACGAATTTCTCCATCTAAGGCTGGTGAAGGTGTTTCTTCTAAAAGCTTTTGAAGTCTGCGCTGAATAGAACAGTCTCTTTCTCCTAGGTGGATGGTGTTTCCATAGGAATCTGCAAGAACTTGTATTTCAACGTGACGGAAATCCTCAATATACTTTTCTATGTATACTCCTGGATTACCAAAGGCAGTCAAAGCCTCCTGCTGGGTAATATTAATACCCTTAACTAGTTCCTGTTCATTTTTTGCCACACGGATACCTTTACCGCCTCCGCCGGCGGTTGCTTTAATAATTACAGGATATTGTATCCTTGCCACAAGCTCAAGCGCCTCATCAATATCGTTAATGATCCCAGTAGATCCAGGTACAATGGGTACACCAGCTTCTCTCATTGTTTCTCTGGCAATATCCTTTGTTCCCATTTTCGTAATCGCTTCAGGACTTGGTCCTACGAAGGTAATATTACATTCACGGCAAAGTTCAGCGAAATCTGCATTTTCTGCTAGAAATCCATAACCAGGATGTATCGCATCGCACGCAGTCAGTTTTGCTACACTAATCAAATTTGTCACATTTAAGTAGCTGTCTTTTGATAATGTCGGTCCTATACAATAGGCTTCATCTGCAAGTTGTACATGCAGAGCTTCACGGTCTGCCTCGGAGAAAACAGCAACTGATTCAATTCCCATTTCTCGACAAGCGCGAATTATTCGGACCGCTATTTCTCCTCTGTTTGCAATTAACAGTTTCTTTATCATCCAGTTATCGCTCCTTATTCCGGCTTCACTAAAAATAAAGGCTGTCCGTATTCTACTAATTGTCCATTCTTCACAAGAACTTCAACAATTTCACCATTTACTTCTGCTTCAATTTCATTAAATAATTTCATTGCTTCTACAATACATACGATAGAATCCTTTGTCACAACAGAACCTGCTTTTACATAAACGTCTGCTTCCGGTGTTGGTGAGGCATAAAAAGTCCCAACCATTGGAGAAGTAATTTTGTGTAAATTTGAAGTATCAGCCTGACTTGCAGCATTACTTACTGCTTCTTCCTGCTTTACTTCTGGTACAGGTGCTGTACTTGCAACTGCAGCTGGTGCTGCTGGCTGCACGACAGGAATTGCCTGAGCTGCTGCTTGTGGTACCTGTACAGCGGTAACAGTTGTTGTTCCAGTATTCTTTTTCATTTTAATTTTTGAGCCTTCATTCTCATATACAAATTCATCAATACTGGACTGGTCCACTAATTTTATTAATTCACGAATTTCTTGTACTTTTAACAATCTGAACACTCCTTGTCCTGCTAAATTAAGACTAACTACTAATACTATACGCTAATACCTTATTAAAGTTCAATAATCTTGTTAACGAACAGTAAAAAAAGGAAAGCAAAATGCTCTCCTTTAAGATATTTCAATTTATTTTGTTGGCTGGAATTCAACAGCAACAAAGTTGGTTTCACCAATTTCTTTCTTCACCATTTGAATAATCGCATTGGCTTCTGATTTAGAAGACTCTTTATTAGACTTTACAATAATTTTAACTGTGGAACCATCTGCTCTAACAAGAGCGTCTTCATAATCCATGGCTTTAATTAACGTTTCAAGCATTTCTTCCTTTTGGGCAATTTCATTTAATTTTTTCATTTGGTCCACTGCTTCACTTCTTTCAGCCGCAGGTAGATCAGTCGTTGCAACAACAGCGTTTAATTGTTCCTTTAATTCACTGCGCTCATCTTGAAGCTTTAACCGAAGCGCTTCAAATTCTTCATCACCTGCAACTTGTGAAATAACAGTATCGCCTTCTTTGGCTTCAGTATCGGTTTTTGTTTCTTTTTCCTTTTGGTCTGCTTTCTCTTCTTGTTTTACTGCAGCAAGTTCATTACTTTTTTGTTCAGGTGAAGTAATGTAATAAACGGATAACACAACTACCAAACTTAACATTGTTAATAACCAAACTGTTTGTTTTTTCAATAGCATTTTTAAATCCCCCTTTTATTTTTTAGGCATAACGGCAACGCGATGACTTGGTACGTCAAGCGCTCTTGTTACTGCCTCAATAATCCATTTTTTTACTTGAATATTTTCTGCACCTTTCGCTACCACTAACACTCCGCGAATGGCTGGTTTTTGATATTCAACCACAATGGGTACCTCTTTCTCTCCTTCACGAATAATAACTAATTGCTCGTCTGTGGAGGTATCCTGTACCTTTCGTTCCCCACCCTCGTTGTCTTTTTCTTCCGTTGTCTGAGATTTTGTCACTGTATTTTTCTCAAGCACTTTCTTGTCAGTTGAATCAATATTCACTACCACCGTTACATCGTCCACACCCAGCATTTCTTCAAGTGCCTTCTTAAGCTGCTTCTCATACTCCTCTTCATATCCAGAGATACTTTTATTATTTGAGTCCTTCTTTAGGCTAAAAGCCTCAACATCTGAGGTTTCTGCTTGGCTGGTGGTTACGGCCTTACTATCAAGTGGAGCTGGTTTATCGGAAAATAGTACATTTCCGACAATCATGAATGCCGCACCAATGCAAAGCACTAGAATCATATATTGATATTTCCCGGACTTTTTATCGGAAGTCTCTCCCTTTGCCATTATGTTTTTCAACCATGAAAATGGTCCTTTATTATTTTCCATTCTACTTATTCATCCCCCCTTCAACCGAGACTTCAATTGCTTTTTCGGTTACATTCCATTGCTGCGAAAGAAATGCGGCGATTTTTTCAGATTCTTCTGTTGGATCCTTAGATGGAAGAGGTGTTTCTGTAGTAATGCTCACTGGTTGTATGGCTTCGACTGTCGTAACGGATGTTTCTGGCTGCTTTAAAAGTACTGTAACCATTTCTAGGTTGTCAGGGAATGATTCTTGACTATCATTCTTGGTTGTAAGTTCTATTTTTGCAATTTCCAAACCAAATTGTTCCATCAACTCCTCCTCTACTCCCTTTTCAAGCTGGACAGCCATTGTTTCTAAAATATATGCATGATTGGAGGCTTGTATTTCTTTTTTCTGCAATTCTATTAAATTTTCCATATTTTTTTCTCCAGAATCCTGAAATGTTGGGATCTGAGCCATGACTGTTTCAAAGTCCTTTGAGATTAACTTAAAAATTGGTGTAAGAATGATGGCAATAAGCAAAAGCCCGGTAACCATTTTTGTATATTTTTGTAAACTTGTATTAGGAAGCAGCATATCAATAACCGTTGCTAAAAGAATAAATAGGATGATATTGGTAACCCATTCTATTAAAAACTCCATAATGTTCTCCCCTATCTCATCATCATTGTTAAATTCCCTGCTGCGACAATTACTGTAATACTTAAAAAGAACATGAGAGAGACAATACCCAGTGCAGCAAACACATATATAACACTTTTGCTGATAATATCTAAACATTTAATAACGGGACCCCCGCCTAATGGCTGTAATATCGCAGCTGCAAATTTATAGATAAAGGCGATCATTAAGATTTTAAAAGCAGGGAAAGCAACGATAATGAGGAGAATAGCGACCCCTGCAATACCAACTGAATTCTTTAATAATCCAGAAGCACTTACTACTGTATCGGCTGCATCAGTGAAGATTCTGCCAATAACAGGGATAAAGTTCCCTGTAACGAATTTTGCTGTACGGATGGCTACACCATCGGTTATAGCAGTAGAAGCACCCTGGACTGAAATGACTCCAAGAAAAACCGTCAAGAAAAGCCCCATTAAACCAATGCTCCAGTTTCTTAACAGCTGTGCCAGCTGTGTCACCTTATACTGGTCGGACATCGTACTTACGATACTTAAAAGAGTGGCTAAAAAGAGAAGCGGGAGAATAACAAATTGCATAAACATTCCGCTTATATTCATTAAAAACAAGATAACTGGGTGAAAGAAAGCGGCTGAGATTATTCCTCCAGAAGAAGCAATTAAGGCTAACAAAAGCGGAATCAGTGCCAGCACAAATGAAATCATACTGCCTATTGCCTCATTGGTATATTCTATGACGATATGAAAACTATTAAGCGCAATAATTACTAGGACCATATAGACGATGGAGTAGGCAACTTTACTGATCGTACTGCTCTCAAATGCATTCTGCATCGATTGGAGAAACATACTGAAAATCGTAAGTAAGATTAATGAACCTAGCAGTTTTCCATTTACGACAAATTCATGAAACAAGAATTTAATAATTCCCTGGGTCCATTCCTTGAAAGAGAATTGCTTGTCTCCCTTCACAAAATCGTACAGACTCCCTTTTTGGCTTTCAGGGAGGAAGCCGCCATATTTAGTTTGTATATCCTCCCAATATTGTTTAAGTTCTGTTAAATCCATTGTCTCAAGCTGTGCATCTACTAATTCCTGTGGCGATAGAGGTGTGCTGGCTTCCTTTTCTTCGTTAGCTTTTACACTTGTTGAAGTAAAAAACATACATAATAGAATGATAATGGGAATAATCTGCAGCCTTTGCTTCATCATTTTTCACCTCATATTTTAAAAAGAAAATACCTTTCTAGCTTGGAATCAGCTTGATTATGGTTTCAATCATGACAGTTAATATTGGAATTGCCATCGCCAGAATCAATACTTTTCCAGCAAGTTCAATTTTCGAAGCCACAGCACCCTGGCCTGCGTCCTTGGTAATTTGAGATGCAAATTCAGCAATATAGGCAATTCCAATGATTTTTAGTATGGTCTCTACGTAAATCAAATTCACATTTGCATTCACGGCGAGCTTTTCAAGCATATGAATAATTTCATAAATTTTATCAACTAAAAACAGGAAAATGCTGCATCCAACAAATACAATTAAGAGGAAGGCGAAATTAGGTTTTTGCTCCTTTATTATTAATGCTAGGAAGGTTGCGACAAGAGCCACGCCAACTATTTTAATAATTTCGATGGCAAAGCCCTCCTTTCTATTGAAACAAGAAGACAGATTTTATTTTCTGGAATAGATCATCAACAATTGATGCGACTTGAAACAAAATGTAAATAAAGCCAAATAGTGTTACCCACTGGGCATATTCCTTTTTCCCAACCTGATCAAGAACAGTATGCAAAAACGCAACCACTATGCCCACTCCGGCTATTTTAAAGATAATATCTACTTCTAAGCCCATTGCTTTTCCCCCTAAATTAATAAAATGATCAGTAATAATCCTGAAAAGAACCCTAAACTCTTTACCATTTTTTCGTATTTCGCCTGGCTTTGAATGGCGTCCGCTTCTTCTCTTTCGAGATGGGAAAGAGTTAGCATAATATGTTTTTGCTGGGAAAAGCGATCGTGCCGACCGAGGGTTTCCCCGAATTGTTTCATGATTTCAAATTCACCTTGTTTAAATGCCGTTTGCTTCCAAACCTCCTTCAAGCTGTCTTCCCAGGCTTCTTTTACCGTTGTTTCCGTATCGGTCAACTTCTTTGCAAAGCTTTCAAAGAAGGATGACAATGGTTTAGATAGTTGTGCAGCCAATCTCCTCGCGGCTTCATGCAAGGGTGTATGACCATACATAATTTCTGCTTCAAGTGATTGTAGTGCTGATTTTAACTGCCTAAGCTGTCTAGGCCGCTCGCTTAAATGTTTGGCTGCTTCAAACCCTGTCCAAGTGGTAGCGAGAATAATAAAAATGGCTCCAATTAATTTAACCATTTACATCACTCTCACTTTTTGACTCAGTTCTTTTCCGCTTCCATCCAAAATATGTGTAATGGTTCCTGGACCTTGAGACCTGCTTAGTACAATAAATCGTTGGAATATGTTTTGGTCGATAATGGAGCTTAATGAAGGTCTTTTCTTTACCTCCTCCAAGCTCGATCCATGAGTGGTCATAATTAGTTTTATGCCTGCGTGGACAGCTTCTTGTATAGCCTCTGCATCCTCTGCACGACCGATTTCATCAACAACTAATACCTCTGGACTCATTGAACGAATCATCATCATCATTCCCTCTGCTTTTGGGCAGGCGTCTAATACATCTAGACGATGACCGAACGACATTTGAGGAATTCCATTTACACATCCAGCAATTTCCGAACGTTCATCCACGATCCCTACCTTATATGCGTGTATACCTTTTTGATGGTTTCCGGTTGAGATAATTCTGGCGATATCCCGTAAAAGCGTTGTTTTTCCTGTTTGTGGGGGACCAACAATCATTGTATGCATCCAGGAGTCTTGAAATAGTAAGGGCATAATCTTCTCTGCTATACCTAACTTCTCCTTGGCAATCCGAATGTTAAAAGATGCAATATCCCTTATCGCTTTTACCTTTCCTTCTTCAAGGATCACCTTTCCTGCAAGTCCAATTCGATGGCCTCCAGAAACTGTTATATACCCCCGCTTCAACTCTTCCTCAAGTGTATAGATAGAGAATTGGCTGATTTTATTCATTAAATGAAAAGCATCTTCTTGCTGAATGATATACGATAGAAACCTTGGAGCTCCTTTCATCGTAATTTCTATAGGACGTCCGATGCGGATTCTGATTTCTTCCAATTCTGCTTTTTGATTAGGAGGGATTTTACTGATTAGATCGGCAATGTTTTTGGGTAAGAATTTAAGGATCGTTTCCACATTTCTTCCTCCTTGTTGCTTGTCTCATTATTTAAAATGTATGCCCTTTGATAAGCAATATGACTTTGAAAATTTCAATTCTTTTAAAATACTCTTATATTCTATTTTTTCGAAAGAGTTACTAGAACTAGGAATACTTCATTTAGCTAAACGTAATGTATTAGTAAGAAATTTTAATAAGGGGGAATCCCGTGTATATTCAGAACCCTGGATACCTTAAAACCCTGAGCCAACAGAACCATTTAATAAAAGTAAGAGGGGAAGGAGAAATAGCAGTTCAGCCAGATACTGCCTCTGTTAATCTTGGTGTAGTCACGGAGAGTAAAGAATTAATTGAGGCACAGCAAGAGAATTCAATGACTGCAAACAAGGTAATTGATTCTCTCATGAGATTAGGGATTGAAAGAAATCAGATACAAACCTTTGATTACCGGATTGAACCTGATTATGAATATGAACAAGGAAAACAAATTTTTCGAGGATATAAAGTCACACATATTTTGCAGGTGAAAATAGAAGACTTAAACATTATTGGGAAAGTAATAGATACTGCTGTCCAAAACGGGGCCAACTACGTCGCAAATGTTCAATTCACAACGAGATACAAAGAATCTTATTACCAACAAGCACTCGCTATCGCTTTAAACAATGCCAGTAACAAAGCGAAAACCATAGCCAATACCCTAAGAGTGAACCTTAATCCCACGCCAATTCTTGTCACGGAAGGCGGCGAAATGATTCAGCCTATAGAGGTCCAACAAGCTGCGTTTGCTAAAGCAGTTAGCACAACTCAAATTCAACCAGGACAACTGAGTATCAAAGTAAGTATCGCCGCAGATTATAAATATCATCCAATTAGTGGATAAAAAAAGGACTGAATCAATTGTATAGTGATTCAGTCCTGACTATTATTATTGGTCATACTTCTTTACCATTTCGTATAATTGAGCCGATGTAACTGGACCATTGTAATGCTCCCTTATGACTCCTTTTCTATCAATGACAAAGGTTTCTGGCTGTCCCGTCACGTTATACTTTTTGGCAATTTTAGAATTGTAGTCAAATACATAAACAGCAGGTGTGTTATATTTCTCCAGAAACTTTTTAACTCGGTCCTTTGTTTCACCCTTGTTAATCATGATTAATCTGTATTGGTCACCGTAATCTTTCGCAAATGCCTCTAGCTCCGGAGCTTCATCCACACATGGTTTACACCATGAAGCAAAATAATTCAGGATGATAATTTCACCTTTGTAATCAGAAAGCTTCGTATTTGTCCCATCTAAATTTGGCAGTTCAAAATTATAGGCTTGATCCCCGACATCGGTATTGTCACCTTTGCTGGCCAAACTATAACCAAAAAAGCCAAACATTCCAATTAACAGAAACAACACGAGTAAGTTAATGACTCGTCTGCTCATTCTACTTCCTCCTGACAGCAATAAGTAGTTTTAGAAAAGGCCTGTTCTGTATAAACAGGCCTTTTTTATTTTTTCTACCTATCTAATTGTTTTAAAAACTCGATATCTTTTTTAAGACTGTTATGACGTTTACCAATTAAAAGCATATAGCCAAAAATAATTACCCAAACTACTGAATATGCTGCATACATGAATCCCATGATCTATTCCTCCTAGTTTTCCAATCTTTCGCGTAATCTTTCTTTGTAGTGACCAACATTTATTTTCATATTTTCAAATGATACTCCCTTGTGAAGCAGATAAGCATAAAGGAAGGTAAATGCCGTAATGGTAACCAACAATGCAACAAGCATACTAGGTGCAATTCCTCCGCCTTGCTGCGAAAGACCATCTCCAAAAACGATTGGATGGAATTTCGATTGCCACCAGCGAATCGCAAAGAATACAATTGGAACATCTGCAAAGCCGATAATTCCGAATACCGCAGCAAGTCTTGCTTTTTTATCCCAAACCCCATCCATCTGGCGAACCATAAGATAAGCCATATAAAGGAAGAAAAGAATTAATGTAGTAGTCAAGCGTGGTTCCCATGCCCACCATGTATTCCAAGAAGATTTCGCCCAGATTGGACCCGTTGTTAGTACGATAGCAGTAAAAACAACCCCTATTTCTGCCGATACATAGGCATATGTGTCATAAATTCTTTTACGTTTTATTAAGAATAAGATACTAAAGACAAAGGTCACGAAGAATGCTAAAAATGCTACCCATGCTGATGGAACATGCATATAAAATATCTTTTGTACTGCACCCATAGTCTTTTCAATTTCAGCATACATGAAAATAAAATAGAATGCCGCTAACATTGAAACTACCATACCGCCATATAACAATTTTGTAAGCAAAGGACTTTTCACCGGGGCCAAATCTATTATTGGAAGGGGCGCCTTTTCTCTTTCAAGATTCATACTCATCTCTTAAACCTCCAGAACATACTCAATTAGTAAAAAACATAGAACAAAGAAAATTACATCAAAGGCTGAGACCAATTGCATCCAGGAAATAGCAGTCGGTAATTTCTCCATATTCGTTAGAATAATTTTTGTTGCTTGTGTAACACCAATCAAGACAGGGCTTGTCATTGGGAAAAGCAATAGCGGTAATAACATTTCACTACTCTTTGAATTGGAAGCAAGTGCAGCTAGAAAAGTTCCAATCGCAATGAATCCAAAACTGCCGACAAATAAAACTAATATGAAATAGAGAATGCTGCCGGTGATTTTAAAATCAAATAGGAGAAAGAGAAAAGGAATGGACACAATTTCTACTATCAATATCATTGAGAAGTTTGCCATGAATTTACCTAAATAAATGCTAGAAGCATCCATGGGTGCAACGAGTAAACCATGCATCGTATCATTCCGCTGCTCTGATACTAACGAGCGATTTAGTCCCAATATTCCTGAAAAGACGATGATGATCCATACAGCACCGGGAATAACGGCTTTTGTGGTATTGTTTGCCGGGTCAAAAGCAAAGCTTAGTACGAGGATGACTAAACCTGCAAAAATAATCATGGTGCCCAAAACTTGTTTTGTTCTTAATTCTGAATAGATATCTTTTTTGGCTATAGTGAGGGCTGCTCTGAACATCATGAAACCCCCTCTACTAATACCTGATATTTTTCAGAAACTAAACTTAGTGATTTATTATTTATTTTAAAATCATCAGCAATCTTGCCATTTTTCACAATGATAATTCGATCACATATTGCAGCAGCTTGCTTGAAATCATGTGTTACGATTAATGTGGTACACCCTTTCTCTTTCATAGAAAGGACAACATTATTTAAAATGGTAATGGCACCTTGATCCAAACCGGTATGTGGTTCGTCTAGCAGCATGATTTTCGGTTCATGTATGATAGCTCTAGCAATCGCAATCCTTTGTATCATCCCGCGTGAAAAATTCTTTACAGGTTCATTGATAAAAAATGACAAGCCTACCTCATTTACAAGTTTTCTTGCTCTATTTTCAACATCCTTGACACCATATAAGTTACCAAAGAAAACTAAGTTTTCTAATGGCGTGTAGTGATCGTATAACAAGCTGGAATGCGGCAAGTAACCAAACATTTTTTTTACTTCGATATGATCTTTTTTTAAATCCAATCCGTTAATCTTCACAAGTCCAGATGTAGGCTTGATTAATGTTGCCAGCACTTTAAGCAGTGTGCTTTTTCCAGCACCATTTGGACCAAGTATAGCAACTGTTTCACCTTGAGTAATGGATAGGTCAATACCTCGCAGGATTAACTTATTGTCGGCTTGCTTTGTTAGCTTTTTAATTTCAATCATCAAGTATCCCTCGCATTCCGACTGCTACTCTACAAATTGGCGTAAATTTATTTTTACTTGTACTAAATGCTGTTTGTAAGCAGCCAATTTAGCTTGATAATCCTCTTCTGACATATTTCCATCACCGAAGTTTTCTTCTAATTCAAGGATTTTATCCATAATCGCTTTTTGCTTTGCCATAAGGTTTTTAAATGCTGATTCTTCCTTATCCGCTCCAAGCCTCTTTTCTTCCGCCCTTGCCTTCATTCTAAAATAGGCAAAATAAGACATTGCTGCGATAATAATCGCACTCATCACAATTAAGAAAACATGTGGATCCCAGCTGTGCAGCGGCGATTGTGACCACATTCGAAGGTGGCCCGGATTGTGGAACGCTGGTGCTGTTTTGGTTACATTCCCATCACTTGCACTCGCTCCTTGCATGTCAGAACCTTGTGTTTCACTTGGTGAAGGTTGTATCTCTTTGTCATAGACCATAGTAAAGGATTGTTGGGCTTGAATGCCTTCAACACTGTAGCCCTGATAATTTTGATCGTCCATTTTGAAAAGGCCTTGATTCGTTGCTGTAACATTTTTAAATTCAATGCTTCCCATTCCCTCAGGAACAAGAATTTGCATCATTTGAACAGGATAGTCGAAACTTAAGTTAATTTCCTTGCCCTTTGCCACTCTATAACTATATGGCATAACTAACGTCTGATTGGCTGGTATAGGATCTGTAGTGATAAATCCCGTATCAACCTGTTTTTGAGCAATTTTGTTATCTAAAAAGGTAAATCCTATTGCTCCTGTCGGGATAGTGACATTCAGAACTGCTTCACCCGTGCCGTCACCTTTAAATTCCTCTGCTGACGTATTAGTGTAGTTCACCATATTCATCATATTGGTTGAACCATCTTCTGCAGGGCTAACGACAAGATAATGCATATCAACAGATATCACTGATTCTGCAGCTGCCATTCCATTTATAGGAATGAGCAGCAGCAGCCCGAGGAGGAAAACGGTGATTTTCTTAATCACTTTCCTTCCCCCTTTTTAGTTTGATAACTCTTCATTAAAGCCTCTATTTCACTTTCTATTTCAGCCATTAAATCCTTGTCGACTGTCTGAGATGTCATTTGCTCTTCTTCATCCTTCATAATGCTGACAACTTGCGCTTCATATTGTTTCTTTAAATTTTTATAATCCGCGTGGGAGATTTTATCCATTTTGTATTCAAACTCTAGTTCATTGAGAGTGGATAAAAGCATTTCTTTATTCGTTGCAGAGTCTTGACCCTTGTTCACGAAACTTAAATATGAATCCCAAGAAAAGAAAGGTGCCAGCACGAGAAATAAACAAATGAGCACAAGTGCAGCGGCAAATATCATTGAAATGATCGAGATTTCTTGCATTATGTTCACATCCTAAAGGTACTTTTTGCGTTCTTCTTCAATCATAGATGAGAGAATTTCCTCTTCCACTTCATCCTTATCGCTTTCGTTGTCTGGGGTTAGTTCTTCTGTTCCTTTTTTCTTCACCCATTTACGAACGATGAAGAATATCGCCACCCCTGCAATAGCTAAAACTGCAAATGGCAGTACCCAAGCAACTAAACTGAACCCGCTTTTTTCTGGTGCAGTTAAAATTTCTTCACCGTAAATATTAACGTAGTATTCACGAATTTTATTCTTATCCCAGCCCTTGTTCATCATTTCAGCAATATCTTCTTTAAAGCCAATTGTTAGATTACAAGTCTTTGGGTCACATTCAAAATGGTCCTGACCACAGCCGCATGTACACATAAATTGTGACGCTGCTGCTTCGAATTCCTTAGATTTATAGTCAAACTCTTGCGCTTGCACCTGGAAGATTGAAGCCTGAAAAATAAATGCAATCAAAAGGAGTCCAATATAAATTTTACTTTTCATATTAAGACACCTCTTTGCGTACTCCTGTGTACCTTGGAGTAATATTTTGATATTTTCCATTCCAAACAGCAAATAGTGAACCAATTACAATCACGAAAGAACCAATCCAAAGCCAAGTAATCATTGGGTTAATTTTTACAATAAAAGTCGCCTTTCCGTCGTCTTCCCAATCACTCAAAACTACGTATAAGTCTTCTTTTAATGATGAGATTAAACCAACTTCTGATGAAGGCTGATCCCAGTTTCCGTAAAATACTTTTTCAGGTTGAATACTTCCAATTCGTTTTCCATTCTTGAAAACGGTCATTTCTGCATAAACGATGTCATTAATTCCCTCTCTTTTTTGATCAAGGCGTTCGTAATTAATTCGATAATCATTCAGTTTAATGGAATCACCTAAGTTCACTGTTTTCATCGTTTGTACGTCATAATTTTGTGAGCCGATAATTCCCATTGCAATAAACGCTATACCAATATGAACAATATATCCGCCATATCTACGACGGTTTTTAGTCATTAAGCGATAAAGTGAAAGATAAACTTTTTCATTTGTCATTTTTCTACGAGCTTTGACACCACGGTAAAACTCTAGGAAGTGTGTGATAAAAAGTAGAACAATAACGCCAAATCCGATTACTGCCCAGGCTTTTTGGATTCCTAGTACCACCATTAATGCCATTGCAGCAACAGCAAGGATCGCTGGAATTAAAAAGTTTTTCTTTAAGTTCTTTAGCGAAGATCTTTGCCATGCCAGCAGTGGACAAACTGCCATCAAAAACATCATCGATAATAAAATTGGGGCTTGAACGGTATTAAAGAATGGCATCCCTACTGTAACCTTGGTACCCCGTACCGCTTCAGATACAAGTGGGAATACTGTTCCCCAGAATACACCAAATGCCGCTCCTACTAACAATAAATTATTAATTAAGAAACTGCTTTCCTTTGAAATATATGAACTGAATTCTCCTGCACTGCGTTTTAGCAGATTGTAACGGCTCATTAGCACATATAAGGCACCAATTACCATTACACCCATAAAGATTAAGAAGTATAATCCTAGATTTGAGTTAGCAAACGCATGAACAGAAGTTAAGACACCGCTTCGAACAAGGAATGTTCCAAATAATGTTAAGGCATAAGAAGTAATGATTAAACCTATGTTCCAAATCTTTAACATGTTTTTCCGTTCTTGAATCATCACTGAATGTAAGAACGCAGTTGCCGTTAACCAAGGCATGAAGGAAGCATTTTCAACCGGATCCCAGGCCCAATAGCCGCCCCAGCCTAGCTCCACATAAGCCCATTGACCCCCAAAAATATTACCTAAACTTAAAAACAACCAAGCTATTATTGTCCAGCGTCTAGTCATTTTGAACCAGAAATCATCGACGTTTTTCAGTATAAGTGCTGCCATTGCAAACGCAAATGGGATAGCCAGTCCTACGTAACCAAGGTAAAGTGTAACTGGATGGATAATCATACCTGGATTTTGCAGCATTGGGTTTAAACCATGGCCTTCAATAGGAACTTGGTCCAATAACACAAACGGTTTTGCAACAAACCCAAGGACTAAAAAGAAGAAGACGATATTTCCTAATAGAATAGCGGAAATATAAGGAACCATCGGATTTCCTCTCATTTTTCTTGAGAAGGCAATCATTACAGTGTAAAGAACTAAGAAGAAAGTCCATAATAACAAGGAGCCTGAATTCCCAGCCCATAATGCTGTAAGCTTATAAATTACAGGAAGCTCACTGCTCGTATAATCACTAACATATTCATATTGAAATTGAGATGTCGCTAGTAAGTAGAATAAGGAAAGCATAGCCATTGAGGCACAAACTAGAATTCCAATGACTCCGCCTTTACCACTGTTAATTAATTTTTGATTCTTCGTGCTAATCCCCAATGTGATTATGAGGAGTGAATAGATCGCAAGCGCTAAGCCTGCGTATATTGTTGCATTAGCAAATAAGTACATATCGTCACCTTCTTATTATTTTGCCTCATCGGGTTCTGCTGGTGGCTGATCTAATAACTTTTTATGTGCTTCAGGATCATAATTTTCTACATCTTCACCCTCGTATTTGGAAGGACATCTTGTTTTTACGGTTTCAGCAGCAAACGTATCCTTCTTAGTAGGTGCGCCCTGGAGGATAACAATAACACCTTCAGAGAAGTTATCTGGTCTTGTACCATTATGAATAACATGCATTAAGTTACCGTCGTTATCTTTTAAATCAAACTTCAACTCAATTTTATCCGGGTTCCATTTAATAGATTCTTCGATTAATAGACCTTCAACGGTTACAAAATCATCTTTATGTTTTTCTTGGTTAGCCAAAAGCTCCTTCATGGTTAATTCAATGCCACTTGATCCTGGTGTTGCTGCCATAAGTAAGAAAACAATAGCCCCGGCAATAATAAATCCGCCAATCATAACAATCGTGTTCTTTTTCATCCCTTTCACCCCATTAAATTAATTTTTTCATTTCCTCATCATATGTTTCTTGATCAATTTTTCCATTTAGAAGTTTCTTCCGTAATTCTTTTTTATCTTCAACACTGATAGATTTAATCTCTTTTTTAACCGGCTGCTTTTTAGGGGGATGGTTTGCTGCTTTAGAACTTGAAGCTTTAGGTGCAGACTGTGATTTTCCCTTTAATCCTAAGTAAACAAATACACCTGAAATGATAATAGCGATTCCAATTACGATAGCCCCGCCCATTCCAATTAGAGGACGGTCGCCGCCGGATCCACCAGAGAGTTGATCTGTTGCAGTACCATTTTTAACACTAGCGTGGTTTTCATCATTCGGCGGTTGTTTTTCATTGATAGCGTCTAACGTTGATTTAAAACCATCTTTTTGATAGGAGAAAGTATATTTATAGCTATCACCAGCTTTTACATCTTTGTATTGATAGTAGAATAGTTCTTCACCATATTCGCTTTGTGTATTATTTGGCGCCTTTGGCTCTAGTGTGATCTCCTTTGCCTCCATTGGGGCATAAAAGATTACATCCAGTGTTCCAATCTCTGCAGGGCAGCTATATTCGTAGGTAAAGCTTCTCTTGTCCTTTACTTCTACTGCGCTTGTATAGTACTCCACTACGAATCTATACGTTTCATTATTCTTAATTGCTTTTGATGGTTTCCATGAAATGATTCCCTTTTCCGTATCAACATCAAATGGCCGTTGCACTTCTGGCTTATTGTCTTCAGGAAATTCAGCAACTAAGTATGCTTGGAAGCCTTTTTCGCTAGCGGGAACAGATATTTCCACCTTTCCATCAAAATCCTGTCCACTCTTGTTTGAAATAGTTCCATACTGCCCCACTAGTAATGATGGTGTATCTTTTGCCCAGCCTTCAGGGTAATCAAACTCTGGCATTACTTGAATTTGCATTTCAGTATAAGGAAACTTTTCTGGCAGAAAGGTTGTTTCGGCATATGCGTTTGGAATGATAAAACTAGATAAAAATGACGAAATTGCAAATAAAGCCAACAACTTTTTTTTAAGCATGTTAATCCTCCTTGAGCTCCTATAAAAAGCTATTTTTCACTATAGCCCTCTTTGAAACAAATATAATATTAATCATCTATGTATAGTTGATTCACTTTTGAACATTTTGTAAAAGGGGAGAAACCGTTACGTTTTCGTCAAAATTTGACCACAAATTGTTCACATTTGCCGATCTAACTAAAAAACCCCTGAATCCGAAGATTCAGGGGTTTATTTAGTTTCATTCTAATGAACGTATATACGACACAATATCTGAAATTTCTTTTTCTTTGAGCTGTCTTACTCCGTCAAGTCCTTTTAGTGAAGCTGCCATTCTAGTATCATCACGACCATAAGCTGTACCAATCCAAATCTGCTTATCAGTGGTGTATTTCAGGAATTGTGGATTTGAAAGAGCTGTCCCCATTTTTAATTTACCTGCACCCGCTTCTCCGTGACAGTTTATGCAGTATAAATTATAGAGTTTCTCACCGTTAACAGGATTACCCGCAATGGTTTTAGGCACTTCAAACTCAATTTCTTCTGACTGCCAATTCCGAATATAAGCAACAACATTATTTAATTCTTTCTCTGTAAGTCTTGGTCCATAACTCGGCATACCAGTACCTTCTCTGCCGAATTTAACACTGTTATAAATGTCTTTGTCGCTTACAGAATTTAAGTATTGTTGGTTGTTTATGGCAGTACCAGCATTTTTACCTTCACCTTTACCATCGTCTCCATGACAAATCAGGCACTGCTTTTGATAAATTTTTTCACCTGCAGCAACCGCTTCCGCATTCTCACTGCTAAAAATACCACTATTAATAATACAGATAATAATCCCAGTAATGATGATCGTGTAAAGGCCGTATAATATTTTTTTCATTGGCTATCCCTTACTTAGGTTCTGGTGTCGGAGTTGGCTCCCCAAAATCTTGATATTTGGTAGTAATTAAGTCATATATTTTCTTAGGGCTTTTACCGTCAAGATGCATTTCTACCGCCTCCCGGGCGATATCTATACAGACGTCTCAGGATATACTCATTGAATCCCAGCCGGTAACGGCCTTATCGTCTCCAAATGAATCAATATAACAATCCAAATTACTTTCATGACCATCTTGTGCATAACAGCCGCAATAGCAAGGCACGCCTGCTACCACCTCTGGATAGTTAGATACCATTGCATATGTTTCTTGAATTAAATCAGAAGAATTCAAAACATAATCTGGCAGTGGCAGATGTTTTTTATCTAAAGTTACATTTATCTCTTTAGAACTGCCGCAGGCTGCTACTAATAGACCGATAGCAGTACAGAGAAACAAGAGAGATAGAATTTTTTTCATTTCTTTGTCACCCCTTTTGTTTATATGTTGTAATTCTACTTTATTTTAGCAAAAACTAATCATATGAATTGAAAGTAAATATTACTATTTAGTGAAGTTTTCACAATAGGGAAAGTAAAAAATTTTTTTCATGTTTATAAAAAAAACTAAGACCGTAAAAAAACCGGTCTTAGTTTAATGCGTGAATTATGCACGAGAAACATAGGAAGCTTCTGTAGTATTAATAATTAATTTATCTCCTTGGTTAACGAAGAATGGTACTTGAACATTAAGCCCAGTTTCAAGAGTAGCTGACTTAGTGCCGCCTGATGAAGTATCACCTTTAATTCCTGGCTCTGTTTCAGCAACTTCAAGGACAACAGTGTTTGGCAGTTCCACACCAAGTGTTTCATGACCGAACATCATGATATGAACTTCCATGTTTTCTTTTAAAAACTTTAATTCATATTCAATATTGCTTGCAGGAAGCTCTACTTGTTCGTAAGATTCCATATCCATGAACACATGCTGATCACCGCTAGCATATAGGTATTGCATTTTACGGTTATCAATTTGAGCTTTTTCAACCTTTTCACCTGCACGGAATGTTTTCTCTTGGATTGCTCCATTACGAAGGTTACGAAGCTTTGAACGAACAAATGCCGCGCCTTTCCCTGGTTTTACGTGTTGGAAATCAAGAACGCGCCAAAGCCCGCCGTCCACTTCAATTGTTAGACCTGTTTTAAAATCATTAACAGAAATCATGTTTTATCCTCCTATGTCTATTACAAAATAATAAGTTCTTTAGTAGAATGAGTAAAAGCTTCGTTATGGTCCTTCGTAATGAGAGTATCATCTTCAATCCGAACCCCGCCAAGTCCTGGCAGGTAGATACCTGGTTCAACCGTTACAATCATGCCTGGTTCAAGAACAAGATCGGAACGGAAAGAAAGAGCCGGACCTTCATGGACCTCAAGTCCAATACCGTGACCGGTAGAATGCCCAAAATAATCTCCATAACCTTTTTCCGTTATGTAATCTCTTGTTAGTGCATCTGCTTCTTTTCCTGTCATTCCAGGCTTAATACCAGCCATTCCCCTCAATTGGGCTTCTAGAACGATGTTATATATTTCCTTAAGCTTTGCCTCAGGTTCACCTACTGCCACTGTTCTAGTGATATCTGATACATAGCCGTCATAATAAGCACCAAAGTCCAAGGTTACAAAATCTCCTTTTTCAATCACCTTATCGCTTGCAACTCCATGTGGGAGAGCAGAGCGATACCCAGAGGCAACAATTATATCGAAGGAAGAAGAAGTTGCGCCTGCCTTTCTCATAAAGAACTCTAATTCATTGGATACTTCAAGCTCCGTTTTTCCTGGTTGAATAAAATCCAATATATGCTTAAACGCAGCATCGGCAATATCTGCAGCTACCTTTAATATCTTAATCTCTGCTTCTGTCTTAATCAAGCGTAATTTTTCGATAACACCTGAAACAGGAACAAGTTCTGCTTCGAGTTCTTTTTCATAAGCTTTATAAGTGGAATATGTTAAATGATCTTCTTCAAAACCAAGTTTTTTAATACCTAGGTTTTTTGCTTGCTTCGCTACTTCTTCCACAAGCGTTCCAGTCATTTTGACAACTTCATACCCTTCACATTGGTTTGAAGCTTGTTCAACATATCGGAAATCGGTAATAAATTGTGCCTTGGAAGCACTAATGAGCACTACCCCAGCTGATCCTGTAAAGTTTGTCATATAGCGACGGTTAAATTGACTTGTAATTAAAAAACCATCTATTCCGTGTGTAGAAAAACTTGATCTAAATTTATCTATCTTTTCCATCTCTCCCACTCTCCCGTATGTAATCCAAAATCAAATTAATTTCCTATTGGAATAATATCAAAAATTATTTTATCACACCTCAGTCTATAAAGACTAATAAAGCGTTAAGTAGCGGTCTCATTTTCTTCCATATGATTGATTTCATACTCATAGTTAATCGAATAGCCAATAAATAATCCATATACCAGATATAAGCAAATAGTGGTAATA
The DNA here is from genome assembly GCF_044754045.1 of Neobacillus sp. NPDC093182. NCBI lineage: Bacteria > Bacillati > Bacillota > Bacilli > Caryophanales > Bacillaceae > Neobacillus > Neobacillus sp. NPDC093182. The sequence goes on from NZ_JBIVOI010000001.1 coordinate 419,042, forward strand.
ACTGTATTACGACTTAAGTCTAAAAATGGTTTTATCCCTGGAAAAATTGGATTTAGTACCAAGTACACTATGAAAAATAGTACAATACCATACCCTAAGCCTAACCAAATTCCGTTAAATTTTTTTAAAGCAAGGGAATAAACAAAAGCTGCACCAACAGATAGGATACCAAGTAAAATGATTGAAATGACCGTCCCAAGCCATTCATTTTTCCAGTTCCCCAACGCCCAAGGGCCTAATATTACATTTGGACGAATTTCAGTGAAATTAAAGTAGTATGCTAAAAATCCGATTGTTCCCCAAAATAGACCTCCAAATAATCCCGTCCAGAAAACTACGGTAACAAAAGACATTGGTTTTGGATAATTTGATTTTTTCGATCCATTAGCCATAATAATCTACCCCCTCAAAAGCTTTTTTTACTTGAAAAATAAATAACAAATCATAATTCCACCATATTATGCCCTTTCATTGCCAATCACTTGCATAGATTACACTTTTAAATTGGAAATATTATGTCATCCTAGAGGTTTTTTCATGGTTGAAGTAGAATAAAATTAAGTACACATTATTTTTTTAAAGAAAGATAAAAAAATTTCTCCATATAATTCTAAAGAACTACCTGTGAGTGGTAAAATAACTACAAAAATGGAAGAAATATCTAAAACTCATTGGTTATGTGTTTAAAAAATTAAGAAAATGCTTATGATGCTCTTAGGGAGGTGGCTTTCTTGAAAAATCGGATTTCCGTTCCTTTGGTTGGCAGTGTTATTGTTTTAGGAATAATTGGCATTATTGGAGCTTTTGCAGGTGATCCTATCGGTTTTCTTAAGAATATCGTAGTGTTCGCCTTGGTCGGCTTAGCCATTTATTTTGTTTTTAGATTAATTCGCAGATCAAATCCTAGGAATAAAGAGCAGCAGGCCTTTATCAAAGCAGCTAAAAAGTCCAAAAAACGATTGCATACTAAAGGTGGAGAACAGTCTACAAAAAGTACATCTTTTGGTTCACTGACTTCTTTAAAGAAAAGCAAGACAAAAAAGAAATCCCCTGTTCACTTAACCGTCATCGATGGCAAAAAAGGCAAAAAGAAAAATCGAGCGTCACTATAACGCTCGATTTTTTTATTTGCTTCCTTAATAACACCAAGACTTGAAGAACTTTTTGGCAGCTTCTCTGCCTAATTCAAACAATTCATTTTTCTTTTCATCTGTCAGATGGAACTCTATTGATAATGCTCCCTCAGAAGGAACAAATATGATGTTTTTGGCATGTTTTCTAGATACATACCGGGAATCATGTGCATCCTTCATCGTTTCAAACAGTGCACCAAACAACTGAATCGCATTTTTGATTTTATGTTTTTCGTGCTCGTATTCATCTGCGCTTAATTTAATTCCGATTACTGGCCTTACCTTTTGTATATTTTCCCGGTCAAATAGCCACATTGGGAAATTGCTTAATACTCCTCCATCGACGATTACATTTACTCCATCCATGGATTTTAATTTTACAGGCTCGAAAAAATATGGAATACTGCAGCTCATTCTTACAGCTTTTGCGATTGAAAACGACTCAGGAGGAATACCATATTTAACTAAATCATCCGGCAGGACCATCAGCCTGCCATTGGAGAGGTCGGAAGCGATTATTCTTAAGTTCTGCGGCGGCAAATCCGAAAATGTTCTTACACCTTTTGCTGCTAATTTTTCTTCAATCCACTTTTCCAGCTCATTCCCTTTATATAAACCCAGCTTCCAATAAACAAAAAGCCATTTAGCCAGTGGAAAAGGAATAATCATTTTTCGGGCATCGAGAAACTTGGTTAAATCCAGTTCATCAAGAAGTTGTTCCATCTCACCACTGCCATAGCCAGCCGCAATAAATGCAGCAACAATTGATCCCGCACTCGTCCCAGCAACCCGTTCGAATTGAAAACCTCTTTTTTCAATTTCTTCAATTGCCCCAACTAATGCGAAGCCTTTAATTCCTCCTCCAGAAAAAACACCGTCTATTTTCATGGCAGCCACTCCTAAAGGTGTACTCATTGTTACATCTTTAAGCAGCAGCAAGCAGAAATAGTACGGTGTACAAGAAAAAAAACAAAATTTTATTTTTTTTATGTGAAGTATTCAATAGTGGCGTTTGGAAAATATTCATTAATATAGTTCCGAATGGTTGTTTCTAATTCACTGGCTTCTTCTGTTGGATATACATATTTTCCAATCCCATAGCGGCCCCATTTATATTTTCGTTTTTCCTCATCCATTTCAAGCTTGGTTTTTGGATACCTTTTTGCTATCACGTTTTTTGCTGGCTTTGTAAAACGGTGCTGGATAAGTTCAAACGTCAGATCCGGTATTTCTAATCCTGCCAACTCATCACTTAAACGTCCAAATAGCTCACGATAGCCTTCCTTCCAATCTTCATGTAAATAAATGGGTGCGACAATAAATCCTAAGGGATATTTTGCCTTTGCGACCTTTCTTGCAGCTGCCAGACGATCTTCAAAGGAAGAGGTACCTGGCTCAAAGTTCTTAATGACATAACGAGAATTAACACTAAAACGGAATCTTGTCCTTCCATTGTGATTGGCATCAAGCAGATGGTCGACATGATGGAATTTTGTTACAAACCTCAGCAAGCCAAATTCCGATTGTCCGATAAATTCAATTGTCTTCTTCAGTGAATGTGTTAAATGGTCTAATCCCACTATGTCCGAGGTACAAGCAGCTTCAAATCGAGTGATCTCTGGCTTACGCTCATCCATGTATTTTTGTGCTTGTTCGAAGATATCCTCTAGGTTTACATAGGTTCGGATATAAGGTTTGCTTCCGAGTGTCGTTTGCAAATAACAATAATGGCAATGCCCCATACAGCCAGTGGCCAAAGGGATGGCATATTCTGCTGAAGGCTTAGAAGTATCGAATTTCAATGTCTTTCTGATTCCTACTACAAGGGTTGATTTTGCATTTCTATATTTTTGATTTTCATTCTCCCCGGGCAAATCACGTATTTGGTTATGCGAGGTAGTCTCACGAATTTCAAGATTCAATTTTTCAAACTTCTCTTTTAGTTCTCTTCCAAGAGGATATTCTAATGCTCTTGGTTCAAAGTATACTAATTGAGGCATAAAAGGTTCCAAAATGTTTCCTCTTTTCAATCTGTTTTTTATAGTATGAACCATTTTTAAATATTAACATGGTTTATAATTTGTTTTTATTTTGTCTACAAATTGTTCACTTTAATACTCTCTTTCTTCATATCATCAACACAAAAATTCTCTATACTTTACCTATTATTTAGTGAGTTTTTATTAACAAGTAAAAACCCACCATTTTGATGGTGGGCTTTTATTTAAGAACGGGTATAGTATTGATAGTGATTTATAGTTTAGTCACAGATTTGGTGTTGAGTTAAAATACAGTGTAACTGTGGTTCCAAGCCCTTCCTTACTATCAACCTTAATCTTTGCATTATGAAATTCTAGGATATTCTTAACGATGGTTAAACCGATACCATTTCCTTCTATTTGATTCCTGCTTTTATCCCCTCGATATAGCCTTTCAAAGATAAACGGTAAATCCTCCTGCTTAATCCCAAGGCCGTTATCTATCACTTCCACAACAATGTGTTTATTATCTTTATATAATTTAATTACAATTTCCCCATTACTTTGATTAAATTTAATTGCGTTTGATAATAAATTAATCATTACTTGCTTGATTTTATCTTTATCGCCAATAATATGATATTTTTCATTTGTATTAATTTCATATTTGAATGTAATATTTTTATTTTCAACAGCCTTAAAATAATCATTACTCATCTCAGTAATTAACTTATCTAGATCAATGGTTTCATAATTTAATTTTATGCTTTCTGATTCAAACTCTTTTAATAGGTTTAAGTCATTTATTAATTTACCAAACCTGATGACTTCCTCATTTAGATAATGTAGCCCCTCTTTTGAGACTGGAACCACTCCATCAATCATGGCTTCAAGATTATTTTGCAGGACATTTAAAGGGGTTCTAATTTCATGTGTAATATCCGACACTAACCTTTTTCTAAGTGTGTCCTGATACTTTAACTTACCTGCAAGGATATTCACGCTCTTCCTTAAATCCTCTAACTCGTCAATATTACTTTTAAAATTAGATACAGTATCAAAGTTGCCTTGAGATAAGCGTACAGACATTTTTGCTACTTCCCGAATCGGTGTTGAGAATTGTTTTGAAAAATAAAGACTCAAGCTAATGATGATGATAAGTGTGAGACCACCACTGACAATAATACTTTTGTTTATCGAAGACTTAAAGGTTAGGTCTTCTTCTGAAAAAAGCACAGACGAATATTGTCCAATATCGACAAACCCAGCTATGCTGTCATCCACCTTAATTTCAAATGTTTTAGTGGTATAAACACCACTATCATGACCGGACATTTCTCCAATATGGATTTGAGTTTTTAGGTCATTAGGATCCATTCCCCAGACCGGTTGTTTACTGCTATCTAAAAGGGTCAAACAATAATTCCCCATATAAGCTTCGTGCATTAGTTCAATACCTGTATCTGAGGACCATTTACCTTCCCTTTTGTAAGCTTCCTCGAAATAGGAAACAATTCTTTCATACCTCTTGTTTTGAATATCAATCATGTATTCGTTAAATTTATTTGAAACCGTCAGATTGACAAAAACAGTAACTAGCAGGATGGCGGCAACGGCAGATAGCACCAATAAAATACTCAATCTTCTGCTGATTGATTGCATTTACTTCTCACCGCCAAATTTATAGCCTGCTTTCATTACCGTAACAATATATTTAGGGTTCTTTGTGTCTTTTTCTATCTTTTTACGGATATTTTTTATATGGACATCAATCGTCCGATCATACCCGCTAAAATCGACTCCAAAGATTTTATCAATCAACTGTTCCCTGGATAATACATTTCCTTTTGCCGTGACGAGGGCACAAATAATATCAAACTCATTAGGTGTAAACGGAACCTCTTGTTCCAAAATTCTAACGGATCTTTTATCACAATCTATCGCTAAATAACCGTCGTCAAAAATAATCTTTGATGAAGGAAACTTTGAGCCTATTCTCCTGAATAAAGCATTGACTCTAGCGGTTAGCTCTCTAGGGCTGAATGGCTTTATCAAGTATTCATCTGCACCCATATATAAACCTTCTATTTTGTCATTTAAGGATCCTTTTGCTGTGAGCATAAAGATATGGACATCCGATGTTTGACGGATTATTTTACAAACTTCTTCACCGCTAATATCAGGAAGCATTAAATCTAATATGATTAATTTATACTCTGTGGTTTTAAAAACATCCAGCCCTTTTATTCCAGTTGGAACGCTAGAAACTTTATATCCTTCTTTCTCCAAATACCCTTTAATAACCGTTGATACACTTTGCTCATCTTCAATCAGTAAAATATGATCCATCTTATTTCACCCTGCTTTATAATAGTCTCCTTATAAAGTAAGTATAATAGTTACAGATAGTGAAAAATGTGAAAAAGGCTGACAATTATGTGTCAGCCCTTTTGTATGTTAATGAAGTTTCGCATTTATAGTTTTACTTTTTGTAATCGTAACGCATTAAGGACAACGGATACAGAACTAAATGCCATTGCAGCTCCTGCCAGCCAAGGAGCTAAGAAGCCTAATGCAGCAAATGGTATGCCAAGTGAGTTATAGGCAAGTGCCCAGAACAGATTTTGCCTAATATTCGTGATCGTTTTCTTACTCATAAAGATTGCGTCTGCAATACTATTCAGGTCTCCGCGAATAAGGGTGATATCCGCAGCTTCCATTGCCACATCTGTTCCAGTTCCAATCGCCATTCCAATATCAGCAACAGCCAGCGCCGGGGCATCGTTAATCCCATCACCAACCATCGCAACTTTCTTTCCCTGCCCCTGTAATTTCTTAATTTCATCGGCCTTACCCTCTGGAAGAACTTCCGCAATCACATGGTCTATTCCAGCTTGTTTGGCAATCGCTTGAGCTGTCTGCTGGTTGTCACCAGTGATCATAATGACATCAAGTCCCATGGTTTTAAGACGGTTGATCGCACTCTTTGAGGTATCCTTAATTGTATCGGCGACAGCAACGGTTCCTGCATATTGACCGTTGATAGCAGCAAGCATTGCTGTCTTGCCTGACCTTTCTAATTCATCCATTTTTTCATAAGCAGCATCGGCATCCACCCGATATTTATTCATTAATTTTCTTGTTCCAACTAATAATTCTTTACCATCAACCATTGCTTTAATGCCAAAGCCGGGAATCGCTTCAAATTCAGTAACATCTTTAAAAGTAATCCCCTTATCTTTAATCCCTTGGACAATTGCTTGAGCTAATGGATGTTCCGATTGCTTTTCAGCAGATCCAATCAATGACAGTAATTCTTCTTCGTTAAACAAATGGTGCGTGATGACATCCGTTAAAACAGGTGTACCATTTGTTACTGTCCCTGTTTTATCCAGTACAACAGTTGTAATTCGGTGGGTCATTTCTAAATGCTCCCCACCCTTAAAGAGAATCCCAAATTCTGCAGCTCTTCCCGATCCAGCCATAATAGACGTTGGTGTTGCTAAACCTAATGCACATGGACAAGCAATAACAAGGATAGCAATCATTTTTTCTAATGCCTCACCAAAGTTGCCAGGAGCAGCCCACACAAACCAGATAATAAAAGTAAGAACGGCGATTCCAACCACGATTGGTACAAATACACCAGATATTTGATCGGCAAGTCGTTGGATGGGTGCCTTTGAGCCTTGTGCTTCTTCAACTACTTTTATAATTTGCGCTAATGCTGTATCTCTGCCAACCTTTTTAGCCTCAACCTTTAAAAAACCATTTTTGTTAAGTGTGGCTCCAATAACATCGTCACCAATCGACTTATCAACAGGAACACTTTCTCCAGTAAGCATGGACTCATCGATGGCTGAAGTTCCCTCAATGATTTTGCCGTCTACAGGGATTTTTTCACCCGGCTTGATAAGAAGGATGTCTCCAACAGCTACAGCTTCAAGTGGGATTTCTAGTTCTTGCCCATCTCTTTCAACAGTTGCGGTCTTAGCTTGAAGACCCATTAATTTTTTGATCGCTTCTGATGACCGGCCTTTTGCTCTCGCTTCAAAAAGCTTACCTAAAATAATTAAGGTAATTAATATGGAACTTGTTTCATAATAAAGCTCTACTCCATGGGCCTCTGCCATGAGGGACATGATCGATAAATACAAACTGTAAAAATAGGCTGCAGATGTACCTAAAGCAACGAGTACATCCATATTTGCACTCTTATTTCTGAGTGCTTTATATGCTCCGATGTAAAACTGGGAACCAATAATAAACTGAACAGGTGTAGCTAATGCCAGCTGCACCCAAGGATTCATAAAAGCTTCCGGAACCCAAATAAAGGATGTAAAGGAAAAGTGTCCAACCATTGCCCATAACAAGGGAAGGGACAGAATGGCTGCAAAAATAAATTTGCCTGTTTGCTTTTTAATTTCCTGTTCACGATGATCAGTTGTTTCCTTAACATCCTCTTTTATATGAGCTCCATAACCAAGCTTTTCAACTTTGTTAATAATGTCACTTGGTGTTAAAACAGAACCATTGTATTCCACCGTCGCCTTTTCGAGCGCTAGATTCACATTTGCCTTTACAACACCATCTAGTTTATTTAAGCCTTTTTCAATTCTTGTTGAGCACGCAGCACAGGTCATTCCAGTAATATCAAACTCAGCTTTTTCGGTAACCACGCCATAACCAAGGTCTCTGATCTTTTTTTCAATATCTTCGACCTTTAGTTTTTGTGAATCATATTTAATAGCAGATTTTTCTAATGCAAGATTTACGGTAGCGTTTTCTACACCTTCTAATTTATTTAATCCCTTTTCAATCCTTAAGGCACAAGCAGCACATGTCATTCCAGAGATTTGTAAATTGGTTTCTTTTAAACCTTGAGACATAAAAGTCACCCCTTCATACCCCACATGGGTATATTTCACTTTAAAAAGAACGTGCTATTGACTAGCACGTGTCTTTTCCTATTTTTACTCTACATCGTAACCTTGATCATCAATTGTTTCTTTAATTTTATCTAGTGATACCTCGTGGTTGTTATATTCCACATCCACTGTATTAGCTTTTAAGTTAACTTTTACAGAGCTTACCCCATTTAGTTCACCAACACTGCCTTCAACTGCTTTAACACAATGATCGCAAGACATTCCTTGTACGTTTAAAGTAACTTTTTCCATTTTATATACACCCTTTCGCAAATAACACTTTTTTTAACTTGTAATAGAGGTAAGGTTCTTAACTATATTTAACCATACCCCCCTACCCTATGTAAAGTATTTTTTATCGTTTATTTAATTCCTTTTCCAACTTTCACATTTTGTTCATAAATGGATATTTTTATCCTGAGTTTTGTTACAAGGACCAATAGGTTAAAGAGTCAATTATGCCTAACAAGATAATCAATACTCCAGAAACTCTTTGAATGGAAGCTCCAAGGTTTCTTCCCTTTTTCATTAGTAAGCCGCCCCCGCCTAAGTACCAAATAATGAAAATAAATAGGATTAAAGGCAGTGCAGTACCAAAAGCAAATATCGATGGCAGGATAAAGCCGTAAGAACTGGACAATACAATCGGCATTAAGGTAACAAAAAACAGAATAAACATCGTTGGACAAAAAGCAAGCGAAAAACTGAAACCAAGCATAAATGAACCAAATGGAGTTTCCTGTTGGTAATCTTTAGACCCGTTAAATAAATTGAATGTTCCGCGAAGTTTTATAAATCCTAACATATACAAACCTACGGTGATCAGCAGCGGGCCCATAATTTTACGGATCCAAGGGAAATAAGAAATTAGGTTTTCTTGAATTTCTCTTCCTAGTATCCAAACCAGCCCGCCTAACAATGAGAAGGCTACTATTTTCCCTAATGTGAAAAATATTACGTCCTTCCAAACAATTTTCTGTTGAAAGGAGCGGTTACCATACAGTGTCAAGGCACTTATGTTTCCGGTTAGCTGACAAGGTGCCAATGCCCCTACTATCCCTAAGAGTAAGGCAAAAATGATCGGCCAAGACTCCAAGTTATTGGCGATGATAAAAAAAGGTTTGCTAACAAAAGAACTAAATTGACTCAAGATGTTGTACATAGAATCACCTTATTTTTCATGGATGATAAAAAAGACAGTTTATTAAGTTAATACTATAACAATAGTAAGCAAATATTATGAAGAACGTATGAAGAGTTTTCGACAATTCCGGGACAGTTCAAGCAGGCAAAAAGCACCGGTAATTACCGATGCTTTTACCTTGCTATTTAATTTCTACAACGAATGGATAAACAAATACTTGACCGTTGAACTTAAACTCCGCCCAAATCTTATATATCCCTGGTTCTGAAAATTTTGTAGCAAACACAGGTTCATTTCCTTCTAATGGATGAACGTGAATGTAATTTTCTCCTTTTTGATCCAGTATTACGACATGTCCTAATGCTCCAAGATACTGCTCTGGGGTATCTCCAGCTAAATCAAATGAAAGTTGGATGTCCTCATTTACTTTTAATGAACTTGGAAGCAGTGTAACTGTATGGCCGCCAGCTTCCTTTGTTAATTCGGTGTCGGTTAGAGAATCTTCCTCATGTTCAGTATGATTTTCTCCTGCCATGAACGAAATCGGGGCTGCCTCATAGGTCTTGCCTGTTGGTTTAATATCAACAAATGCTTTATACTCCCCTGCTGCTAATGAATGAGGTACTCTGAAAACTCCAGGCTCGTTTGTTTGAGGATGTAAATGCTGGTACTCTTTTAAATCCGTGCTGACAACAATTAAATGCATCAGTTTTTCGTGATTCACTTCTAAATCTGATACAGGGTTTCCTTCTAAATCCTTCAGCGTAATAATCAATTCTCCATTTTCAACTTGAATGTTAGGGATGACCTCACTTTCACCATCGTGGTTATTACCATTTTCTACATGCTCCTGACCGTGGGAGGACTTTGCTTCTTGTTGGTGTGGAGCATTTGTATCATTATGAGACTCTGGTTCAGTAAAAGAAGCATAAACATAGTATCCTCCTACAATTACAAACAGGTAAACTAATGCAGAAATAGTCCATTTCTTCATTCAAACTCACTCCTTAATACCTATATAGGGTATATTTTTTTGAAAAAGAGAGCGTGCTAATTAATAGCACGTTTTGTAACAATCCTTTATTAATGTTTTGGCAAACTAACATGAAAATGTTGTTAACTTTCTGATGAAAAGATTATATTATACCCTGGTATAGTATGTAAAGAGGGATTTACATATTTTTAACATTTTATGGAGGCCATTTTAAATGATTATTTCCAAACATACAGATAAACTTATCTATAATAGACGTGTAGCTCAAAAGGAGGATTTATGAAACAAAGTAAACATTCATTACTTCTTGAAATCCTAATGGTTTCAGCAAAACTTGGATTAACTTCATTTGGCGGTCCCATAGCACATTTAGGATATTTTCATGATGAGTATGTTCGAAGAAGAAAATGGCTGGATGAACAAGCATACGCGAATCTTGTAGCTCTGTGCCAGTTTTTACCTGGTCCTGCCAGCAGTCAGGTTGGTATAGGAATAGGCGTAATGCGCGGTGGTTTGTTAGGAGGAATTTTAGCATTTGTGGGTTTTACAACCCCTTCAGTCGTCATGCTGATCCTTTTTGCCCTTATTCTAAAAGGAATGGATATCGGAAATGCAGGCTGGATTCACGGGTTAAAAATTGTAGCAGTTGCCGTTGTGGCTCATGCTATATGGGGGATGACACAAAAGTTAACGCCTGATTTAACCCGAAAAGTAATTGCCTTACTTGCTTTACTATGTACCCTATTATGGCAAACAGCATATACACAGGTAAGTGTAATCCTTATCGCAGCGGTTGCTGGTTTTATAATCTATAAAGGGCAAAAGGATGATTCCCCCGCTACTATTCAGGTCCCACTTTCTCGAAGATTTGCATTCATTTGTTTAGGTTTATTTTTCGGATTATTGATTGTCCTTCCTATTTTAAGAGAGATGACGGCTTCTAGCTGGGTAGCGATGTTTGATAGCTTTTATCGCTCAGGTTCATTAGTATTTGGCGGCGGGCATGTAGTTTTACCATTATTAGAACGCGAATTTGTTCCCAATGGCTGGCTTAGTAAAGAAGCGTTCCTAGCTGGATATGGAGCTGCACAGGCCGTACCTGGGCCGTTATTTACCTTTGCTGCCTATTTAGGTGCTGTTATGGATGGATGGGCAGGCGGTTTGCTGGCCACCTTTGCAATCTTTCTCCCTGCGTTTTTACTGGTGTTAGGTACATTACCTTTCTGGGAAAGCTTAAGCCGTAATCCAAAAATAACAGGTGGATTAATGGGGGTAAACGCAGCAGTTGTTGGTATATTAATTTCTGCCTTTTATGATCCAATTTGGACTAGTTCGATTCAATCTCCAATAGATTTTGCTTTTGCTGCCCTATTGTTTAGCATGCTTGCCTATTGGAAGCTTCCACCTTGGGTGATTGTGATAACTGGAATTATCGGAGGTTACCTGATTAGTTTGAATGTGTAAAAAACGAGGATGCCCTAGGGACATCCTCGTTCCTTATTTTTATAAACCACACTTAAGCTGTGTACCACAGTTGGAACATGTATTGCAGCCGCCAATTTCTTTTACTTTACCTTTTCGGCAAACTGGACAGGTGTTTCCAACTTCAGAACCAATCGTTACATCTGTTGAACGAAGGTCACTAATGGTATCAACAAGTACGACGTGCTGTTTCGTTTTTTCTGTGAATGTTGGTATCTCGTTTTCTTCTGCTTTTAGGGTAAGGACTTGTGAATCACGTGATCCATCTACGTATACAGTACCACCCTTAGCTCCGCCTTTGTAAAGACGTTCATACACTTTTTCCACTTGTTCAACACTATACCCTTGAGGGGCATTAACAGTTTTACTAATAGAACTGTCAATCCAGCGTTGAATAACACATTGAACATCAGCATGTGCTTCAGGTGCAAGCTCCATCGCTGCAACAAACCAGCTTGGAAGATTATCAGCATCTGCTTCTGGGTGCTTATCAAGGTATTCTTGAACAATATCTGCTTTTACTTCAATAAATTTCCCTAGACGTCCGCTTCGGAAATATGAGAATGAGAAATAAGGTTCTAATCCAGTTGATACACCAACCATTGTTCCAGTACTCACTTTTGTTACTCTCTATATATCCTTATAGAGGGCGGGAATATTAGTACCCGCTCCATATGTCGCCATATGGGTCAGACTATATCATCAACCATAATTTAATGGTTGCTCAGCATGTAGTCGTTGAAGGGTCAGCCACGACTTCCCTGCGGATTGTCTGGTAGGCTATAAGCCAACACTCTTACATTTTTACCTGATTACTTGTTGGCAAGACAAAGGTAGTAAGAGATACGCCAGGGTTTCCCGCATATAGCTAAGTTTACGCAGCGCTCTTACGAACACTGGGGGCAATTACTTTACCCGTTGGAGCAACAGTTAGCAAATGTGAATTTCTTATTCCATTTTCTAATATAGATTGACGGACATCTTCAGGCATTTTTTTCATGTATCCTGTATCGATAAATGCTTGACGCAAACGGTTTGTTTCTTCACGTGTTTCACCGTTTAAGAAAGGGAAACTTCCCTTTTCTTTGGCTAGTTCCACGGATGTTTTATACGCTGTGGTTGCAATTACTTCAAAAACTTGATCAACAAGTTTATTACCTTCTTCTGAACCATAGACCGTTTCACAATAGATTAGCATATCATGCAAGCCCATTACACCAAGACCTACACGTCGCTCTCCAAGAGCCTGCTTCTTATTTTCCTCAAGGAAGTATGGTGTAGCATTAATAACGTTATCCTGCATTCTTACGCCGACTGCTACAGTCTTCTTTAACTTTTCAAAATCAACTGTTTTTGTTTCCTTATCAGCCATTTCTGCCAGATTAACAGCTGCAAGATTACAAACAGAAAATGGTGCGAGAGGCTGCTCTCCACAAGGATTTGTTGCCACGACTTGCTGACCGTATGCTTTTGCATTAGTCATGTCGTTGGCGTTGTCAATGAAGAATATTCCTGGTTCAGCCGAGTAGGTTGCGCAAATGTTTATAAGGTTCCAAAGCTCTTTTGCCTTAATTTTTTTATAGACTCGTACTTTGTAACCAAGTTTTTCCCACTCGCGTACGTCGCCAACTTTATGCCATTCTTCATTGTAAATCTTCATTTCTTCTTTATTGTATATTTCAACATATGGGAAACGAAGCTCATACTCACTATCATTTTCAACAGCTTCCATAAATTCTTTTGTTAAACAGATAGAAATATTTGCACCGGTTAGAAATTCTGGATTATGAACCGTATAGTTACCGCCAGTTTGAAGCTTTTCTTCAGCCTCAGCAATGATTTCTTCACTAAATCCGCCAGTACCTGGAATATGTTTATAATTAATAATTCCCTGGTACATTGCTTTCTCTTGGGCAGTTAGGGGTGTTAATTTTAGTTTGTCCTTTGCATGTTTCTTAATCGTTTCATCGTTTGTATTTTCAATCAAAAACCTTAAAATTCTAGGGTTTTGCATTTTTGAGATAATAAATTCAATTACATCTGGATGCCAATCCGCTAGCATGATCATCTGCGCGCCCCTACGCGATCCACCTTGTTCTACTAGATGTGTCAATTTCGCAATATCATCTAACCACGATACTGAACCAGATGATTTACCATTTACTCCTCTTGCCAATGTGTTTCTTGGTCTTAATGTTGAACCATTTGTTCCAACGCCGCCACCGCGGCTCATGATTTCCATTACCTGTTTACGATGATCTGAAATACCTTCACGTGAGTCTGGAACAAAAGGCATTACATAACAGTTAAAGAACGTTACATCTGTTTCAGCTCCTGCCCCGTAAAGTACACGACCAGCTGGAATGAAATTCATCGATACTAGCTCATTGTAAAACTTTTCAAACCACTCGATTCGCTTCTCTTCAGTTTCCTCAACTGAAGCAAGACCAGTTGCATTTCTCTTGGCAATCTGCTCATAAAACAATTCTAGAGGCTTCTCAATTACATCTAACGAGCGCCAAATCAATCCTGTTGCCGATTCCTCAGGGTCATCTAGGACAGCTCTAAATTCCTCTTCTACTAAAACCTTTGCTTTTTTACTCTCCCAATCAATCTCCATGATGTATCCAAGACCGCGTGCTGGGAATTTTGGATCTTCTTTTATAGTGAGAACAACAAAGTCGCCATTCGTTAGGGTGATTTTAGCAGTGTCTTTGAAGGTGTACCGGTCCAACATGACCAATCGTGAAACACCCTTATGAGTTATTTTCATATCTGGGGTAACCGGGTGCACTTGGGGGAATAAGTGGATATCCTCATTCAACCTTTCAAAATCAATATTCATTTTTTGTCTAAAAACTACAGACATGAGAACAACTCCTTCAAAAAATTCATATCTTGTGTGGGATTCTAGTAAGTTATGCTATATCTAGCTGACTCAATATAAATAAGTTAACATAGGTAGTTACAACAAATCAATATATAGTACCGAAAATATTTTCGACACCACTACATATTGTGTCAGAGGCAAAAAACATAAACTTTGTCAAACTCAAAATAAACTAGAAACAAGAGAATAGATAAGATATCTTTTAATTTTCGGCATAAAACAAGAAATTTTAACAAATTTCGCAGGTTGCGATTTTTAAATATAGGAAAATTTAAAGCTATAAAGGAGATAAATTGATTATCAAGAATATTAAAAAAGGTATACTTAATTAATAAGCCATTAAGAGGAGGAAAAAATAGATGATAGCACATATTGAAAAAGTTGAAAACGACTATACTGCCACATATGAACGCCATCTTAACCATTCAGTTGAAGAGGTGTGGTCTTATTTAACGGACAACGAGAAACTGCCAAAATGGTTCTCAGAATTACGTGTAGACGAACTTCGTAAAGGAGGGGTAATTAAATTTGATATGGGGGATGGAACATTTGATGAGCTTTCTATCCTGGACTTAAAAGTAAATTCTGTTTTGGAATTCTCGTGGTGGGTAGATACCGTTCGGTTCGAATTAACCGAAGTATCAAATGGATGTGTATTACGGCTAATAGAAAAAATAAATGCCATTACGGACCATACCCCAAAAGACCTTGCTGGTTGGCATGTATGTTTAGATGTCATTCAAGCATTGCTTGACGGCAAGACAATAGAACGAAAACAAGAATGGGAAAAGTGGTACGAAAAATATGTTATGGAAGTCCAAAAAGTAACTCAACAATAAAAACAGGCGAACCGGAAAAATGGGTTCGCCTTTTCTTTATCTTTTGAAGTTCCATTCATCATTTTCATATCGCTCTTTAGCAATTTTATTGACGTATGCAAGTTCTTCTTCGGTTAATTGGTAGGGTTGTAGTTCGATATTAAGACCTTCTGCAAAGCCTTTATAGAAAGCTTCTTTTGCTTCCTCTAAAGTAATTCTTCTTGAACTGATTTCATTAATGGCAACTGCCTTACTTTTAAAAGCAGATTTCATCCTATCCTTTACTCTCTCACTCGGATATTTAAATAAACTGAACAGCTTATCCTCATCTAAATCTAATAAAATCGACCCGTGTTGGAGGATTACTCCCTTTTGGCGAGTCTGTGCACTTCCGGCCACCTTACGACCTTCGACCACAAGTTCATACCAGCTTGGTGCATCAAAACATACTGCTGAACGAGGATTCTTCAGTGCACTTCGCTCCTCATCTGTTCTAGGGACGGCAAAATAAGCTTCTAATCCCAGCTGATGAAATCCTTTTAAAATTCCTTCTGATATAACACGATATGCCTCTGTTACCGTTGTAGGCATTTCTGGGTGATCTTCCGAAACAATCACACTATATGTAAGCTCATGCTCATGGAGCACACCACGGCCGCCTGTTGGTCTTCTAACAAAACCTAATCCATGGGCTTTTACTGCTTCTAGGTCGATTTCCTTTTCAACCTTTTGGAAATATCCAATTGATAGAGTCGCTGGTTCCCAGCCATAGAAGCGGATAACGGGCGGAATTTTCCCTTCACTATGCCAATCAAGTAAAGCCTCATCCAACGCCATGTTAAATGATGGAGAACAATTACCAGAATCTATAAAACGCCAAACCTCTTTGTTCATATAAAAACCTCATTTTTATGTAGTTTACTCTTATTTTAGTCTACCAAAATCTGATATGAATTCAAAACCAGATGTTTTAGGTATAATGAATTTGAAGTTTTTTGTCGTTTATTCTTTATCTTTCCGTGATTGGCTTATATAATAAAACATAGTGTACCATGCTTGAAAGGAGCAATAGAAATTGAATTCACTTTATGTCCTACTTATCATCATCGTGGCAGTTGCGGCTTATTCCGTTTTCACCTATTTTTATCAAAAAAGGATTGTTAAAACGGTAACAGAAGAGGAGTTTCGTGCCGGTTATCGAAAGGCACAATTAATCGATGTTCGTGAACCGAACGAATTCGAAGCAGGTCATATTTTAGGAGCCCGTAATATTCCAATGTCACAAATGAGAATGCGAATGAAGGAGCTTCGTCCGGATTTACCTGTTTATTTATATGACCAAAATGGCATGCGCAGCGCCCGTGCAGCACAGTTTTTGCACCGTAAAGGCTACAAGGATCTTACCCAGCTTCAAGGCGGATTCAAAAAATGGACTGGGAAAGTTAAAACAAAAAAATAATTCAAATGTGGGACTTCCGTTATCGGAAGTCTTTTTTATTACCCAAACACGTTATCGGATTGTTCCCCTAATTCCGCCCCGCATGATTTACGGGCACAATAACCCCCTAATTCTGCCCCTATTTCCTACCCGCCTGATTTATCGGCACAATAACCCGATAATTCTGCCCCTATTTCCTATTCCACACATTTACGGGCACAATTCCCTTCCCCTTCCCCTCCCACGAAAAAAAAGCCAGATTCAGCACCCTGAATCTGACTTAAACTACACTATGCTTTCTGATATTTCAAAATTGGTTTACGAGCAGCTGTTGCTTCGTCCATACGGCCTACTACAGTGGTATGTGGCGCTTCTTGAACGATTTCTGGATTCTCCTCTGCCTCTTTGGCAATTTGAATCATGATGTCAACGAATGAATCTAGCGTTTCTTTAGACTCTGTTTCAGTTGGCTCAATCATAATACATTCTTCTACATTTAATGGGAAGTAGATGGTTGGCGGATGGTAGCCAAAATCAAGCAGGCGTTTTGCAATATCCAAAGTACGAACACCTAATTTCTTCTGTCTTCTTCCGCTTAAAACAAATTCATGTTTGCAATGCTTATCAAATGGAAGATCATAATACTCAGCAAGTCTTCTCATCATATAATTTGCATTTAATACAGCATATTCAGTTACCGCTTTTAAGCCATCTGGTCCCATTGAACGAATGTAAGTGTAGGCACGAACATTGATACCAAAGTTACCATAGTAAGGCTTCACGCGCCCGATTGATTGCGGACGGTCATAATCAAATACAAACTCTTCACCGCGCTTCGTAATCACAGGCTTCGGTAAAAACGGAATAAGGTCTGCTTTTACACCAACTGGGCCTGAACCAGGTCCGCCGCCGCCATGTGGACCCGTAAAGGTTTTATGAAGATTTAAGTGAACAACATCAAATCCCATATCCCCCGGTCTCGCTTTTGATAGTACAGCATTTAAGTTTGCACCATCATAATAAAGCTTACCGCCGGCAGCGTGAACAATTTCAGCCATTTCTACAATGTTTTCCTCAAAAAGTCCAAGGGTATTTGGGTTAGTTAACATTAAAGCAGCTGTATCTTCCCCAACTACTCTTTTTAAATCATCAAGGTCAACAAGACCATTCTCATTTGATTTTACAGTGATGGTTTCTAGTCCTGCAACGGTTGCAGAAGCAGGGTTAGTTCCATGTGCAGAATCAGGAACAATAACCTTTGTTCGCTTCAAATCTCCGTTTGCTTCATGGTAAGCACGAATCATCATCAAGCCAGTCCATTCCCCATGAGCACCAGCAGCTGGCTGTAATGTTACTTCATCCATTCCTGTAATCTCTATTAAATGCTCCTGCAAATCATACAACAGTTCAAGTGCACCCTGTACAGAGCTTTCATCCTGAAGTGGATGAACATGAGCAAATCCGTTAAAACGGGCCACATTTTCGTTGATTTTTGGATTGTATTTCATTGTACATGAGCCTAACGGGTAGAAACCTGAATCCACCCCATGGTTTCTCCTTGATAGCGCAGTGTAATGACGCATAATATCAAGCTCGGAAACCTCAGGAAGCTCTGGTTCCTCACTGCGTAAATATCCTTCAGGAAGAAGGCTTTCAAGGTCTAATTCGGGAACATCCATTTCCGGGAGGCTGTATCCAATTCTGCCTGGTGTACTTAGTTCAAAAATGAGTGCCTGATCTTGGTTATGCATGCAAATCCCCCACTTCTTTCACAAGAGTATCGATTTCTTCCTTCGATCTTTGCTCTGTTACAGCAATCAGCATATGGTTAGCAAGTTCTGGATAGTCACGCCCTAAATCGTAACCGCCAATGATTCCTTTTTGCAACAAGGCTTGGTTGATCTCTTTTACTGGTTTGTTTAATTTCACAACAAATTCATTAAATGAATAGCCATCATAGACAATATCAAAGCCAGCTTCTTTAAAGGCAGTTCTTGCGTAGTGTGCCTTCTGCAAGTTAGCCGCGGCCATTTCACGTACGCCTTTTTTACCAAGGGCTGTCATGGCTACAGAGGCAGCCAATGCATTTAAGGCTTGGTTTGAACAAATATTTGATGTCGCTTTATCACGACGGATATGCTGTTCACGAGCTTGAAGCGTTAATACAAATCCACGGCGGCCCTGATCGTCAGTGGTCTGGCCCACAAGACGTCCTGGTACCTTTCTCATTAACTTAGTAGTTACCGCAAAATAACCGCAGTGTGGTCCGCCAAACGCAGACGGAATTCCAAACGGCTGTGCGTCACCAATGACAATATCTGCACCAAACTTTCCAGGAGGTGTTAATACTCCAAGTGAAAGTGGATTGCTTGAAACAACAAATAAAGACTTATTTGCATGGACAATTTCCTCTAGTTCTTTTAACGGTTCAATTCTTCCGAAGAAATTTGGGTACTGCACGATGACTGCGGCAATTTCTTCATTTGCCAATCCCTTTAATGCTTCAATATCTGTAATTCCCTCGTTAACTGGTACTTCAATCACTTCAAGATACTGACCTTTTGCATAAGTTTTTAGGACTTCCCTTGACTCAGGATGAACAGCACCAGAAACAATAATCTTTTTGCGTTTCGTATGACCCGCGCTCAACATCGCTGCTTCTGCCAATGCGGTTCCGCCATCATACATGGAGGAGTTTGCTACATCCATACCAGTTAACTCACAAATCATCGTCTGGAACTCAAAAATGGCTTGGAGCTCCCCTTGGGAAATTTCAGGTTGATATGGTGTATAGGCTGTATAAAATTCAGAGCGTGAAATAACATGGTCAACGATTACCGGCATATAGTGGTCATAAACTCCTGCACCTAGAAAGGATACATTTGTTTTTAAATCGGCATTACGAGAAGCCATTCGGAATAGTTCTTTCATCAAAGAAGTCTCAGATTTTGCAGCTTTGATGTTGTATTCCCCTTTAAATCTAACCTTTTCAGGAATATCGCTGAATAATTCATCGACGGATTTAACGCCAATTGTTTCGAGCATTGCCTTTTTATCTGCTTCAGTCATAGGTAAATATCGATGTTTCATAAACCTAATCTCCCCTCGTGTTTACTTTTCTCGTTTATAAAAAGGTGTTGGTACGACTTTCGCCTTCAAGCGTTTTCCGCGAATTTCAACCTCAATTTCTGATTCAAGACCTGCGTATTCATTTTTAATTAGCACAAGTCCAATATTCTTTTTCAAGGATGGTGATTGCGTTCCCGTTGTCACTTCCCCAATCAGTTCCTCACCTTTATAGACAGGGTAACCATGACGCGGTATTCCACGGTCAATCATTTCAATTCCAACTAATTTTCTTGCAGCACCCTGTTCCTTTTGCTGTTTAAGTACTTCTTTACCGATAAAATCAGCTTCTTTATTTAACTTAACTGCAAAGCCGATACCTGCTTCCAGCGGGGTGATTTCAGGAGACAATTCTTGGCCATAAAGCGCAAGAGTCGCTTCAAATCTAAGAGTATCCCTGGCGCCTAAACCACAAGGAACGACCCCTTCCTCTTGCCCAGCAGATAAAATCGCCTTCCAAAGTTCTACTGCGTCTGACGCATCGCAATATATTTCAAAGCCATCCTCGCCTGTATAACCAGTTCGTGAGACCAGTGCGTTTTTTCCTTTAATCGTTACTTCCTGTTGGAACTTAAAGAATCCAATGCTACTTAGATCAGTATCACCTGCCAGCTGTTGAAGTACTTTTTCAGCAATCGGGCCTTGCAGCGCCAATTGAGCCATTTTTTCAGACAAATTATCGATCGAAACATTGCCCTCTAAATGGTCCTCAAGCCATTTATAGTCCTTTTCGATATTGGAAGCATTAACAACTAGTAAATAATGATTGTCTTCTATTTTATAAACAAGAAGATCATCAACAGTGCCGCCATTTTCATAGCACATTGCATTATATTGTGCTCCGCCATTTTTAATTTTTGATATGTCGTTTGTTAACATCTTTTGCAAATAGCTAAGACTGTCTGGTCCCGTGACGATGATTTCCCCCATATGCGAAACATCGAATAAACCAGCTTTTGTGCGGACTGCCTCATGTTCTTCCTTGATGCTTGAGAATTGAACAGGCAGCTCCCAGCCTCCAAAGTCAATCGTTTTTCCACCATATTCTTTATACACTTCGAATAGCGGTGTCCGTTTTAATTCAGTCATCAATAATCCCCCTTCAACTAAAGATGTTTTTCATTTGTTGTTCCATAAATCCAGGGCATAATAAACAAAAAAGGACAGAAACCTCCCTTTAACAAAAGAAGGTCTCTGTCCTTGCACCTGAAAGTTTACCTTAGATGGCTTTCCCCTTTGGTGGCTGCTCAATTTTGTCAGCACTCTCCAGAGCTGCGTCAAACAAGAGTTCTTTTGCCTGAGAGATTCACACATCGTGCTTGCTCCTTCGGCGCTACATTTGTAGTCTCTCCCCTTGTCATCATCCGCATTATAATATTTTCAAATTCGGGTCATACTAAAATATACATCTGAGAAATTTATTTTATTGCAATAATTAAAACATTCAAATCTATTACCATCCTACCATTAAAGCATAAGGTGAGCAATAAATTTTTGTGCATTAAGGAGCTGAAACCATGACTGTTGAAATAGAATTTGATTCCTCCTGGCAGGATGAATTTTTACATAGAATTGAGAACGATGGACCATGGGGAAATTGGGACCTTTTTAAACTGGCAGTCGGCGTTGAAAAACACCTGATTATCCCTGAATTTGAAGGCTTGCAGGCACCCAAACATTTGCCTAATCTGACGCCGCTTCCACACCAGCTCGAGACGGCAAAACAAGTAATTGAGAATATGAATGGAAAGGCCATTCTTGCCGATGAAGTTGGGCTGGGAAAAACGATAGAAGCTGGTCTTATTTTAAAAGAATACATGATTCGTGGACTTGTAAAAAAAGTTCTCATTCTTGTCCCAGCCTCTTTAGTAACCCAATGGTCTTATGAATTGAATAGTAAATTCTTTATACCCGCAGTTTCTCAAAAGAAAAGCTATGTTTGGGAACAATGCGATGTTGTCGTTTCGTCTATTGATACAGCAAAACGGGATCCACACCGTGATATTATCTATAAGCAGGACTATGATTTAATCATTATTGATGAAGCACACAAGCTAAAGAATAATAAAACAAAAAACTATGAGTTTGTTCAAAATCTAAAGAAGAAGTTTTGTCTGCTTCTCACTGCTACACCCATTCAAAACCGAATTGGTGAAATTTTCAACCTCGTATCCCTATTAAAACCTGGACATTTAGGCAGTGAAACAGCCTTTTTTGATAAATACAAACGGGATGCACGTTCATTAAATGATAATGAGCATTTAAAAGAGCTAGTTAATAAGGTAATGATTCGAAACCGCCGCGCCGATACAGGCATTGAATGGACCAAGAGACATGTTGAAACCATACCGATCGAATTTACACCACAGGAAAAAGAATTGTATCAAGCCATCACTGATTTAAAGAGCGAAGGCGATTGGGTACAAACAAGTGCATTCTCGGTGATGACTTTACAGAGGGAAGCATGCAGCAGCAGAGAGGCCGTTTTTTATACGCTTAAGAACATGCTTCAGAAAAAAGAAAACCCTACAAAGGAATTTGAAGAGCAGATTCAACATTTAATTTCAAAAGTGGAAGCAGTTCCATCCAACTCTAAAGCAGAAAAGGCTTTGGAACTGATTCAAAAAATAGATGATAAGGTTATTATTTTCACCGAATACAGAGCAACCCAAATGTACCTGCAATGGTATTTAAAACAAAACGGGATATCATCCGTTCCGTTCCGCGGGGGCTTTAAACGAGGTAAAAAAGATTGGATGCGCGAGCTATTTCAAAAGCATGCACAGGTACTCATCGCGACAGAAGCAGGTGGTGAGGGAATTAACCTTCAATTCTGTAATCATATTATTAATTTCGATTTACCGTGGAATCCAATGAGACTGGAGCAAAGAATCGGAAGGATCCATCGTCTGGGGCAGGAAAAGGACGTTATGATCTATAATTTTGCAATCCAAAACACAGTGGAGGAACATATATTAAAACTTCTATATGAAAAAATTGAACTTTTTGAAAAAGTAATAGGTGATTTGGACGATATTTTAACGAAGTTAGACTTTGGAAGTATTGAAGATCATTTAATTGATATTTTTGGACAATCCTGCTCTGAGGGTGAGATGCGGATTAAGATGGAAAATCTTACATCTATGATTGATTTAGCTAAAGATATGCAAAAGGAGGATTCACATGCAGCAGCTGGAAATTCATAACTTTCTCATACGCTATTTTCAAGCTAATGAATGTGAAATAACAGAAAATGGTCCAGGATACTTAACGGTTCAATTAACAATTGAGCTCGATAAGGAATTAATGAATCGGCCTTTTTATTGGCATTACCTAGAAAAAACTGGCGGTATTCCAAATCCGATGAAGCTTACGTTTATTACGAACCCACAGATAGCACCGGAACATATTAAGGGAGAAACCGTTCATTTTGGTTCTCCTCGTCTGCACCAAATTTTTCAATCAACCAAAAAGCTTGCAAGCTACATCAGGCTTTATGAGAATCATCGGAACGGCCAACAACAAACTCCATTAATGCCTTGGCTTTGTATGAATGTTAAGATCTCGTATCAATGTGACC
This sequence comes from Neobacillus sp. NPDC093182, assembly GCF_044754045.1. Classification (NCBI taxonomy): domain Bacteria; kingdom Bacillati; phylum Bacillota; class Bacilli; order Caryophanales; family Bacillaceae; genus Neobacillus; species Neobacillus sp. NPDC093182. The sequence goes on from NZ_JBIVOI010000001.1 coordinate 442,554, forward strand.
GTAAGCGGGATATTTTTAAATCAATCGGTCTGCAGCTCATTAATGGACAAATGATTGAGGATTTTCATGAAAGACTGCAGAATGTTCAACTGACACCGAAAATACCGGATTATTCGTTTACACTTTCACCTCTTGTTAAGCCAAAAAGCGGAATGTCAAGAATCGAAAACTATCTAAAAGCAGTAATTTATGAAGATGATCATACTTGGGCAGAGGATGCTCGAAAACGCTGGGAGCAAGATTTACGTCTTCTTGATCATTTTTACGAGGATGCGGAAGAAGAAAATGAAAGTTATGAAACTGAGAAAAAGGCCTTACAAGACCAATATGAACCCAAAATAAACATATCATTTATCAATGGTGGATTGTTTTATTTAACCGATAATGCTGTATAAAAGAGTAAAGAAGCAGACGTTGAATCTGCTTCTTTACTCTTTTCTTCTCCTGTTTTTCACTTCAATATAAAATATATAGGGAAGTATCCCGAACCAACGATACCAAAAAGACGCTCTTGTTTGTTTTCGTTCTTCCCGGAGCCGTTTTCTTTCATCTTTTGGCTGGTCCGCATATTTAACAAGCGTTTGAGTCATATATTTTACATAATCATTCGTTTTCATGGACACACCTGCCTTCATTCTTCACTAAAAGTATGTCCATGTTTTAATTTTTCAAACAACTATTGCCCTTAATAAAACTCAATCCACTTTATCATTTTTTTTGAAGAAATATCAAAAAAACCGCGTCCTGCCAGTGTTGCACCTGAATGCATTCTGAGAGTGAAGTTGATTTTCTGTATCGTTCCAATTGGAATGTCCGCTTGAAATCCCACGGTGCCCTTTAAATAGGTAAAGGTACCTTTGGATGGAATTACACCACCCGAATGCATGATTTCTTCAACTTTTTTTACCGAAGAATGAAAATAATATTCCTCCTGAAGAATTAGATTAGTTTCATGGACCAGCTTCCTTTCGGTTAATAGTTGTTCTACACGAAAAGAGAAGAGTAATAGAAAAAGGATAAGCACTGCTAAAGTTAGTGGATATGTAAATCCATGTTCGTTATTTCTCATATGACCGGAAACCATTGAATATAAGATTGCACTACCACATTGTATTCTTTCCCCCAAACATCTTTTACGATAATTTTTACTGAGTTATTATTCCTGATAAAAGTGACGGAGGATACATTTTGCAGTAACGTCTCATGCCCCGAAGAATTCACGCGCCTTCTTAAATTACTTCCATATTTCTCGTAGGTAATCGTTTCATTATTATTCGTTAACACCAGTCTCCCTGAAACCACCTCGGCTTTTGAGCTAATACGAATTTCTTTTTTAATCTGGCTGCAAAAAACATCCCATTCCATTTCTTGAAGCCTTCCATTTGAATCTTTATTGTCTAAAACGATATGAAGGACAGGAACCATGAAGAATACAATGGTCATAAAAATTGAAAAGGCAAAAAGTACTTCAAGGAGTGTAAAGGCTTTTTCATTCCGGTACATTACAAATTTCTGTTCTTGGCAGGAAGGATGTTTCATCAACTTTTACACACACCTCCTTTTGTCCAATACCAGACGATTGCTTCCAATAAATCTTATATTCTGTTCCATTATGAAAGATGGAGTAATTTGAGTTGGTTCTGTCTTCTGTTAAATTTGCTTGGAGTTCTTCAAATAAAAACTGTACAGCTTTTTTATCCCTCACAAGCTGTTGAGATTGATTAGATAATTCCATTAATAACGGCATAAAAAACATGCCCACCATAAACCATGCAGATAGTGATAATAAGAGCTCTAGTAAAAAGAATCCATCATTCTTCCATAACATAAAACCGTCCCTTTCCAATCAAAAGAGTTAATCGGTAATTTGTTTGTTGTGTCCGAATATATAATGTACCGAATCTGTCTACATTTCCATTCGAGTTAAATTTAAATACTAATTGGATCGTTCCTTGAGTCACAGTTATCATTGGAGAATGTTTTCTTTCAACGAGCTGTTTACTGCCTGTACTAATGAGATACATGTGCTCATGTTCATAAAAGATAACTTTGACTTCCATCTGATTAGCAATAGCGTATTGCTGACCATAATATAAGTCCGCTTTTAATTGAGAAATAAAAGCCTTATCAACAGCTGAATAGTATTGTGGCTTTATGGTAAAAGCAGTTATCGAGGAGATGATTAGAAAAATGGAGAGAACAATCAAGGATTCTATTAGGGTAAATCCCTTTTGATTGCGGAGCATTATGTTGTTGGTACTGCCGTTACTTTACCTTCTGAATCAATTTGTACATTCTTTGTTCCATTTGGACAACCAGTATCTTCAATTAGATATCCATCCGAAATTAAAATTGCCATTGTTGGCACCTTATTCTTTTCCATAATATAAGACTGCACCTGTGCTTGAACCATTTTCACATAAGCCTCACAGCCTTTGGTGTTAATATTTGTATTATGCTTTGCCACATTTGGAATTGTAACAATTAATAAAACCGAAATAACCAGCATCACAATCATCATTTCAACAAGAGTAAAACCTTTTTCATTTTTCATCATCATTAATTCCCCCATTTATAGTATTTTTGGTCCTAATACGCTTAAGCTTTTCTATATTCCTTCTAATAGTTGGAACATTGGTAATAATATTGCTAAATACATTGATACAACGAGTAACCCAATAAAAAGATAGAGCATAGGCTGAATCATTTTTAAACTCTTTTCGATCCTTTCTTCCATATTCACCATACAGTGTTCGCTGAAGAAGAGTAATTCCTGTTCCAATTTCCCATTCTCTTGACCATGTTTAATAATCATCGGGAACTCTTTTTCAAAGAATGGAAAGGAAGCCAAGATAGACTCTAGTTTTTCACCCGTTAACAGCTTTTGCTTGATCACCATTCCCAACTGGCTGTAAAATGGCTGTCGGTGATTCTTCTCAAATAAATTTAGTGCTTCAAATACGGAAATACCACCCGCTAATAGGAAGCTGAGTTGTACAGAAAAATAATGAGTAAACAACAATTTGAGGATTCTTCCAACAATCGGAGTTCTTACGAGAAGTGACCTTTGCCGGAGGATGGAGACTTTTCGAAATACAAAAAAATGATAAATTACACCGGCTGCCAGCAGGAGCAATAAACCAGTCAGAAAAATAGGAAAATACTCATCAAAGGAATAAAGTACTTTCATAAAGAAATTCGCTTCAAGACTCATAGACTGGAAGAGGCTTGTAAATTTAGGCAGCAATGATTTTTGGACAAACACAAAAAGAAAACCAGTAATAAAGGTAAGTAAAGCTGGATACTGTAATAGTTTCAAAAGCTTTTTCCTATCATTCTCCTTAACTAAGGCTAAACTGCTCCCTTCTAATAGTGCCTCCGCAAAGCTGCCATGCTGTTCCGCAAAATAGACATAACCAATCAAGTCCTTGTGAAACCCTATATTATTTAGAACATCATGGAATGAAATCCCATTTTTCAAATCGGCCAAACATTTGTACAACTCCTCCTTTCGATTTTTTGGTAAATGCAAAGATAGGGATTCAATAGCCTCTGCAATTGGGTAACCACGTGCCAATAATTCTCCAATCCTTTTTAAAAAATTGGCCTGCTCATTGATCGTCCAATTATGGCGCTTCATGGTCATACACCAAACGATCGTATTCAGACTCTTTGATATAACCAAGGGCAATCCCTTTTTTTATTACTTCCTTTACTGTAAGGTAACGCGATATAATATCTTCACCTTTTGCCTCTTTCATCGCTGCATTAAGGTTTCTCCCTGACAGCAGTTCAAAGACACTCGCCCTTTTCCATCTTCCATATGAATAACAGAAGGGAGAACATTCCCCTTGGCAATACGGACAGGTTAGCTCTACTAATCGTTGAGCAGTAACCGCAATAAGAGTTTGTTCTACCTCTAACCAATTGACACCAAACTCATGGAGACGATATACCGCTCCCTTTGCATCCCTTGTATGCATCGTGCTTAGAACTAAGTGTCCTGTTAATGCTGCACGCACAGCAATTTTGGCTGTTTCCGCGTCACGGATTTCACCGACCATAATAATATCTGGATCATGACGAAGAATTGCCTTTAAACCAGCCGCGTATGTCACACCTGCTTTTTCATTCACTTGTATTTGTAAAACAGAATCATAGTTTTTTTCGATGGGATCTTCAAGAGTAATAACGTTACGATTAAAAAGATGTGCGGTTTCATTTAAAAGGGAGTAAAGAGTTGTGGTTTTGCCTGAGCCCGTGGGACCGGTGAAGATAATTAATCCGTGTGCATGTTTTAGGAGAGCCAGTAGTTTTCTCGTCATACCAGGGAAAAGTGAGAGCTGATGAAAGGGAATCTGTTCTTGCTGTGGCAGAAGTCTAATCACAAGACTTTCTCGATTGTTAGAAGGAAGGGTTGAAAGTCTAAGACCCATTAATTTTCCATCTACCTCACAAAAAATAGCTCCGCTTTGAGGGCGTCGTCGTTCTCCGATATCCATATTGGCTGTAAATTTAAAATGTGAAATTAATCTGTCGCATTCATCTTTTGGAAGTGATAACCGGGGAATGAGTTTGTTTGTTAAGCGGATTTGGATGAGTGTATCTTTTTTCCTGGGAACAATGTGAATATCTGTTGCTTGATTTCGAGCAGCATCTGTGATAATCCTATTTGCTAGTATTTCGATTGCACTTACAATGGGAAACACCACCTTTTATTTTGTCTTTGTAGTTATTCGACACCTTTCAAGCTTTTCCTTCACGATTCTTTTTTTGAAATTATTTTTTTGTTTTTTTGACTCCTTAATCTACCGAAAAACAACTCTTGACAGACACACTGTATATATTTTGTATAACTTTTGTACAAAACAAGTAATCCAAGCATTTGGTAATTGTGAACATTTTCTAAACATATAGTGTTAACATTGTTAACCTCATTCCCATGTTTAAATAGCCGTATTATAATTGGGTTAAATTATGGGGGTTCGAGGTGAACAGAGATGGAACAAACATTAAAGATAACAAATGTTTTATCAGATCCAACCAGGTACTACATCTATCAATACATTACGAAACGTCATCAAGAAGTGACAGTACAAGAGGTTGCAGAGAATTTTAATATCCATCCGAACGTTGCAAGATTACATTTGTCTAAGCTAGAAGATGTTAACATGTTAGCATCTGAAACAAAAAAGACTGGTAAAGGCGGCAGACCAAGCAGGCTATACCGTTTATCAGATGATGTCATACAACTGCATTTTCCGTTCCGGGACTATATGCTGCTATCCAAAGTAGCTATCTCTACCATGCTCACATTGGGTGAAGCGGGTAAACAGGCTCTTTACTTGACTGGCAAGCGTTTTGGTACTGAAGTCATTGAACAAGAAATGGCAAAAAGATCCTTTGGGGAAGAAATAGATTTCGAACAAAAGTTATCGATACTAAAAAGTGCAGCAACATTAGCTGGGTTTTATCCAGAGTTTGAAGTAAATGGAGATGATACAAAAATCTACTTCCAGATCTACAATTGTCCTTTCAAAGAGGTTGCAGAGGAACATGAAAGTGTTTGTGCTATGCATCACGAGTTCCTAAAAGGAATGTTTGAAGCTTTATTTGAATCGGTAGAGTTAGTTGAGAAGGAAAATATTATTTCAGGCTGCGAAACTTGCTCTTACCAGGCACTTGTAACAAACTAATTTGAATCTTTATTTACTTTTGAACTCCTTTTCTTTATAATATTGCATGATGGTACCGTAGGGGAAAAGGAGGGATACATATGGATCGCATGTTCAGAGTTTTGGGTTTCTGGACGGGTATTTTTACCGTAATGTTCTATCTAGGAGATATGAATAAAACTGCATTGCTATTCCTAGCCCAAACTGGATTCTTTGTTTTGTTAAGCTATCTTAAACTTTCCGAACGTATGTATATGTATGTTTTCGGAGCATATTTGACCGTATTCTTCGCAGGCTTCACTTATTGGACAACATTCATGATGCCGCTTGGTGGAGTTGGAGGACATTAAGAAGTAATCAACACATAAAAAACACCGGAGCTCTTCTCCGGTGTTTTTTATTCTTCAAAAGGATTAAAATCAACGATACCTTTCTGTTGAATAATGAGATGGAAAAAAGAACTTATCCCAGATGGCATAATTAAACTCCTGATTGCACGATTTCGTTTAGCAGCCTCTGAAAAAGGGTTGGGATCGTAATGGTTTTCTAATTCCTTAAGTATCCCTGCTTTTAGTAAAAACTCATCCTGTCTTAGCTTTGAATGAAATACTAACTCTGCTTGTTCTCCCTTTTGAATAAGCCAATCAAAATGGATGTGTGTCGTAATATCCATTTCTCCAGGATGCTCCAAAACATCATCAATCATTTGATGCTGATAATATCCTCTTAAGCTTCCTTTTATTCTTGAAGGATGTTTCCAATCTTCTTTCGTATAACCATAATCTGCTGTCACGACAAGTCCCTTCGTTAACACCCTGGATATACTTTGTACCATGCCTTCCATGAACAAAGGCACTTCTATTCGCTGTTTATCTTTTAGTTCCAGCATACTTTCCTCTAAAAAGGAGTGGATAGCTGGATTGGTTAATAAAACCTTCTCCTCATATAAGGTTTCATTTTTTATTCCTACCATAACCTCGTATAATTGACCGTTCTCTTTCTCTATGACATGAACTGGCAAAGCATCAAATAATTCATTAGAAAAAACCATCCCATTGAAAGGCTCTAGTTCATCCAGGTTGTTTACTTGGATTACATTATGGCGGGGGGAAATTAATTCATTTTGTAATCTCAAATGGTAGGGACTGCTTTCTACAATCATGTAATTGATCGGAGTTTTGACGGAATTCCCCCATTCCTGCAAAAAGGCAAAGGCAAAACGTCCATTGCCAGCGCCAATTTCACAAAAATTAGGTTCAAGATCATACCTCATACAAACACTTGCAAACCATTTAGCAGCCATTCGGCCATAAATATCGGAAATATTACTTGTCGTGATAAAATCCCCTTGGCTCCCAATTTTCTGTTTATCTTTCATATAGTACCCATATTCGGGATGGTAGAGGACTGCTTCCATGTATTCTGCATAGGAAATTAAGTTCGTTGGTGAGTTTGAAATTAAACTCTTTAAGTACGTAATCATAAAATCTCCTTTATGTAGGTTTACATCATTGACATAGTGAAAACTTTATTATATTGTAAGTCTAGTAGCTTAACGATATCCCCTCCCATTTTTAATATGAAAAGAACATCCCCCAGAAAAACCCTCCTCATTCGAGAAGGGTTTTTCTATTGTCGTCTAGCTCCAGCGCCTAGGGGCTCGGGGTCATAAGCCAATACGTAAAGAACAACCTTCTCGCCGGCTCGTCTTATGCCTGTCGCCCCTGTGCACTAAGGAAAGCTCCTTAGATTAATCCTCGCAGGAACAAGCTGTGCTTGTTCCGAAGGCGCTTCCGCTTTTGGTTTAAAACCCATTTAAAAACGGATTACTATCCATTTCTTCCCCTATTGTGGTGATTGGTCCATGTCCTGATAGTACTGTTGTTTCTTCAGGTAAAAATAATAATTTTTCATGAATGCTCTTCATTAACAGTTTATGGTTACCACCTGGCAGGTCTGTTCTGCCAATGCTGCTCTTAAATAATGCATCCCCTGATACAACAAATCCCTCTGTCTCAAAGTAATACGACACACTCCCAGGAGAATGTCCTGGAGTCTCGAGGATAGCGAATGTGAAATTACCAGTCGTTATCGTTTCCTCTTTTTTAAGAATGTAATCTGCCTTTTTCATTTTTATTGACTCCTGCATTTGAAAAAACTTCGAACCATTTAATGACGGATCGATGAGCCAATCTTCTTCCTCTTCATGAATATAAACCGGAATTTTATAATAGTCTCTTATTTCATCAACAGCACCGATATGGTCGAAATGTGCATGTGTTAAAAAAATAGCAATCGGACTGAGCTCTCTTTTTGTTAACCACTTTATTAACTTTTTGCCTTCACTCCCTGGATCAAAAATCAAACAGGTTTTGTCAGGACTTTCTACGACGTAGCAATTTGTTTGTAATACTCCTAACGGGATTTGAGACCATTTCATTTCTACATACCTCCAACTATTTTTACATTACTATTATTTTACACTATGTAAGCTGCATTGCTAACTTTTTAGCCCTCGACAAATGATTGAAAAGAATATAAAATAAGAAACGAATGTATATAATATTCTTACATAACTCTTAGAAATGTGTTGGGCTTTAGCCCAAGTATTATCTAATAAAGGGGGCTTTATTAATGGGAGTAGTTATTATTTTTGCTTTGGTAGCATTACTTGCTGCTTATGGTGCATTCACTGCCCTAAAAAATAAAAATTTCTTAGGAGTATTTTTTGCAGTAGGCACATTGGCTGTTTTTGGCTGGTTTGCGATCATGACCGTTATTGAAAGTGGGTTTCCAACTGGTACACACTAAACTAAAAAAAAATTGAAAGACTGCCAGCCGGCAGTCTTTTTATTTTGCTACAAGATCTCTTAATTCTTTTGTTTTTAAATCGATGATTTTTTCAAAACGATTACCATACAGTGCAGCTTCACCCGAAGGGGATAACAGAATGGGTTCATTTTTCAGGCCCTGCAAAATCACGTTACTGTTGCCGCTATCAATATCATAGCTTAAAAGCTCAAAACCTTCCCTATACGTATCAGCCTCTACACTTTTTACTGGCTTAAGGGTAAAAAATTCTCCTTTCCTTACATTTAAGTCATTGTAAGGAACCAGCCATCCAGAAAACATGGATAGATGAGGAATCGAAAACGAATTAAGTATCTTTTTGTCTTTATCATAAAATGTATAAGCAGCCTGTAACTGTTCATCGTCCTTGACGGAAACAGTCATCAAAATCTCATTATAAGCGGCGAATTGAATTACATCCGTCAAAATTACTTCCTCTGTATCAGCATTTATTTTTCTTGTCATAAGTGGTGCAAAAAGAGATGGGCTGTCCTCATTCCAGTTCAGATAGGCAACTTCCTCATTTCCTACCCATTTAATAAATGGCTGCGGAAGTGTTAGTTCGGTTGTTTTTCTTTGTTCAATGTCTAAAAGCAGCATTTGATATGTCCAATCTTCATTAAAAGATGAGATTAGAATCTCAGACTCATTGAACGGGTTCCATTCAAAAGCTAATTCATATGATGGGATTGATTGTTTAAAGATTTCTGAGCCCTCAGGAGATAGTATGATAACTTGTCCTTCATACGTAGAAGGAGATGATTGAATAAGTATATTCTTTTTTGATGGGCTTGCCTGTAAAGTGACAATGGGAACTTCACTCTTATAAAATAGAGCACTACTGCCTGTTAGAAGATTATAAAGATAAACAGACGATGATTGTTCAAGATTCGTAATATAAAGTAACTGATGGTCGGAATACCAGCCTGCTGCTTTGTAAAATTCACCTTCTGGTACCTTGATAGGGAGTTTCCATGTAACTTCAGGTTGTGATGGCGGGACATTTTGCTTGTCATTATCTTCAGAAGGGCTGGGCTTGGCATCTTGTTGATGCGAACAAGCACTAAAAAAGGAGGCAAAAACGAGCAAAAATAAGATTTGAAAAATAAATTTTATGATTATATTACTTTTGTTAAGGCTCATTTTCCCCCTCCCTCCATTTTTCTTCACATTAATTAGTACGTTTATTTTACAGAAATGTTTCAATAATTACAGAACATTCTAGAAATGAGAAAAAAGTCGCATGTTCACGACTTTTTCTTATTAACAAAAACCAACACAACAATTTATTTTAATTCCATTGAAATCATTTTACAAGTCGTATAGATGAACTATTTACAAATAAAGTGAGGCTAGAAATATCCCTTCCACTTTTTTGAGAATGTAGTGAAATTGTGATAAAGGCAATGGATTTATACCCCTTCCCAATTCAATGGTGAAACCAGGGCGATTATATTCTTGAATATACCAATCCTTGAATCCGGCATGACTATCGACATTTCTAATCGCTTTGTAACCACTCACCCGCTCGAATTCTGTTGCTAAGATTTCAGATTCCGGTGGTTCGAATCCTTCATACCCCCAATAAAACTCCTCTCCTTGAGTATGAAAAGCCAGTATTCGATCAAACTGATTGTTTTTTATCAAATCGGCCATAGCTTTCGCTTCTGGTTCTGATAAAGAAGACCTGCCAGGATAATCTCTAGGTGCAGGGGACTTTGGCGCCTTCCTTTCCTGTTCAATCTCCCAATTTGCTGGAAACTGATTATTTAAGTCTACCCCTCTAATATTTGCCTTCCAATGAACAAATTCATCGCTTCCTTCATTTATCTCCATAACCTCTTGACGGCTGCTTGTTGGCGGTCCATTTAATACGAGGTCTACCCCGTCCGGATTTACCATTGGAACAATGGATAATTCTGTTTCATTATATAAATTAATCGTATTTATACCTCTTACCGGGCTTCGATTCGTTAAAGAAATAAGGTATTGGTTAACAAGACTCATTAAAACCATGGTTGTAATCCATTCATTCGCATGAAAAGAAGCGTTCATATGAACTTTTTTCAATCCCTTTCCAATCCTAATTTCTTGAATGTGGTTACCTAAAACACTCGTGCCGATTGTATCTACATTTATAAATGGATAAAACTTTTTTAAAGTTTTGATTTGCTTCGTTAAAATCCCAGAACCATAAGGGAGTTTCGAACTAACATGTTGTTGTGTAATACGTTCAGGTAAATATAGAGTGTCACCGGGTGCTAATTGATCGGGATTTTGCATTTGGTTTAATATCATCATGGCATCAATGGATAAACTCTTTGCCTTGCCAATTTCCCATAATGTATCCTCTTCTTTTATCGTATATGGAACGGAAACATAGCCTGGTATCATTATTTTTGTACCAGTTTTAAGATTAGCTGGGTTGACGTTCTCGTTTGAATCGATAATGAGTTCTAGTGGAACCTTAAACAATCGACCATAATACGCGTATGAGTCACCTTCTCGGACTCTAACCTCCATATTTCTTCCTCCTTCCATCATAAAAATAATATGACAAAAGGCGGTAGAAAATGAGCAAAACAAAAACCTGCATTTGAGTGCAGGTTTTTAGGATATTTCTTATAGGTTTAGTTTATTTTTGATTAGCCATGCTGCACCAATTGCTCCAGAATCATTTCCTAGTGTTGCAAGCGAAAGATTTGTAGTTTCTCGAGCCGCTGAAAAAGTAAACTTAGAGAAATTTACTTTTATCGAGTCTAATAGTATATCACCAGCACGAGAGACTCCGCCGCCGAGAACAATCATTTCCGGATTCAATGTATTAGCAATATTCGCTAGAGCAAAGCCTAAATGAAAAGTGACTTCATCGAGAACCTTGGTAGCCAGTTCATCACCATTACGGGCACTATCAAAAACATCCTTTGCTGTAACTTTTCCATTATTAGCAAAAATCACAGCAAGCTCTCCCTGTGACTCGGGCTTCGATAGCTCGTTCTCCGCTAATCGTACAATGCCCGTTGCAGAAGCTATGGTTTCAAGACAGCCAGACTTTCCACAATTACAAGGTGCACCGCCAAATGGTATTGACGTGATATGACCAATTTCCCCTGCGGCACCGTTAATACCTCGAACGATATTACCGTTAGCAATGACGCCGCCGCCTACACCAGTGCCAAGTGTCACACATACGAGATCACTTGTACCCTTACCGGCGCCATTCCACATTTCACCTAATGCAGCACAGTTAGCGTCGTTTTCAATAGCAACTGGTAAGCCCGTTAAAGAATGCAAACTCTCTTGTAAAGGAAAGTTATCCTGCCAGCCCAAATTTACAACATTTAAGACAACACCTGTCTCATAATTTATTGGTCCAGGTGCCCCCATGCCAATTCCAATCAAGTTAGTTTTCTGTTCTCTTAGTTCTTCTAGTTTTTGATCAATAGCATTAGCAATATTCTTAGTAATATTTTGACCTTCGTTTGAGTTATCCGTTGGAATTTCCCACTTATGAAGGATTTCCCCGTCCAGATTAATAAAAGCCAATTTGGTTGTTGTCCCTCCAAGGTCAACTCCAACTATCCATTGTTTTGACATTGTAATCACCTGTCTTTTTCTTCTTTTTCTCTTAAGAATCTTATTTCATGTCTTAAAATTAACAATGCAGTCGAGTATTCTCTTGGTTCTATTAGCTGAGCTTGATACAAGTCTTTTAATTCTGCCTCCATTAATTCAAGGTCAGCTATTCGATCACCAATATAAATAATCGTTCCATATTGCTTTAATAATTGTTGAATATCATAAATTGACTTCATTTCATTTAGCCCTCTTACCTAAAGAATAAGATACATTACATGTAAAGTATACCTTATGCCCCTTCTCCCCTCAAGACGTTCTTATACAAAGCAGCCATGTTCATACAAAAAATCTGGCATGTCCGTCTAGTTGTTCCCATAACATAATATAACTGCTATTCTCCATTAATAGTATAAAAGAAGGATGCGATCAGATGAAAAAAATCTATTTGGTATTAGGAACATTATTGCTCCTTATTCTAGCTTTTGGAATCTATCAGTATACTAATCCGAAGGTACAGGAAAGTATTACGTACTTCCCTATTGACCCAAATGTAACCTTCAAAACAGCACAGACCACACTTACATTAATGAATCAACAAGCAAAAACTATTCTTTGGAAAGAACATTCCACTCTTGACCGTAAAGCATACTTAAGACAGGATGCAGCCATGTTATATGCCAATGGCCGCCTATTAGAGACATTATGGAATTGGAAACAAAATACGGCTGTACTCGAGCAGGAGAAAAGGATCAAGCTTGATAAAAGTACCCTTTTACAAGCGATTACTTTTCACCATGCGGAGCTTCATGAAAAGGAAGATCGAATTTCCAGCTCGCAAGCAATGTCGTCGGACCAAATTTACTTCATTACAGCTGGTGCAGACGAAGTAAATATCAAGAAACAGCTGGACGAACAGACCGAAAGAATGCTGCAGCTAAGCTGGAACAAAGGACTGCGCCATTTTGCAATAAATTTGAAAAACAATCAGGCTTTTCCCCTCACCCATTTCAATGAACTGGCAAAGGATGTATTGCCAGGTTTTACAAAATCAGAGACTGGTACGATTGTAGGTAATCTTTGGGAGGGCTTATATGAAAAACTATATCCTAGGTATAAAAAAAGCAGACGGTACTAGTGAAGATCCTATAGGCAGTACCCTTCCGCTTATTTTAATTGCAACTGATAAAACTCACTTATTGGTTTTAACAGAAACTGCTTCAGGAGAGCCTATTCTCCTTCGCCAGATGATGGGAGCAGCCGATTAAGTTCTTCGGCCAATTCAGCATATTCCTGTTGACTTGGTCGCATTTCTGCTGCCTTTTCAGCATTTTCCTTTGCATTCGAAATGTCATTTTCCTCTAAATAAATCAATGCAAGATTATAGTATGCTTCTGGTAAATCTGGATCCAATTCTATCACTTGAAGGAGATGTGATTTCGCTTCCTTTAGCTCACCAAGCTTAATTTCAATAAAGGATAATGCAAAATATACCTCTGCAGATGGTTTATTAGATTCTGCGTATTTTATTAATACTTCATATGCTTGTTCATAATTCTCCTGTTTAATATATTCTTGAGCTAACATCATAGTGGAGCTTTCATTTCCACTTGTCTCCGAATGCCGAAAGCCATAAAATAGCGAGCCATAAATAATAACAGCGGATACTACCAAAAATAACAGCTGCAAGAGCGGCTTTTTCTTCTTTGGGAAATGCATTATTCCTGCTGCAAGAAAACCACCGGCTAATCCACCTAAATGTCCAGCATTGTCTACAATGGAGACTGTAAAACCAAAGATTAAGTTAAAGACAAGAACGGTTATGACACTTGGTCCCATTGTTCGAAAAAAAAGCTTCGGATAAATGAGGGCAAAATAAAGCAAAGCTCCAAAACAGCCAAAGATTGCGCCGCTAGCCCCTGCAGAAATATTTGGACTAAAGATAAAACTGGCAATAACCCCTGATATACCCGCAAATAGATAGATAAGTAAAAACCGTATATTTCCAAAGATTCTTTCCACAGCTGGACCTAAAAAATACAGTGCCAAGGTGTTCATGGCTAAATGTAAAAAACCGATGTGCAGGAAAATGGGTGTAATGAATCTCCACCATTCTCCATCATAAATATATGGATTGAATTTTGCCCCAAATTTAATGAGAGTAGAAGTATTTGTACTCCCCCCTTGCAGTTCTAACAATAAAAATACAGCCACCTGGATGATCATAAAAAAGTATGTAAAAAATGGCTTCCCATTCGTAAATATTTCTTTTTCTTTCTTTGCCATTTGTGATGCAAAATCTAAGGTTGTTTTCTTTTGAGCGCTAACATCCTGCTCTGAATACTCATCTTGAATGGGGAAAGAGATTTCCCTTTCTAGTACTGCTGATAAAGATTTAAATCCTGACTCATTTTGTTCACCGGTTAATAGTACAGAAACAACACTTGTTTTATTACCTTTCGGAAAAATATATGGACGTTCCAACCGATATTCGTACTCATCAACAGGAGGAAAATGACTAATGTAGATATTTACAATCGAAAGCTCCCCGCGACCCAGCTGTTTTCGAACCTTTTCACCATTCGAGGCTGTAAATTCTATATCTCTTTGCATGGAGCTGCTCCAGTCTAAATCTTGCCGTAATAACCGAACGATTGGGGCTTTTTTATTTTCAAGTTTTTCCAGCCATAATTCTTTTTGATTTTCAAATAATTGAATGATTCGGTAGTCTTGCTCCGAAATGAAGATATAAGCTAATCTCCAAAAGATAAAATCTTCTTTATTGTTCAATACCCCCACTACTTTCTATTAGGACTATATATTTTGTATCCATTTTTCACTAGTTTATTTCATTATAAACGAAAAACAAGCTTAATAATGACTAAACAAGTTGATAAGATAGGCTTTTTTATAACAAAAAAACCATCTGTGGTTTTCACCATTCAGATGGTTTTTCAGTTGGTCCTCCAAATACAGTCTGCATCATTTTGCTTTTCACGCCTGGAAAGCTCATGATTGAGCCTACCGCAAGTCGGCGCAGCCAGCCGGACCTTAGCATTACATTAATGATTCGGTACCTAAAGCGGAATACAAAATAGCCAATTGACCCAATCATAAATATGGATGTCAACATACGAGACATTATCATCCCTCCTTCTCATATTGTGTGAGCAGGAGTCTGTTTTTATCCAACCCTTTTTCAGTACTTACTTAAAACAGGAACCATGGTCTCCTTAAGTACCTTTACGGAGTTCGAGAATTTTTCCTTTTCTTTTTTATTCAGGTCAAGTTCAACGACCTCTCTGATTCCACTGCGATTTACCACTGCAGGTACGCCAATATAGACGTCATTATGACCGTACTCCCCATCTAAATATGCAGAAACAGTTAACACTGAATTTTCATCACGCAATATTGCTTTTGTTAACCGAACGAGTCCCATCGCAATTCCATAATAGGTGGCACCTTTTCGTTCAATAATATGATACGCTGCATCGCGGACATTGATAAATATATTATCAAGATCCTCTTGGTTCGTTTCATGTTTACTCGTCCATTCGGATATTTTCATTCCAGCAATATCCGCATGGCTCCATACTGGAAGTTCCGTGTCTCCATGCTCACCAATAATGTATGCGTGAACGTTACGTGTATCAACATCGTAATATTGTCCCAATAAAAAGCGGAATCGTGCAGTATCTAAAATCGTACCCGAACCAATTACACGTTCCTTTGGAAGCCCGGAAAATTTCCATACTGCATATGTCAAAATGTCAACAGGATTCGTTGCAACAAGGAAAATACCATCAAAACCACTAGCCATTATTTGCTCAACAATTCCTTTAAAAATGTTAGTGTTCTTCTCTACCAGGTCGAGACGTGTTTCACCTGGCTTCTGGTTAGCTCCTGCGGTGATCACAACTAGGTCAGCTTGATCGCAATCTGCATAGCTGCCATACCATATTTTGGTTCGTGAAGGCGCAAATGGCAGACCATGATTTAAATCCATCGCATCCCCTTCAGCTTTGGCTTCGTTTAAATCAACTAACACTAATTCTTCTGTTATTCCTTGATTTAGTAGCGCAAAAGCATAGCTTGAACCGACAAATCCTGTTCCAACCAGGACGACTCTATTTACTTTTACCATGATATTTCCTCCTCTGGGCATAGTGGATATATTCATAAATTCATTACTCTTGTATTTTACATTAGTTTACAAGTATTTATCAGTTAGTATCAGACCTCGAAACCGTTGTCTTTATAACTATTTTGTTACAAAATAAACAACAATCATTGCTAACAGAGCAGCAATAGAACCAGACAAAAAATTCACCATATCATTATCCACTAAATGAAACCCTTTTATTCTTTTGGCCGCTGTTTGGCAATGTATTTTCTTCTCTGTTGCAATTCCACATTTATTGCAAATGTAAACCTGTTGATAATAGGCACCAAATAAAGTATCAATGATATTACCTAAGAAGCCAAACAAGAAAATAATAAAGAAGTGGAATAGCTGCAAATGAAAAAGCCAAGCACCTGCAAAAGCAATTAGCATGGAACCAAATATGGCAGCAGTAGTCCCTAATGTACTGACAGCTCCTGACGTTCCTTTTTCAATTGGCTTAAAAGTACGTATGTATACGGGTTTTCTTTTACTTAAGGTACCGATTTCCGATGCCCAGGTATCGGAGTTCGAACTAGCAAGGCAAACAATAAATCCAATCAGCCAAACTAGGTCCTGTTGAAAATAATATATAATGCTTATTATCGCAGCAGAACCCCCATTTGCTGCCACCTGACCCCAATCTCTAGTTGCTCCCTTAGCCAATTTTTCTTCAATATCTTTTTTTGCTGCGCTTTTATATTTCGACCAGAGGCTGGATGTTATAAAGAATAGTCCAAGCAGGAGAATCCCTTTTACACCAAAACCGAAAAAGACAGCTACTCCTGTTACTACTGCAGCAATTGCCCCATTACTACTTAATGACCGCTCTCGATAACCTGCAAAACCACCTAAAATAATAATTGAGATAATGATTAGATTTTGAATCATTTTATATTTATTACCTCATCATTTGTGATTATCTTCGAGACTGGAATATCATGCTTTTCTATAGGAAATTGCTGAATAACTTGAAAGTGAAATGCAAGAGATAGTGTTTTTCCGTCATAATTCGTTAAATAGCGATCATAGTATCCTCCGCCAAAACCAAGACGAAACCCCTCTTTTGTATAAGCTAAACCTGGTACGAATAAAAGTTCAATATCCTCAGGCTTTACCTCCATCGTCTGGTCTATTATGGGCTCAAGTAAGCCATAAAAAACGGATTCAAGTTGTGAAAATTCCGTTATTTTTCGGAAGGATAAAGTTTTTTCCTTTGGATTGCACTTCGGAACGACCACCTCTTTTCCTGCTTCCCACGCTTTTCGGATAATTTGATATGTATCAACTTCAGGTTCCTTCGAGATGGTAATTCCAATGACGTCCGCTTTTAGCCAATCCTCATCTTTATAGAGAGTGTCAGCAATTTTATAGGAATAATGTTCATAATAAGGTTTCGTAAGGATCGCTAGGCTCTCTTTCATTTCTTTACGAATAAGGTTTTTTTCAGACATGTTAATCAGGATCTCCTTATTTTTTTACAACAAAAAAAGCAGCAGGAAGCCCTACTGCTTATTTTGTTTCACGGTGTGCTGTTGTACGCTTCTCTCTTGGGCAATATTTCTTAAGCTCAAGACGATCAGGGTTGTTACGTTTATTTTTTGTTGAAATATAGTTACGATCTCCACACTCAGTGCAAGCTAACGTAATATTTACACGCATGTCAATTTCCCTCCAAACGATTAAGCTAGTTCGTTCATACGACTTTTCTATAATATCATTTTTCAAAAGGAAATGCTAGTTGTTTTTTAAAAGGTCATTTTCCTGCCCATATTCCGCTAACCTAGATAGTATTTATACAGAAATTATCTTGTCTTTTCGCTCATATTTGCCCTTTTATTTAACAGAGTATCTTCCATCACATTAACTGTTTGAGCAGCGATTCGCTTCCATCCATATAAACTCTTAACAATCTTCATTCCTTTTATACCAATCTCTTTTGCTGTTTGAGGGTTCTGCAATAAGAAGTCGATATTATCAAGTAGACTTTCTGCATCACCTGGCACCATGAGCAAGCCAGTTTGCCTATCCCTCACAATCCCTTTAAGTCCGCCTGTTTCTGAAACAATGGTTGGTTTAGCAAGGATCATCGCTTCCAGAGCCACAATTCCAAAGGGCTCATACAAACTAGGAAACACAGCTATTTCACTATTCACTAATAGCGCATTTCTTTGTTCGTCCGTAACATAGCCAATAAAAGCAATGTGATGGTCTAATTGTTTTTCTGTCACCATCTTACGATATCTTTCCATCATTGGTCCCTTGCCAGCAATCACAAAATAAATATCCTGTCCCCTATCTTTTGCTGCTTGTGCAGCCTCGATTAAAGTCTCAAACCCTTTTTCCTCTACGATCCGGCCGACTGAAAAGATATATTTTCTATTTTTAATGAATGGATAAATATTATTTGGATCCACTTTAACATCACTTTGGTCGATACCATTTGGAATAATAGTCATTTTTTTGTCTGAGAGATAGAAGTTTGCTAACAGTTCTTCTCTCATAAAGGTACTGCACACAATTACTTGATCTGATTCCGTAATGAGCTGAAGTTCCTTTTCATGGATGAACCGCTGCATGTCTGTATGTATTCCCTTATTCCTGCCATGTTCAGTCGCATGAATTGTAGATAATAATGGAATCGACAGCACTTCTTTTAACGTAATGGCAGACGTTCCTACCAGCCAATCATGAGCATGGACAATATCAAACTTTATATCTTCTGCTAATATTTCACCTTTAAAACTCATAGCTAGATTCAGACCAGCAATCCAAGAGAGAAAATGATCGTCATGGTTGTTTATTGGAGTAACACGATGGACATGAACACCATTCATGATCTCATAAGCCGAGAGACCGCCATTCCCAGCGGTCACCACATGGACCTCGTGACCTTGCTCGGCCAAATGAACAGAAAGACCATAAACATGCCTTGAGAGCCCGCCTACAACGTTTGGCGGGTATTCCCATGTTAGAATTAGAATTTTTAATTGCCAGTCATAGGAATGTTTTTGGGTCATTTCGCTAATTACTTTATCGTCCATTTTTCTGCTCCATATTTTTTGATTCTCCGTAATAACTGTACGTACTTACATGATCAATCCACTTAGGGGAATACTGGTCAATTTGTTGATCGTGTACTAAATTATTATAAATTTCACTTCCATTTACATTTCCTAATGGCGGGGTTTGAACTGAATTTGAGCGAAGGACTGGAAAAAAATCATGTTCATTAAATTTAACACCTAATTCGGCTACATAGCTCCTATTCGCTGTCAGACCTTTGATAAACCAATGCCCTTTATTATAGGGTACCGCGATATCATAGTAATGATGTGCATTTTTTCCTGTGAAAATGATATCTGTAACATCATAAAGTCTAACGATGTGAACCAATTCCTCGAATTTTCTGTTATAAAATAAAGAAATGACTTTCTCGGGAATCTTCGAAGCCTCCCAATAGACGATGACCTTTCTTGGGGTAACTAGTTTGACTTGAAGTTCACCTTTCATCGGAGAATAATCGATCGTTGGCTGATCGAAAACGTTATCTGCCTTTTGAATTTTCTCTTCAACAGCATTATCTTCTATTTGATTTTCTTGACTATTAACATACTTATTCCATCTGTACTGTACTCTTCCAACCGTAGTATTTAGTTGTGAGGCGATTTTTCGGAACGAGAAACCACCCTCTCTTAGTTTAATAATTTCTTCAATCATTGTTCTCCTCCATTCTGCAGACACATATATATGCAAAAGTAATCAAAATATTCTTTCATAGATAAATTAATGGTAACATCGGTAAGCGAACTGTACAATAAACGTATTTTGTCGTATTTTGCTTCTCCATAAAGTGACAATTTTCTCTGGATAAAAAAAAGATGAGACAAATTAAGTAGTCTCATCTTAGGTGAAATATTATTTCTTACTCATTTAGTTCAAAGCGTTTACCAGTTACCAGGTAAATGACATTCTCTGCAATATTAGTTGAATGGTCAGCAATTCTTTCGATAAACCGACAAACAAAAGCAAGTTGAATAATCTGGTTTGTAGCATTCGGATTTTCTGGAACCATACTAATTAGTTCGTGAACTAATTTACCAAACATACTATCCACTGAATCATCTTTTTCAGCACATTTCTGTGCAAGCATTACATCTTCATCAATATATGCCTTAACGGACATTGCTACCATTTCAAGAGCCTGGTCCATCATTTTCGGAATATCCAAGATCTCTTTAAAGTGCTTTTCATTGCCAATATGAATAGCTGCTTTTGCAATATTAACTGCCATATCAGCCATCCGTTCTACTTCAGATGAAACCTTAAGAGC
The DNA here is from genome assembly GCF_044754045.1 of Neobacillus sp. NPDC093182. Lineage (NCBI taxonomy): Bacteria > Bacillati > Bacillota > Bacilli > Caryophanales > Bacillaceae > Neobacillus > Neobacillus sp. NPDC093182. The sequence continues at coordinate 463,153 of NZ_JBIVOI010000001.1, forward strand.
GACATTGAGTGTTCTCAAATCTTTGGCAACAGGTGATTCTCTTGCAATTAAAAGCAACGCCTTATCATGAATTTCATGTTCTAATGCGTCTATTTTATCATCACCATCAATAACTCGATTAGCTTTTTCAATATCGTGATTTATAAGGGCACTTAGTGATTCACGAACGGCCGTTTCCGCTAAACTTTCCATTTCTAAAAGTTTTTCTTTTAAATCCGCTAATTTACTATCAAATTTTGACCTAGTACTCATCATTTCACCTCATCATCCAAATCTTCCTGTAATATAGTCCTCGGTTCTCTTATCTTCTGGAGTAGAGAAAATTTTATTAGTTTCTGAAAATTCTATCACTTCTCCATTTAAAAAGAAAGCAGTTTTCTTAGATATACGTGCAGCCTGCTGCATGTTATGAGTAACGATAATAATACTAAATTCCTTCTTTAATTCCTGTACAAGTTCTTCTACTTTTAATGTTGATATTGGATCGAGTGCAGAAGTGGGCTCATCCATTAAAATAACATCAGGCTCAATCGCAAGACAGCGGGCAATACAAAGACGCTGTTGCTGACCGCCAGATAACCCGTAAGCATTCTGATTAAGACGGTCCTTTACCTCGTCCCAGATTGCCGCCCCTCGTAAACTCTTTTCAACAATCTGATCTAAGATTTTTTTATCGCGAATACCATGTATTTTAGGTCCATACGCCACATTCTCATAGATTGATTTAGGAAATGGATTTGGTTTTTGGAACACCATTCCAACCTTTGTCCTTAATTCTTCTACTTGGTAGGATTTATCAAGGATATTTTTTCCTCGATAGAGAATTTCACCAGAGGTTCTTACACCCGGTACTAGTTCAATCATACGATTTAAGGTCTTAATATATGTTGATTTTCCACATCCAGAAGGTCCGATAATTGCGGTAACTTCATTTTCTATAATATCTAGGTTGATTTTCTTTAGCGCTTGATTATCACCATACCATAAATCTAAATCGCTTGTTTTATATACAATTTTTTTTTCTTGTGGATTAATAATTTTTGCAGTGGCTGATGTTGTTTCCATAGTAGTTTGCCTCCCTATCATAGCCTTAATATCTCTTTTGGAATTTATTTCGAATTAATACAGCGATTGAATTCATGACAATTAACATGACAAGTAAAACGATAATACCTGCTGCAGCTAAAGCATGAAACTCTGCTTGAGGACGGCCTGTCCAATTGTAAATTTGTAAAGGTAATACGGTAATCATATCAAAAAATGTTTTTGGTAAAAATGCAAGAAATAAAGGCATTCCAAGGACAACAAGCGGTGCTGTTTCACCGATTGCACGGGAAAGAGCCAAAATTCCGCCAGTAAGTATTCCTGGAATAGCAGCAGGTAGAACAATACGAACAATAGTCTGCCATTTAGTAGCACCTAACCCAAATGAAGCCTCTCTTAATTGATTAGGCACCGCGCGAATAGCTTCTTGTGAAGCCACAATTATGACAGGCAAAACAAGTAGACTCATGGTAAGACCTGCGGCCAAAACACTTGTCCCAAATGCTAGCGCACGAACAAATACTGTTAAACCGAGTAATCCGAAAACTATAGACGGGACACCCGCTAGATTGGAGATATTCACTTTAATAAAATTCGTTATCGCGTTCTCTTTTGCATATTCTTCGAGATAGATGGCAGTACCCACACCTAGCAGTAATGAAACAGGTGCAACAACAGCCATCAACCAAATTGTTCCAATTAACGCAGCGTAAACACCTGCATTTTCAGGCTTTCTTGAAGGAAGACTTTGTAAGAATTGCAAGTCTAAATAGCCAAGTCCTTGAGAGAATATCCGATATAATAATACTCCTAATATTAATAAAACAAACATAGTTAATGCAAAAAATATCCATTTTGAAATTGAATTTTTTGATAATCTTGATTTCATCCGCTTCACAACGGATTCATGATTAATTAAATTCATTAGTATTCCTCCCTAAAACGACGGGTGATGTACTGAGCTAATAAATTCATCACCAATGTAAATACAAATAATGTCATACCAACGGCATAAATGCTATAGTAGATCGTTGTACCATAACCAGCATCTCCTTGGCTGACTTGGACAATATATGCTGTCATCGTTTGAATCGAGCTTGTCAAATTCCATTCCAGATTAGGCGTTGAACCACCAGCAACTGCTACAATCATCGTTTCGCCGATTGCGCGTGAGATTCCTAATACGATAGATGCGATTATTCCTGAGATAGCAGCAGGTAAGACAACCTTAATGGCTACTTCAAATTTAGTCGATCCTAGTGCTAGCGCACCTTCACGCATTGCATTAGGAACGGAAGTCATCGCATCCTCAGAGAGAGAAGCAATCATTGGAGTTATCATGATTCCTATAACAATACCAGGACTTAGAGCATTAAAGATTTCAAGGGATGGAATAATTTCACGTAATATAGGAGTTACAAAGGTTAGCGCAAAAAATCCATAAACTATCGTTGGGATTCCAGCTAAAACCTCTAATATCGGTTTAATAATTCTGCGAGCTCGATCTGATGCATACTCACTCAAATAAATGGCTGAAGCCAATCCGATAGGGACAGCAACAATAGCAGCTATCACAGTTACCTTTAACGTTCCCATTATTAGTGGCAGAATACCGAATGACCCATTGGTATCGGAAAAAGGATACCATTTTTTAGCCGTGAAAAATTCCTTAATAGATACAGCATCAAAAAATAAAAATGTTTCAAAGATAAGCGTAAGAACAATACCAATCGTTGTCAAAACAGAGACAGCCGCTGTAAGGAATAAAATATATGGCATTATTTTTTCTGTAATTCCGCCAGCACTTTTCTTTTTCTTCTTCTCTTGAATCATTTTCTGAACCGAGAAGGAATTTGTGTTTTGAGTAGCCAAATTGAAAACCCCTTTCATTCACATGACAAGAAGAGAAGCACATTTCTAGTGCTTCTCACCTATAAAGTTATTCTAGATCCTACTTAAGAGTTTCTAGTGTTTCAAGCTGTTTTGTATACTCTTCTTCAGGTAATTTTACATATCCAACATCTTCAGATAATGTTGCAGCATTTTCTAATAAGAATTTCACGAAATCATAGACTTCTTCTTGGTCTTTAATAGCAGAGTTTTTCACATAAGTGAATAACGGACGTGATAACGGCGAATATTCACCAGATTCAATTGTTTCATTAGTTGGCTCAACAGGACCTTCTCCGCCATCAATTGGAACGATTTTCAAAGTATCTTTGTTTTCTGCATAATAAGCATAACCGAAATATCCAATCGCATTCTTGTCACCTTGAACACCTTGAACGAGTGTATTATCATCTTCAGAAAGAGTTGCTTTTTCAACAATTGGTTGTCCATCAAGAATTACTTCATCAAAGTAATCAAATGTTCCTGAATCTGTTCCCGGAGAGTATAATTTGATTTCTTCATCTGGCCATTCCGGCTTGATATCGGACCATTTTTTAGTTGTACCATCTTCAACCCAAATCTTCTTTAAGTCTTCAATTGTTAAGCTTTCTACCCAGTCATTGTCTTTATTTACAACTACTGAAAGTCCATCATATGCTAATTGAACTTCAGTATAATCAATACCTTTTTCTTTAAGAGCTGCTGCTTCTTCATCTTTAATTGGACGAGAAGCATTGCTTAGTTCAGTTTCTCCAGCGATAAATGCTTCAAAACCGCCTCCAGTTCCAGAAGAACCAACAGAAACTTTAACCTCAGGCTGTGTCATGCCATATTCTTCAACCACTGCTTCCATAATTGGGAAAACTGTAGATGAACCGTCTATTTTAATTTCACCTTGAAGTTGTTTCGCTTCTTCACCAGCTTGTTCTTGTTCTTTGTTGCCTTCAGTACCTTGTGCACCACAAGCTGCAGTAATTGCTAGCACGCCAGTCATCATTGCTGTTAGTGCTAATTTCTTAAAGCTTTTCATTACTTAATTCCCCCTACGAAAATTGGTTTGTTTAACTTGTTCGTTCTCCTTACAACATTAATAATAAACTCCTTCTGTAAAGCTTGTTTTAATGAATTGTAAAGGTTTTGTAAATGTGTGTATGACTTTTGTAAATCATAAATAATTTTGTACTATTATTATCATGTTCATCTTATTAATAAAAAAACCTGTCTCTAAATTTTGAGACAGGTGTTAGTATTCCTATTGATTTATAAGTGTATCCGATGTTTCATCGGTAACTTCGACATTTTCCCCATTAGTTTGGGTCTGTTTTTTTAGATTAAAATAGGTATCCATAACCCTTCTGCCAATAATATTGGCTGTAGCTGGACCACTGTTTCCTTGGTATGCCCAAGGAACCAAAACAGCCATGGCAACCTCTGGATTATCAGACGGAGCGTAGCTTGTTAGACTCAAATTCATCACTTCAGGTGGTATTTTCCCAAATTTCTTTCGCTCTGGACCATCGTAAAAAGCTTGAGCTGTTCCTGTTTTACCTGCTGGACTGTACGCTGCACCCTTAAAGCTGCTTACACCGGTACCATCCCCAACTTGCATAACCATTCTAAAGCCTTCCTGTACCCGATCGATCCATTCATCCTTACCATCGATACGATTTAATATTGTCGGTTCAATTTCTTGAATAACCGGACCTAGTTGGTTGTTCTCAAGCACCGGTTCACGAATTTCCTTTACAATATGTGGCTGGACTCGATATCCACCGTTTGCAATAGTGGAAACATATTGCGCTAATTGCATTACCGTATAGGTATCATACTGACCAATCGCTAAGTCAAGAAGCAAACCAGGCTGTTTCAACGGTCCGGCATAACCAGTACTCTCATTTGGAAGGTCAATACCGGTTTTTGTACCTAAACCAAATTGACTGAACGATTGACGCATTGTGTCAAAAGCAGTTACGTCAAGTGGAAGCGGCTTATTCGGTGCATATTGTCCACCTGCCATTTCAATGACAGTCTTCCACATATAAACGTTAGATGAAACCTGAAGGGCCCTGAGGTCGTTAATATTTCCAAAGTTCTTCCAAGAAGATTTTGGAGGTGTATTTTTGATCAATAAAGGTGAGTCATAATGGGTCGACCCTGGCTGAATAGCTCCTGTATTATAACCGGTCAATATTGTTGCGCCCTTGACAACGGAACCAACGTTATAAGAAGTCGTGATATTTCCAAGAGCAAAGTCACGCATTTCTTGTTTATTCGTTTCATCGTTTCTAGCAATTTGTTTACCCGCCATGGTTAATATTTCACCAGTGTGGGGGTTCATAAGAACAACAAAGGCACGGTCTAAAAGAGCCGATTTAGAATTTTGCTTTGCATTCCAAAGTTCTTCTTCAATGATTTTTTCGATTTCAAGCTGTAGATTCATATCAATTGTTAGGACAAGATCTTTTCCGCGCTGTCCTTCGGAAACCACTTCAGTGGACAAGATTTTGCCCGCTTTGTCTGTAACATTTTTTACTTTACCTTTTTGACCATGCAGGACATCTTCATATTGAAGCTCAATATAGCTTTTACCAACCCGGTCATTCCGGCTATAATCACGAGCAAGGTATTCCTCTAGTTTATCTTTTGGCAATCCTTCATCAGAAGAAGTAACATTACCAAGTACGGTTTTTAATGTGTTTCCGAAAGCATAATATCGTTCCCAATCTGTGGTCGTATCAACACCAGGCAGACTTTCTAAGTTTTCACTGACTACAGCAAATTCTTCAGGAGTGACATTTTCATTCTTTACGATTTGCTGCGTTAGCGCATAGCCACTGTTAAATTCTCTAAATATCGCAAGTGTTTCTAAATCTTGTGCAGTTAAACTTGCTAAGTCATTTTCATTTATTCTTTTTAGCTGGAGATTATAAATTTCTTTATCATCTAATTCTTCTTTGTCGTATAAGTCCCATTCTTTCTCCGTAATTTTGGCTTTCGCTTTCTCAGGGTTTTTTAATATCCAAAAATCCTGTTTATCACGTTCACGAATTTTTGATATATCTTTATTAATCAGCTGTGCCAATCGTTCAGCGGTTTTGAGCATTTCTTCTTGGCTGGTATCTTGAAATTTTGTATAGGTGATAGCATTTAACGGTGTATTATCTACGATAACTTTCCCGTTCCGGTCAAACATTTTTCCCCGTGGCACCGGGTTGTTAACGGTAATATCTTCCGTTCTCTCAATTTCACGTTTAAAATCCTCTCCATAAACGATTTGGACTAGACCTAAACGCAGGATAAGGACAGAAAACAGCACAAATATAACAAAGAAAAGCATGTTCAGGCGAAAAGTAACATGCGGCTTCTTTTTCTTTTTAATAACCAACTTCTTCACTTCCTTGTCAATTCGACATGATAAGCCTTATTTTAGCGGAAAATCCCCTTATTTTCTATGAAAAAGACTTACCAATTGACAACATCCAACAAATCACACAAAAACCATTTAAATAAAAAAACACGATGAGTAATAGGAACTACTCATCGTGTTAAGCTGTGGGCAATTGGACTCTCCTTACGAACAAATAAATAAGTGAGTGACCGGCACCTAGAAATAATAGCAGGATTGGTATGCTTTGCTTCTCATTAAACCAAGTAACTGCTGCTAGGAAAGACAGTATCGAAACGATTCTCCCCAAGTTAATATAGATTTCGCGGACCACGATATACTCAATTCTCATTTCAGCCGCTTTCCAAGCAGATCCAATTACATCATATGTAGTGGACATATATGGTACAAGCAAAATAGGATAAGCAACGGCAATCATCGCTGCATAAATTAAAAGTTTTACATAATTAACATCCCAGACGATAATCAAAACAGCTATATAAAGGATAATACCACCTACAAGTATTGCCTTTTTTCGCTTGTTTTTTTTAATCAACCGGGATGCAGCATAATAGGCTATGAAGGAAATTCCGGAGTTAATCAGTCCAAAGGTCCCTAGAGCCAGCTCACTTCCCGTCGAAATGTAGACTAGTACTGAGATAATAAATAAAAATGTCCCTTCTCTAAGCCCTTGGAAGAAATTCGCATTTGTGATAAGACGCCAGTTTTCATTTTTCTTTCTTTCTTCTAATATCCTTCTAAAATCATACTTACCATTTGCAGGACGCGGCTTTAATGAAAAACTTAAGAATACAGCAAGTGCAAAGAGAGATAGTGATATTCCAAATACAATTGAATACCCTGTAAATTTTTCAAAACGAGTAATAATAATTCCAGCAGCAATTGGGCCGATCATCCCGCCGGTAGAAGATAAAATTCCTAAAAAGCCGTTAAAAAAATCTCTTGTCTCAGGTTCAGTTATTTCAAATGTTAGGACATTATAAGCCAGCCAATAAAAACCATATCCAACTCCAAGCAGGCTTCCTAACAGTAATAGATAGGTTGATGCATTTTTCCCGGTTATTAAAACCATCAAATAAAATATCGCTAAAAAACTGACTCCGATTCGTAACACTTTAACACGATCGATTTTTTTTGCCCATCTGCCTGCTAAGATAAAGGTTAATGGCTGTAAAATAACAATCGAAAGGTTATAAAGGGCTAGGTCAGAATATTCTCCCGTTTGTTTCCATAAATAAATATTCACAAAAGTATTTGATAGTGAAACACTTAAAGAATATAAACCACCAATGATTAACAGCAAGGATAAATCTTTTGTTAATTCTACGTCACCTAAAAACTTAAATTTTTTCGCCATAGTAACTCCCCTTTGTGATAAGGGTTATTCTTTAACAAGGAGGGAGCCTTTATACGAAAAAATAAAAAGACAGCTGAAATAATCAGCTGCCTTTTCTACATAATGAGTATTATTTTGCTGCAGTGTAACGTTTTGAAACTTCATCCCAGTTAACAACGTTCCAGAAAGAAGCGATGTAGTCAGGACGACGGTTTTGATAGTTAAGGTAATACGCATGCTCCCAAACATCAAGACCAAGGATAGGTGTTTTACCTTCCATTATAGGTGAGTCTTGGTTTGGTGTGCTTGAAACTTCTAATTCACCATTGCTTACAGACAGCCAAGCCCAGCCTGAACCAAAACGAGTTGTTGCAGCCTTTGCAAACTCATCTTTAAAGCTTTCAAAGCTGCCAAACTTATTGTTAATTGCGTCAGCTAGCTCACCAGATGGTGCACCGCCGCCATTTGGAGCAAGAATTTGCCAGAATAATGAGTGGTTAGCGTGACCGCCGCCATTATTACGTACAGCAGTACGAGCTGCTTCAGGAACTGCCTCTAGGTTAGCAATAACTTCTTCAACAGATTTTGCTAATAATTCATCATTGCCTTGAAGAGCGTTATTTAGGTTTGTTACGTATGTGTTGTGATGTTTTGTGTGATGAATATTCATTGTTTCTTTGTCAATGTGAGGCTCAAGCGCGTCATAAGCGTAAGGTAATTGTGGTAATTCAAATGCCATTGGTATTTCCTCCTATGTATACTAAAGTTTTTTAGCCTTAAAGATATGTCTAAACTCAAAACGATTTTAGAATATTCCTAAAGCTTTGTAGCTTAAGATTATCAAAGAAAGTGTTTTCTTTCAAATAAAAAGCTCTGTGCTCCTAACAAATATACAATTTCCTTCCAAAGAAATTTTTATACGCTATTTTTTTCTAGTTTTCAATAAATTGTCATGTTTCAACTGGTGATAGGTTGTTAATACATGATTAAATCAAGTTGTGGGTGTAAAGGAGATGGACATATGCTAAGAAGCAGCTTTTCAATATATAGCTTATTAGAACAATTCTTTCAGAAAACAGATCAAATTCTAAAGGTAAAAGCAGGCAGTGTTCTTTTTCAGGAGAAAGATCCGGTGGAATATGTATATCTTTTGCTCAGCGGAACAGTGGCACTGGGGAGAGTCCACATGCGCGGAAAGGATTTTATATTAAAAATATTAAATACCAGCGAAATGATTGTTGATTATCAGCTATTTAAACATAACCCTCATTATCAGTGTTATGCAAAGGCACTGTCCGACAGTGAAATTCTTGCCATCAAAAAAGATCAATTTGAGGAATTTTTAATGAATGACCCTGATGCCATGAATGCTTTTGCATCCTGGTTGAGCACAAGCTACCTAAAAGCCCAAATGAAATGCCAGGATCTAATCATGAATGGGAAAAAAGGCGGCCTATATTCCATTCTCATTCGCCTTTGCAATACCTATGGCGTAATGACAGAGGATGGTATTCTTATTGATCTGCCATTAACACATCAGGAACTTGCCAATTTAACATTCGGAACTAGGGAAGTCATTCAACGTGCATTAAAAGAATTGCGGGAAAAAGATGTAATTACCTATGATCAGCAAAAATTCACGATAAAAAATATTAGATACCTAAAAGAAGAAGTCGACTGCCAAAACTGTCCCTATGAAATTTGCGGTGTAAATTAAATAATCCTCCTCACTGCCTGTGAGGAGGATTTTTCGACTAAAAAACAACTAACAGGAAGTAAACAATCATTAGAGTTTGAATAATTGCTTTTGTTATGACACTGCTTATAAAGCCAATAACAGATCCAAAACCGATTTTTAAACTGTTTTTGAAATCTCGTTTATTAACGAGAAGCTCCGCTGCTACTGCGCCAATAAATGGACCAATTAGAATTCCCAGAAACGGAATAATGAAAGGTCCGACTAAAAGTCCTATTGTACTGCCCCAAACGCCAGCCTTTGATCCACCATATTTTTGTACCCCAATCATATTGGCGATATAATCTGCGACAAACAAAAGGATAATAAAAAAACTTTGAATCAGCCAAAAGAACAAGCCAAACGGCTCGAATGAAAAAAAGATACCATATAATATATATCCAGCTAATAGAAACAAAACACTTGGGATGATGGGGTAAACCAGACCGACAAACCCAATGATAAAAAGAATTGAAATGATTGACCAATAAACGATCTCCATGATTTCTCCATCCTTTTGAAGTTTATTCTTTACCTTATACGCATATCTCACTAAATAGTTTCATAAATCATCATTCTTGTTTATATTCACGCCTAAAGATACAATAGAGTGGTGAATCTTTATTAGGGTGGTAATTATGAATATTTTCAAGCAATTTTATAAAAGTATCTATTCTCCAAAGGATATTGCTTCTTTCCGTTTTCAGGGAATTGGAAAAACCATTTTATATGTATTTTTTCTCACGTTCTTATCTATTTTGCCATCGATTTATTACTTAAATACAATGCTTAACGCGGGGATTGAAAGTACTAAATCAGTCATTAACGATGATATCCCCTCTTTTACCATAGAAAATGGAACCCTTTCTGCTGAGACGGATGTACCTATAACCATTGATAAAGGCGATTTCTCCATCATTGTAGATCCTACTGGTGTCATTACAAACGAGGATGTGGAGGACAAGGACAACGCCATCGCTTTGCTGAAAAATGAAATTACGGTCGCAGCAGGCGGAAGAATTGATTCCTATTCTTACTCTATGACGGAAGGTTTAACACTTACGAAAGCAGATTTTATCGATATAGTTGATACCGTTGATGGGATGAAGGGAATCATTATTCCTGTTATATCTATTTTTATATTTCTTGTATCAAGTGCCGTAAGCTTTATCGAAGTGTCCATTCTAGCTTGGATCGGTTTATTATTAAAAAATCTTGCAGGCAGAAGTATTAGTTATCGCCGCTTATGGAGAATGGCTGCCTACAGTGTAACGCTGCCAACGGTTTTCTTTACGATTATGAGCGCACTTAATACACCAGTACCAAATAGCTTTTATATTAATTGGTTTGTTGAAATCATCATCTTATTTTTAGCGGTAAAAGAAATACCCAACGAAAAAACAAAAATTGAGAGTTAAACGCACCCCTTAGGTGCGTTTTTTCGTTCTATATAGAAGTGGACAAGCATAGGAATGTACAAACATCCCATTTTGGAGGCCTATTTCATGAAAAGAATTTGTCTTTTTTTATTTGGACTTCTTACCATTTATGTAATATATATTGATTTAACGGCAGGTACCCTGCCGAAAGAGGAAACCCAAAAACCAGAACAAACAGTTGCGACAATGACCAACATTAACAATTCGGTGGACTCTTTTGAAGCTGAAGTGGAACCCGGTGAAACCCTGATATCAATCGTAGAAAGTCATATAAAAAAGCCGTTGCCTGTATCAATTGATGAACTCATTGAAGATTTTCAAAGCTTAAATCCAGGTTTATCTCCAGAAAAGATTCAAATTGGATCTACTTATGAGTTTCCTGACTACTCTAAATAGGGAGACAAAAGCGTCTGTCTTGTCAAGATTAGCAAAGGACTGATAAAATAATAGGTGCATGTTTAAACTAACCATTATTCGAATCCAATTTGAAGGAGCGAATTTCCTTGAGTGAAATTACACATCGTACAAAAACCCGTCCCGTTAAGGTTGGTAATTTAACGATTGGCGGAAGTAACGAATTATTTATACAAAGCATGACCACTACTAAAACACATGACGTTGAAGCAACCGTTGCTGAAATCAAACGTCTTGAAGAAGCAGGCTGCCAGATTGTTCGTGTTGCCTGCCCGGACGAAAGAGCGGCAAATGCGATTCCTGAAATCAAAAAGAGAATTAATATTCCTTTAGTAGTTGATATTCATTTTGATTATAAATTGGCGCTTAAAGCCATTGAAGGCGGCGCTGATAAAATTCGGATTAATCCAGGAAACATCGGAAAAAGAGAAAAAGTGGAAGCTGTTGTGAATGCTGCCAAGAAGCGCGGAATTCCAATCCGTATCGGTGTAAATGCCGGCTCGCTAGAAAAAAGAATTCTTGAAAAATACGGGTATCCTACTGCCGATGGTATGGTCGAAAGTGCTCTCCATCATATCAAAATTCTGGAAGACCTGGATTTCCACGATATTATTGTTTCCATGAAGGCATCAGATGTAAACCTTGCAATTGAAGCATATGAAAAAGCATCAAAGGCATTCGATTATCCTCTGCACTTAGGTATTACAGAGTCAGGTACTTTATTTGCTGGTACTGTAAAAAGTGCGGCTGGACTAGGAGCAATTATTAGCAAAGGTATTGGTAATACACTCCGTATTTCCTTAAGTGCTGATCCAGTTGAAGAAGTTAAAGTTGCCAGAGAGCTTTTAAAAGTATTTGGTCTATCATCGAATGCTGCAACGTTAATTTCGTGTCCAACCTGTGGCAGAATCGAAATTGATTTAATCAGTATTGCCAATGAAGTCGAAGATTATATTTCGAAAATAAAAGCGCCCATTAAAGTAGCCGTTTTAGGATGTGCAGTAAATGGACCTGGTGAAGCCAGAGAAGCTGACATTGGTATTGCAGGCGCACGTGGTGAGGGCTTACTATTCCGTAAGGGTGAAATCGTTCGTAAAGTTCCTGAAGACCAGTTAGTCGATGAATTGAAAAAAGAAATCGATCAAATTGCTGAGGAATATTTCCAGAAAAAGGCGCTAGAGGAAGCAGAAGTAACCAAATAAAATCATTAAGAAACCCGGCAAAACTGCCGGGTTTCTTTTCTTGTCTAGCTTCAGCGCCTAGGGGCTCGGGGTCATAAGCCAATCCGTCAAGAAGGTAAAGTGCAACCTTCTCGCCGGCCCGTCTTATGCCTGTCGCCACTAAACAAAGCGCTTATGCTTTTCTTATTGCCCCTATATTTGCAAGCTGCTGTTAAAAGAACGGCAGGATAAAGATACCGACGATAATCGAAATGGCACCTATCCCGATTGCCCACGCGCCAAGACCTTCGGCTCCTCGACGTCTAGCAACGAATCCTAACACAATACCTACTGCACCAAAAAGAATCGGCATTACAAACAGTGATAAAATAGATAACGCTAAGGCAGCCCATCCCATTCCTGTACCAGCCTTTGTACCCGTGCCAGCCCCGGAACTATCTTTTGATTTTTCTTGGAAGGTTGGTCGGGTTATAGCAACAGGTGCTGCAATTTCAGCAGCCGTTTCTTCTCTATATTCGGAAGAGTTGTTTGGGTTATTTTGGTTAGACTTTGGACTTGGGAGATACCCAGCCACTTTCGTGTCTTTTTTATCTTCCATCCGAATCCCTCACTTTCAGTAATAGGAGCATTAATTATTGTTTGTAACTTTCATCATTTTAGTTATGGTAAAATAAAGTTAAAAAACTTGGCAGTTGAAGGTGACTACATATGAGGAAAAGATTTGGAATTGATATTGATGGTACCGTAACGTGTCCATCAGCACTAGTACCGTTCATTAATGAAGGATTTGGATTAAACATCACATTAGAGGATGTAAAAGAATATGACTTAACGAAGGTTGTTCAAGTACCTGAGGAAAAATTTTCAAAATGGTTTGTTGAAAATGAGCCAATCATTTATGAACAATCTCCCCTTGCAGAAGGAGCAGAAATAATCCTGAACAAATGGAAAAAGGAACATGAATTATTCTTTATAAGCGCAAGGGGTTCACACCTATTAGAAAATACAAAAAAATGGTTTAGTAAAAAAGGCTTGTCCTACCATCATATCGAGTTAATCGGTTCTCATGACAAGGTAGCAGCCGCAAAACGGCATGGAGTTGATATTTTTCTCGAGGATAAACACGACAATGCCGTTATGATTCATGAAGAATGTGATATACCCGTTCTTTTGTTTAATACTCCCTATAACCAGGACCCAATTCCAAAAGGTGTAGTACGAGTTAATAATTGGTTTGAAGCGAATAATTGGGTTAAAAATTGGCTTGGATAAATAGCAAAAAACAGCATGGCTAACAATAATGCCATGCTGTTTGTTATTAATTGCACTCAGGGCAACGTCCATAAATTTCGAATTTGTGTCCTGATATATCGTACCCTTTTAAATCCTCACTTAAGCCGTTCATTGGGCAAGTTTCAATTTCCTTGGTCTTACCGCAATCCATACAGATGAAATGATGATGGTGCTGGTGGCGTGAACAGGAAAAGCGAAAATGCTTTTCACCAGATAGCTCCGTCATTTCAAGGATTCCCATTTTAACAAAAAGAGAAAGATTTCGATAAATGGTATCAAAGCTTAGCCCTGGATAGTCTTCCTTTAATTCATCTAAGACATCCTTCGCTGTTAAGTATTTATCGCTGTCTGCAAACAATTGTAGCATGTCTTCTCTCTTCCCTGTTTGTTTAAATCCATTTTCCTTTAAGAATTGAATGGCTTCATTAACATTCATCCAGCTGCACCCCCTTGTGAGACCTGATTTTTAATCATTAATTTTTTATAAACAATGGTAAATACTAAAATAGCCACTGCAATTATGACGATCGTTCCACCAGGAGCAAGGTCTAAATAATAAGAGCTAAACAGTCCCCCAAGAACAGCTATTTCTCCAAAAACAATCGACAAAAAGATGGTTTGTTTAAATCCCTTAGCAATGCGGATACTGGCTGCAACTGGTAAAGTCATCAATGAAGAAACAAGCATGATTCCTACAATTCGCATAGAGGCAGCAATGACAAGTGCCACCATGATAATAAAAATGAAGTGAATGCTTTTTGCCGCTATCCCTGAGGCTTTAGCGTGCTCTTCATCAAAAGATAACAAAAATAGTTCTTTATATAATAAAATGACCGTGATCACTACGGCGATACTAATTACAAAAATCACCCATAAATCTGTGCGACTTACCGCAGAAACACTTCCGAATAAATAACTATACAAATCCGTATTAAAACCATCAGCGAGTGAAATGAAGATGACGCCAAGGCCTATACCGCCAGATAAAATAATCGGGATAGCAAGCTCTTGGTAATGTTTATAAACGCCCCGCAGCTTTTCAATGAACAGTGAGCCCCCTACTGAAAAGACCATTCCTAAGTAAAGGGGATTTAGACCACTTAATGCAACAAAGTACTTTTCAAGTAATAGACTGGCTGCTATTCCCGCCAATGTGACATGACTTAGGGCATCGGCAATTAATGAAAGCCGACGGACAACGATGAAGACACCTAAAAGGGGTGCAAGAAATCCTATCAAGATTCCCGTTAGGAAAGCATTTTGTAAAAATTCATATTGAAAAATTCCTTGAATCATTTAAAAACGCCTCCGTGGTCATGGTGATGGGAAAGAAGATGGACATCCGTCCCATAAAATTCTGACATCCCCTCACTTCGATGTTGTTCGAATTCACTGGTTTCCCCATGAAAATGTAAATGCTTGTTTAGACAAGCTACATGGGTCACCTTATCTGAAATCGTTCCGATGTCATGTGTAACTAAGAGGAGTGTTATCCCCCGCTTCTTATTTAAGTCAGCAAGCATATGATAAAATGAGTTTACATTTTCAGCGTCCACCCCAACTGTTGGCTCATCAAGAATTAATAGCTTGGGTTCACTCACAAGAGCACGAGCAATGAAGACTCTTTGCTGCTGCCCGCCTGATAACTCACCGATATTTCGATTACTAAACTTCCTCATTCCTACAGCTTCCAATGCTTCATGGACTGTTTGAGTGTGTTCTTTCTTAAAAAAGCGGAACAGCCCAAGCTTCTTTGTTAATCCACTTGAAACTACTTCAAAAACGGTAGCAGGAAAACCGGTATTAAATGAATTGGCCTTTTGCGATACATAACCGATTTGCTGCCAATCTTTGAATTTACGCATTTCCTGCCCAAATAAGCGAATTTCACCTTTTTGCGGCTTTAATAATCCCAAAATCAATTTTAATAGCGTTGACTTCCCTGAACCATTTGGACCGACGATCGCCAGAAATGAACCATTTGGTACAGTTAGGTTAATGTTTTCTAGGACCGTATCCTTTTCATAGCGATAGGAAAGTTTTTTTATTTCAATAATAGATTGTGATTTCATACACTCACACCTTAATTTTAAGAATCATTCCGATTTAACTTAAAGTAGTATACAATAGGAAATAATCAATGTAAAGTCTTTACCTTTACAAGATTCTAATAAATTGTCATCGTTCCCTTTTTGTAACACTCTATTTTCCCCCTTCATACAGTAGATGAAGGGGTGATGAGTGTGAAAATTTTTGAAAGTATCATAAATCATAAGATAAATACCATTACTGGTGATGAACTATTCAAGTATGCACAACAATTTAATATCCGGGTAAATCGGCAGCAAGCATATAAGGTTGCTCAATACTTAAAAGGGAAAAATGTAAATATATTTGATGACCGTGAAAGATCGGCTTTGATTAAAGAAATTGCTAAAATTGCAGGACCTGACGTGGCAAGAGAAGTGAATAAACTTTTTGTTCAATTTACCAAATGACACTCAAAAAGCTGTGCCCAAAGCACAGCTTTTTTGTTACCCAAGCATAATTCTATCCAGCAGGTCTTCGTTAAACTTTTGTTGACGGAGCATTTCAATTTCGAATGCATAGGGCGGCTTTTTATTATCTTTATCTTCTCCGACGAATGGTGTTTCAAGAATTTTCGGGATATCGGTCAGCTGCGGATGGTGGACGATATAATTGAGGGCTTTGAAGCCAATATGGCCAAAGCCGATATTTTCGTGACGGTCTTTTCTCATACCTACTGCATTTTTACTATCGTTGATATGGAGAACTTTTAACCTGTCTATTCCAACAATTTTATCGAATTCATTTAACACACCATCAAAGTCTTCGACTATGTTGTATCCGGCATCGTGGGTATGACACGTATCAAAACATACCGAAAGCCGATCGCTATAGTTTACGCCATCAATGATCATCGCCAATTCCTCAAACGACTTTCCACATTCAGAACCTTTGCCTGCCATTGTTTCTAAGGCTATTTGGAGCTGCTCTTTTCCCGTTAAAACTTCATTTAAGCCTTCAATGATTTTCTTTATACCAGCTTCTGTACCGGCGCCGACATGTGCACCAGGGTGCAGAACAATTTGCTTTGCTCCAATGGCTTCAGTTCTTTCAATTTCTGTCCGTAAGAATCTTACACCTAACTCAAACGTGTCAGGATTTGTGGTATTCCCAATATTAATAATGTATGGAGCATGGACAACAATATCAGAGATACCGTTGGCCTCCATATGCCTTCTGCCTTCATCAATATTCAAATCTTCAATTTTCTTTCTTCTAGTGTTTTGCGGAGCGCCAGTATAAATCATAAATGTATTAGCACCATACGATACAGCTTCCGCGCTCGCTGCCAATAACATTTTTTTACCGCTCATTGAAACATGTGAACCTATTTTCAACAAACCTTTTCTCTCCCTTCCCGTCTTACTTCTTCTTTAATCTTCTTTGACGTTTCTTTATTTTGTCCATTTCCCACTGCATTTTCTTTTTATAGCCTGGCTTTACTTTTTGAGGTTTTTTAACCATTGATTTAGCAGTCTTCTCTGCCTCATCCTCTTTCCTTACACGGGTTTTTCTTTTATTTCGATCTTCTAATTCAACAAATTCCTCTTTTTTAAGGTCGACGTACTTAAATTGAATCCCCATTTTTTCAAGACGGTTCAATGCATCCTCGTCAGATATATCATAGATTGTCAAGGCTACTCCCGTATTACCAGCTCTTGCAGTCCGTCCTACTCGGTGAACGTAAAAGTCTAGATCTGTAGGCAGCTCATAGTTAATAACATGACTGATTCCTTCAATATCAATTCCCCTTGAAGCAAGGTCAGTGGCAACAATATATTGGTACTCTAAATCTTGTATTTGCTTCATCATTTTTTTTCGTTCGCGTGGGTTTAAATCACCGTGGACGCGGGCGACCTTAAGACCTTTATCAATCAAAAAGTTGGCAACTTCTTCAGCCATTTTTTTGGTATTAGTAAATACGATTGCTAAATATGGGTTGTACTGCATAAGTGCATCGTGAACAAGCTGCTTTTTATTTCGGTGTCTTGAAGGTAAGAGATAATGAGTTAAATTTTCTGCCGTTTTTCTTTTCGCATCAATATGAATCGTTTTCGGATTTTCCATGTACTTTTTAAGAAACGGTTTAAGCTTTTCTGGAATGGTTGCTGAAAATACTAGCATCTGCAATTTTTCAGGCATTTTCGCTGCTACTTGATCCAAATCCTCAATAAAGCCCATGTCGAGCATCATATCTGCTTCATCCACTACAAGTACTTCTGAAGTATGAACAAAGAGTGCTTGTTCAACCATGAGGTCTTTTATTCTGCCTGGAGTACCTACTACAATATGTGGCTGTACCTTTAATTTATCGATCGTTCTTTGCTTGTCTGTTCCACCAATATAACATCTCGTCATGATTGCCTTATCAGGACTGCAATGCTCTGTCACCTTTAAAATTTGATGATAGATTTGCGAAGCAAGCTCTCTTGTTGGCGCCGTAATCACAGCTTGTACCTCTTGGCGCTCTGGATTGATCCGTTCTAGTATCGGCAAAACAAAAGCAAGTGTTTTCCCTGTTCCAGTTTGTGATTGACCAATGGCACTTTCATTTTTTAAAACTAACGGAATCATCCGTTCTTGAATTTCTGTTGGTTCATTAAAACCTTGTTCCTTAACTGCTTCTATAATAAAAGGCTGAAAATTAAAACGTTCAAAACGATTTTGCTTCATATTATTGCTCCTTATATATTAATATCTACCGTTTATGGAGTAAGTTCCTTACTTTAGCAAGAGCTTCCACTTTTCTGTCCATCATATCATTATAGTAAAGATTCATTTAAATAACCAGTTATTATCATCTTTTACCTTTGAACAACTTTTAATCATGAAAATTCACGTTTATTCTTGTGTTAATTCCTAAACCAATTTCAGGTAATTGCATACCATAATTTATAAGGCTTTTAGAGGAGGACATACGTATGCAGCAGCCTAGACCGAGATTTCCCACGCAAGGGCGTATGGGTCCATATATGATGGGT
This sequence comes from Neobacillus sp. NPDC093182, assembly GCF_044754045.1. Lineage (NCBI taxonomy): Bacteria > Bacillati > Bacillota > Bacilli > Caryophanales > Bacillaceae > Neobacillus > Neobacillus sp. NPDC093182. Next base: position 481,960 of record NZ_JBIVOI010000001.1, read on the forward strand.
CCTGGACCTTTTGGAGGTCAACAACAAATGATGAATCCCTATGGCGGTAATGTACCAATGATGGGAATCCAGCACAACTATAACGGCGGCAGAGCCATGATGGGACAACCGATGGGAAGAGGACAAGGAAGAAGAAATGGCGGAGGATTACTTTCAAAAATTCTCGGCGGGAAAAAGCAGGGCAATCAATTGGGAGGGCCTAGAGGTAGACAGACAGCAACTGTTCCAAACAGTTCTAGAGGAGTTGGCTCTATACTTCAAACCCTAAGCAATCCTGAAAGTCTCACAGGATTTCTAAATAATACACAACAGGTTTTAAAGACAGCCCAATCTATCGGGCCAATGATTCAGCAATACGGGCCAATAGTAAAGAATCTTCCTATGATGTGGAAACTATATAAGGGATTTAAAGATCTGCCAACTGAGGAAAAATCTGAGACCGAAAAAACAGACAATCCTATCATGCAAGAGCAATCTGTCCAAGCAGAAGAAGAACTGAAGCGAAAACCGAAAAGGAAAATGGATGTAGAAAATCAGCCAGTTGCGCCAAGAAAACATCACAACGGTCCTTCTATGCCAAAACTATACATTTAATTTAGGGGTGCTGAGAAAACAGCATCTTTTTTTATTTTTCTTATTTTCACAGGAAAATTTCACAAAAATTTCAAAGGAAAAATGTATCTTTGTATTATTTCTATTAGTTTTATATAATAATTACATAGATTCAAAGTCAAATGTTCCTTAGGAGGACTTTATTATATGCAAATTATTAAGATTTCACCACGCGGATACTGTTATGGTGTCGTTGACGCTATGGTAATTGCAAGAAATGCTGCATTAGATAAATCATTACCACGCCCTATCTACATTTTAGGGATGATTGTTCATAATAAACACGTAACCGATGCTTTTGCCGAGGAAGGTATTATTACACTCGACGGAAAAAATCGCAAAGATATTCTAGATAAAGTAGATACTGGAACTGTTATTTTCACAGCTCATGGTATCTCTCCAGAAGTAAGAGAGCTTGCGAAAAAGAAAGGGCTTGTTACCATTGATGCTACATGTCCAGATGTAACAAGAACTCATGATTTGATCGAAGAGAAAACAAAGCAAGGATATCAAGTCATTTATATTGGAAAAAAAGGACATCCTGAGCCTGAGGGTGCTGTCGGGGTAGCTCCTGGTGCTGTCCATCTTGTTGAGACACCAAGTGATGTAGAAGCCTTAAACATTCATAGTGATAAACTGATTGTTACCAATCAAACCACTATGAGCCAATGGGATGTTGCCGATACCATGAAAAAGGTTCAAGAGAAATATCCGCATGCAGAGGCTTATAATGAAATATGCAACGCTACACAGGTGCGTCAGGAAGCAGTTGCTGGTCAAGCTACTGAAGCAGATGTGACCATCGTTGTCGGTGATCCAATGAGCAATAACTCTAATAGATTGGCACAGGTTTCTGAAGAAATTGCTGGTACAAAGGCATATCGAATCGCTGATATCTCAGAGTTAGAAATTGATTGGATTAAGGATGCAAAGAATGTTGCCGTAACATCAGGTGCGTCTACTCCAACACCAATCACCAAGGAAGTCATATCATTCTTGCAACAATTTGATCCGAATAACGAAGCTACTTGGGAACGTCAAAAAAATGTACCGCTTAACAAAATTTTACCTAAAGTAAAAAAATAACCGGTCGAATTGACCGGTTTTTTTGTCTAGTTTCAGCGCCTAGGGGGGCTTCCCCTATTCTCTATATAAATTTAAATGGATCTGTGTTCACTTCTGAAGGAAAGATTTCCACTTCATAGCCAGATTCCTTGCACATTTTTGAAAGTGTTGCTGTAAGTCCCTTTTTCATAATTTTTTCGACATTATGACCAGGATCTATCATGTTTAATCCCTGCATCATTGCATCATGAGCAGTATGATAATAAATATCTCCTGTAATATAGACATCAGCGCCCTTAAACTTTGCGCTCATGAAATACTTATTGCCATCTCCGCCTAATACAGCCACTTTCTTGACACGTGATGATAAATCACCAACCACCCTAACCTTATCAACTTCTAATGCTTTTTTGACCCTCTCAGCAAATTCTCCGAGTGTCATTTCCTTTACGGTTCCGATTCTGCCAAGCCCAAGAACTTCACCCTTATTTTCAACTGGAAAAATATCATAAGCAACTTCTTCATATGGATGGGCTTTTACCATAGCTGTTACTACCCTTTTTAACAGATGCTCAGGTACAATGGTTTCAATTCTTACCTCGTCCACTGATTCTAGACGACCTTGCTGTCCAATATACGGGTTGGTCTTTTCCCCTGGTAAAAACCTTCCTGTTCCATCAGCAGAAAAGGAACAGTGGCTATAATTACCGATAAAGCCAGCACCAGTATCCCCAAGGACCTTTCTAATTTCCTCAGCGTGACTTGCCGGTGTAAAGACCACTAGTTTCTTAAGCTTTGTTTCGTATGTAGGTACCAGCACTTCAGGGTTTCCTAATCCCAATGCGTCCGCAAGGAGATCATTTACCCCTCCTGCAGCGACATCAAGGTTTGTATGGGCTGCATAGACAGCTATATCATTCTTTAATAGTTTCTCAATCATTCTTCCCTGTACTGTGTCTGTTAGGACATTCTTAAGAGAACGAAAGATTGGCGGATGATGGGCAATGATTAGCTGTACATTTCTTTCAATGGCTTCATCTATCACTTCTTCTAAAACATCAAGTGCAATCATTACGTTATCTATTTTCTTGTTCAAGCGTCCAATTTGTAAGCCTATCTTATCACCTTCCATCGCAAGACCCTTTGGAGAAAACTGTTCAAAAAGTTGAATGATTTCATGACCATTCGCTTTCTTCATTGTCCAATACCTCCTCTACAAGGTTAATTTTTTTGGCAACCTCTTGTTTTTTCTCTTCTGTTTCAACAGAAGGAGCAGCACTTTCAAGCTGTTCGTAAATTCGTTTCCAATTCTTCATTTCTAAGAACCATTTCTTCTTAAAGGTTTTTTCTTTTCTTCGAAGAAGGAAAGGACCAACTAAAAGACCAGTTTCCAATGGTACATCACGATAGGGCTTTAAAGGTTCTCCTTTTTCAGCTGCTAATATTTCGTAAATTTTGTTATCCTCTTCCACTATTTCCTCAGCAATCAATTCCCAATCATTATCGACTAGCCATTGCCTTATTGCGATTGCATTGATATTTGGCTGCAACACTAGACGCCTTACAGAAGCTAATTTTTCTTTTCCATTTTCTAAAATAGACGCAATGAGACTGCCGCCCATACCGGCAATGGTAATACAATCTGCATCGCCAGGCTGAATAACCTCAAGCCCATCACCCATTCTAACTGAAATCACTTCAGTGAGCCCTTCTGCCATTACATTTTTTTCAGCAGACTGAAATGGCCCTTTTGCAACTTCTCCTGCAATCCCAAAGGATATCCGTCCGTTCTTAGCAAGGTAACTAGGCAGGTACGCATGATCAGAGCCAATGTCGGCTAACCTTGAATCCAAGGGAACATATTTTGCTACCGTTTCTAACCGAACTGATAATTTATCTGTATTCAAATCATTCACCACTTTTTATGTATTACTTACAGTATAAAAAAAGTCCTTTACAGAAGCAAAGGACCTTTTCATTAAAAAATTATTTAATATTTGCTAACCAATCAGCCATTGCATCGGCTTCTTCTGCTTTAACCATACCGCCTGGCATGTTTCCTCTGCCATTTGTAATCACGTCTTTGATTTCATCCTTGGATAACCTGTCGCCAACACCAGTTAGAGCAGGACCCATTCCCCCTTGGTATGCATCACCGTGACAACCTACACAAGACCCTGTGTAAATGTCTTCAGGTGCTTTTGCCACCTGTTCTGTTTCAGTTCCGCCTTCCTTTTCCTTGGCAAGCTCATCCATATCCCCGAGGCCTTTGAAAGACAATAAGAACATTAGTCCGATTCCAAATACAAAAATCAGGATGTAAGGAATAACCGGATTTCGATTCATCATATAACCTCCCTTATGTACGTACAGCTGTAAATAAATAGTCTTCTACAAACAACTACTATTTTACTTTAAAAACTTCAGAAGGAAAAGCCCTAAACTTATTTTGTCACGATAATATTAATAAAATATTCAATATATGGCTGTTTTTTTTTAAACGTCAGCCTTTTTATACTTCCCCTATATACCATTAAACAACCAAATTTAGTTATTTTTGAATATGATTTTCTTATTAGTAACCTATACTGTTTAGATGCCAGGTTAAAAATTAACCTTTATTAGAAAAGTGATTTGTGATTTTATTGAAAAAGATTACGTTTACCTATTTGCAAAGTTTAAAACAATTCAGTAAAATAAATACAAATGCTCAAACAGAAAGTGCTTTCATTTCCAATTATTTTATTTCAAAAAAAATAGTTTACCTCTTGTAAAAGAAGTAAACTATCGGTAATTGTTAAGGTTTTATTCTAAGAAGTCTTTTAGGCGTTTGCTGCGGCTAGGGTGCCGTAATTTACGCAATGCCTTTGCTTCAATTTGTCGAATACGTTCACGGGTTACACCAAAAACCTTTCCAACCTCTTCAAGAGTACGAGTGCGTCCATCATCAAGCCCAAAGCGTAAACGAAGGACGTTTTCTTCCCTGTCTGTAAGTGTGTCAAGAACATCTTCAAGCTGCTCTTTTAATAACTCATAGGCGGCATGCTCTGAAGGTGATGTAGCATCTTGGTCTTCTATGAAATCACCTAAGTGTGAATCATCTTCTTCACCGATAGGAGTTTCAAGAGAGACAGGCTCTTGAGCAATTTTCAAAATTTCCCTAACTTTGTCCGGTGTAAGATCCATATCTTCGCCAATCTCTTCTGGAGTTGGTTCGCGGCCAAGGTCCTGAAGCAATTGTCTCTGTACACGGATAAGTTTGTTAATGGTTTCAACCATATGCACAGGAATACGAATCGTTCTGGCTTGGTCAGCAATCGCTCTCGTGATGGCTTGACGGATCCACCAGGTAGCATAAGTACTAAACTTAAATCCTTTGCGATAGTCGAATTTTTCAACTGCTTTGATTAGTCCCATATTCCCTTCTTGAATTAAATCAAGAAAGAGCATACCGCGTCCAACATATCGTTTTGCAATACTAACTACAAGTCGGAGGTTAGCTTCTGCCAGGCGTCGTTTTGCTTCTTCGTCGCCTTCCTCAATACGGTTAGCCAATTTTATTTCTTCTTCAGCGGAAAGCAAGTCTACTCGACCAATTTCTTTTAAGTACATACGAACAGGATCGTTTATCTTCACACCAGGAGGAACGCTAAGATCATTTAGATCAAACTCATCGTCATCTCCTTTTGCTAATTGCTTAGGGTTTGGATCTTCTTCGTCACTTTCTCCTACTAATTCAATTCCTTGGTCACCTAAGAATTCATAAAATTCATCCATCTGATCGGACTCTAAATCAAAATTTGCCATTCTTTCCGCAATATCATCGTAGGCAAGGACTCCGGTTTTTTTACCCAGTACCGTTAACTGATCTTTTACTTGTTCGAAGGTCAATTCATTCTCGGCCTCTTTTGAACGGGCTGATTTTTCAGCCATATGTCCCCCTCCTTCCAGAATCAAAGACATTAAAAATGGAATCTATAGTGATTTCCGCAATTGACTGATTTCAGTTGCAATTGCAGCTGCTTTACTATAATCACTTTGTCGCTCTGCTTCTTTAAGTTCCACTTCTTTTTCTTTTATCTTTAACAATTTTTGATAATTCAACACCTGTTTGATATAATCAGTTAATTCTTGATTGCTTAATTCGTCATTAATTGACATCATTTCGATGTCAGCGACGATTCTTCTCAGATTTTCATCTTGAATATAGGTTAAAAACGCACTAGAATCAGGATTCATACGATCTTCGTAAAAACCAATTAGATAAGTTATTATTGCCTGATGTTCATCAGTATTAAACGTGCTGCCCTGCAATAAATCCTGAACCTTATAGGCTGTATCCCGATCTTTTAACATATGGGCAATTAATCGCCTTTCAGCAGTATAGTGTGCAGGCTTTAATTTGTTCTCCTGTTTAGCCATTACGCGGGGCTTATTAACTGGCTGCTGATTTTGACCACTTGAATTCCTTTTTTCTGCAAAGAAAATCTGCTTTAGCTGTTGTTGTAACGCGTCTAACGAAATCGAAAATTCAGATGCAAGCTGACGCAAATAATGATCTTTTTCAACAGCTTTTGTCAATTTACTTATTTCTTTAAGTATTGTTTCGATATAAGCAAGCCGTTCTCCTTCAATTTGAAGATTTTTTCCTCTTCGAAAGTAAAGAAATTTAAATGCCATCCATGTAAGACTTGCACCTATGACCTCGTTACGAAACTTTTCTGGACCATTTTTTTTTATATATTCATCTGGATCAAGTCCATCTGACATCATAGCCACTTTAATCGCACAACCCGCGTCCATAAGCATATTTCCAGCTCTATAAGCCGCTTCAATTCCTGCTTTATCAGAATCAAAACAAATTGTAACAGACTGGGTATTTTGCCGAATAAGCGTAATGTGCTCTTCCGTTAAGGAAGTACCCATTGTTGCAATACCATTTTCTACACCAGACTTGTCGGCAGCAATTACATCTGCAAATCCTTCAAAAAGAACTGCTTGCTGTAATTTACGTATACTTGGTTTGGCCAAATGAAAATTATATAAAATTTTGCTTTTATTAAAGATTGCTGTTTCGGGACTATTTAAATACTTGGGCTCCTCTGCCCCTAAAGATCTCCCTGAAAAAGCAATACTGTTTCCATTTCGGTCAAAAATCGGAAACATAATTCGATCTCTGAAGCGATCAAAATAGGTTCCATCCCTATCTCGTTTGATAATCAACCCGGCTTTTTCCATTATTTCAGGAGAAAATTCCCTTTTGGTAAGGAATTTGTAAACAAAATCCCATGAATTCAAGGAATATCCAATTTGAAATTTATCAATCGATTCTCGGGTAAATCCTCTCTTCAGCAAATACTCAAAAGCATGTTGACCGTCTTTTGTATTTACCAGTAAGTGATGGTAAAATTTAGTTAACAGCTCATGTGCATCCAGCATTGACTGAAGTTCCGGAGAAACACTCTTCCCCTTCCCATTTACTGAGAAGTTTACTTGTAAGTCAATATTAGCCTTTTCAGCTAATTTAATGGCTGCTTCTAGAAATGAAATTCCTTCTAGCTCCATTAAAAATGAGAAAACATTTCCTCCCGCTCCACAGCCAAAGCAATGGTAAATTTGTTTATCGGATGAAACGGAAAATGATGGGGAGTTTTCTCCATGGAAAGGACATAATCCGAAGTAATTTCGCCCTTGTTTTTTCAGTTGAATATATTCACTAATAATTTCAACTATATCAACTGACTGACGAATTTGATTAATTTTTTCTTCGGCAATCCGTTCTGCCATGAAAACATCTCCATTGTACTTATTCTACAAAGAAATATAAATTCCTGCATTTTTCGACAAAATTTCTGTTTGTTGTTTCAAAAATTTTGAACGATCATCAGAATTGAAAGACTTTGGTCCTTTACCCTATACACCCCTTCTTCTTGCTTTAGCACTTAGATTGCGCAAGTCAAGAGCAGTTAGTATTCCGGATTCATCATATACAATCCCGTTTGGTGATGGTACATGTACTCCCTTTGGAAGTAATGTGGAGGCCAGTCCAATATCCTGTGTAACAGTAATATCCCCCTTTGCAGTATGATTCATGATGAATAAGTCCGCTGCTTCTTTTCTGGAATCAACATTTTACCATGTTGCATTACCATATGTAGTCTTATTGTCACAAGAAGCGATAAAAAGAACTTTCACGGAAAATGTAGAAGCACTTTCGACAATTTCCTCTTTAACTGGGCAGGAATCTGCATCTACAAAATAGTTGGAATGCCTTTTGTATAAGTAATAATTCTACATCATTCCGCATATTCCTTCTTTAAGATGCTAACTTTTTAGGAGCAGCCCCAAAAAGACTTATGTCGAATTTTTTTCTGTAGGTTCCCTTGACATCTAACAATAAATAGTTTATTCGTATACATGCAAGTCTAAACCTAAAAGATTCATTTTTATCACAATTTTTTATTATAGTACATTCTTTTATACATTTCCATAGTTTTTTATCTTAAATGAAAAACACATAATCTAAGATTATGTGTTAAGCTCTTCTTTTATGAAAGTAATTTAGAATAACATTTGCTGTCTCTTCAACTGCCTTATTGGTTACGTCAATAACTGGACAATTAATTCTATTTACTATCTTTTCAAAGAAGGTTAATTCATCACGAATTCTCTCAATATTTGCATAGCTGGCCTGATCATTTAGACCTAAAGAGATTAATCGTTCTCGCCTAATATTATTTAGTTTTTGCGGGCTGATTTTAAGTCCAAAGCATTTCTCTGCAGGTACCTTATACAGTTCTTCTGGCGGGTCAACCTCAGGAACAAGCGGTACATTTGCAACTTTTAAACGCTTCAAAGCTAAATATTGAGACAACGGAGTTTTTGACGTTCTAGACACTCCAATTAAAACGATATCAGCTTTTAGTATTCCTCTTGGGTCACGTCCATCATCATATTTAACGGCAAACTCAATAGCTTCTACTTTTTTAAAGTAATCCTCATCCAGTTTTCTTACGAGCCCTGGTTCACATAGGGGAGTTTTCCCGCTAAAAATTTGAATTTGATCCATAATTGGACCCATTAAATCTACTGCATATATTCCTGCTTCGTCTGCCTTTTCCTTCATATAGGCACGCATATCTGGTTTTACCAAAGTAAAAGCGATCATAGCGTGGTCCATCGTAACAAGTGAAACTACTTCATCAATATGTTCTTTGTCCTCAACATAAGGGAATCTTTTCAATGTCATTCCTGACCCATTAAATTGGCTGATTGCCGCTTTTGTAACTAACTCAGCTGTTTCCCCTACTGAATCAGATACTACATATATGACAGGCGTAATCATTCTTCGTTAACAGCTCCTCTGGAAAATCCTATTATTATCTTCACTCAATTATTGGGAAGTCAAATTATTATCCATTACCCAAGGCAACGAATGCTTTCGTAATATTTGTCTTCGTAATTCTCCCTATTACTTCATATCCCTTTTCAGACGGCCTAACGATAGGCAAAGCATCTATTTGTTTATCAATTAATAATTTGGCAACATCGATTAAATTGTCATCCATTTCACACATTGTAATATTTGGCATTCTAGTCATAATGATGTTAATTGGTAGTGCTGTAAGCTCTTGTTTGCCAATACTTGCTCTAAGAAGGTCCTTTCTAGATAACACACCAACCAAAAGAGAGTTTTGGTCTACAACAAATAATGTGCCTACATCCTCAAGGAACATTGTACAAATTGCATCGTACACCGAAACGTTTTCTTTTACTAGGACTGGGATGGAATTATAATCTCTTACACGTATTTTCTGGAGATTTTCAGTCAAAAGCTGAGTCCCGGATTTTCCAGTATAAAAATATCCTACACGCGGTCTAGCGTCTAAATATCCTGCCATTGTTAATATGGATAAATCTGGCCTTAACGTTGCTCGTGTCAAGTTTAGTTGTTCAGCAATGTTCTCCCCGGTTATCGGTCCATTATCCTTCACAATCTGAATGATCAGTTCTTGGCGTTTGGTCAGTTCTATTTTTCTCACCACCATCATTTAATCCATTATGCAGAGGGGCGGTACGGACCGCACCCTCAAAAGCTCAGATTAAAACATAATTTTTTCTTGAATAAAGGGAACTAATTCTGCGATTGGTACGCGTGTTTGTTCCATTGTGTCGCGGTCTCTGATGGTTACCATATGGTCTTCTTTTGAATCAAAATCATAGGTGATACAGAATGGTGTACCAATTTCGTCATGTCTTCTGTAACGTTTACCAATTGAACCTGCTTCATCATAGTCAACGGAGAAATGCTTGGCTAATGTTTGAAACACTTCTCTTGCTTCGTCCGAAAGCTTCTTAGACAATGGAAGAACGGCTGCTTTAAATGGTGCCAATGCAGGATGGAAGTGCATAACGGTTCTAGAAGTACCATCTTCGAGCTGTTCTTCGTCATAAGCATCGATTAAAAAGGCTAATGTTACCCGGTCCGCACCTAGAGAAGGCTCGATACAGAATGGAATATATCTTTCATTTGTCTCTGGGTCAATATAGTTAAAGTCCTCTCCAGAGAATTGCATATGCTGCTTTAAATCATAATCGGTTCTTGATGCTACTCCCCAAAGCTCGCCCCAGCCAAATGGGAATTTATATTCAAAATCGGTTGTCGCATTACTATAATGAGAAAGTTCATCCTCGGAATGGTCTCGAAGTCTTAAATTTTCTTTATTTAATCCTAATGAGTGAAGCCATTGCTCAGCAAAGTTCTTCCAATAATCAAACCATGTTAACTCTTCACCAGGCTTACAGAAAAACTCAAGCTCCATTTGTTCGAATTCACGAGTACGGAAAGTAAAGTTTCCAGGTGTGATCTCATTTCGGAAGCTTTTTCCGATTTGGGCAATTCCAAAAGGTAATTTTTTTCTCATTGTACGCTGGACATTTTTAAAGTTAACAAATATCCCTTGCGCTGTTTCAGGACGAAGGAAAATTTCATTGGTACTAGACTCTGTAACCCCTTGGAAGGTTTTAAACATTAAATTGAATTGGCGAATGCCGGTAAAATCATGACTCCCGCAGTCTGGGCAAGCGATATTATGTTCTTTTACCAACTCTTCCATTTTTTCAAACGGAAGTCCATCAACGACCATCTCTATTCCCTTTTCATCAAGAGCATTTTCAATTAACTTATCAGCACGATGTCTCGCTTTACAGTTTTTACAATCAATCATTGGATCATTGAAGTTACCGATATGACCAGAAGCTTCCCATGTTCTTGGGTTCATCAATATGCTTGCATCTAATCCGACATTGTAAGGAGACTCTTGCACAAACTTTTTCCACCAAGCTTGTTTAATGTTGTTTTTAAATTCTACTCCAAGTGGTCCGTAATCCCATGTATTTGCCAGACCACCGTAGATTTCTGAACCAGGAAAAATAAAACCTCTATGTTTCGCATGAGAAACAATTTGCTCCATTGATACTTTCATTTTCATTACTCCTCTTCAATAAAATAAAAAACTCTCGTCGCTATGCTTAATATAAGCATAGGGACGAGAGTTACCCGCGGTTCCACCCTATTTGCTGCTATACAGCAGCCTCTTTTATGTGTTGTACACATGATTTGCTCAAGAACGCCTTCCTTAGGTCCCTATACCCTAGCTCACACCATCCTAGGTTCGCTTTTACAGAGATTGCTAAGTACTCTTTTCCATCATAGCAACTATTTATTATTAAAACACATAATATCGAAATCTAAAATAAAAGTCAATAAGTCAACTATATTTCATTTCGAAATTTTTCCATAGATTGAAGAAATTTCTTTGTCTTAAGATATAGACCGGAATATTCTTCGTAGTACGCTGTTATAACCTGTTTTAACTCATCCTTTGTTTCTTGTTTTACGGAGATGTTTCCTAATCTCGAGAGGTCAAAATAATAAAATAGACGTAATAATTTTACAGATGATGGCGATAATTTATAATGGTATGGATCCTTTTCTAAACATCGGTGGCATATAAACCCGCCTTCCCGAATGGAAAAAGAAAAAAGTCCGTCTGTGCTGCCGCAAACGGAACATTGATTTAGAATTGGATGTAAGCCCAATACATTCAGCATTTTCATTTCATAGATATTCATCAGAATATCTGGATCATATCCTTCATTCAAATAATTGAGTGTTTGAAAAAGAAGTTCGAAATGAAATGGGTTTGGTTTTTTATCATCAGTACATTTATCAGTCAATTCAACGATATAACTAGCATAGGCAGTGAGGAATATATCTTCACCAATTCCGCGAAAGCTGGTAATCATTTCTCCCTGCTGTACACTGCCTAATCCAGTTCCTCTTTGGACCAAAAAATATCCGTGGGTGAAAAGCTGGGTAATGGAGGAAAGCCGGCTGTTAGGCTTTTTTGCTCCTCTAGCCATAACGCCGATCTTTCCCCATTCCCGTGTATATAACGTAATGATTTTATTGGTTTCACCATAATCTGTAGTTCTAATGACGATGCCTTCACACTTTTGGAGCATTTCTGTCACCATCCCGATACATTAGACAAACTTATGAAACGGGAAAATCCATTTGCGCTAGATCTTCATTCTGATTTCCGGGTATTTCTTGGTTTTCCTTCTCAAGCTCCTTATAGAGAAGATAAGTGTCAATATTGCCTGTCTGTAGGAATACTTTCCACGTAAAATCCATCATCGAAAACCCCACCTTTCATGATTTAGACTAGCCTTTTTAAGAATCCCAAACCTTACAATTATCATAGCCTGCCCAAGCAAAAATCATAAGACGAAAAATTTGTTAATGTTGTCCATGCATATTTCTATAGAAAAGGTAATATTTTAGTTAGGGTTTAGATAGTTAGTATTAATATTCATCTTCGTTAAAGCCATAATCGCGAAGCTGGGACATTTTATTCCGCCAATCCTTTTGAACTTTAACCCAAAGCTCTAAGAAAACTTTTGACCCTAAAAGATTTTCGATATCCACTCGGGCACGTTTTCCTATTTCCTTTAGCATACTCCCTTGTTTCCCAATAATAATGCCCTTTTGAGAATCTCTCTCCACAATAACGGTAGCCATGACATGAATGATATCCTTTCCGCCTCTTTCACGTTCCATCTTATCAAGAACGACGGCAAGAGAGTGAGGAATTTCTTCACGTGTTAAGTGCAGCGCTTTTTCTCTAATTAACTCGGTGATAATAAATCTTTCTGGGTGATCGGTTACCTGATCCGCCGGATAATACTGTGGTCCTTCAGGTAAATAGACTTTAATTTGTTCTAGTAAACGTTCCACATTATTTCCTTCAAGTGCTGAAATAGGAACAACTTCTTTAAAAGGATATTTTTCTTTATATGATTCAATTAGTGGCAGTAATTCGTCTGGGTGCATTTGATCAATTTTATTTATAACAAGGAAAATAGGTGTGTTGACGGTTTGGAATTTTTCAATAATAAATTCTTCCCCACGCCCAAACCCTTCCTCAGCATTTACCATAAATAGGATTAAATCAACCTCTTTTAATGTGTTCTGTGCAACTTTCATCATAAAGTCGCCTAGTTTATGCTTTGGCTTATGAATCCCTGGTGTGTCAATAAACACCATTTGGGTATCATCTAGCGTCAATACACCCTGAATTTTATTACGAGTTGTTTGTGGTTTATCACTCATAATCGCAATCTTCTGACCTATTACTCGATTTAGAAATGTTGATTTTCCTACATTAGGACGGCCAATAATTGAAATAAAACCTGATTTATAACCTTTATTATCATTACTCAGCATGTAAATCCTCCGGAGAAAAGGCACCTGGAAGTAATTCTGCTACCGTAATTTCTAAAATATCACCTTTAAGGTTGGTTAGTACGACCTTCATGTCTTGCGGACAAAGTTCCGAGATTACCTGCCGGCATGCCCCGCATGGCGAACAAGGACGGTCAGTATCAGCGACAACTGCAAGCATTGTAAAATCTCGATCACCTTCTGAATAAGCCTTGAACAATGCAGTACGTTCAGCGCAATTGCACATGCTATAAGCGGCATTTTCAATGTTACATCCATGATATATTTTTCCATCTGTTGTTAATAGTGCTGCTCCTACCCCAAATTTTGAATAAGGAACATAGGCTTTTTCTCTTGCTTTCTTTGATTCTTCGATTAAATTCTCGATGTTCAAAGTTCATTCTTCCCTTCCAGCAATAATCTGCTGCTTTCTTTATTTTACCCTAAAAATGTCACAAAATCATCACTTGCAGCGAAAAAGTAATATAAAAATTTGAATTTTCATAAAAATCAACTAATTTGCCTATTTCGGGCAAAGCTGATAAGTAATTGTACCGAAATCGCAATTCCATTTCAAATTAACCATCTAAAAAAATACGGTAAAAAGATCATGCTTCCAATTACTACTGCTATAATAGCATAAATAAAAACCGCTCCGGCTGCTATGTCTTTCGCTTGTTTAGCAAGTGGGTGGTAATCTTCCGTCACTAAATCGACTACACGCTCGATTGCTGTGTTGACTAATTCTAATGAGAAAATTCCACCTATTGCTACAATAACAAATAACCATTCAAGTTTACTAATTGAAAAGAAAATGGAACACACAATTACGAGTAATGAAACAAAAAAATGGATGCGCATATTTCTTTCAGACCAAAGGGCTGTCTTAATTCCGGTTAAGGCATGAGAAAAAGATCTCCATAAATGAACATGCTTATCTCGTGAGTCCATAAGCGTCTAAAATTTCCTTTTGTCGAGAGAACATTTTTTCTTCCTCTTCCTTTTCCATATGGTCATAGCCGAGAAGATGAAGGAAACCGTGGACAGATAAAAACCCAAGTTCACGGATAAATGAATGTCCATATTCCTTCGCTTGCTCTTCAGCCTTTGGGATGGAAATGATGATGTCTCCTAGGACACGAGGAAGCTCCTCCCCTATCAATTCGATTTCACCTTCACCAAGCTCTTCCATCGCGAATGAAATCACATCTGTAGGGGCGTCCTTGTCTCTATACTCACGGTTAATTTCGTGAATTCTTTCATTGGACACAAATGTAACTGAAACCTCACTATTATCCTCGATATTTTCTTTCTCAGCTGCAAAATTCAATAGTTTTTCGATGTCCTCCATTTGCTCTTCAGACAGTTGATTCGTTTCATCAACTAAATCAATCATCAACTTGTTCATCCTTGAACCACCTTCTTTGTCATTTCTGGATATTCGATTCTTGAGTGGAAAATTCCCTTTAAAGTTTCACAAAGTGAGTGGGATACCGTCTCTAATTCCTTTAAGGTTAAATCACATTCATTTAATTGCCCATCCTGCAGCCGGTCTGCAACAATTTTCTTAACGAGAGATTCGATTGTTTCCGGTGTAGGCTGGTTCAGAGATCTAACGGCTGCTTCTACACTATCAGCAATACCTACAATAGCAGATTCTTTTGTCTGTGGTTTTGGACCTGGATATCGATAATCCTCCTGATTAACATTTTCTTCACCTTGCAGTGCTTTATGGTAAAAGAACTTTAACAGCGTGGTGCCGTGATGCTGCTCCGCAATGTGAATGATTTCCTTTGGCATATTGTATTTTTTTAATATAGCAGACCCATCTGTCACGTGTGAAATAATGATATTAGCACTTTTATCTGGAGGCAGACGGTCATGCGGATTGTCAAGGTGCATTTGGTTTTCTATGAAAAAGTTTGGCCGCTTCGTTTTACCGATATCATGATAATAACACCCTACCCTTGCTAGTAAACCATTAGCTCCTATCGCTTCGCTGGCTGCATCTGCTAGGTTGGCAACCATCACACTATGGTGATAGGTTCCAGGTGCTTCCATTAATATTTTGCGCAGAAGTGGATGATTGGGATTAGAAAGCTCAATCAACTTCATGGTTGAGAGAATTCCAAAGCTAGTTTCCAAAAGTGGTAATAGCCCCATTGTCAGGACAGCTGAACCAATTCCAGAAAAAATGGCTGTTAAGATATAATACCCATATTCTAACCCAGTAAATTGTCCATTTGGCAAAAACATTAGTGCCCAAATGGTGAATAGATTCACAGCAGCCGCAAGTGATCCTGCTTGCAGGATTTTTGACCGCTGGTTCTGCCCGCTTAAAAAGAGCACACCAGCTAGTGCACTGAACAAGATATAGATTCCTACTGAAAAATTTAGTGTTCCAGAGACCCCTTCATTGAATAAAATACTTCCGAAAATCGAAAAGATGATGGATGATAGAATGGCTAATTTTTCATCAATTAATATCTTGATTAGCATTCCGCCCATTGCCGCAGGGAATAAGTAACCTATACCCGAATAATTAAAAATTTGCAGCATACTGATGATTTTCAAAATGAAAAACGTCAGGATAAAAACAATCCCAAATAAAAGAAGATTCGTCTGCCTCTTTTCTGGATGGTCCTTCAACTGATAAAAATAAAAGTAAACGGAGGTCAGGATAATCGATATTAGAATCATTAAACCAATAAATGGTTTATAGGATTGTTTATTATCTAATAGACCAACTAGTTCTAGCTGGCGAAATTCTTCCTGACGGATTAATTTACCCTCTTCGATAATGATTTGCCCTTGCAGGATTTTTACAGGTTCCACAGATTCCGCTGCCTGCTTACGCAGTTCTTCGGTTGCCTCTGGATCATAGAATTCATTCTGAATGACAGCATATCTTCCTAATTCTATTGCTGCATTTTTCAAGTCACTATTTAAGGTGGTAAATTTTAATTCTTCTTCTAAACTTTTCTTGGCGTTTTCTACGTCATCAGCAGAAATTCTTTTGTTCATTACATTATTAATGGCTGTCACCGTTAAATCTTTTGCAATCGATAATTCATCGTTGCTTGCTTGTACCAGCGCAGTAAAAACACGCTCTGAAAGATCCTTGATTACACGATCTGTTAATTTATCCTTTAACATGGTCACTTCTTCTTCGACAGTTGGTTCCATAACATTAATAGGGTCTTCATCAAGCACATCTTGTTTTTTCGTTTCATCCTCTATGTCATCATTTACCTCTGAAGCAGAGTCAAAAATCGATGTAATTAAATCTACTTGATTCGTGGAATATTCCTTCTTCAATGCATAGACGTCCTGAACCTGATCCAATGCCTCTTGACGTTTTTTTTCTGTACTGATTTTATCTTCGACCGTGGCTGGAGATCGAATGGTTTTATCTGCTACCGTTAAAAGACTTATGTCTAGTTTCTCAGGCTTTACATTCCCATACATAGAGGTAAATAAGACTACTCCTAAAACAACAAAAACTAACAATCTGAAGAAGGTATAATCTAGAAGCTTTTTTATTTGAATTAAGTATTGCTGTATTTTTTTCAACTTACTCCCCCCAAAGCACCTAAATAACCCTAGTCAAGTATGTAATTACGCTTTATGTAAAATGATAACAGTTTTTCCCTGAAGTTTCATCCTCTAATAAAATATGAGCCATTTTTCCATAGAAATTGTTATGATTATATGGCAAAAGGGATAAACCCTAAATAGGTCTATCCCTCCATTCAATGCTTTAATTTTGCAGCGGTTTCTTTTCATAAGCCTCTATGATTCTGCCAACTAGCGGATGACGAACAACATCACTTTGTTCTAAGAAAACAAAGGAGACCCCATTAACACCCAGCAAGATTTTTTCGGCAGCAATTAGTCCCGACTTTGCCCCTTTAGGTAAGTCGATTTGTGTTTGGTCACCTGTAATGACCATTTTTGAACCGAAGCCAAGACGAGTTAAAAACATCTTCATTTGGGCATGAGTGGTATTTTGAGCTTCATCTAAAATGACAAAGGCATCATCTAATGTACGCCCTCTCATATAGGCTAGTGGAGCAATTTCGATGGTTCCACGTTCTATTAATCTTTGTGTATGTTCAGCACCAAGAATATCATTTAACGCGTCATATAGGGGCCTTAAATACGGGTCAACCTTTTCTTTTAAATCACCTGGTAAAAATCCAAGGCTTTCTCCAGCCTCCACTGCAGGCCGTGTTAGAATGATCTTGTTAACTTGCCCATTCTTCAACGCATTGACCGCCATAACGACGGCTAAATACGTTTTTCCTGTTCCGGCGGGACCAATTCCAAATACAAGGTCATTTTGTCTGATGGCCATTATATATTGTCTTTGTCCCAGTGTCTTGATTCGTATCGTCTTTCCTTTTACATTCTTAGCAATTTCCTCGTCATAGAGATTATCAAAGTAATCCAGTGTACCCTTTTGTGCCATTTGAATCGCTGACAAGACATCTCTTTGGCTGATGGTTACACCCTTTCTAATGACAAAAATAAGCTTATCAAGAATTTGACCGGCAAGTACTACTCTTTCCTCATCGCCAGAAAGGCTGACTGACTCCCCGCGTGTAACGATGGATACTTGTAGTTCTTCTTCAATTATTTTTAAATTTGAATCCGCGTTGCCTAAGAGAGCTATCGCTTCTGCTGGATTTTCAAGTTGTACATTAATTGTTTTTAAGTTAACTGTCATTCAGTAGTCTCCTTAGGTATTGGTTGTCCAACCGCTATATTTTCGATTATCTTAAAATGGATATCTAGGATTACTTTACCATTTTCCAACTCTTTGTGTAAAATTTTTTGGTCTTTAATGATAGCTTCTTCATCCATAGCACTTTTTATTTTATTTTTTGCTAATTCAAGTGCATTTTTTTCGGCTTCTTGTTGTGTATATATGCGAGTTGTCTCTTCACGTGCTCTTAATGTTTCATCTCCAACGGAGATTGGCAGCTCCCATTTTAGAAAACGGATTTTCTTCACATTCTTGTCCACTTCGTAATCCTGGAAATCCGGTTCACCAAAACCCCAAACAGGGATTTCTAGATTACCTAAGATTAAAGAGAATTTTTGCTTTTCCTGACCATTGAATACAAAGAACTTCGTTTTTAACGGCAATTCAACATGGCTTCTATACCACGTCTCCCCCCAAACCTCTCCAACGGCTGCAACTTGCTCGGTTTGACCTTCTTTTCCAATTACACCGGAAACTAGTAATTGTCCAGCTTCTACATGATCATGTATATCGACCATTTTTTGTCCTGTTTCAACATACATGGAATCAATAACCGCTTTCTTTTTTGCAACCAGATTTCGTGGTGCAAGTTGTTCCGGCTTTTCAGGTTCTTTCTTCTCAACCACTTGAAGGTGGTAGGTTGTCCCCTTTAATTCCACACCTACCCAAGTAAGATTACCAACGTTATTGGTCAATTTCCTTTGTATCCCTTCTACGTTATCAACAAAAAATTGACTTTTACCAATTTTCACTCCCATCTTGTCCAATTCTTTGCGAATCTGATACTCAGTGGCCGGCTTTGCTCCTTTTATTTCAATACCCCAAATCACATTTGATAAAAACATAATAATCAGTAAAAAGAGAACAGCCCCTCCTACAAAACCACTATTTTTCAATAGCCGTTTAAATAAAAAAGGCATACCTGCCCTTTTTAAGAATGTAATCGAGCAATCTCTTTCTCTTGCATATCGTCTAATTCTTAACGCGTCCTGAAGTCTCATTGTGAAGGTTATCGTTTCAGTCCCGTGTCGTTTTACATTCCATACAATCAGACCATTTCTGATTAAGACATTTAAGAATCTCTCTATGCCTCTTCCTGATACTTTAACGGTTACCTTGCCAGATATGAATTCGATCCATTGGTTTTTCATTTGGTTCCTCCTGGATTTTCATTTATATAAATGACCTGATCAATTTTTCCTTCAAGCAAAATTTCTTCAGGTAAAATCGTTTTTATCACGAAAGACTTACCTCTTATTTGTAATTGTCCCTGCTTTAACAACAGACGCAATTCTTTATCCGTAAAGGTAATCAACCCTCTATGATTCTCGATGTAAATATGGATTTGCCCAATCATAGTGATGCGGGGCAAATCCATCATGACATCTTGAGGAAGATCCATTTTTTGTGCCATCCAGTTCCGGACACGCAGGCCCCATTTTTTTGCCATAAAAAAAGAACCCCCTTTCATCTCATATTTATGAAATGAAGGAAGGTTCTAGCACTTCTTTTTCGATTTATACTAGGGGATTTGCAAATATTCGTTTAGCGCTTTCTCGAAAAATATGGTTTTTTCGCTCGTGGTTCACCGAGAATTTCCGCCCAAATAATCCCATTTAAAATCGTTTTTTCATCAGGTTTTTCAAGTGAAACATCCGCAGAATCAACTTCTAATAAAGTGGATTCAACCGGCTGCTTCAGTTGTTTTATTGGAACAACAGGCTTTTGCTTTATTTCTAGATACTTTTCCTCTAAACTCGGCAAATTTGTATCTTGCAGCGCAGGCTGGCCTGTAGAGATTTGACCAGGTTTTCGCTGCTTTTTTATCATTTGTTGTTCAACTTGAGTGCGAATATCAGAAAACCCTTTTGCAGTAAATGGCTTTGTTCGTCCAGGATTACTCTTACCCTTTGCCTTACCAAAGATGGATGAGAGAATTCCGGCGATAATTAAAAATAATATTGTTTCCATGCCCCACCCTCCTTCTGATCAAAATCAATCGGCGGTTTAGCGGTCGTCTTTTTTATCACCTGTCATCTTGCCGATAGATCCGCGCATATCGGTATCAGCCGAAATATTTTTATAATTCATATATTCCATGACACTAATATTACCGGATTTTAGTGCTTCTGACATTGCCAACGGCACTTTAGCCTCTGCCTCTACAACCTTTGCTCTCATTTCTTCTACTCTCGCCTTCATTTCCTGCTCAGTAGCGACAGCCATAGCCCTGCGCTCTTCTGCTTTTGCCTGAGCGATTTTCTTATCGGCTTCTGCTTGCTCCGTCTGAAGTTCAGCACCGATGTTTCTTCCTAAGTCAATATCAGCAATATCAATCGATAGTATCTCAAAAGCTGTACCAGCGTCTAATCCTTTGGCCAAGACAGTTTGGGAAATCAATTCAGGGTTCTCAAGTACTTTACTGTGGTCGGCTGAAGAACCAATCGTTGAAATGACCCCTTCACCTACACGAGCTACGACAGTATCTTCACCCGCACCTCCAACAAGTCGGTCGATATTAGCACGAACGGTAATTCTCGCTTTTGCTTTTACTTCAATACCATTCATGGCAACCCCTGCAATAAATGGAGTTTCAATTACTTTAGGGTTAACACTCATTTGCACTGCCTCTAATACATCACGTCCTGCCAAATCAATTGCTGCACAGCGTTCGAATGTTAACTCAATGTTGGCACGATGGGCAGCAATTAAAGCATTGACTACTCTATCCACATTCCCGCCAGCTAAGTAATGACTTTCCAGCTGATTGGTTGTAACATTTAGACCAGCCTTATGTGCTTTAATAAGCGGATTGACAACCCTGCTCGGTGTAACCCGTCTAAGTCTCATCCCTACTAATGTAAAAATACTGATTCGAACCCCTGCAGCAAGGGCAGAAACCCAAAGCATTACAGGAACAAATGATAATAATATTCCGAGAAAAATTAGCGCAACCACAATAATACCAATTATAAATAAACTTCCACTCGTTAATTCCACCGCACTTACCTCCTAGTTAGTCATTCATTATACTTTCCTGACTACGATACGTACTCCTTCAACCTTTATCACAGTGATTTTTGCATTTTGATCAATGAAATCGCCTTCACTCACTACATCGATTCTTTCATTATTAAAAACTGCTGTTCCAGATGGTCTTAAAACAGTCAATGCGATACCTTCTTTACCTAATAAATCTGTACGATTTACATTAGATACATAACCATCCTCTTTTTTGGCGGAGTCAAACAGAATCATTCGATTAAATAAAACCATTTTTTTGCCAAGGACCTTAATCATAAAAAATAGGACAGCAATTGAAATACCAATTGCGATGAAAATCGAGATTCCCATATTCAATGGATTTTCTCCTGCAATAAACAGACTTGCTATTAATGCTGCCAAACCTAGTGTGCCCGAAATGGCTCCTGGAAGAAAAAATTCTAAAAAGATCAGCATGATCCCTACTGCAAATAACATAATGGTTCCAAAACCGGCAAGACCAGCTTGAAAATGTCCGTAAAAGAAAAGAAGTAGTGCAAATAAACCTATGAATCCTGATATTCCGAACTTTGATGAAAACAACTCATAGACAATAGCCGTTCCTGCAATCGTTAATAGCAGTGTTACAACGATTGGGTTTGTTAGAAACTCAACCATAATTACCCTCCCTTCATGACGACACTATGTATACGTTTTATATCCAAATAAGTTTCAAATTAATAAAACAATGAAAAACCGCAAGCTAAACGCTTGCGGTCTTGGTTGTCAGAATAATTATGAAAGGTGTTGTTGTACAAATTTATTTACAAGTGAACCGTCTGCTTTACCTTTTACTTTTGGCATAATCGCAGCCATCACTTTTCCCATATCCGCTTTTGATTTTGCACCGACTTCAGAGATTGTTTCTTTAACAATTTCTGACAACTCTTCTTCGGAAAGCTGCTTCGGTAAATACAGTTCGACGATAGCCAACTCTGCACGCAATTTATCAACAAGGTCTTGACGACCTGCTTTATCAAATTCATGGAGGGATTCTTTGCGTTGCTTTACTTCGCGAGAAAGGATTGTTAACTCAGCTTCATCGGAAAGCTCTTTTGTACCAAGCTTAATCGCTTCATTTTGCAATGAAGCTTTTACCATCCGAATGGTTGTGAGTTTGTCTTTTTCCTTATTTTTCATCGCTTGTTTCATGTCATTGTTTAAACGCTCGAGAAGACTCATAAATTACACCCTCTCTTAGAACTTACGTTTTCTTGCTGCTTCAGACTTTTTCTTACGCTTTACACTTGGCTTTTCGTAGAATTCGCGCTTTCTTGCCTCTTGCAAAGTACCAGTTTTTGATACTGTACGTTTGAAGCGACGAAGAGCATCTTCAAGCGATTCGTTTTTACGAACGACGGTTTTAGACATTCTCTTTCCCTCCCTCCGAAACACAACACACTTACATTCAATCCATGTACCTTGCAATTATAATATATCATAGAAACAAGGTCAACTGTATTTCTAGAGTTGAAACAAGCTTTTGATATTTTTATTCATATATCCACATTTTTTTGAACACCCCGCCATAAATCTGGCATGTCCCCCTCCCTCAGGCATACAATTAAGAGAGGGGTGAAGACATGCTTTACATACTATTATTTATATTATTTATCTTATTATTTATCTTTGGCATGACCATAATAAGGTTTGGATTATTTAATTTGTCGGGGAATAAATTAAAAGGATGGCTGACCAAACTAACAAGTACACCACTAAAAGGTATGGTGACAGGCACCTTTGTTACTGCACTATTACAGAGTAGTTCAGCAGTAATGGTCATCACGATTGGGTTAATTTCAGCAAAAATCATGACTTTTCCTCAATCGATCGGGATTATCTTAGGCACAAATATCGGAACAACCTTTAAAACGGAGCTAATTACCTTTAATCTTGATAAGGTTTTAGTACCACTCGCTATTATTGGAGCATTACTTACCTTTTTTAAACCTTTAAAAATTAGAAGCATCGGAATGGTCACCTTTGGAATCGCCTCAGTCTTTACAGCAATGAAAGGTTTTGAGCTTCTAGCTCAGCCATTGACTGCACTCCCATTTATCAATAATTTTATCCTCTCAATTAACGACAATATCTTACTAAGTATTTTTACTGGAGCAATTATTACTGCCATTATTCAGTCAAGTACAGCTATGACAGGTATCACCATGGGTTTTTTAACTGCAGGTCTTCTTCATCTCGATGCTGGGATTGCGATCGTATTTGGCGCCAATATTGGGACATGTATTACAGCTCTAATTGCTTCCATTGGAGGCGGGAAAGAATCAAGATTAGCTGCCTTTGCACACGTTTGGCTGAATGTTGCCGGTGTTCTAATTTTCACTCCCTTTATTCCTTATTTGTCAGAAAATGCCCATATATTAGCGGATGAAAAGATGATTCAGTTAGCACATATAAGTGTAATATTTAATGTGGTTTCATCCATTATGGTATTGCCATTTGCAACAAAATTTGGTGAAATGATTTTGAAGATACATGGCGGAAAAACAAGTAACTAACTAAAAAGACGGCCTTGGCCGTCTTTTTTAGTAGTCAGAAGCAGCTGTTAATCCTTTTAGAATAGCCACTCCAGCACTTGCGCCTATTCTCGTCGCTCCTGCTTGAATCATTTTTTCCGTATCTTCCGTATTGCGCACTCCTCCAGAGGCTTTTACTCCTATATCAGGCCCAACAGTTTCCCTCATCAACTTAATATCTTCTACTGTAGCACCGCCAGTTGAGAAACCTGTGGATGTTTTTACAAAGTCTGTACCAGCCTTAACTGCAAGCTCACAGGCACGAATTTTTTCTTCCCTTGTAAGCAAACTTGTTTCAATAATAACCTTTGTTAACGCTCTTCCCTTTGCAGCTTCCACAACTGCCCGAATATCTTTTTCAACTAACTCATCATTTTTATCCTTTAAAGCGCCGATATTGATAACCATATCCACTTCATCTGCGCCATTTTCTATCGCATTATTTGTCTCAAAAGCCTTTGTTTCCGGCGTTGCAGCGCCTAATGGAAATCCAATAACGGTGCACACCTTAACGCCGCTGCCGTTAAGTAAATCTCTAGCTGTGTTTACCCACGTTGGATTTACACAAACTGAAAAAAACTTATATTCTATTGCTTCTTGGCACAGGGTTTCTATTTGCTGGCGGGTTGCGTCCGCTTTTAACAATGTATGGTCAATCATTGAAGCAACGTTGGTAGTAGCCATTTTACTTGCCCCTTTTCTCATGATAGTAAAAAGAAATTTGATACTAACATTAGAATACCCAAATTTATATAAAAAAAAGGACCAAACTAGGTCCTTAAATCGCAGCTTCTTCTTTTGTAAATACTTCTGCTTTTATATCATCTTCAACAATTTTGACAAATTGTCCTTCATTGTATGGATAACCTGCTTTTGTAATTTTTACTTTAACAAGTTTACCAATCATTTCTTCAGTTGCAGGGAATACCACTTTTAAATAATTATCTGTGTAACCAACATATAACCCATCGTTGAATTCCTCTTCAGGAATTACTTCCAATACATCATTTTCAAATTGCGAAGCATATTCCTTTGCTAACTGATCAGAAAGAGTTATTAAGCGGTGTACACGCTCATTCTTAACTTCTTCGTCAACCTGATCTTCCATACGCGCAGCAGGTGTTCCAGTACGTTTAGAATAAGGGAAAACATGCAGTTCTGAAAACTTATGGTCCTTAATAAAATTATAAGTCTCCATAAATTCTTCTTCCGTTTCCCCTGGAAAACCGACAATAACGTCAGATGTAACAGCAAGACCTGGAAGTACTTCTTTAAGACGGTCTAATCTTTCACCAAAGAATTCCATTGTATACTTTCGACGCATTCTTTTTAATACAGTATTAGATCCAGACTGAATTGGGATATGCAAATGGCGGACAATAATATTTGAATGTTTGATTACTTCAATCACTTCATCAGTAATTTGACTTGCTTCAATAGATGAAATCCGAAGTCTTGAAAGACCTTTAACTTGAGCTTCTAAATCACGGAGCAGCAAGGCTAAATTGTAATCCTTCATATCTTCACCGTAGCCGCCTGTGTGAATCCCGGTTAATACGATTTCTTTATAACCTGCATCCACAAGCTGCTGCGCTTGGCGAATAACTTCCTTAGGGTCACGGGATCTCATTAACCCGCGTGCCCAAGGTATAATACAGAAAGTACAGAAGTTATTACAACCCTCTTGAATTTTCAACGAAGCACGTGTACGATCTGTAAACGCAGGAACATCAAGCTCTTCGTAAACACGATTTTTCATAATATTGCCTACGCCATTTATTGGCTGGCGTTCTGTTTTATACTGTTCAATGTAATCAAGCATTTTCACACGATCCTGGGTTCCAACTACAATATCAACACCAGGTATCGCCATAATCTCAGCAGGTGAAGTTTGAGCATAACATCCTGTAACACAAATTACGGCGTCAGGATTTTTCCGGACAGCCCGTCGAATCACTTGACGGCTTTTTTTATCGCCAGTATTTGTTACCGTACAAGTATTAATTATATAGACATCAGAAATTGATTCAAAATCAACTCGATCATAGCCTTCTTGCTTGAACAATTGCCAGATTGCTTCAGTCTCATAATGATTCACCTTACATCCAAGTGTATGAAAAGCGACTGTTGGCATTGTATTCATCTCCTCATTAATTCAAAATGGTAGGAAATCGCCGCTAGAGCATATAAGGGCGCAGTTTCCGTTCTTAAAATACGCGGACCTAAGCCGCATAGGGCAAAACCATTTTCCTGTAAAATATGGACCTCTTCTTCAGCCAGCCCGCCCTCAGGACCAAAAACTAATAGCAGTGATTCCCCTGGTTTCATTTTTTGTAATGCCCCTGAAAAAACAGACGTTTCACCACTTCTGCTTTCTTCCTCGAAAGCAGCTAATTTATAATGAAAATTTTTGCTTTTCTCTATTAAAGCTTTAAAATTCATCGGACTTATAATTTCAGGTACTATACCACGATGGGATTGTTCCGCAGCTTCTTTCGCAATTTTTTGCCATCTCTCTACTTTTTTACCGGCTTTTTTATCATCCCATTTTACGACAGAACGACGTGCTGCAAAAGGAATAAATTCATGGGCACCAAGTTCTGTACCTTTTTGAATAATCCATTCGAGTTTGTCCCCTTTTGGAAGTCCGCTTGCAATCGTAATTGAGATAGGAAGCTCAGACTTCTCATCTTTCCATTGTACAACGTCTGCAACGACTTGTTCATCGGTAATTTTTGCAATTTCACAAACTGCCGCATCTCCTCTTGGATCAACACAAATGATTTTGTCCCCGATTGCCATGCGCATTACCTTGATCATATGATGGCGGTCATCACCATCAATCACAAAACTATTCTCATTTGCTCGTTGTTTAACAAAGTACCGTTGCACACGATGCACCCCTCTAAAACATTTTACTCTTTATTTTACTGCAGCCATTGTTTCATTTAAAGCAGGCAAATAGAAAAAAGGGGCATTATCCCCTTTTTTAGCATTATATCCTTTTAGCAATAATCGCAACCCAGTCTTCCATTAAGATGGTTTCGGTGATTTCAAAGCCGGACTGAATGAGTCCTTCTTTTACTTGATCTTTCTTTTGCTGAATAATTCCTGAGGCAATAAAAGTCCCTCCAGGTTTAACAACATGCGCTACATCATCCGTAAAACGTAATATAACTTCAGCTAAAATGTTGGCAACAACCACGTCAGCTGAATTTTCTTCCACGCCATCTAAAAGGTTATTTTGCGAAGTGGTTACCTTGTCACTTACTTTATTTAGCTTTATGTTGAGTCGCGCAGATGTTACAGCAACTTCATCTAAATCATAGGCACGAACATCTTCTGCACCTAGCATAGCTGCAGCGATACTTAGCACACCTGAACCAGTTCCAACATCAATTACTCTGTCACCAGGCCGAACTGTTCTTTCCAGAGCTTGAATACACATGACCGTTGTTGGATGTGTTCCGGTTCCGAAGGCCATTCCTGGATCCAATTCAATGATTAATTCATCACTGCTAACTGGCGTGTAGATCTCCCAAGTAGGAACAATCGTAAACTTCTCTGAAATTTTCACAGGATGATAGTATTTCTTCCATGCTGTTGCCCATTCTTCCTCGTTTACTTCACTAATGGTGACTTTATTTATTCCAATGTCAATATTGTGAATAATAAGGTTATTAATTGATTCTTTTATCGCGTCCACCGTTTCTCCTAAGAAGCTGTTAACAGGGAGATATGCTTTAACGATAACTCCTTCTTCAGGGTAATCATCAGGATTGAGTTGGTAGATTTCCCCGAACTGATCTTGCCTCTCCTTTGTTAGTTCAAAAGGATCTTCAATAACTACGCCGCTAGCACCGGCCTCATGTAAAATATGCGATATTGGTTCAATCGCTTCGTTTGTAGTGTGAATACTAAGTTCAGACCATTTCATTCTACCAACTCCAATCCTTAGTCGCCCTTAAAGGCTCGTTTTACTTTTGAAAAGAAGCCTTCTTCATGTTCACCTATTGGAGAGTTTCCACTTAGATCTGCAAACTCACGAAGAAGCTGCTTCTGTTTATCCGTTAATTTTGTAGGAGTAATAATACGGACTATGATGTGCTGGTCCCCTACTCCATATCCACGAACATTTGGTATCCCTTTACCTTTAAGTCGGAATTTGGTTCCAGTTTGTGTTCCAGCAGGTACCTTAAGTTTTACTTTTCCATGTAAGGTTGGTACTTCAACTTCATCACCAAGTGACGCTTGAACAAAAGTGATAGGCATTTCACAATAAACATCATCGCCATCTCTTTCAAAAAACTCATGTTCTCTAACATGGAAAACAATATATAAATCTCCAGAAGGTCCTCCGTTAATTCCGCCCTCACCTTGTCCGGAAATCCTTAACTGTTGGCCATCATCAATACCTGCAGGGATTTTAACATGAATCTTCTTCCGTTTTTTCACTTTACCAGATCCGCCACAGGTTGAACATTTATGTTTAATCTCTTTCCCTGTGCCGTTACAATGATGACAAGTACGGCGATTAACCACTCTGCCAAATGGTGTATTTTGCTCAATATTTAACTGTCCTGTCCCATGACAGTGTTGACAGGTTTCAGGCTTTGTTCCCTTTTTAGCACCAGAACCGTTACATGTACCGCATGTTTCTTCACGAGGAATTTCAATATCTGTTTCTTTTCCGAAAGCCGCTTCTTCAAAAGAAATAGTCATTGTATATTGCAGGTCTGCACCTTGTCTTGGGGCATTTGGATCACGTCGGCGTGAACCACCGCCGCCGCCAAAAAAGGTATTAAAAATATCTTCAAAGCCGCCGAAACCACCGCCAAAATCAGCGCCTCCGCCAAAGCCTTGATTTGGATCAGTATGACCGAATTGATCATAATGTGCTTTTTTCTGATCATCGCTTAGAACCTCATAAGCTTCAGCGATTTCTTTGAATTTATCTGCAGCATCAGGCTCTTTGTTAATATCTGGATGATATTGTTTAGAGAGCTTCCGATATGCTTTTTTTATTTCATCCTTAGAAGCGCTTTTACTAACACCAAGCACCTCATAGTAATCTCGTTTACTCATGATTACCACTCCCGAATCTGTCACATAAAGATTATTCTAACACAATAAAAACACAAATTACAAAGAAAAAGTCAAAGCCGATGCTGACTTTGACTTTTTCATAGGTTTAAAAAGAAATTTTATTGTCTAGCTACAGCGCCTAGAGGCTCTAAGGTCTAAGTCAATCCGTCAAGAAGGTTAAAGAGCAACCTTCATGCCGGCTCGCCTTATGCCTGTCGCCTCTGGACAAGGCGCTTCCGCTTTTCGTTTTTATTTTTCTTCTTTGATTTCTTCAAATTCAGCATCGACTACGTTGTCATCTTTAGGACCCGCGTTTCCGCCTTCTGCACCTTGTGCTCCTTGTGCTGCCTGAGCCGCTTGTTCATAAAGCTTAACAGTTAACGCTTGAACGATTTCTTGTAAAGCGTCTTTTTTAGCACGGATTTCAGCCAAATCATTTTGTTCAATCGCTGCTTTTAAAGCATCTTTTGCTTCATTTGCTTTTGCAACTTCAGCAGCATCTACCTTATCTTCTAAGTCTTTTAATGTTTTTTCAGTAGTAAAGACTAGTTGGTCCGCTTCATTGCGCAGTTCCACTTCTTCTTTACGCTGTTTGTCAGCTTCAGCGTTTTCTTCAGCTTCTCTGACCATTTTTTGAATTTCTTCATCAGAAAGACCTGTTGAAGATTTAATTGTAATTTGCTGTTCTTTATTGGTACCAAGATCTTTTGCACGTACATTTACAATACCGTTTTTATCAATATCAAAGGTTACTTCAATTTGTGGAATTCCACGTGGTGCTGGTGGAATATCGGATAATTGGAAGCGGCCCAATGTTTTATTTAGATTTGCCATTGGACGTTCCCCTTGAAGAACATGGATATCAACAGCCGTTTGATTATCAGCAGCAGTTGAGAATACTTGTGATTTAGATGTTGGAATGGTTGTATTGCGGTCGATTAACTTTGTAAATACGCCGCCCATTGTTTCGATACCAAGTGATAATGGTGTAACGTCAAGTAAAACTACATCTTTAACATCACCAGTGATTACGCCGCCTTGAATAGCAGCACCCATTGCTACTACTTCGTCTGGGTTAACTCCGCGATGCGGCTCTTTGCCTGTTGCTTTCTTAATAGCCTCTTGAACAGCAGGAATACGCGTTGATCCGCCCACAAGAATAACCTTATCAAGCTGTGAAGCTGATAGTCCCGCATCACTTAATGCTTGACGAGTTGGTCCCATTGTACGTTCTACAAGATGAGCAGATAACTCATCAAATTTAGCTCTGGTCATTGTTACTTCAAGGTGAAGCGGACCAGCAGGACCTGCTGTGATAAACGGTAAAGAAATTTGCGTAGAAGCTACTCCAGATAAATCTTTTTTCGCCTTTTCAGCAGCATCCTTTAAGCGCTGTAGTGCCATTTTATCTTGGGATAGGTCAATGCCATTTTCTTTTTTGAATTGCTCTACTAAGTAGTCGATAATAACTTGGTCAAAGTCATCGCCGCCAAGACGGTTATCACCAGCAGTTGCTTTTACTTCAAATACGCCATCTCCTAATTCAAGGATAGAAACGTCGAATGTACCACCGCCAAGATCATAAACAAGAATAGTTTGGTCTTGATCCGTTTTATCTAAACCATATGCAAGTGCAGCCGCAGTTGGCTCATTGATAATACGCTCAACTTCTAATCCAGCAATTTTACCTGCGTCCTTTGTTGCTTGACGCTCCGCATCATTAAAGTAAGCAGGTACAGTAATAACTGCTTTAGTAACTGGCTCACCTAAATAATCTTCAGCGTAAGATTTTAAATATTGAAGGATAATAGCCGACATTTCTTGTGGAGTATAGTTTTTACCTTCTACTTCTACTTTGTAATCTGTTCCCATATGACGTTTAATGGACATGATGGTATTTGGGTTCGTAACAGCCTGACGCTTAGCCACTTCCCCTATTTGGCGTTCACCGTTTTTAAATGCAACAACAGATGGGGTTGTGCGGTTGCCTTCTGGATTTGGAATAACCTTTGGTTCGCCGCCTTCAAGAACTGCGACACATGAGTTTGTTGTACCAAGGTCAATACCGATAATTTTACTCATTTCCCTTTTCCTCCTAGGATTAATATGTAGGTTTATTGATTTACCTTAACCATTGACGGGCGGATCACTCGATCCTTTAACATGTACCCTTTTTGGAATTCAGCACTTACGATATTAGAGCCAAAATTCTCATCTTCTCCCTGCATAACTGCTTGGTGGAAATTTGGATCAAACTCTTTTCCAACTGCTTCAATTGGTTCAACACCTTCTTTTTTCAAGGCGTCAACTAAACTACGATAAACCATTTCCATTCCTTGAAGCAAGGAGCGAGTTTGCTCATTGTCTGCTTCAATTTGTAATGCTCTTTCGAAATTGTCCAAAGTAGGAAGCAGTTCAGTCACTAACTTTTGTGCTTTATATTTTTCACCCGCCTCGATATCTAATCGAGTCCGACGGCGGAAGTTATCAAAATCTGCTTGAAGACGCAAGTAACGATTATCTGCTTCTTCTAGTTTACTGGTGAGGTTTTGAATTTCAGCAGCATAGTCTATGTGTGCAGCATTATCCTTGGAATCCCCTGCTTCATCGAAAACTGTTTCAACTTCCTCATTGGTAAGTTCAACTTGTTCATTTGTTTCAGATTCAACTTCCTCATTAAGTGTGTTGTTCTTTTCTTCTGTCAACTTACTCACCTCCTTAAAGGATTGTTAAATATTTATTTGTAATCGTTAATTTCATAGTAAGGGGGTGAAATACTTAGTATTTACCTAGGTGTAATACGCAGTATTTCACCCTTCTCAATATCTCCACTGCTAATATTTTTGATACAGGTTTGTTAACACTGAGGTTAAATCCTTACTTAAAAACTGCAGCAAGCTAATTACACGTGAGTATTCCATTCGAGTTGGCCCAAGAATCGCAATGGTTCCCAAACTTTCTGCTCCAACTGAATAGGTTGCGGTAATAAGGCTGCAATTTTCCATGGCACTGTTATTGTTTTCTCTGCCGATTTTCACATTGATACCAGCTGAGTCATGTTTGATTAAAGGATAGATCCACTCTTCGTGATCAATCATCTGTAAGAGAGTACGGATTTTACTGATATCATGAAATTCCGGCTGGCTTAACATATTTGTTTTTCCACCGAAGAAAAGTTTTTCATTAACCGGCATTTTAAGTGAATCAGCAATGGTGTGCAGCATTAAATCATAATTTCGAATATGCTGCCTTAGCAGCATCGCTACTTCCTTATAGATTTTATCGTTTAAATCTTCGAGTGCTACCCCAGTCAACCGTTCGTTTAATATGTTGACTGTCTTTTCCAAATCACTCGCATCCACTGTAGGGGGCAGATAAAATGTTCGGTTTTCAACATGACCCGAATCAGTAACAAAGATGGCTACAGCTGTTTCCTTGTTTAAAGGAATGATTTGTATTCGTTTAAGTTTATTAAAGCTTGCAGCTGGACCTAGAACGATTGAAGTATAATTGGTTAGCTCAGATAGTATCTTTGCTGATTTTTGAATGATTTTCTCAAACTCAAAAATCTTTTCCGCAAAAATCGATTGAATAATCGAAATATCCTGATTGTTTAATGCTTGAGGCGACAGTAAATGGTCTACATAGTACCGATAGCCTTTTTCAGAAGGAACACGGCCAGAAGAAGTATGCGTTTTTTCTATATAGCCTAATTCTTCAAGGTCAGCCATTTCATTCCGAATGGTTGCTGAACTAAATGAAATTTCTTCTTTTTTCGACAAACTCCTTGAGCCGACAGGTTGTGCAGATCGAATAAAATCATCAACAATAACCTGAAGAATCAATAATTGACGATCTGTTAACACCTTTCATCACCTCTGTTAGCACTCATTGAA
The DNA here is from genome assembly GCF_044754045.1 of Neobacillus sp. NPDC093182. NCBI lineage: Bacteria > Bacillati > Bacillota > Bacilli > Caryophanales > Bacillaceae > Neobacillus > Neobacillus sp. NPDC093182. Next base: position 514,750 of record NZ_JBIVOI010000001.1, read on the forward strand.
GTCGAGTGCTAATTCTATTAATAAATTATCAAAAATAGGGGGATGGTGTCAATCATTTGATACTAAGAAATTGCAAAGTCACAGGTATTAAGATTTTAGTTAGTGACCCCTAAAAATGATTGAAAAACCTCATTTCCAAGCAGCAGCCCTGTTTTTGTTAAATATATATTATCGTCTTTTACTTCTATCCATTTTTTTGAAATCAAATCAGAAATCTCATTTTTAAATATTTCCAGTGGGTCAATATCAAATTTTTCAATGAAATGGGATATAGATACTCCATCTGTTTTTCGTAGACCTAAAAACATTTCTTCTTCTATTTGTTCTGCTTTTGAAGTTTGGTGTTCCTGAAAGATAGGGAGGTGCCCGTTATCAATTAGTTCCATATACTTTTTCAATGGTCCAGCATTCGAGCGTCTCCAGCCATTCACATAGCTGTGAGCACCTGCACCGAACCCATAATAGTAATCGTTATTCCAGTATGTTAGGTTATGTTTGCTTTCATAACCAGGCTTTGAAAAATTACTAATTTCATACTGATTAAATCCGTGCTTTTCCATTTGCTCCATAAGCAGTTCATACATTGCTGCTTCCATATCCTCTCCTGGTGTAGGGAGCTTGCCTTTTTGCAAAAGATTGTAAAAAACTGTCTTTGGTTCAATAATTAACGAATAGGCCGAATAATGTTGAATGTCTAGTGTAAAAGCTTGAGTCAATGACTCTTTAAAGTCAGTAATGGTTTGGGTCGGCAGGCTGAAAATTAAGTCAATACTAATATTTTTGAAGCCAATAGACTTTGCATTCTCTACTGTTTGGTACACATCTTTTGCACGATGGACACGGCCAATTTTCTTTAATAATTCATCATTAAAGGTTTGAACACCAAGGCTAAGGCGGTTAACTCCTGCATTTTTTAATATTTGTAACTTTTCTTTTGTTAAATCACCTGGATTTGCTTCGAAGGTAAATTCAAGTTCACTGCTCATCGGTAAGTTTCTGGTTATACTTCCACAAAACCTTTCAAGCTGCTTTTCATTTAGGGAGGTTGGTGTCCCGCCCCCCACAAAAATGGTATTCAGCTGATTCGTTGGGTATTTTTGTAACGATAAAATCATTTCCTGCTCAAGTGCCTGTAAATATTCATCCACCGGCTGCCCCTTAAGAAATACCTTATTAAAATCACAATAATGGCAAATATGCTCACAAAAGGGGATATGGAGATAAGCAGCTTTAATCATACTTTCACCTCTTAAATAACAAAAAGAGGCTGGATTTCGCCTATAAATAGACTTGTCCTAACCTCCCGTTTCGTTTTTATTTTTTTGAATTGTTGTCATCCATTTTAAGGACGGCCATGAAGGCTTCTTGTGGGACTTCTACAGAACCAACCTGTTTCATCCGTTTTTTACCTTCTTTTTGTTTCTCGAGCAGCTTTCGTTTACGGGAAATATCTCCCCCATAACATTTAGCCAATACGTTTTTACCCATTGATTTAATGGTTGAACGAGCAACAATTTTTTGACCAATAGCGGCTTGGACAGGAACTTCAAATTGCTGCCTTGGGATTAATTCCTTTAGCTTCTCAACAATGACTTTGCCGCGTTCGTAGGCAAAATCTTTATGAACGATAAAGCTTAAGGCATCCACCTTTTCAGCGTTTAACAATATATCCATTTTAACCAAGCTAGACGGTTTGTAACCAATTAATTCATAATCAAATGATGCATAGCCTCTCGTGCTAGATTTAAGTTGATCAAAGAAATCATAAACAATTTCTGCTAACGGAACTTCATAGATGATGCTTACACGGTTTTCACCTTGGTATTCCATATTAATAAAAATACCACGCTTTTGCTGACACAACTCCATAATCGCACCGACATACTCATTTGGAGCCATCATCGTTGCTTTTACGTAAGGCTCTTCAACATGGTCAATTTTCTGTGGATCCGGAAGATTTGAAGGGTTATCCACTTTTATTTGATTGCCATCTGTCATGTGTACATCATAGATAACGCTTGGAGCCGTTGTAATCAAATCAATCTTAAATTCACGCTCAATCCGTTCCTGAATAATCTCCATATGAAGAAGTCCTAAGAACCCACAGCGGAAACCAAAGCCTAGTGCTTGGGAAGTTTCAGGCTCGAATTGAAGTGCAGAATCATTTAACTGAAGCTTCTCCAGCGCTTCACGCAGATCATTAAATTTCGCCGTATCAATTGGGTACAAGCCACAATACACCATAGGGTTTAATTTCCGATAACCCGGAAGCGGTTCGGTCGCACCATTTTTGGCATTTGTAATCGTATCACCAACACGAGTATCGCCAACATTTTTGATAGAAGCTGTAAGGAATCCAACGTCCCCAACAGTTAGTTCATCTAGCAGCAATGATTTTGGTGTAAATACTCCTACTTCATTCACTTCAAATTCAGCACCAGTTGCCATCATTTTAATTTTATCGCCCACTTTTACGCTGCCTTCGACAACTCGAATATAAGCCACAACACCTCGATAGGCGTCGTAAAGGGAATCAAAAATTAATGCTTTCAATGGAGCATCCGGATCACCAGTCGGAGCTGGAACCGTTTTTACTACCTGTTCAAGAATGTCTTCAATCCCGATCCCCGCTTTAGCTGATGCTAAAACTGCTTCTGAGGCATCAAGACCAATAACCTCTTCTATTTCATTACGGACTCTTTCAGGCTCTGCACTTGGTAAGTCGATTTTATTAATAACAGGTAAAATTTCGAGGTTATTATCTAATGCAAGATAAACGTTAGCCAGGGTTTGCGCTTCAATCCCCTGTGCCGCATCAACAACTAAAACAGCACCTTCACAAGCAGCAAGGCTTCGAGAAACCTCATACGTAAAATCGACATGTCCAGGCGTATCAATCAGATGGAAGGTATACTCTTCTCCATCTTTCGCTTTGTATTTTAATTGCACGGCATTCAACTTAATGGTAATACCGCGTTCTCTTTCTAAGTCCATCGAATCTAAAAGCTGATCCTTCATTTCACGGGATGTTAATGCATTCGTTTTTTCTAAAATACGGTCAGCTAATGTTGATTTCCCATGGTCAATATGGGCAATAATCGAGAAATTTCTAATCTTTGATTGTCTTTTTAATTTATCTTCTCTGTTCATGTATTTCACTCCTACTATAACTCGCACAAGTACACTATTTTTGATTATATCAGTACGGGAAATAAGATTCAATGAAAACTAAAAGAGGATGGTTTTACCATAAAAAATAGCGGTACCCTTTATAGGAACCGCCGGCAATTATCATTGAGTAATAAGATTAATAAGTTTTTCCGAAGCTGTGGAAACACCTTCTGAAATCTTCTTTCCCATCGATGAAAAAAGATTAAAGGCACTTATTTTCTCAAGCTTCTTTTTCTTTTCATCAATGTCATGGCTCGAGATGTCATTTCCCAAGAATGTGGCCTTAACATGGTCACCATTGTCATTTAAGGCAACAGCATTTTGAAAATTGGGATCATCATAGCCCTTCATTTTATGAATACCGTCATTCGCTAATTGCATACCGGCTAACACGGAAATAAACATTAGTGCCACTATACAAAAAAATTTCAGCATGAACATTTTCATCGGACATGCTCCTTTACTTCTATTGTTTATCCGTCGATTGTTCTACATCATAATTTACTTTCTCTGCCTGCCAGAAATATTCACTAAAGACATCTGCAAGTGCTTCTGCGGAACGGTTTAACTCTTCAAATGTATTATCAACACCGCCAAATTCTATTAACAAAGCATTTTCAGAAAGATTTTGATTGTACACGCCATTTGATCCTGCGTCTTTTTTCATCAAGACTCCCCAACTAATACCTTTATATTTTTCTTGCAGCAGTTTATGGAGGTCCGTCGCTAATTTTAGATTTTTTTCGTAATTAGGGTTTTTTCCGCCGACGACAAAAACTAACTGTGCATAGGGTTGTCCATTTACAATTGGGGTGGTTTTGTCTTTACGTCGTGCATCCCGATGGATATCAATTAAATAATGTATATCACTATTTGTTGCCATTGCTTCCCGTACCAATTCACCAGATTTCGAATAGGCGCCAGCCATTTTTACAGACCCCATAACATCTGATTTATCAATGGATGTTCCAATACCTCTCGCCTCTAAGCCAGCTTTTAATTGATCCCCTATCTTGGTGACATTTAACTGGGAATGATAAGCAAGGTCAGGATCAGTTACTCCCTGTAAATAAGGTAAATAAGACTCACGATTATGCGTGAAGTAGAGATGTACCACCTTCTTATCACCTGTTGTAAGGGACGGTGAAGGCTTATCACCACTGCTGCCTCCTTCATCGATACCCTCTAAATTTTGCAGGGAAGCCTCTCGCTCCGCCTTCATTATTTCAATTGGCGGAGCAGACTCCATTGGCATATTGGTATAATTGGAACCTTCACCTGCCACTACGATTTTTCCATCAAACTGAAAAAATCCTGGAAGTTCTCTGCCTAAAAGGCTCCTTGGGTCATTTAAATTAATATTGCTCGAAAGCTTAAAAATTAAGTTGGTTAACTTAGGGCTGGCTGTTAAATTATCCTCTATGGACAAGAAATGATGATTCTCCCAAGCCATTAGTTGATAGAGCATTTTCCCATTTACTTCATTCGCTGCCGTATTAACAGAATTAGACATAGGCCTAAACTGAGGCTTTAACGATGTTAATAGCCCGCTGATAGAAAACACCAATAGCAAAAACAAAAGGATAAAAGAGGTTACTTTTATTAGATTCGTCCCTTGCACCGTTAAAAACAATCCGGAATTCCTAGTAGATTTCATGGTTCCACCTCTCAATTTGATTCTAGTAAATACTTATGACATTACTAGAATTGCTAGAACCATATTTCGCAATTGTGAGGTGGTCACTCAAATATTATCTGGTATAGTAACCGGCATTTCCTTGGTCAATATTACTGTGGAGCGAAGCATTTAAACCGCTGGCAATCAGATTGGCCATATCTTCAATAAACACATCTACTTCCTTTGGAGTGACCATCAAATTGTGTCCCAAAGGGGAAAGCACTTCATAAATCAACTTACGCTTTTCCTCTTCCTCCAATGTCCCGATCATTCCAAGGAAGGTCTGACGGTGCTTTTCTTCAGGAAGGTCCTCTTCAGTAAGCTTTTTTCGTTTTCCAAAAGTCATACCCGCAGGTGCAAGTGCTCGAGAAGGTCGATTTCCTTCCTTAAGTTCCTTTCCAAAATGCTTAAGGATAAAATCTATCGTGTCACTTGTAATGGAAACAGCATCGACAACGGTAGGAACCCCAATTGCAATTACCGGAACTCCTAATGTTTCCTTACTTAATTCTTTTCTTTTATTGCCAACACCAGATCCTGGGTGAATACCTGTATCTGAAACTTGAATGGTAGAATTAACCCTTTCAATGGACCTCGCTGCTAATGCATCAATCGCGATGACAAAATCAGGCTTAGTTTTCTCAACTACACCGAAGATGATATCGCTCGTTTCGATTCCCGTTAATCCCATAACTCCAGGAACTAACGAACTAACGGGACGATACCCTTCCTCTACATGTTCAGGCTGCAACTCGAACAAGTGCCTGGTGATCAATAGGTTTTCACAGACCATCGGACCAAGTGCATCAGGAGTAACATTCCAATTTCCCAGCCCCACCACGAGGCAGGAGGCATCCTTTTTGATACCGGTTCCTTCTAGGAAGTGAGAAAATTCTTTTGCAAAAATTTCCTCGACCTTTTGTTGTAAAGGAGTGTCCTGCTGTCTAATCCCCTGTACTTCCACCGTTAAATAGCGTCCTGCCTTTTTTCCGAGCTGTTGTGCTCCTGCGTCTGTGATTTCAACTAATGATACCTTTATATCGTCAATATCTTTTTCTTTAATAATGACTCCTTCAATTTGGGAGATGTTCTCTCCTTGTTGAACCGAGCCTTCCCTATCAGCAATAACCATTTCTCGTGCTTCAATTGCTAAATCCGTTCGAATTGAGTACTGACTTAAGTCAATATTGCTGTTCTTGTTCTCCTGCATTATGCCTCGCTCCTATCTTTAAGTTCTAATCTAGAAACTATTTCCTTATTTTTGCCCCTTTTCGGCTAAAACATTCAGGTTATTCTTATATGTAAATAAATCTAGTATTGCAATATAAGGTTTGGTTTGATAAAATATCTCTTGTTCTGAATAATTGTGAATGAAGGTAAAGTCGAGTTCATATAGTCTCGATTCTTTGTAGGAGGTGAAAGTAATGCCTAACATTAAATCTGCTATTAAGCGTGTAAAAACAAGCGAAGCTCGTAATGCTCAAAATACAACTGCTAAGTCTGCAATGCGTACGGCTGTTAAGAAAGTAGAAGCTGCTGTTACTCTTAGCGATGCTCCTGCAGCTAAAGAAGCATTCTCTACTGCTGCTAGCAAATTAGACAAGGCTGCTGCTAAAGGACTTATCCATAAAAATGCTGCTGCCCGTAAAAAATCTCGTCTTGCTAAAAAAGCTAACTCTCTATAATTAGAGTGCACAAAAAAACGATTCCTACTTGGAATCGTTTTTTTGTCTTCATCGTTTTATTTTAAACAATAACATCTCAATTAGTAATGACTTATTCATCCCGCCCGTTTTCATCTGGTGGTCTGCATTTGCAAGCATCGCCATAAGATTGGTCAATTCTTCATCCTTAAACTGATTGGCTTGTCCTGCCGCCAGCTTTACTCGAAAGGGATGAGTTTTCAAAAAGCCAGCAATTTGCTGCTGCCCGTAACCTCTGCGCGAGAGCTCTTTTACCTGATAGATTAACCGGAACTGCCCTGCCAGCAAGGCTAAAACTTTTATCGGTTCCTCATTTTGTTTTAATAAATCATAATAAATTCTAAGGGCATCCTCTGGTTTTCGTTGTACCACCTTCTCGATCAAGGTGAAAATATTTTGTTCAAGTGACCTTGAAACTAACTTTTCTACCATTGCCGCATCAATTCGTTTTTCCTCTGCAGCGTATAAAGCTAATTTATCGACCTCGCTGGTAATCATAAACATATTCGTACCAGCCAAAGTTAGTAACAACTCGAGCGCGTCAGGGTCAAAGACGATGCCATTTATCTTTGCTCTCTCTTTCACCCAATTTTTTAAATCATGTTCATTTAATTTTTTCGCCTCTACTGAAACGGCAGATCTCTTTAATTCTTTGGTCACTTTTTTTCGTTCATCCAGCTTCTCATAAGGCGCTGAGATAACCAAAACCGTATACGGTGCTGGATCTTTAAGATATGCTTCAAACCGAGCAAGATTATGGTCGATTTTTTCTTTTGTCTTTTCTGCAGTTAAAAATTTAGGATTATGTAGAAATATCACTTTCTTCTCACCTAAAAAAGGGAACGTCTCTGCGTCTTCTAGTGCCGCTTCAATAGGAGTTTCATCTAAATCATAAGCAGTAAAATTAAAGTCCTTCTCTTCTTCATCTAAAACCTGATTAAGCAGCAATTGTTTTGTTTCATTGATTAAAAACGCTTCTGTACCATATAATAAATAAATGGGAGCAATTTCCCGTTTTTTTATTTGTTTCCAAATATCTAATACCATTATCCAAGCTCCCCTTCGATTCTCGTTCCATTATCTATCGTAATGAAGCTTGGACAATTTGACAAGTGTTAAAAGGGAATTGACGCTTTTCTGACAAGCGCCAATTCCCGATCTATAATGAACGCCTGCAATCAAAGCCCTAGGATCATTTGATTGCTTGGCGGAGTTCCTTGTGTAAATTTAGTGTCACCTTTTTGGAATAAAGTATTTGTGTTAACTCTTGTCAATATAGGAAGCAGATATTGAAAGCATGCTGGATTTTTTAGATAAAAAAGCTTATACTATTATGTGAAATAGGAGGGGTATACTGTGAATGAATTTGAAAAGAATGTGCAAAGTAAACGCAATGACGCAATTGATTCTGGGGTAGGCTTTATCGTTTCTTTTGGTTTTTTTGCTACAATGTTTATTATTGCAACAGTAATTAAAATTATCGGATCCTAATCTGCGCTACATAATGAATGTTTGGAGACTGCATATCTTGCGGTCTCTTTTATTTTTCTGATGAGCTATTGCTTTATACTATGTAAGAAGGAAGAAAAGGTTCCACCCTCAAGGTAAAACCGATAGGTAATTGCTCCATGCAGGTCAGTCCTATATATAGTTGTTTTCGATAGGTGTTCTAACACTTCATTATGAGGATGACCATAACGGTTCCTTTCACCAACAGATATCCAGGAAATGGATGGTGTACTCCTTTTGATAAATATCTCACTGCTTGATGTTTTACTGCCATGGTGACCAGTCTTTAAGACATCAATATTCAAATTAGGGTATTTCTTTATAATCCTTTCTTCCCCCTGTTGATCGAGATCACCGCCAAAAAACCACTTAAGCCCTCCAATGTTTGCGATAATCGCGATGGATCCACTATTCCGCTCACCTTGATAATTTTTTTCAGGACCTAAAACATAAAATAGGCTTTTTTTATTTTTCCATTGGCTTCCTTCAGAAACCTTCACCACCTGAATTCCCTTTTTATTCGCCTCCTGGATAATGGTTAATTCCGATTTTGAAGGTTCAGCAACAGAGGGCAGTATGATCTGTTTTACTTTGATTTCCTTTAATATTGCAGAAGCCCCGCCAATATGATCACTATCACCATGTGTAAGTATCAGTTTATCTAATTTCTTTATTCCCTTGCCCTTCAGGTACGGGACCACGACATCTCTCCCAACTTCAAATGGTTTTGCAGCTTTTTTCCATTCTTCCTCTTCAAATTGAACGGTTCCGCCAGTATCAATTAAATAGGTTCCCTGACCAAATGGGTAGTGGATTAATATACTATCTCCCTGTCCAACATCAATCATGGTAACTTCCCCAAATGGATTTGCCCAATTCCAAACGTTCTGAAATGTAAATAAGACAAAGGTTAAAAGAATAACCTTTTGTTTGCGTTTTCGCTTCAACCCTCCTTCCCATAGCAGAAAAATAATAAGGATGATCAGAATATAAACTATAAAGTTTAGCCAATTTGGTCTTCCAGTTATCAGTTGAGCAAAAGATAAGTCTGCAAGCAGTTCAATTAGACTATTTGCTAAAGTAATGATTTTCATAAATAAATTTATAAGAATTGATGGTGTATCTCCAAAAATAATCTGTATAAAAAACAAAAGATATAAACCAGGAAGAAAAACAAACGAAAAGAGTGGAATATAAAGAAGATTAGCTGCAATGCTAATAAAGGAAATTTCAAAAAAGTGGTACAGTAATATCGGCAGCGCTGCAAGTTGAGCGATGATGGATGTGACAACCATCGCTGAAATCGTTTGTTGATACCGAGGTAAAATACTGGAGTAGGATAAAATAATGGCAAAGCTGACGGAAAATGACAGCTGAAAGCCGGCGTCTAAAACAATCAGCGGAGCAAAAAATACATATATCATTAACGTGAGACTAATGGCATCAATCGGCGACAGTTTTAACTGTTTCTTCCATCGTAAAATAAATAAAACAAGGAAGATCATTAACACCGCCCGTATAACGGAAGGAGAAGCTCCGGTTAAAATCGCATAAATCGGTAATATAACGAGAAGAAAATTCATCATGAACTGTCTAGTAAACCCGATTCTAATTCCTAAATAAAAAACCATTCCGATTAATAAGGAAACGTGAAGTCCAGAAATGGCTAGTAAATGAACAATGCCCGTCCTTTGATAATCCATTAATATCTCTGGATCAAACATACTTCTATCTCCAAAAATTAAAGCTGCTGAAAGGGCAGCCATTTCAGGTGGAAAATTTTTTTCGAGGTAGTGGATACCATTAAAACGTAATTCTTTAATCATGGTTAATGGAGTTGATTCAACGAAAGAACATTTACTTAAAGGGTGATTTTTTAGTTCGACGATCTTATAAACCTGTTTACTGGTTAAATAGTTACGGTAGTTAAAGGCATTTGGATTTTTAGCAATAGACGGAGCTTTTAATTGTCCTGTTACTTGACAGAGCCGGCCATAAAAGTTGGTGTTTTTTAGTTGTTTTTTCTCTTCCTCTGATTTGATTTGATAGCGTATTAAAAGCTTTTCTTTATACTTTGTATCTAGTGCTGTAACCTGAAGCAAATCACCATCAACTTTTGTGTTCTCTGTATATTGCAGATGAAAGGCAGTTAGACTGTCTGACAGTTTAGATTTATTATTTGCTTCGGTATGTTCACTGGTCAGAAAAAAAATAGTGAACAGACAGATGACGAATAATAGCTGGGAGCTGCTATACCTCTTATATTTGTAAAGGAGAAAAAAGTAAATGATGGTTAATAGAAGGAATAAAAGAAAAGAGAATAGTGAGGTTAATACACCTAATAATGAAGCAATCGCAAAATAAAAATATTTACCATTCATAATGTTCTCCATTTTTCAGGGAAGGATTTAACGCCGGGGAGACCGGCGCTATTCTTTATGCCTATTGATTTAGTTGGCGTAAATCAATAACTGATTCTTTTAATTCCACCTTTTCAGTCTTTACGTTTGCCTGCTGAAATAACTCCACTGCGTGAGGGTGGTTCTTATAATCCTCTGCATAATAGACTGTTTTAATCCCAGCTTGGATAATGGCTTTGCAGCACTGCAGGCATGGATAATGTGTTACATATATTTCTGAGTCAGCCGTGGGCACACCAAATTTCGCACATTGCAGGAGAGCATTCATTTCTGCATGAATCGTCCTTACGCAATGATTATCTATGACATAACAGCCTTTATCGATACAATGGTCTCCGCCAGCAATTGAACCGTTATAACCACCCGCAATAATTCGTTTATCTCTGACAATCGTCGCTCCCACTGTAAGTCTTGTACAGGTACTTCTTAATGCCAGCAAATGGCTTTGTGCCATAAAATATTGATCCCAAGAAATGCGCTCCACTTTCTCCAACTCCTCCAAATTTCGATTTATTTCTGCCTTAAGTTTAATATTGGAGACTTTAAAAGGTCAATAAGTTTTCCTTATTGAACCGTAATTAAATCTTTTAGTTTATCAAATGTTTTGTCACCGATTCCACTTATATTTTTCAAATCTTCAACACTTTTAAATGGACCATTTGTTTCCCTGTATTCCATAATCGCAGCGGCCTTTGAAGGACCAATCCCAGGCAGGTTTTGCAATTCATTTTCATCTGCTTTATTCAGATTAATTTTCCCTTGTTTAGTACCTCCAGTCTCAGAAGGATTGCTTGTCAGCCCCTGCGGGATACTCCCTTCCTCGCCCTTTGCAGGAATATATATCACCATCGCATCCTGAACATGCTCAGCAAAATTCACCTTACTTTCATCGGCGTTTTCCGTTACCCCCCCAGCACGCTGAACCACATCAATTACTCTTTCATCCTGACTGGATGAATATACACCGGGCATTTTCACCTGCCCCTTTACATCTACAATGAAGCTTTCAGGTTCCTGTTTTTGGTTTTGTGGCGGCTCGGCGGCCTCCTCTTCTTTATTTACCTCTGCTGGGACAATATCCTCCATATAAATTTCTGAAGATGATTTTCTTTCCTCCACAAAATAATAAATGATCCCAAATGCAATGATGACAGCGATAATAAGATAAATTTTATGCTCATACATCCAATCCTTCATAATGAATCCATCCTTTCATTTGGTATATTTCACTATCAATTTTCATATTGTTATTAGAGAATCTGCATGCGAAGGAGGGTCGGAATAATGAAAATAGGTGTCATTGGTACCGGGAATATGGGGACAGTTTTGATCGAGGCTTTGATCGATGGAAAAGCAGTTTCCCCTTCTTCAATGGTTATAACAAATAGAACAAAAACAAAAGCGATGCTGCTTAAAGATAAATATAAGGCTATAAGGGTTGGGGAAAATGCAGCTGCAGTCGCATCTCAATCCGATTTGGTGTTCATCTGTGTTAAACCCTTGGATGTTTATAAAATTCTTGATGAGATTAATCCCCATTTGAATAATAGGAAATGCATTATATCGATCACTAGCCCTATCGATACAAACCAGCTTGCTGCTAAAACAATTAGTTCAGTAATTAGGGTTATTCCGAGCATTACAAATCGTGCATTAGCGGGAGTTTCTCTTATAACGTTTGGTAATCAGTGCAGTGATATTTGGAAAACAAAAGTGCAGAGTCTATTTTCGAAGATTTCGGTACCAGTAACGATTGATGAGAAAATAACAAGAGTGGCATCTGATATTGTTAGCTGTGGTCCAGCATTTTTCAGTTACCTGCTGCAACGGTTTATACTCGCAGCAGTAAAAGAAACTGAAATTGATCAAGAAACGGCGACAGTGATGGCGAGTGAAATGATTGTAGGTCTTGGGGAGTTAATCAAACAAGGGCATTATACGCTACCTTCCTTACAAGAAAAAGTTTGTGTTAAGGGTGGTATCACAGGTGAGGGCATTAAAGTAATGGAGGAGGAGCTTGGAGAGGTCTTTGAACATGTTTTCCAAGCAACACATTCAAAATTTAATGAAGACCTAGAAAAGGTTAATTTGCAGTTCTATAAGCATTAATTCGCTAAGAAATAACAAAATCCTTTATTTTTTTCAAAAAAGCCATCTTTTTTTACAAAGATGGCTATATTGTCGAGAAAGTTTTTTCTAGGCATTTTTGGTCTATAAAATTTTTATCAGCTCTGCTAACGGGCCTGTTGATTTCCACTCCAGGTGCTTCGCGGACCTTAGGGCGTGCCGGTGAGCCTCCTCGGCGCTATAGCGCCCTGCGGGGTCTCACCAACCCCGTACTCCCGCAGGAGTCTTCGCACCTTCCGCTCCAATCAACAGGGTGCCAAATACACCTAAATAATTGCACACACTCTTTTTCCGTTTGTCGCAACCCTGCCATCTTTTTATAAAGATGGCTTTTTTGCTGCAATAAAAAATATTCTTTCTGATTGTTCCTGCGGTTCTAGATTCTCGAAATCGGCAGTGATTTCCAGTAGTTCAAAACCTGCTTGTTTTAACCACTCAGAATACTGTTGAACAGGGTATGTTCTTTGATAATGAAGTTCATCAAAGCGATCATACTTGCCAGTTTGTTCATCTAAAACAAAAAAACTTAATTCATGCTCTACACTATTGGGTGAATCACCAGCAAAACTGTTCCAAATATAGGATAAGTGTTCCTCGGCTAACGTAAAGCTTTGGTTGATAAAAACGTGAGAAATTTTATAAAGAGAATGGACATCAAAAAAGAATAGGCCGCCATCCTTTAGGTGATTGTAAGCACTTGTAAACGTATGTATGACATCATTATCAGACTGCAAGTAATTTAATGAATCACAAAAAATACCGATAATATCAAATTCATCGTGTCCTTCTAGACTTGCCATATCTTGTTCAAAAAAAGGAATTTGCAAACCTTCCTCCTGTGCTTTTGCCTGTGCAACCGCGAGCATATCAGCAGATAAGTCTACACCTGTAACCGAAAAGCCCTCCTTTGCGAAACGAACGGAGAGCTCTCCCGTACCACAGGCAAGATCAAGCAGACTTTTACCACCTGCTTGATATTGATCCAATTTTTCTTTTACAAATCTCACCCATTCATCATATGGAGCATCTTGCATGAGCTCATCATATAAATAGGCAAACTGCTCATAACTCATGTTGTCAGCTCACTGCGAATATCCTCTAATGGTGCATCGCCCCATAAGCGTTCTAATTTATAGTAACTTCTTTCATCACGATGGAATACATGGGCAACCACATCTCCAAGGTCAATTAAGATCCACGTAGCTTCATCAAAGCCTTCCATTCTCCGCACATTATATCCGTTTTCTTCTGCTTTTTCTTTAATTTCTCTTGCAATCGCCTGAACTTGTTTGTCCGAGTTTCCGTGACAAATAATAAAATAATCGGCGATTAGCGAGATTCCCTGCATATTCAGTGCTAAAATGTCTTCAGCTCTTTTATCATCTGCAGCTTTTACAGCAATTTTTAATAACTCTTGATTAGACATTAATCAATCCTCCTGTCTCATTACGAGATCATTATATGTTTGAAAGCTATCCGGATAAACCGGTTGATTCTTTTTCATTAAGAATAGTATGGTATTTTTGACCGCTTGTATTAATGCGGTATCCAAATTTTCTTTGGCTAAAGCTCTAACTTCATCTACTCCGGGAAAATGTCGGCCTGGTTCAATATAATCTGCTAAATATATTACTTTTTCTAACAGAGTCATTCCTGGCCTTCCGGATGTATGATAACGGATTGCGTCCAATACTTCCTTATCCTTTATTCCTGCCTCTATTTCCACTAAATAAGCTCCAGCGGGTGCATGCCATAACTCCGCATGAAAGTGAAGTAAATCTTGAGGAAAATTTTGATTCAGGATAATTTGCCTCATTTCATCCTTAGCACGAAATTTAGCATAGTCATGAAAGATTGCAGCTATTTCTGCTTTTTTTTCATCAGCACCATATTGCCTTGCTAACGTAATGGCAGTTTCCATGACACCTAAAGTATGCTGATATCTATGGTCAGTCAACTGTTCTTTTACAATTTTTAATGCTTGTTCACGTTCCATATAAATGATTCTCCCTAATAAAATCGATGACGGGGTCGGGTAATAAATAACGAACTGTCATCCCTTGCTGTACTCTCTCTCTTATCATGCTTGATGAAACATCGAATGCAGGCACATCTACGTAAATGATAGGATAATCCGTTTTAATACTATACTCCGGTCTTTCAACACCAACAAATTTTACGAGCTTAATCAATTCATCTACTTTATGCCATTTAGGCAGGTATTCAATCATATCTGCACCAATGATAAAGAAAAATTGATGGTTTGGATATCGTTCATTCAATATCTTCATGGTATCGACAGTGAACGATGGACCTGATCTCTCCAACTCATTTTTTTCGATTCTAAATGATGGATTCCCTTTGATAGAAAGCTCAAGCATTTGCAGCCGGTCTATATTCTCAACGGATTCCGATTTCTTTTTATGAGGGGGCTCTTGGTTTGGCATAAACCAAATTTCATCAAGATTAAGTTTGGAGAGTACCTCATTAGCAATTAACAAATGTCCGTAATGAGGCGGGTCAAATGTCCCTCCCAATATCCCAACCTTCGTCATGATGAACCCTCTCCTTTACTATGGAAGTGAAATTTGTTTCTTTTCTGCCGATTCTTTGTAAAGTACGATCGTATTTCCTATAATTTGAACAATTTCAGCACCTGTTCCTTTAGCAAGTTGCTCTGCAACCACATCTTTATCTTCTTCACAATTTTGCAGCACACTTATTTTAAAAAGTTCTCTTGCCTCTAACGCATCGGCCACTTGCTTGATCATATTTTCATTTACTCCGCCTTTCCCTACTTGAAAAATCGGATCTAAATGATGGGCTTTCGACCTCAAAAATCTTTTCTGTTTACCTGTTAACATTTCACGCCTCCAACTGTCTTAATACATTCTCTCTCATTCTTTTTACATCAGGAAAAATTCCAGTCCATTTCTCAAATGCCAAAGCACCTTGATAAACGAACATTTCAACACCATTTTGAACGGCTGCACCCTTCTGCCTTGCTTCCTTCATGAATTGGGTTTCCAGCGGGTTGTAAACTATATCACATACTAAGGCTTCGGTATTTAAATTCCTTAGGCTAATCGGTGTTTCTAAAATTTTTGGGTACATGCCTATCATGGTTGTTTGAATAACTACGTCATATTCATTCAGATGAACCTCGGCCTCATCTAAAGATAAGGCTTTAGAGTTCGATTCAAACGGGCATGCCTCTATTAACTCTTTCGCTTTTATGACAGTTCGATTGGTAATATCAATTGCAAGAGGATTCATTTTCGCCATCGTAAAATAAATGGCCCTTGCAGCCCCTCCTGCCCCTATAACTAAGACTTTCTTGTCAGAAAAGGATGAGATATAAGGTTCTAAACCTTTTATAAATCCATATCCATCCGTATTATAGCCAATTAATTTCCCATTATCATTTACCACAGTATTAACCGCACCAATACTCAATGCTAAATCATCAACCCCATCTAGAAAAGGTATAATGGCGCTTTTATGCGGGATGGTTACATTAAAGCCTGTTATTCCAATTGCCTTCAACCCTCTAATAGCTGTTTCTAATTCCACTGGACTTACTTTAAAGGGATGATAATGGGCGTCGATTTCATAATAGGATAAAACATCATTAAGCATTATTGGTGACATTGAGTGACCAATTGGATCTCCCAAAACCGCAAAAAGTTTCTTCACCTGATTCCCCTCATTTCCCCGTTAAAAATTAAATTAAGGATTTTCGTGTCAAGGTTTGGACACCCTTTGGCACATATGCTGCCACTTTTACTCCCGGCTCGTTAATAGTGACCCAGCCAAGTCCAGAAAACACAACATCTGTTTTTGCATCCTTAATCGTAAATTCTTGTCTTACTAGCTCAGGAAATGAATCCAATTCATCCTTTCGAGGTGGAGCCAGCATTTCCCCAACATGGTTTCGATATAATTCATCGGCATTTTCTGTTTTGGTGCGATGAATATTAATTTCATTTGAAACATGACAGACAAATGAATTCCTGTCGCCACTTATAAAATCAAACCGAGCTAATCCCCCGAAAAACAAGGTCTGTCCTTCATTTAATTGAAACACCTTAGGTTTAATCTCTTTTTTAGGAGTAATAATTTTTAAATCCTTCTTATCAACATAGTGGGCCATCTGATGATGATTGATAATTCCAGGTGAATCAATCAGTGCTTTGCCATCCTCAAGCGGGATTTTAATGATGTCTAAAGTGGTACCAGGAAAGTGTGATGTAGTGATAATATCTCCTTCACCCGTAACCTCTTTAATGATTCTATTTATAAATGTAGATTTCCCTACATTTGTACATCCTACCACATAGACATCTTTTCCATTTCGCATTTCATCTATGGCGGCTGCCGTTTCTTTGATGAACTTGCCTTTCTCTGCACTGACTAAATAAACCTCCTCAGGTCTTAGCCCCAGCTCTTTTGATTCTTGTTTCATCCAATTAATCAATTTGTTATGTTTCACTGATTTAGGCAATAGGTCCACCTTATTACCGACTAGGACGATTTTGTTATTGCCAACAAATCGGTGTAATCCTGGAAGCCAGCTGCCATTAAAGTCAAAAATATCAACAATCATCACAATTAATGCATCCGTTTGACCAATGCCATTCAAAATTTTCAAGAAATCATCGTCGGTTAGACTGACATCCTGGACCTCATTGTAATGTTTAAGACGAAAACAGCGCTGACAAATAATACTATCCTTTTCGAGTGCTGATGATGGTGCAAATCCTAATTCCGCGGGGTTTTCGGTTTGGACTTTAACACCGCAGCCCATACATAAATATTGCTCTTGTTCACTCACACTTTAATCCTCCCATTGAATCATGCCTTTTTTCCTGAACCAATTCATAATTCTACGCTCCGCAAAGCGGTTAAATTTAGTAATAAATCCATCTGTTTGTGCTACAGGAACCACTAGAATCGTATGAAATCCGCTTCGGTTACCACCTAAGACATCCGTTAATAACTGATCACCGATGACAACTGTTTCCTCTTTCTTGATTCCCATTTGTGAAAGAGCCCTATTAAACGCACGCACCATTGGCTTACGTGCTTGAAATATAAATGGAATTTGTAATGGATCCGCGAATTCCTTCACCCGGATTTCATTATTATTAGAAACAATTGTAACGAGTATATGATGTTTTTTTATTTGTTCAAACCATTTAATGAGCTCAGGTGTGGCATTCGGCCGATCCCATTCCACAAGGGTATTATCCAAATCCGTAATAATGCCCTTAATCCCTCTTTGTTTCAGGTCTTCGGGTTTAATATCTAAAATGCTTTTTACATGCTCATCAGGTAAAAAATTCTTTAACACTAAGTTTACACCTCATTAATTCATCTGTTTATCTGTACCATCATAACCAATTTTACCCGTAGTATCAAAATAAAACTATTATAGATGTTTCGTTATATTATTTGTCAAAGTTCGACATTATTACAAAGATACGCTTCCTTTTTGCTGTAAATACGAATAATAAAAAATATTTTTCGACAAAATCACAGAATTCCCACACCTGTGGATAAAGTTATTAACATTATACCCATTGTTTCAGCCACTTTTTTATACTTTATAAACAAATTAATCACAAGTTATCCACTATAAATTGTGAATAATTGGAAAGGTTGTCCTATCGAATATTATTTGGTAGATTTAGGGTACACCAATTGAACCTACCATTTTATGCTTCATTTATACATTTTAGTACCATTTATTTTTATTATGGAGGTGTATTCTGGCTTGCGTAAACTGTCAGATGAATTATTAATCGAATCCTACTATAAAGCAAGAGAATTAAATCTGAGCCCTGAGTTTATACATCTAATTGAAACAGAAATTCATCGTCGATCCCTATTTAACAAATTGAAAATTTCTTCTTAACATGATTACCTATACGCCCCTAGAGGGCCTTTTCTTTTGTCTAAAAAATGAACGGCACTCATCAAGCACCGCCATTTGCCTTTCCCATAATTCCAATTACTTCACCAACCCGAATGTCCTTTGGTGTATGAATGGAAGAATCCAGGTGAAAAACTCCTTTTTCAAACAACAATACGACAGTGGAACCGAAACTAAAGTATGCCATTTCCTCACCTTTTTGAAGATTCATTCCTTTATGAGTTTTTTCAATGGAGTTTACAAACATGGCTCCTACTTTTACGATTGCAATATGCCCGCTTACAGCATTGACTTCTGTAATCATTCGATAGTTTTTCGCTAACGTTCGGACCCCATATTTTAAACCCATTTTATTGACAGGATAGGATTTTGAGCCAAGCGTCCACTGTTTTACGATTGTACCTTCTACAGGACTATGAATCCGATGGTAATGACTTGGGCTTAAATAGAGCACCATATATGTACCATTTAAATACTTGGTTACTGCCTGATGGTTTCCTAACATTTCTTGGATGGAATATGACTTACCCTTGACCAGCATCTCACTTGTTTCTTTAATAGACCCAATATCCTCAATTACTGCATCAACTGGACTTACTACCGAATTTTCATTTTTATCTACCCGTCTAGCTTCTCTTTTTAGAGTTCTGATAAATAAATCGTGCAGTGTGTCATATTCATGCAGGGCTTTTTCCATTTCATCCTGATTTAGTTTATAAATTTTTGCGAATGAAGGAACAACAAATCGGCTTATCCGCGAGCGTGAAAATCGCCGTAATATGACTGATGTCCATTTCCCATTCGTTAGCTCTATCAGTAAACGATATACATGCTTTAACATTACTTGACCCCCAAAAAGTGTAAAAATACTCTTTACGAAACTGCTTAAAAAGCTTAATATTAAATAAATAGAGTTAGGAAAATAAATAAAGTTCTCTTCCTGCTTGTTGAAAAGGAGTGGTGGAGCTAAATGTTTTTATTAGACGTTTTTGATTCTACAATTAAGAAACTAAAGTCTCAAACAGCGAATGTTATTACATTAACAAATTTATCTTTTGGTGGTTTTGCGATCATTTTTGCGATGGAAGGAAATTTACGACTAAGTTTGCTTCTTATCTTTATCGCTGCTTTAGCTGACAGGTTTGATGGTATGGCGGCAAGAAAATTTAATATCGAGTCAGAGTTAGGCAAGCAATTAGATTCCATGAGTGATATTATATCATTTGGAGTCGCGCCAGCACTATTACTATATCAAGGAATTTTAAATGAATTTGGCGGACCCGGATCGTTCTTCACCGTCTTCTATATCGGCTGTGGTGCTTTTAGATTGGCTCGCTTCAATATTACTGAAAGCAACGGGTATTTTACCGGTTTACCGATTACCGCTGCAGGTTGCTTAGCAACATTAAGCTTTTTAGCTATCCCTTATGTTCCAGCTCAAACCTTTTTATTCATTATCATCATTCTATCGTTCCTTATGGTTAGCCCATTTAAACTTAGGAAAATGTAAAATAGAAAAGCTCCAGCGCCTTGTTCAGGCGCTGGAGCTAGACAAGCAAAGCCCAGCAGAAACTGCTGGGCTCAATTTTTATTTATTTGCTGTTAATTGAAGGAATTCCTCTATATCATCAATACAGATTTTGACTGCCTTTTCCCAAAATTCTTTTTGGACTAAATCAACTTGTAAATGCTTAGCCGCCAAATCCTCAACCGTCATCGAAGCTGTATCTCTTAATAAAGATATATACTTTTCTTCGTATCCTGTACCTTCCTCAAGCGCCTGCGCATAGATTCCTAGTGAGAACAAATAGCCAAATGTATATGGGAAGTTATAAAACGGTACGCCTGTGATAAAGAAATGCAGCTTGGATGCCCAGAATAATGGGTGATATTCGTCTAAAGCTTCACAATAAGCTTCCTTTTGGGCATCTTCCATTAATTTGTTTAACGTTTCAACAGACACTGGACCACGCTTTCTTTCTTCATAAAAACGAGTCTCAAATAAAAAGCGGGCATGGATGTTCATTAGGAGTGCAACCGTTCTTTGAATTTTATCATCTAGCAAAGCGAGCTTTTCTTCCTCGTCCTTGGCATTTTTTACAGCTGCATCCGCAACAATCATTTCTGCAAAGGTAGATGCCGTTTCAGCTACATTCATGGCATACCCGCGGTTAAGATAATGTACACCCTTCATCGCATAGGAATGGAAACCATGACCTAGCTCATGAGCAAGTGTAGAAACATTGGAAGGAGTACCTGAATAAGTCATGAAAATCCGTGATTCCTCACTTTCAGGGAACCCCGTACAGAAACCGCCAGGTGCTTTCCCTGGACGATCCTCTGCTTCAATCCAATGATTTTCAAATGCCTTTTTAGCAAAAGCAGCCATTTTTTCACCGAAAAGAGCGAAGTTTTGCTCGATAAATTCCGCACCCTCTTGGTAAGAAACCTTGGACTCGGTTTTTCCATATGGAGCATCTAAATCAAACCAGCTTAACTTTTCGAGACCTAAAAGGATAGCTTTACGGTTTAAATATTCCACAAGCGGCTGTTTATTTTCAGAAATTACCGCCCACATGGTCTCTAATGTTTCTTTTTTCATTCGGTTAATACTCAATGGTTCTTTTAATACGTCTTCCCAGCCTCGTTTTTGATAAACATTTAACCGGAACCCTGATAAATGATTTAATGTTTTTGATAAATAATCTGCTTGTTCATTCCAAGACTTTTCCCAGCTTTTAAACACTTCTTTGCGTACTTCCCTATTTGAACTGGAAAATCTATTGGCTGCCTGCCCAACTGAGAGTTGTTTTACCTCACCATTTTCCTCAACTGGAACCTTTACTTTACTAACAATGAGATCATACAATTGCCCCCAGCTATGATAACCATCAACACCCAGTGCACTGATTAATGCCTCTTCCTCAATTGAAAGCTTTTCTTTTGCCCGCTCGCGTCTTTCTGTCAGCGAAAACGTCAACTCAGTTAGGTAGTCATCCTCTAGCACATGTTCCCATGCCTCATCATTGATGGATGATAAAAGATTATCAAATGCACTAAGAGCAGATTGAAAAGTGGCACTAAGCCCTGTTACAGTTGCTTCAAGAGCATACGCCTTTTTATCTTCAGTATTTTGAGCTTGCAGGCAGCCTACAAATGCCGCGGCCTGGCGAAGCTTTTTACCTGCTGTTTCAAAATCTGATAACAGCTCCTTTAAATAAACTTTATCTTCTGCTGTATTGAGTGGTGTCCAGTTATGTACTTTTGTTTTAAAGTGTTCAATCAATTCGTTTGTTACCTTTAAGTGGTCTGCCAGCTCAGCTGAATCGCTTCCACCTTTAAAAAATACTTCCAGATTCCAAACATCTGAATATGTAGCAGCGGTCATTATGTTCCCCCCTTATTTATGTACCACTATATTATAAATATATATTCTGAAAAACTCTATTATTTGCGATAACATAAAAAATAGCTTGCGCAAGGCTCGCACAAGCTTTTAAATCCTCTTAACAGTAAGTTGAGTAGTACCACCAGCCACCGAAGATGAGCACCAATATCAGTAAAACGATAAAGAGTGCGTACCATCCTCCTCCACCAGTTGTATAGGATACAGGATAAACTGGATAAGGGGCTGGACAGCAGCAAGAATTGTGATAACCATATGACACATGAATACCCCCTTTTCCTTTTATAATAGGTTATGTCCCGGTTTTGTGACATGTATAGGCACCAGCCGTTTAAACACGAAAAAAGAGCCGGAAAAATCTCCAGCTCTCATTTTAGTTCTTTTTCTTACGCTCTTTTTCAGCACGATAAAATTCATGAAACATCTTCATTAATGCTCTTTTTTCAATCCTCGAAACATAGCTTCTAGATATGCCCAATTCTTTCGCAATTTCTCGCTGTGTCTTTTCCTTTTGAAGGTCAAGACCGAATCGGCCAACGATTACTTCCTTCTCTCTGTCATCAAGGACATCGATATATTTACGAATTTTTTCGAGTTCCATGTTTAACTGGATGGTATCGATCACATCTTCTGATTCGGATTTTAACACATCAATAAGTGAAATTTCATTACCTTCTTTATCCTGTCCAATCGGGTCATGCAAGGAGACATCCTTTTTTGTCTTCTTTAGCGCTCGCAGATGCATGAGGATCTCGTTTTCAATACAACGTGCTGCATAGGTAGCAAGCTTTGTTCCTTTACCTTCTGAATAGCTCTCAATTGCTTTAATTAATCCAATCGTTCCGATGGAAATTAAATCCTCTGAATCTTCCCCTGTATTTTCAAACTTTTTGACAATATGAGCTACTAGCCGTAAATTATGTTCAATCAACATATTACGAGCATGCGCGTCCCCTTCCGCCATTAACCGTAAATATTTCCTCTCATCTGCAGCAGATAGGGGCTGCGGAAAAGCATTGTTTTTTACATAAGAGACAAGAAATAAAAATTCCTTAATGAGATAACCAAGTGCTGTGAAAATGCCTGCCATGCACATACACCCCCGTGCTTTTTTGGGCTTTGCCTATAACTAATTCCTATGTTAGAAACAGTCCGATTGTGTCTGTCCAAGACATTTTATTTGTAAATAAAGCCTTTTATCATACACATAAAAAAAGCATTGACCTCTTTAAAAGATCAATGCCTGCTCGTTATTCTACACTTAGTTCTGCTGATATTACACAGCTAATCGCCCCAGTTATGACCAAAGCCATTACGACCATGAACATATTCCCCACCCCTTTAGATAGACCCTTTTATCTACTTCGAATTTATCATATTTTCACAGTATCTAACTTAAGGGGATGTGAACATTCTGTTAACAAAACATTTAGTGCTATGTCATATATCAATAATTATGATGTCATTTTTGAATTTTCTTTTTTGTTTTTAAGAAAAGGAATAATAAAAAGTTGTGTACAGGCATTTTCAGCGGCCTCCTTAAATAGGCTGACTAGGTGGTATCTTTCATACTCCATAAGCTTGCTCCACGGTTTTGTATTAAATATATCATTGTAAAAACCACCTTTCTTTTTATTATTATTACGTCTTAGTACATAATGCGATGAACGGATATTTGACGGTCTTTCGTTGTTTCATATATTTTCTTGATTTGTTCTTGGTGTGCTGCTTCTTCGATACTCATCTCATGTTTTTTGATGGTAATCGATAAGAATAAAATATTTAAGGTCATGACTATCACCTCCCATAAAGGGTATATTACATTAAATGATACGCTGTTACTTGGCGGTCTTTGTGCTGTTCATACAGTTTTTCAACTGTTTCATTTCGAATTGCTTCTTCGAGACTTTCTTTATGTTTCTTAACTGTAATGGAAAAAAACAAAATATTAAGAGTCATTTAAATACACTTCCTTTTTTGAGGGTTAATTTATAGTAAATGATAAACTGACAGTTGACGTTCTTTGTTTTGCTCATAAAGTTTTTCAATCATTTCATTTCGTGCTGCTTCTTGTAGACTTTCTTTCCGTTTTTTGAACGTAACTGAGATAAAAAATATATTGAGGGTCATCACTATCACCTCTCTTCCTTTTATAACCAAATTTGTTAATAATATCCATTAAATAAGCGCAAAAAAGCCGCAAGAAATTACTCCCTTGCGGCCTATTTTTAGGCACAAAAATACCGCAGGGCGTCATCCTCCCAGCGGCATGGATATGTTAGGTAACTAAAAAAATTAGTTAAGCAATCCATTCCTGTCGGTCGAATGCAAATTATTTACATATGCAGTTGTCATCCAAATTACATTGCCAGTGGCAGCAGCCTTTAACTTCATCATCATTTTCTTCGACCTCCTTCGGAATTTTTTACTAACTACGGTAATTATATCCATCAACATATCCTTTGTAAACCACTTTTTTGAATTTTTTTTAAAAATAGTTAATTGCCCGGTTTAGAGTCAAAAAAAAAATAAACGTCCATTAAGGAACGTTTATCTCTGGTTACCATCTTCCATATCCATTAGTTTTATCTGACACTGTTTCGATTGAATAAAAAGTAAAATCGAAACCGCTAAAAAGGACATCGAAGCGATCATCATTATATTTACATCCATCTCACTCTTTGAGCCGGAAGGAATAATTACACCTAAAAAGAAAAATACACCGACAGCGAGTAATACGACAGCAAATTGTCTAAAATCAACCATTTTTTCATAAATCTTCTTTGTTTGTTTATCCACTGTTGGTCACCTGCTTTTCTTAAAATCTACTAAGCTACTTTAACATAAAAATGTGCCTATTTGTTGATGTAAATTTTAGAAAAACAGAACAAAAAATAATCCGGCATATTTTATGCCGGAGAGATTTATTATTCTAACGCTTGTTTTAAATCGTCAATTAAGTCTTCAACATCTTCAAGACCTACTGAAATTCTCACTAATCCATCGCTAATCCCTAATTCTGCACGGCGTTCTGCAGGAATGGAAGCATGTGTCATTCTTGCTGGTACAGAAATCAGACTTTCAACAGCACCTAGACTTTCCGCCAAAGTAAAATAATGAATTTTACTCAAAAGTTTATCTGCATTTTCTGCACTTCCTACATCAAATGAAACCATTCCTCCGAAACCTCTCACCTGTTTTTTGGCAATGGCATAATTTGGATGTGTTTCCAACCCAGGATAAAATACTTTCTTGACTTTAGAGTGTCCTTGTAGAAAATCTACTATAGCAGCCGTATTCTTCTCCGTTTCCTCCATGCGAATACCTAATGTCTTAATCCCCCGAATTAGAAGCCATGAATCTTGTGGTCCCAGTACGCCTCCAGTTGAGTTCTGAACAAAATGAAGGTCTTCTGCAAGCTTCTTACTATTTACTACGGCTAGACCTGCTACGACATCACTGTGCCCGCCTAAATACTTTGTAGCACTATGAAGAACAATATCAGCACCAAGCTCAATTGGATTTTGCCAATAAGGTGTTGAGAACGTATTATCAACAATTGTTAATAGACCATGTTCTTTTGCAAGTTTCGCCACTTGTTCAATATCCGTAATTTTTAATAGTGGATTTGTTGGTGTCTCCAAATGAATCGCCTTGGTATTTGGTTTTATTGCACTTACAATTGCGTCTAGATTACTTGTATCAACGAAAGTGGAATCAATTCCTAAACGGTTTAATACCTTTGTCATTACCCGAAACGAGCCGCCATACACATCATCTGTTAGAATCACATGATCTCCACTGTTAAAGAGCATCATAACGGCAGTCATGGCAGCCATTCCTGACCCAAAAGCAAAACCTGCTTGACCACCCTCAAGATCCTTAATCAGCTCTTCAAGAGCAAATCGAGTAGGATTACCTGTTCTTGAATACTCGTAACCTTTATGTCCTCCGACTCCCTCTTGTTTATAGGTGCTTACTTGGTATATGGGGAAAGAGACTGCACCGGTTGCTGGGTCGGTACTAATACCGCCATGAATTAGTTTTGTTTTTCTTTTCACCTAAATCCCCCCTTCAAAAATCCTCTTACTTAAATAGCGTTCACTTCCATCCGGAAAAACAACGACAATATTCGTCCCAGCTTTGGCACCTTCTGCTTCCAGCATGGCAGCCTTAAAGGCAGCTCCGGATGAACTGCCAACTAATAGACCTTCTTTTACTGCCAGTTCTTTCACCAACCGAAATGCGTCCTCGTCAGAAATTGTATGAATAGCATCAAAATAGTCCGGATCCATATAGCCAGGAAGAAATTCCATACCAATTCCCTCGGTTTTATGGGGACCTGATACTCCGCCATTTAATATTGAGCCTTCTGGTTCTACAATAACTGCCTTTATCGCTTTATTTTGGTCTTTTAAATAACGTGCCGTGCCCATAAAGGTTCCGCCTGTTCCTGCTCCTGCAACAAATGTACCTATTTTCCCATCCATTTGTTCCCACAGCTCAGGTCCTAATGTTTTATAATACGTTTCAGGATTTGCTGGATTGCCGAATTGCTGCGGACAATAAGACCCAGGGATTTCTTTAAGCAGTTCCTCTGCTTTCGCGATTGCTCCCTTCATCCCTTTTTCAGTTGGCGTATGAACAATTTTTGCTCCTAGGGCTTTCATTAATTCTTGTTTTTCAATACTGAACTTCTCGGGTACACATAAAATAACCTGTACCCCTTTATTTATTGCGGCCAGCGCTAATCCGATCCCTGTATTCCCGGCTGTCGGTTCAATAACCGTTCCTCCTTCTTGAAGCTTTCCACTTTCAAAAGCCTCCCTCAAAAGCTCTACTCCGAGACGATCCTTCACACTGCCGCCAGGATTCATGAATTCCAGCTTAGCAAAAATGCGCACCCCTTTTGGGAGTGCAAACTGAGTAATTTCCACCACAGGTGTATCACCAATCAATTCATGTACATTTTTGTAAACTTTCACTACAACGCCACCACTTTCTCAGCTGACTATCTTAAAGATGCCACAATTTTCATGACCAACGTAGCTGAATGGGTCGCCGCTTGGTCAATAAATTGATCAAAAGAAATTTCAGATTCCTTTCCAGCAATATCAGATAATGAACGAATAATCACGAAAGGAACTCCAAAACGATGTGCTACTTGTGCAATTGCAGCAGCTTCCATTTCAACTGCTTGTAATTCATCAAACTTTGATTGTACAAACTTAACACGTTCTGGGTCTTCCATGAATGAATCACCAGTAACAATTAACCCTTTAACAATTTGGAATTTATCCAGTTCTTTTGCTGCGTTTTCAGCAGCTTTAACTAATTTCTCATCTGCCAAAAAAGCTGCCGGAAGCTGTGGTACCTGCCCATATTCATATCCAAAGGCTGTGACATCCACATCATGATGACGAACCTCTGTTGAGATTACTGCATCACCCACATTTAAATCAGGATTGAAGCCCCCAGCAGAACCGGTATTGATGATGCAATCAGGCTTATATTTTTCAAGCAAAATGGTTGTCGACATTGCGGCATTTACTTTTCCAATTCCAGAGCGCAGCAAAATCACTTCTGCACCATTCATTTGTCCAAATGTAAACTCGCATCCCGCTATTGTTTCTTGTGTTTGCCCCTTAATATTATCTCTTAATAATTTTACTTCTTCTTCCATAGCTCCAATGATGGCAATTTTCATGTTTAAACCTCTCTCTTATTGTTTTTCTCCTTCCATTAACCAGACAAAATCATTACAGCGCTTAAAACTAACAGTAAAACCGCTTTTTTCTAAAATTCTTGTTAAAATTGGAATCGTTGTATAGTATTCTGTTTCCAAATCTTTTGCCAGGTTATGAAGGCCTTCTTCCCTTGCTTTTACGATTGCATTCTTATAATCTTCCACTGATTCAAACATCGTATCCGCAAACACTATTCTACCACCTTTTGAAAGCAGCTTACCATATTGGGCTATTGCTTCATCCTTTTCCTCATCGGTTAGATGATGGAAAGCATATGTGGAGACAATTGTATCAATATCTCTTATTTCAGGAAAATGAAGAAAATCACCATCGAGTATTTTTGCTTTTGTGCCGAGCTTTGCATTTGCTATTCCCCTCATTGGTATAGAAGGCTCAATACCAGTAACCTTTAAACCCGAATCAAGCAATTTTTTTGTCAAGTTCCCCGTCCCAACACCAAATTCGACCACAAACCCAGTTGAACGTTTAGTCACACCTTCTAATATTTGCTCATACCCTGCAAAAACCTCTTTATATTCTAGATTATGTCCTC
Organism: Neobacillus sp. NPDC093182; assembly: GCF_044754045.1. Lineage (NCBI taxonomy): Bacteria > Bacillati > Bacillota > Bacilli > Caryophanales > Bacillaceae > Neobacillus > Neobacillus sp. NPDC093182. Next base: position 542,999 of record NZ_JBIVOI010000001.1, read on the forward strand.
CAACACTTTTATCATATGAATCTGCCCATTGTTCAAAAACATCTAAAAATTCCAGTCCCAAGTAATCAACCCCAAAAATTCTAATAATTCCTATTTGTATACTATGAATTAAACACAAAATTGCTATCATATTTTCCAATCTCATTGAAATATTCATTGCTTACAAGGTTAGGAATTACTAAAATATACAGAGAAGGGATGATACGCATGTTGAATTTTAAACTTGATTTTATTGAGGATAAAGTAGAATTTTTTGACGCAACAGATCTTAAAGTTTTGGAAAAGAAAATCGAGGCAAAAATTGAGGAAAACAAAGCAATTCTATTGGGCGTACATTCAGTCTCACATCAGATGTATGCTAACGAAAAGGGTCAGACATATTTTACAGCAGTCGTTCACTTTAAACGCAAATAGAAAAGCGGAAGCGCCTTGACCAGGGGCGACAGGCATAAGACGAGCCGGCGTGAAGGTTGTTTTTTAACCTTCATGACGGATTGTCGGAAATGTGGAGGCGACTGCCCTGGGACGAAGGCATAAGACGAACCCTGCAAGAAGGCGCTCTTTGCCTTCTTCAGGGGACGGCTTATGACTCGAGTCCCAAGGAGCCGAAACTAGACAAACTTATGACCCCGAGCTCCTAGGCGCTGGAGCTAGACAAAAAATAGGATGGGAGGCCCCATCCTATTTTTTATTGTTCAATAGCAGAAAGCTCTTCTACCTTAACTGGCTTCCATCCTTCGCCATCAACCCATTGAAGGTAGACATTGTATTTCTGCGTCTTATCTTTAGACGCAACAGTACTAAACGTCCCATTACCTGATGTTTTATCGCGGCCTAACCAATAGACAGTCATATTGCTTTCTTCTAAACCAGTGGCATAAGAAATCGCCTTTAGCATCTCCTGCCAATCCACTGACGAGCTATCATACACAGGTGCATGTTCACCCGTTTGTACTGTACCTACAGGCTTCCATGCAGGATTCTCGATGGTTCTAAGTACGTTAGAAGAACCATCTCCCTCAGTGATAACAGCCTGTGAATCATCCTCTTGTTCAGGTGCAGAGGCTTCTTCACTTTCTTCATCAGCACTTTCCTCTGACTTACTATCTTTCTCGGTTTCTTCTACTGGTGTTTTATCTTCAGTATTTTTATCCTCTTTTTCTGAGGCTTCGTTTGCTGCTGTTTTGGTTTGTTCCTCTTTAGGAGCCGCTTTATCGTCACCTGATAAGAAAATAGTGTAGGCTACAAAGAAAATGAGAGCTAGCACAATAACAATTAGACTATTCAAAATCAGGTTTGTTTTTTTTCTTTTAGCCCGATAAGTAGAACGTGAGCCGGATTCGAAATCGTTACTCATTAAAAAATCCCTCCAAATAGAAAAGCGGAAGCGCCGCTAAACAATTAATATGGCTGTGAACATTCTAACATGAATTGAAAATAACTTGAAGGATTTTCCCTAAAGTTAATCTTTTTGTCCTTCTTTGTCATGTTCATGTAACATTTTAACCATATCGGCAAAGAGTAAATTGACGCCTCCCTCTGTATCAAGGACATCCAAATTTACGGCAACAAGCGCATATTTAGGGTTTTGATAAGGGAAATAACCTGCGAACCATTTATTATGCAGTTGTTTATCAGCTTGGTATTTTCCCGTCTCCGCTGTACCAGATTTTCCAGCGACTTCATATGGGAGGTCTTTAAACCACTTCCCAGTCCCGTTCGGATTAACAACGACCTCTCTTAACAATTTCTGGAGCTTCATTACTGTGTAGGGTGATATAATGTCACCAGATAACTCTTGTTTGTCAAAGTTAACCATGGTCGTACCATTTTTATATTCAATTTTTGAAGCAGTTCGGACCATTTCTTTTCTACCGCCTCTTGCAATCGTGGCCATCATATTGGCCACTGCTAAAGGGGTGGCACGAACCTCATGCTGACCTATTCCTGACAAGGCAGCAAAGTTAGCGTCTTTTTTAGCCTCTTCCGTTAAAAATACTCTTCCTTTATCCTCATCAACCAGTTGTTTAAAATTATTGGTATGATAAACTTCACCCTTCCAGCCAACAGTACCTGTTAACGACAATTTAGAAGCATAGTCTTCCAACAGCTCTTTATCTTTCTTTTGAAGTTCTCTCGCCAGTTCACCGAAAGTTCTGTTACAGCTTCTCGCAAAACTATCTGTGAAAGAGAGCATACCATAATTATATTTTACTTCAGGCTCCCCATTAATTTTTATACTGCAATTAAATAACCTAGTCGGGTCATCCAGGCTTTGATCAATGGCCGCGGCTGCAACCACTGTTTTAAAAATAGAGCCCATTATTTCCTGCTTCAACATTCGATTTGTAATCCCCGATCCATTATAAGGGTCGTTTGGATTAATGACTGGCCGGGAAACAGACGCTAGGACACTATTGCTTTCGATATCTAGCAGCACTAAACCGCCCTTGTTAATTCCATGCTTGTCCACTAGCTCCTCAGACTTTTGTTGTATACTTTTATCGATGGTTGTTCTAACATTTACGGGATAAAAAGGATTCGCCGGATCAACATATTTTACATTAATCCCAAATAACGGCGCTCCATCCCCATCTACATGATAAACAAGTTTCGATTTTCCTTCAGGAAGCAAAAATTCATCAAAACTTTCTTCAAGACCTGAAACACCAATCAAGGTTTTCTCAGAGAGCTCCTTATTTGGGTAACGCTTTTTTAATTCTTTTACATTTTCTCCTGTTAAACCAATTAATTGCTCTGCAGGAATGTCACTACGTTCAAATTTCTTTTCAATCGCAAATACACCTGGAATCTCTAGTTTGTTGATTCTTTCCATTTGAGAAGAAGTTAATTCCAATGGCTGTGGTTCACCATAAGCAAACGGTTTTTTCGCGTCTTCTAAAGCCTTATTTAAGCTTTCTTCTGGTATTCCAGATATGGTTGATACAGCTTCAACATCCCAAGTCATATTTTTCAAAAAAGGAAAAAGAACTAGAACGGGTACTTTTTTATGGGTAAGTAAATCTCCATTTCGATCAAGAAAATTACCTCGACCATTATCGATCACTAATTCTTGTGTTCGTTGTTGGACGCTTTCTTCTAATAAATTCACATTGTGCTTTGAAAAGGTTTCTGTTTGGACTAGCTGGATTTGGATTAACCGAGCTATAAGAACCAGCAGCCCTGCAATGCACAAGATGAGTAAACCTTTAATCCGTTTACGTATCATAAAAAAACACCTCGTCAAAAGTTTTGACGAGGTGTCCCCATTTCAAACATATTCGTAAAAATTTGATTACTTGATAGAAGTAATTCTGACGCTCATTTCACCGCCTGGTGTTTGGACAGATACTTGATCGCCTACTTTTTTACCAATTAAGCTTCTTGCAATTGGAGAATCGTTAGAAATTTTCCCTTCAAACGGATCAGCCTCCGCACTACCAACGATTGTATAAGTTTCCTCGTCACCATCAGGAAGTTCTACAAATGTAACAGATCTTCCTAAAGTAACAGAATCACTAGCCATGTCGGCTTCTTCGATAATTTTAGCGTTGCGGATCATATTTTCTAACGTTGTAATACGACCTTCCACAAATGCTTGTTCTTCCTTCGCGGAATCATACTCAGAGTTCTCAGATAAATCCCCGAAACTTCTAGCAATTTTAATCCTTTCAACAACTTCCTTACGTTTAACAGATTTTAAATGTTCAAGCTCCTGAATCAGTTTGTCTTTACCTGCCTGTGTCATTGGAAATACTTTTTCTATTGCCAAAACTTCTCACTCCTTCTAGTCTTCACAATCCCCCATAGATTGTGCTTATTAATGATATGTAGGTATCACACAAATACATAGGAGCGCGTCCTCTTAAAAGGGCGCGCAACTTGTATTCATCCAATATGGATTCATTTTTAACTAATCTTTACGCTATTGTTTCATAAAAATGACTTTTGTTCAAGAATTGTTTGAATTTTTGTGACCATTAAATCAATCGCCACATGATTTTGCCCGCCTTCAGGGATAATTACATCTGCATATCTCTTAGTCGGCTCAATAAATTGGTTGTGCATCGGACGGACAACATTCGTATATTGTTCGATAACAGAGTCCAAGGTACGTCCACGCTCTTTAATATCACGTGACATCCTTCTGATAATACGAATATCTGCGTCTGTATCAACAAAAAGTTTGATGTCCATCAAATTTCGCAACCGCTCATCTTCAAGAACTAGTATACCTTCTAAAATAATAACATCTTTAGGTTCAACTGCAATAACTTCTTTTGACCGAGTATGAATTGAATAATCATACACTGGTTTTTCAATCGGCTCGTATCGTAACAGTTTTTCAATATGTTCGATGAGCAAATCATTGTCAAATGCCAGTGGGTGATCATAATTCGTCTTTAAGCGTTCCTCAAATGGCAAATCACTTTGGTCTTTATAATAATAATCTTGTTGAATCATCGTAATAGAGTGACCCTTAAAGCTTTCATATATAGCCTTGGTAACACTGGTTTTTCCAGAGCCGGAACCTCCGGCAACTCCAATAACAACCGGTTTGCGCATCAACCTAGTTCTCCTTTCGCATCATGTTGTTAGGGTAAACCGGTTTGTCCAATTTGAATTGTACAATCTGAAGTGGATGTCTAGCAGCATCCAGTTCGTTACCTTTTTCATCCCAGATTTTATCAATCACATGTGTAAAGTTTTGAATTTCCGGACCGAAGAACTCGACTTCCTGACCCGGTTTAAAGTGGTTTCGTTGCTGAAGGGTAACCATTTGGGTTTCTTCGTTGTAATCCAACACAAGACCAACAAATTCAAACTTTGTCTTGTTGCTATGATTACCAAACATTTGCTCTTTATACCCCGGAACTCCTTCAAAAAATGCCGGTGCCGTTTCACGGTTCGCACATTTGTCCAGCTCTTCTAACCACTCACGTTTAATAACGAAGTGATCAGGGTCTGCACAATAAGCGTCAATTACTTTTCGATATACACTTACAACGGTTGCGATATAGTGAATTGACTTCATACGGCCTTCAATTTTCAAGCTATCAATTCCAAGCTCGATCATTTGAGGAATGGCTTGGATAAGATTAAGATCTTTTGGACTCATTGCAAATGGGGCGTCATTTTCAACATAAAGAGGCACTTCTGTTGTACTGCCCTCTAGCTGATATAAATCATAATCCCAGCGGCACGACTGACAGCATCCGCCTCGGTTAGAATCTCTTGCAGTCATGTGATTACTTAATGTACAACGTCCAGAATAAGCGATACACATGGCACCATGAATAAAGATCTCAATTTCTACATCGACCTTTTCTTTCATTTCTCTAATTTCTTCTGCACTTGCCTCACGTGCTAAAACGACACGTTCCGCACCACTTTCTTTCCAAAACTGAGCTGTTTTCCAGTTTGTTATGGATTGCTGCGTACTAATGTGTATCTCGATTTCAGGAGCCAGCCTTCGGCAAGTTTCAATAATTAAAGGATCGGCAACGATAATTCCAGCAATACCGGTTTCTTTTAACCCAAGGATATAGTCTTCTAATCCATCAATATTTTCGTTGTGAGCAAAGATATTGGTTGTCACGTAGATTCTTGCCCCATATTTTTTGGCGAATTCGACGCCCTCTTTCATTTCTTCAAACGTAAAGTTATCAGCGTTTGAACGTAAACCATATTCCTGTCCGCCAATAAATACGGCATCTGCCCCATATTGAACCGCAATTTTTAATTTTTCAAGATTTCCTGCCGGCGCAAGGAGTTCTGGCTTTTTCACAATCACGCGTTTTCCGTCAATGATTTCAGAAATTTTATTTGTAACTGTATTCACGATTGAACTCCTCCTTTTAGTAAACTGTTTCCTTAAAAAAGAATCCTGTATCTAATTTGCGGTTAGCTGGCTGAATTTCTTCAATAGCTTCTAACAGCTCATCTTTTTTGTCCTCGTATAAATCTGGGTCCTCAAAGAACAAGTCTATTGCTTCACGATATGCCTTTGTAACTGCAATAAGATATTCTGAAGACTTTAAGATTCCATCGATTTTAAATGAATCCACACCCGCTTCAAGCATTTCCTGAAGTTCGTCGATTATACAAATATCATTTGGGCTCATAATATGGGTTCCATTCTCGTCTTCAAAGATTGGATATTTATTTTCTCTTTCTTTATCGTGAAGGAACATATTCTTGTCCATTTTACGATTTTCAATTTCCATTACTTTTCCTTGGTACTCATAATAGTTACCTAGCAGAGAACGTTTTGATTGGAACATACAGCTCATCCCATGAACCTGTACTTCGATTTCAACCTCAGCATTTTCTTTGATTTCGACTATTGCATCCATATTAATCTCTCGGGCAAGAACAGCTCTTTTCGCACCCTTTTTACCCCAATAGTTACATGAGAACCAATTTGTCCCAAGCGTTTCCGTACTCCAATGAAGTTTTATATTTGGTGCCACTTCACGAGCGGTCATTAAAACCGCAGGGTCACCAAAAATAATCGCATCTGCATTTGCTTCAGCAGCAAATTTAATATAATCACTTAATTCATCAATCTTCTCATTATGAAAAATAGCATTTACCGCAACATAGACTTTTTTGCCTTGTCCATGTGCTAGATCTATAGCTTGTTTTACTTGTTCCCGGTTAAACTCACCTGCTAAGCGCAATCCGTATCTCTGTTCACCGACCACAAATGCATCAGCACCCGCTTCAGCTAATGGTAAAATATCATCAACAGATAATGGGGTTACTAATAATTCCGTTTTTTTCAACTTAATTCACCTCTTCTTTTTACTAATTGCGATTCCATCTCCAACAGGAAGAATGGCAGTGTGATAATCAGGGTGGTTCATCAGCCATTGGTTGAAACCATCAATTTTTTTAACGAGATTACGAATCCGTTTTGATTCGATTTCTGCTTCTGTTACAAGACCTTTAAATAAAACATTATCCGTTATGATGACTCCATCATCACTTAGGTATTTCGAATATATTTCAAAGAATTTTTTATATTGACCTTTTGCAGCGTCTACAAAAATGGTATCGTATGGCGCTTGTCCCTTTACAAGTTCCTCCACTTCAAGGGCGTCACCTTTAATCAATAAAATCTGTCCGCCATGCTTCGAACGACTCATATATTCTTCAGCCGCCTGAATTCTTTCTAAATCTCTTTCTATCGTAACAATGGACGCACTTGGCAGTGCCTCAGCCATACGTAGTGCCGAATATCCAATTGCGGTACCTACCTCAAGAATCTTTTTCGAATCCTGGACTCTTAAAAGCTGGAGCAATGCTTCGATTCCCACGAGCTCCATAATCGGTACTTTATTTTCTTTAGCGTAGTTTTCCATTTCGATAAACAATGGTTCACGCCCTGGAATTAGTTCCTCAATATAAGAATGCAGTTTATCATTCAACAAACTGCCATCACCTGCCTCTATCCTTTAAAAAGCATTGTTTGCCACAATTTTGCTCTTTAGACATGAAAAAATAGCGTTCAATAGAAACGCTATTATCTGCTCATAAAACACTTGAACTATTTTATCATAAACAAGGAGGAAAGAAAACTATTCCCCCTCGTTATTTGGTTAATTATTGGTTGGTAATATGCTCCGCTTTTGCTGCGTTGTGTTCATCTAGAGTATTAGTAAAAATCACATCCCCTTCTGCTGTAGCCAGGAAATATAAATGTTTTGTATCTGCTGGATTCACTGCTGCATCAAGAGAATCTTTACCTGCATTTGCAATGGGGCCTGGAGGAAGCCCTTTATGTTTATAAGTATTATAAGGTGAATCTACTTCTAAGTCCTCGTATAATACTCTCTCTTTGTGTTTTCCTTGTGCATAAAGTACAGTTGGATCTGTTTGTAAAGGCATTCCTTGCTCGATTCGATTATAGAATACACTTGAGATTTTTTTGCGGTCAGCCTTTTTTGTTGCTTCTTCCTCAATCAATGAGGACATGGTTAGCAGCTGGTGAGCAGTGATCTCCTCCTCACTAGAATCTGCAAGATATGGTGTTAACACTTTTCGAGTCTGATCTAGCATTGTTACAACCATCTCTTCTATTGTTGGATTCTGTTTGTAGAAAGGATAGGTTGCTGGGAACAAATAACCCTCTAGAGGATATTTTATATTTGGATTCAAGATATCTGTTGTTAGTAAATCCGGATATTTCGCCATCAATGTTTGGATGAATGGTCTATCATTTAATTGATTAAAAACTTCATCTTCCGGTTTATTTACAGCCTTCGCCATAATTTGGGCGATTTCTCTTAATTGTTTACCTTCTGGAATCGTTAACTGGAACGCTGCCTGCTGGAGTACTTTACCTGTTTTTAAGCGATTAATAATTTCTGGAATCTCCATTGAGGGACTCAGTTCATACTCTCCAGCCATAAAACCTGCTTCATTTTTAAATTTCACATAGTATTTAAAGACTTTAGCATTTTTAATGATTCCACTTGCTTCCAATTTTTCAGATATTCCCGTTACGGATGAGCCAATCGGAATTTCAACCTTTTTTTGAACTTTACTATCCTTATCAACTGGTTCAAGTGCTGACTTGATGTAGAGGTAGCCCCCGCCGCCAATAAAAATAAGTATTAAAAGGGTTACAATCGTAATGGTTAAAACGATTCTGCGCACAATTCTTGCCTCGCTTTGGTGTTCAAGCATTTTTTTACGAATTATCTCTTTTTTCGAGTGTGTCTCTTCTGATGACATTTTATTGCCCCTCCCATATGCCCGTTAAACATGTATCTTTCAAACTCTTTTTTTACGTTTTTTAAAATAGCATATCAAATATTATTTCAGCATATATAGCGAAAAATGTCAATTTTTCTGCGAAAGCGTATTCATAAAACGACAAAAAAGCGACCCTTCGTCAGGATCGCTTTTCATCATATTATTCTTCGTCTTCTTGTTCGTCATAGAATGTATTTAGCATTTCTTCAACCATATCCCATTCTTCTTCGGTTTCGATAGGAATTAATTCCCCTTCGCCGTCTTCATCATTAGGATTGAAGGCATACGCATGAATCTCAGGGCCCTCTTCATCGTCTTCTACGCCGCCTACTTGTTGAAACAAAACATACGACTTTCCAAAATCCTCTGATTCAAATGTAAAAAGCACTTCACATAATTGTTCATTACCTTTTTCATCTACAATTGTAATTTGATTTTCTCCGTGTTCCATAACTTCACCTCATTAATTTTTGCTATCCAAATAGCCTTGTAGTATCATCGAAGCTGCCATTTTATCAATGACCTTTTTTCGCTTTTTACGGCTGACATCCGCTTCAAGCAGTACTCGCTCTGCTGCCATTGTCGTTAAACGCTCGTCCCATAAAATGGTTGAAACTGAAAACTGGTTTTCAATTTCCTCTGCGTATCGCTTACTGGCTTCAGCTCGAGGTCCAATCGTGCCATTCATATTCTTTGGCAAACCGATGACAACTAGACTAATTCCATACTCTTTTATTAATTGACCAATTTCGTCAAAACCAAACTTATTTTTTTCTTCATCAATTTTTAGGGTTTTGAGGCCCTGTGCAGTCCAGCCAAGTTCGTCACTTATGGCAATACCGACTGTCTTAGAGCCCACATCTAATCCCATAATTCGCATTTCTTAACCCTCACGTCGTTGTTTTAAATAGGATTTAACCAATTCCTCAATTATCTCATCCCGCTCGAGTTTACGAATGATATTCCTTGCGTCACGATGACGGGGAATATAAGCAGGGTCTCCGGAAAGTAAATATCCGACGATTTGATTAATTGGATTATATCCTTTTTCTTGCAGGGCTTCATGAACTTGAAAAAGAACATCATTTACGTCATGTTCAAAAGGCTCTTCAGGAAAATTAAATCTCATCGTTTTATCAAATGAGCTCATCATATGCACCTCGCATTTTTAGTAGAGGAGATAACTGCCTTGACTAGTTAGTTTAGTGTTTAGCTGCAGTGCCTAGGGGATCGGGGTCATTAGCCAATCCGACAAGAAGGTTAAAGAACAACCTTCTCGCCGGCTTGTCTTATGCCTGTCGCCCCTGGGCAAGGCACTTCCGCTTGTCTAGTTACCACCATTTTACACTACTTTGTCTCATTATCAAATTGATTTTACCCATTCGTCAACGAATTGCAGGGCAGAGTCGAGTTTTTCAGGATCTTTACCACCAGCCTGAGCCATATCCGGACGGCCTCCGCCTCCTCCGCCGCATCTTGCTGCCACTTCTTTGATTAATTTACCAGCATGGTATCCCTTGTCAATTAAATCTTTGGTTACTGCAGCGATTAAATTTACTTTCCCTTCATTTACACTACCTAGCAGGATTACAGCTGAACCAACTTTTTGTTTCAAATCATCGGCCATATTTCGTAAGTTATTCATATCAGAAGCTTGAACTTTTGCAGCTAATACGGTGACACCGTCAATTTGCTTTGCTTTTGATACAAGGTTCCCAGCCTCAATGTTTCCTAACTTAGCTGCAAGTGATTCATTTTCCCGCTGCAGTTGTTTGATTTCAGCCATTAAGACTTCTATCCGGTTTACAACCTCTTTTGGATTGGTTTTTAACTTGTCAGCTGCATCTTTTAATAACCCGACTTGGTCATTCATCAATTGATAAGCCGATTCACCCGTTACAGCTTCGATTCTCCTTGTCCCGGCACCGATTCCGCCTTCAGAAACAATTTTAAACAACCCAATTACAGATGTGTTTGGTACGTGACATCCGCCACATAGCTCTAAGCTATAATCCCCTACTTTAACGACACGAACAATATCGCCATATTTTTCACCGAAAAGCGCCATTGCACCCATTGATTTTGCCTCAGCAATTGGCTTTAAGCTAATATTCACTTCGATATTCTTCCAGATTTTTTCGTTAACGATCCTTTCAATTTCCTCTAATTCCTCTGGCTGTACTTGTCCAAAATGTGAAAAATCAAAACGCAGACGATCTGGTTCTACTAGTGAACCTGCCTGGTTTACATGCGTTCCTAATACATCTTTTAATGCCTGGTGAAGCAAGTGAGTAGCAGTATGATTTTTTATTATCTGAACTCGATTATCCTGATTAACAGTGGCTGTCACTTTTGCATTCGTCTTTAATATTCCTGACTCCACAACTGCTTTATGAAGGTTTTGACCATTTGGAGCCTTTTGTACATCTTTTACGCTAACGGTAACACCTTCTGCTTGAATGATTCCGCGGTCTGCAATTTGTCCGCCGCTCTCCGCATAAAAAGGCGTAACATCAAGAATAAGCTGTACCTCGTCTCCGCTGAATGCTTCGTCAATGATTTCACCATTTTTAACGATTGCCACAACTGTCGAACTCGTTTCAAGCTGGTCATAACCGACAAATTGACTTTCCACAACTATGTCACCTAGGACACCGCCTTGAACCTGCATACTGCCAACATCCTGACGCGCAGAACGAGCACGCTCACGCTGTAATTCCATTTCCGTTTCAAAACCAGCGTGATCAACCTTCATGCCCTCTTCCTCTGCATATTCTTCTGTTAGCTCAACAGGGAAACCATAGGTATCATAAAGACGGAAAACATCACTTCCGGAAATCGTATCGCTTCCTCTTTCCTTCTCTTTCTTAATAACATTACCTAGTATGGATAAACCTTCGTGTAATGTTTCGTGGAAACGTTCTTCTTCATTCTTTATTACTTTTTGAATAAATTCCGTCTTGTCTTTGACCTCTGGATAAAAATCATGCATGATTTCTCCTACCACAGGAACTAGTTCATACATAAATGGACGATTGATAGTAATTTGTTTAGCATAACGAACCGCACGGCGCAGTAATCGGCGTAAAACATACCCGCGTCCTTCATTAGAAGGCAGTGCACCATCACCAACAGCAAATGCCACCGTACGAATATGGTCTGCAATTACCTTAAATGCTGTATCCTTTTCTTTTTCCACACCATATTTCACACCCGAAATTTCTTCTGTAGCTCTGATAATCGGGATAAACAAATCTGTATCAAAGTTAGTTGGTACGTTTTGAACGACAGAAGCCATTCTTTCTAGTCCCATACCTGTATCAATGTTCTTCTTTGGCAGTGGTGTATAGGTATTATCCGGGTTATGATTAAACTGTGAAAATACAAGATTCCAAACTTCTAGATAACGCTCGTTTTCACCGCCTGGATATAATTCTGGATCGGTCGGGTCATCACCATACTCTGGACCGCGGTCGTAGAAGATTTCCGTATTCGGACCACTTGGACCTTCACCGATATCCCAGAAGTTCCCTTCAAGACGAATGATTCGCTCCTCTGGTATCCCAATTTTCTTGTTCCAAAGCTCAAATGCTTCATGGTCCTCAGGATGAATCGTAACGGACAGTAATTCAGGGTCCCAGCCAATCCATTTCTTATCCGTTAAAAATTCCCATGCCCACTCGATCGCTTCTTCTTTAAAATACTCACCAATAGAAAAGTTTCCGAGCATTTCGAAAAAAGTATGATGACGTGCTGTTTTTCCAACATTTTCAATATCGTTGGTGCGGATTGATTTTTGAGCATTCGTAATTCTTGGATTATCAGGAATTACACGTCCATCGAAGTATTTTTTTAATGTGGCAACACCACTATTAATCCACAATAATGATGGATCATCGTGAGGAACAAGCGACGCACTTGGTTCAACAGCATGCCCTTTCTCCTGAAAAAAATCTAAATACATTTTACGAATTTCTGAACCAGTCAAGTATTTCATATTATTTACGCCTCCCTTTAGTTTAAAAGCATAAGCGCCTTGGTCAGCCCCGACAAGCAAATGTTCTTCGGCAAGAAAAGTCGGATTTTTGACTTTTCTTGCTGAAGGTTATTTGACCACGAGGGGCTAGGCGCTGACGCTAGATATGAGTTAAAAAAGAACACAAAAAAGCCCTCATCCCTGACAGGGACGAGAGCTAACTCGCGGTACCACCCTGATTATGAACACAAAAAACACGTGTTCACCTCTCAAATAATGCCTTAACGCGACAATGACGGCAGTGGTTAGCTGCACTCCGGACTAGCTTCTGTTATCCTTCATCTAGAGCTTCTCGCAGCCAAGGAAGCTCCTCTCTTAAAGATGGACTACAACATACTAGGGTCCTTCAACATGTTAATCCAAAATATTCTATAACCGGATTATAGCCACACAAAAAACGTTTGTCAATCTTATACCTGTATTATGGTGCAGGCTGTTTCACTTTTCCACGAACAAAATGATTTTTAGCGTGCAGGATGCTGACTTTAAGGACAACAAGAACGGGAACTGCTACGATCATTCCAATGATTCCCCCTATTTCGCCTCCTGCCGTTAAAGCAACCATAATCATTAACGGGTGCATATGCAGGCTTTTTCCAACAATATAGGGAGAAAGGATATTTCCTTCTAAAAATTGCAATACAAAAACAATCGCGATTGTAATAATCACTAACTTACCCGAGCTTGTGGCTGCAATGAATACGGCTGGAACAGCACCTATAATTGGACCAAAATAGGGGATGACATTTGTGACTCCAATAATCATTCCTAAAAGCAAGGGATATTTTAAATGGAAAATCCAAAACAAAATTGCTGATAGACTGCCGATAATGAGACAGACGAGTAGCTGGCCTCTAATGTAGCTTCCAAGCGATTCATCGATATCTTTGAGAAATCGAGTTCCCTTTCTCCGCCATTGTTTAGGTGTGATATACCAAACGGCTCTTTTAATAATTGTGAAATCCTTTAACATATAAAAAGCAATAAAAGGAATGATCATCAACGCAACCGCAAAATTCAAAATGTTTAATAAGGAATCAACGATAACGGTCAGGAGAGCATCCAATTTCTTTTCAAAACCAACGATACCCTCATTAATTTGCTCTTGAAGACCATCTGGCCACTCACGCGTATGCGATTGGAGATCCTTTATCCAGCTTCGGTATTGCTCTGCTAAAATAGGAGCACTCTCTGCGAGGTCCCGTACTTGAGAAATAAAGGCGGGAATTCCTTTGTATATCGCTAAGCCAATACCGCCAAAAAAAAGAAAATAGATTAAAAAAATTGCTAATCCCCGGTGTAACCCTTTTTCATGAAGCTTTTCAACGATAGGATGGAGCAAATAAGTGATAAATCCACCTATGAAGAAAGGAAGGATAATAACAAAAACAACTCTGACGATAGGCAGCCAAAAAAAACGAATTTTTAAAAACACATAAATAGCGATGAGTAAAAGAAGCAAAAAACCGATTCGATAAAACCATTTCAAGCGAATATCCATCGTCACTGCCTCCTTAATAGCTTTAGTCTTAGAGACAAATACAGGATTTATACATAAGCAAAATCCCCCTCATAAATGAGGGGGATAAATTTTTAGAATAAAGCTCTCTTTACTTTTCTTTGAATTCGTTTCATTTGACGTCCTGACATCATGTTATTTCTCTGTGCAAAATTATATGCTGCCGCTCCAACGCCAAGTGCCACGACAGAAGTCATCACTTTATTCATACGTCTCACCTCTTCTATAATTTGACAGTCATTGGTACTTTTACTGCCAGCTTCCGCTCCAAAGGGCTTTTGCTATTATATGGTGTATCGACGCTCTTCTTCTTCAAACAAGTCATCTAAAGAACTGAGTGTACCATCTTCTTCGACTTGATGGGTATTGATGATGCCTTTGGCAAGAGACAATTCAATAAAACAATTCCAGCAATAATATTGGTTTATTCCGATTTTGCCGATATCCTTGCTCTGACAATTGGGACACTTGAACATGAAAAGAACACCTCACGTATGATTAACGTCTACGATGATGGCATCCTTTCCGATCGCAGGGGGCTTCTCGGATTGTATTATCTGTTTCCCTTCCGTTATATCCGAAAAGAAACCATCCGTAATTTCGTACCCTACGATTGTGCCCAATTCTTCATGAAAATATACATCCTCTAACAATCCTAGAGACTCTCCGCTTTTTGATAAAAGCATTTTTCCATTTAGAGAGTGTTGATGGTAAAGGGTATATTCAGGATTTGTTTTGAGTCTCTCCAGAGTATTATCCTCTTCAATCATGACCCCATCCCCGCCAAATGATAATACATCCTGAATGTCCAGTAAATAGGTTTGTTTGAAGAAAACGCCTTTCTTAACCATAAGGCCCTTAACTACCCCATCATTTGTGATACATAAGTCTGTAACCTCGCCAATTTTCGAACCAGTTTTCGATTCAAACACCGGCTGTCCTTTTAATAAAGCAAATGTTCGCAGAGTGTCCCACCTCCTGTGAACATTTATAGTTTCAGTCATTTACCATAAAATCATAAGGTGTAACGTTTTCCATGCCAATCATTGGGTTGACCTGCATTAATAGTTCCTCTGCAGATAATGTTGTTACTTCAACAATTAGTTCTTCATCACGTTCTTTGACTGCTATCATTTCTTGGAGTTTTTGAGATAATGTGGTTTGTCTGCTTTGTTCATCCGCTCTTTCGACACCCATCCTAAGTGCTTCCTCTTCTCCACACAAGATTAGCGATTGCTTACTCCTTGTAATGGCCGTATAAATGAGGTTCCTTCTCAGCATTCGAAAATAGCTTCTTGTAATGGGGAGGATGACGATTGGGAATTCACTTCCTTGCGATTTATGTACGGAGCAGCAATAGGCATGAGTAATTTGATTCAAATCCTGTCTCGTATATTCGACTTCATTTCCTTCGAAGGAAATGTATACCATATCCTGTTTTTCCGTATTTTCCTTTGCATAAATGATCGAAATGATTTCTCCAATATCCCCGTTAAAAACATTGCTTTCCGGTTGGTTTACAAGCTGGAGCACTTTATCCCCAATTCGATATTTCACATCACCAAATAACAGTTCCTTTCGAGTACCGGCTGGATTTGGATTAAATATTTCTTGTAATAATACATTCAACCGATCAATACCCGCTGGACCTCTGTACATCGGTGCTAACACTTGAATATCCTTAGCGGAATAACCTTTACTTTTCGCATTCAGCGCAACCTTTTCAATCACCTGAGGAATCTGAGCAGTTGAACATCTGATAAATGAACGATCAGGCTGTTTCATGGTCACATTAGCTGGCAAATAACCTTTTTTTATATCATGGGCCAGTTCAATAATCGAAGAACCTTCGGCCTGGCGATAAATATCCGTTAATCTTACCGTCGGGACAACCTCAGATCTTAATAAATCTTTTAACACCTGACCTGGCCCAACAGACGGCAGCTGATCTTCATCGCCGACAAGAATGACTTGAATATTCTCTGGCAGTGCTTTAAACAATTGATTGGCTAACCAAATATCAAGCATCGATGTCTCATCGACAATAAGAATTTTTCCTTCTAGAGGACTACTGTCATCATGATCAAATACTTCTGTTCCATTAAAGCCAAGTAAGCGATGTATCGTAACAGCCGGCAGTCCGGTTGATTCACTCATCCTTTTTGCTGCTCTCCCTGTTGGGGCAGCAAGCAAAAAAGGAAAGGGTTCTCCCTTTGCATGATAATCCTTAGGCTCCAATGAACAGCCATGCAATTCCGCATAAAGCTCAACAATCCCTTTTATTACCGTTGTTTTACCGGTTCCAGGCCCCCCTGTAAGAATTAGCATTGGGGACATTAATGCAGTTTGGATCGCTTCCCTTTGGGTTGGGGCATATTGTACGTTTAGTCTTTCCTCAAGATTTCCTAACGCCAGTAAAAATTCAGATTCAGGAAATTGATCCTTATATTCATTTTGTTCAAGTATTTTTTTAATACTTGTTACTAAGCCTTTTTCAGCAAAATACAAAGAAGGCAAATAGACGCGCTTTTCCTCACCAACTAGTTTTCCCTCTTCTTCAAGTTTCAAAATCTCTGTAGAAATATCGGTGAATTCAATTTGATCACGTTTATTTTCTTCTAACAGGTTTTTAACCTGTATCAGTAAATCCTCTACATGCACATATACATGTCCTGTCTGCATGCTATCGTTCTCCAGTGAATAGAGACAGGCTGCTTTTATTCTGTCTGGATGATTGCCTGAGATTCCAAGTTGATAGCCAAGCTCGTCAGCCCGGCCAAAACCAATCCCCTCAATATCCTCTACGAGTTTATAGGGATTCTTTTGAATAATATCCAGGGTTTCATCCTTATAGGTTTGATACATTCTCATTGAAAGCTGCGGTCCAAAACCATATTGATTTAAAGCGACCATGACCTGCTCGAGACCCTGGTGCTCCATTAACGTATCATAGAGCATTTTTGCTTTATCAGGAGGAAGCTTAGGGACAGAATCAAGTAAGGAGGGCTGATTTAGAATTTTTGAAATCGCATTTTCTCCCAATGTTTCAACAATGTTCTCAGCCGTTTTCTTCCCAATCCCTTTAAACATTTCGCTCGATAAATAAGCTGCTACACCTTGCTTTGTTTGAGGAATGTCTTTACGAAAATGCTTCGTTTGGAATTGCATGCCAAACTTCGGGTGGTCCTTAAACTCACCAAAGAAAATATAGGTTTCATGCTCATGAATCTTTGGAAAATAGCCGGTGATCACAGCTTCCTTGTCTTCATACTCATGATTCGTTTCTTCGACACGAATTCTTAATACCGTGTAAAGATTTTGCTCATTATGAAAAATCGTAACGAGGTGTTTTCCTTTTACGAACTTTCCCTGCTCAGCAAATAAATCAAGCGAGCTTTGCTTGTCCACGGGTGCTTCCTCCTTTCAATTTTTTGTAATGGGGTTTATTTCGTAGATTCAATCAATTTTTTTGCATGTCCTGCTAACAAATGATCTGGTTGAATCTCGAGTGCTTTATTAAACATCGCTAATGCTTTATCTGCTTTTTCTTGAAAGGCATAAGAAACACCTAAATTATAAAGGGCGTCTGTATGCTCCTGATCCAATTCGATACATTTTTCGAATTGGACAATCGCCTCATCTATTAATTCCAATTGAGCAAGACATAATCCATATTGAAAACGTGCTTCCGCGTCATCCTCATTGAGTTCGACACTTCTTTGTAAATATGGAAGTGCAAATTTACCTTGATCAAGCTGTACAAGGGTCAGACCTAGCATGAAATAATTATCACTTGTGTGAAGTCCTTTTTTCATTGCCGTTTCAAACATCTTTTTAGCCTGGTCAAATTCGTCGTTACTAAAATATATTGTACCAGCACTATAGTAAGCAGCTGCAGTATTTTCATCTAATTGAATAGCCTTTTCGTAAAATTTCAATGCTTTTTCATCATCGCCAACAGCTGAAAGCACGTTGCCAAAATTTATGTATGCTATCGGATCTTGTGGGTTTTCTTCGATGACCTCATTAAAGATCTTCGCAGCCTCTTCCCACTTGCCTTCTTGCATGTATTGAACACCTAGTTGGTTTTTATCCATGTTATCACTCCGTTCTACTTGAGAGTATATCATATTAGAAAAATTTTCGTGAATTTTGGTCGTGGATCCGCCCTACTATTTGGCGTGTTTTTGGTAATATTTGTCTAAATGTACAAAAGGTATTAAAAAGTGTACAAAACCCTTTGAAATTTGTACAAAACACACCAAAAAATGTACAAAACCCATCAAAAATTGTACAAAACCTAGCGAACAGTCAAAATAATATCATAAATTGAGAAAAAATCCCCGATTCCAGATGGAATCAGGGATTTTTTTAGCCAACATATGTTAAACGTTGTCCATCTTTGTAAACTTTATCGATAGTACCGCCGCCAAGACATTCGTCACCATTGTAAAATACAACTGCCTGGCCAGGGGTAACGGCACGGATCGGTTCATCAAAGATTACTTTTACTTTATTGTCGTCCATAAGCTGTACCGTTACTTTATTGTCATCCTGGCGATAACGGAATTTAGCTGTACATGTAAACTCAGAAGGCTTCTCCCGATTGGATACCCAGCTTACGTTATCAGCAATAATCGAGTCAGAATACAGTTTTTCATTATGGAAGCCTTGTCCGACGTAAAGGACATTTCTTTTTAAATCCTTGCCAATTGCAAACCATGGCTCACCTGAACCGCCAATTCCTAACCCATGACGCTGCCCAATGGTATGGTACATCAAACCTTCATGCTTACCCTTAACTTCTCCATCCATTGTTTCCATGTTTCCCGGCTGAGCTGGAAGGTATTGTCCAAGGAACTCTTTAAAGTTACGTTCACCGATAAAACAGATCCCGGTGCTGTCTTTTTTCGTTGCAGTTGCCAAGTTTGCTTCTTTGGCAATTTCACGCACTCTTGATTTTTCTAGATTACCAATTGGAAACATAACCTTACTCAACTGTTCTTGATTCAATTGATTTAAGAAATAAGTCTGGTCCTTATTTTCATCCTTACCGCGGAGCATTTTGTACTCGCCGTCCCGGTATTCCACTTGAGCATAATGACCGGTTGCTAAGTAATCTGCACCTAAGTTCACTGCATGCTCAAGAAAAGCTTTAAACTTAATTTCTTTATTACACATAACATCAGGGTTTGGCGTTCTACCCGCCTTATACTCTTCTAAGAAATAGGTGAAAACCTTGTCCCAATATTGTTTTTCAAAATTAACCGCATAATAAGGAATACCAATTTGATTACAAACACGTATTACATCGTTGTAATCCTCTGTTGCGGTACAAAATCCGGTATCGTCCGTATCATCCCAGTTTTTCATAAAGATTCCAATGACATCATAGCCTTGCTGTTTCAACAACAATGCGGCGACAGAGGAGTCGACGCCGCCTGACATCCCGACTACGACTCGGATATCTTTTGGTTCTCTCTTTTCCATTTATTCTCACCTCTCTTTACTTTTAAAACTGTCGTCATTTATTTTTTCAGACGAGAAACAATTCTAGCCGTTTCTTCAGCTGTCTTGATAATTTGGTCTCCTGTTGTGTTAAAACCAAAGCTGAAACGGATGGAATTGATCAACACATCTGAGTCTTTACCAAACATGGCAACCAGGACATGTGAAGGTTCAATCGAACCTGCAGTGCATGCAGAACCACTTGAAACAGCTATACCAGCTAAATCAAAATTCACCAGCATTGCTTCCACGTTCGTTCCTGGGAAGCTTAAGTTTAATACATGAGGCATTGAATGTTCAAGTAATCCGTTTATGGAAAAATCAATTTGGTGTTCGGTCAGCTTTTCAATAAATGTTTTCTTAAATCCTTGATACATTTCCCGTTTTGCTAATCGTTCTTCAGAGGCGATTTTCACAGCCTCTTGAAAACCGACAATAGCTGCCACATTTTCCGTACCGGCTCGTCTTTTTCGTTCCTGCTCGCCGCCATATGCTCGAGGCACCAATTTAACCTTGTCACGGACATAGAGGAATCCAGTCCCTTTTGGTCCGTTTATCTTATGTGCGGAAACAGATAATAAATCTACATTCAGTTCTTCCACATTGATTTCTTCGATTCCATAGGCTTGAACCGCATCTGTGTGAAACAATGCCTGATGAGATTGAAGAAGCTTGCCAATTTCCTTTATTGGCTGAATGGTTCCCACTTCATTATTTCCAAACATAACCGATACAAGGATGGTATCTTCCCTTAAGGCTGCTCGAAGGTGATCAAGTGAAATTACCCCTGTTTCATCCACTGGCAGGTAGGTTACGTCAAAGCCCATTTTTTCTAGTTTCTGACAGGCATGTAATACGGCATGGTGTTCTATCTGAGTGGTAATAATGTGCTTCCCTAAATGTTGACTACTTTCAGCGACACCAAATAATGCCATATTATCTGCTTCTGTACCACCGCTTGTAAAAATAATCTCATTTTCCTTAGCGCCAATACTCCTAGCCAACGTTTCTCGTGCCAAGTCAATATGGTGCCGTGCTTCCCGTCCAAAAGAATGAATGCTAGAGGGATTACCATAATTGTTATTCATTACTTCCATCATTTTTTCAATCACCCTTGGGTGCATGGGAGTTGTAGCAGCATGGTCAAGATAGATTCTTTCCATCGTTCCACCTTCAATCAAAATAAATTCTCTATTCTACTGTTAACATTAAATGTAAAACATATAACCATCTGTTTCTGTATCGTTACTATGACTAGCCAGATCTTCTAACGTTGTATTGTCGAGAACGGATTTTATCGCATCACGAATTCGAATCCAAAGCTCGCGCTGTGCAGGCTCCTCATCCTCAATTCCTTCCACAAGTGTAATCGGTCCCTCAAGTACGCGAATGACATCACCAGCGGTAATTTTGGTTGGAGTATCAGCTAGGATATAACCACCATAGGCACCGCGGATACTTTTCACTAAGCCAGCGTTTCTTAAAGGAGCGATGAGCTGTTCAAGATAATGTTCAGATAAGTTGTTTGCTTGGGCAATCGTTTTTAACGATGTTGGCCCTTCCCCTTGATTTTTAGCAAGTTCAATCATGATCGTTAATCCGTATCGGCCTTTTGTTGAAATTCTCATTTTTTACACCTCTATTATTTTAATTCATTATTAAATACAAAGTAATTTGATAGGCATTAGCAATTATATCATATTGTACTTTAATATGCTTTTCGCTGAGAAAATGGTAGAGTTAAATGGAACTCATTTATTTAGTTGGAGAGATGAAGTATGCAGCAAAAGCCGCTGGCATTTCGAATGCGCCCTAGAACAATTGAAGAGATCGTCGGACAGCAGCACCTGGTGGCAGATGATAAAATCATTGCCCGCATGGTAAAAGCAAAACAACTGACATCAATGATTTTATATGGACCGCCAGGCATAGGTAAAACCTCGATTGCAAGTGCCATCGCCGGCAGCACCAAATATGCCTTCCGTACACTGAACGCGGTCACTAACAATAAAAAAGACATGGAAATCGTTGCAGCGGAAGCAAAAATGTCCGGCAAAGTAATTCTGCTCTTGGATGAAGTCCATCGGCTTGATAAAGGAAAACAGGATTTCCTATTACCTTTTTTAGAAAATGGCATGATTACCCTAATTGGTGCCACAACAAGTAACCCCTATCATGCGATTAACCCTGCCATCCGCAGCCGCTGTCAAATTTTCGAGCTCAAACCACTAACACCTGATGAAATCAAACTTGCATTAATCCGTGCCATCGGAGACGAAGAGCGTGGTTTCGGAAAGCTGAAGATTGATATTACCGAAGAGGCATTGACTCATTTTGCGAACGGCTCGAATGGAGATGTCCGGAGCTCGTTAAATGCACTAGAACTTGCCGTCCTTTCGACCGACAAGGATGCAGAGGAAGTCATCCATATTGAGATTAAAACGGCCGAAGAATGCATGCAAAAGAAGAGTTATGGCTCGGATAAAGATGGTGATGGTCATTATGATGTGCTTTCTGCGTTTCAAAAATCAATTCGCGGAAGTGATGTGAATGCGGCCCTGCATTATCTTGGAAGATTAATTGAAGCAGGTGATCTTCAGAGTATTAGCAGAAGGTTACTCGTAATTGCCTACGAAGATGTTGGTCTGGCTAGTCCACAGGCAGGGGCACGTACATTAGCTGCGATTGAAACTTCGGAAAGAATTGGATTTCCTGAAGCTAGAATTCCCTTGGCAAATGCCGTAATCGAGTTATGTTTATCGCCGAAATCCAACTCCGCAGTAATAGCAATCAGCGAAGCTATTTCCGATATCCAAAGAGGAAATATTGGTGAAGTACCGGACCATTTACGTGACGCACACTATAAAGGGGCACAAGAGCTGGGACGAGGAATTGGATACTTATATCCACATGATTATGAATCCGGCTGGGTACCACAGCAATATCTGCCTAACAAATTAAAGAACAAGCAATATTATCAACCTAAGAAAACAGGTAAATTTGAACAGGCACTGGCGAGTGTGTATGAAAAATTAACTAGAAAAAAATAACCTCTGGGGCTCCCCAGTGGTTATTTTTAAGCTGCAACATCTCTCTTTTTAAAGACATAGAATGCCAGGAATTGAAAAATCACAAAGTAGATAATAAGCATGATGATAGAGAATGTCATCGTCATTCCCTCTAGGAGAGGCGTTCCCTCGATATACTGCATCAAATTTGTATTCGCAAATAAAATGTATTTTGCCCAATCAAACTTCATTGACAATAGTGCCGTGAATTGACCACCTGTGAACATCAAAAACAAAGATAACCCAATCGCCAAAGAGCTGTTTCGGAAGACAGATGAAATCATGAAAGCCATCGTTGTCAGCATAATCATTTCAATCGAACCTAAACCATAGTGAATAATTAAGTGAACAACGATATGCTGTTCGGTTACTTTGCCATTAAAATAATTCAAATAAGGAAGTGCTTGTTCCGGGAATCCAAAAAGGATGGCGCCAAGCAGGGCTGAAAAACCAAATAAGATTCCTATCATCATCAAAGCAAACAATAGTACAGTTAAATACTTTGATAATAGAATCTTACTTCGATTGATAGGACGAATTAATAATAGTTTAATCGTGCCCCAATTAAATTCACTTGCTACGATTCCTGCAGAAATCACAATCGTAAACAACCCTGCTAATAAAATAAGCTCTGAATTGTCTTTTACGAATGACCAGACATTATACTTTTCCCGAAAAGGAATATCATACTCAATCCTATATTCATTGATAGCAATTTGCTTTTTATAGTACTCTTGCTCCATTTTAATAGGGCTTGACTCTAATTGCTTTTTCAATGCCTCATTTTCCTGTTGTAATACCGGCTTCCATTCTTCCGTCACATTGGGTTCCTCTTCGACGAGGTTATATTTCATAAAGATTCCTGTGACCGAGATAATTACTAATAGAATACCAATCATGACATAGGTTCCAGGTCTTCTAAAAATCTTCATTAATTCATTACGAATTAGATTAATCATGGTCGGTAGCCCCCTTATCTGCGGTCACTTCAAGGAAGCGGTCTTCTAATGTTTTGGATACTTCTTTAATACCAAACACTTGAATTTCCTCTTCAACGAACTTTTTTACCATTGCTGGTACATTTTCTTTTGGCAGCTCCAGCGTTATACCGTTTCGTGAAGGAGTAACAGGGATAGTTGGAAAGTTTGATTTTACAAGAGTTACTGCCTTTTCACTTGGAATAACCTCAAACTCAAAACTTGCACTGTTGCCGTGCACAAACTCTTGTACCAATTGGACATCGATAAGCTGCCCATTTTGAATAATCCCAATCCGGTCACACATCATTTCCATTTCAGAAAGGATATGGCTTGAAACAATGACTGCCATATTTTTTTCCCTTGCTAGAAGACGGATATAATCACGAATCTCTCTTATCCCTGCAGGATCCAGTCCGTTTGTCGGTTCATCCAAGATCAATACTTTGGGATCGTGTAAAAGGCACTGTGCCAATCCCAGTCTTTGCCGCATACCAAGTGAGTACGTTTTTACTTTATCATGAATTCTGTCTGATAATCCGACAAGCTTAACTGTCTCATCGATTTTTTCCTTGGTAATTCCTTTTACCATTCGTGCATAATGAATGAGATTTTGATAGCCGCTAAGGAATTTATACATTTCAGGATTTTCTACAATGGCCCCGACATGTCTGACTGCATCTTCAAAATTCGTTTTTATACTTTTACCACCTATCAAGATATCTCCTGATGTAATGTCAATCAGACCAACAATCATTCGAATAGTGGTTGTTTTACCTGCTCCATTTGGTCCAAGAAATCCAAAAACTTCACCTTTATTGACCTCAAAGCTGATATGATCTATAATCGTTCTTCCTTTTATCACTTTGCTAACATCTTTTATAGCTACGATTGAATCCAAAAAACTTCCCCCTCTCTCCATCAAGTTTACCGTATTATAGATAAATTTCCCATTTTTATCAAAAAAATAAACCCCGGCCACTAGGGTTCGGGGCTTTGTATTATTTTTCGTCAGCTACACGTGTAATTTTAATATCTGCCAGCAACTGTCTTACTACATAGCTTGCCATGATTAATCCACATGCAGATGGGACGAAGGCATTTGAGGATGGCGGCATTTGTGCTTTACGAATTGGCGCATTCGCGTTTCCAACCTCTTTCTTGACATCTTCACGGATTACAATCGGACTTTCATCGGAAAAGACCACTGGAATGCCCTTATGGATTCGGTCTTTACGAAGCTTTGTGCGGATTACTTTAGCGATTGGATCTGTATGCGTTTTTGAAATATCGGCAATTTGGAAGCGGGTTGGGTCCATTTTGTTGGCTGCCCCCATGCTTGAGATAATCGGTATATTTCTTTTTAGACATTCCTTCATGAGATGAATTTTACAAATAATCGTATCAGAAGCGTCAACGACAAAGTCCAAACCATGGCTAAAGAATTCTTCATACGTCTCTTCTGTATAAAACATTTTTAAAGCAATAACTTCACATTCGGGATTTATGTCTTTAATCCGTTCTTTCATAAGTTCAGCCTTTGGTTGTCCAACTGTTGACAGGAGTGCGATCAGCTGACGGTTTACATTCGTGATATCAACTGTATCTTTATCAACTAGTATCAGACGGCCTACTCCAGAGCGTGCAAGTGCCTCAGCAGCAAAAGAGCCGACACCGCCAATTCCTAACACAGCGACGGTACTGTTTTTCATAATATCTAGGCCTTCTTTGCCAATGGCAAGTTCATTACGAGAAAATTGATGCAGCATGTGAATCCTCCAAAAATTAAAATTCGACTTATCTATATCTTTTACCCTAGAAAAATATAACATACTCCCCTATAAATTCAAGTATTTCTATAGGGATAAGAACATCTAAGGAGGATGATTTTTCCCCTATTTAATCTATTCCGTATTTACCGGCACAATCATGCCGGGATTGTTCCCCTATTTCATCAACTCACCATTTATCGGCACTATCATGCCAGTATTGTTCCCCTATTTCATCAACTCACCATTTATCGGCACTATCATGCCGGGATTGTTCCCCTATTTCATCAACTCACCATTTATCGGCACAATCATGCCAGTATTGTTCCCCTATTTCATCGACTCACCATTTATGGGCACAATCATGCCGGGATTGTTCCCCAATTTCATCGACTCACCATTTATGGGCACAATCATGCCGGGATTGTTCCCCTATTTCATCAACTCACCATTTATCGGCACTATCATGCCAGGATTGTTCCCCTATTTCATCGACTCACCATTTATGGGCACAATCATGCCGGGATTGTTCCCCTATTTCATCAACTCACCAT